>NZ_AP022569.1:4653702-5318517 GCF_010727945.1 Mycobacterium cookii
CCGTGCCCGGTCGGGTCGAGGCCGATCACCAGCGCGAATCCCGCGGAGCGTGCGGCCGTCACGCCGTCCTCGGTGCCGGTCACCACCGCGCACCGGCCCGGCCGCGCCGACAGCTTGTCCGCCGCCTCGATCAGGTCTGCGGCATCGCTGTGGGCGAAGCGGACACCGGCATCGCGCAGTCGTTCCGCGAGCGCGTCCGGATGATCGAGATCGAACAGCACCGCGTCGTGGCGGCGCGGGTCGATGGTGACCGACATTGCCCGCCTGCCTTCCCGGCCCGCGGTCGCGGCGCCGGTTGTCAGGCTAGTCGGTAGGCGTCAGACCGATTTCCGGTCGAACAGCAGGATGGAATCCTGGCTCAGCATGTCGAGGCGTGCCACGCCGATCTTGATTCCGTCGGCCAGCTCGTCGATGTCGGCTCCCGCGTCGTAGTCGGCGGTGATGCCGAACACCAGATCGTCGGCGTAGCTCATCACCGCGACGCCGGTGCGCAGCTGCAACGCGATCGGCGGAATCGGCAGCAGCCGCGCGACATTGCGACCCATCATCTGCAGCCGGCGGTGCGGACCCGGGACGTTGGTTGCCAACGTCACGATGCCCCGCTGTGGCAGACGAGTGAGGAATCGAATCATCCACGAGGACAACATGAAAGGGACGTAGCTGGTTGCGGTGACGGCGAAGTTTCCCGCCTGACGCTGACCGCCCTGCTTGGTTCGGGTCATCCGGCTGTGCACCATGCGCAACTGCTGGATCGGGTCGTCCTGCTCGACGGGAAGGTAGGGCAGCATGATCGACAGCCGGTTGCCCGGCTTGTCGAGTGCGTCGTGCGAACGTAGCGACACCGGAACGAGGGTGCGCAGCGAGTCCGGCCGCGGCTTTTCGCCGCGGTGCAGCAGCACGGACCGATAGCCCTCGGTGATCGCGGCCAGCGCGACATCGTTGACGGTCACGTCGAACTTGCGGCAGATCTGTTCGACGTCGGCCAGGGGAACCCGCACCGCGCGGTAGCGGCGCATCGCGGTGACCGGCCCTACCAGCGACGATCCCGCGGTCGGTCGGAGCAACCCGCCGGCGATCTCGGCGGCTCCGCTGACCGTCCGGCTTACCGTGCCGGTGATGCCGGTGGCGGTCCGCCACAGATTGGTCACCGGGTTGCTGCGCGGGTTGGTGTCCGGGACCGGCTTGAGGTGTGGGCGTCTGGCGGCGCGTGGGGCGGCGGCGGGCCGGGCGAACGCATCGCCGTCGATCTCGTCGCAGAGCCGGGTGAGGATCCGCGTCGCCGAGATGCCGTCGGCCATGCAGTGGTGGATCTTCATCAGGATTGCCCAGCGATTGCCCTTGAGGCCTTCGATGACCCAGCACTCCCAGAGCGGTCGATCCCGATCCAGCCGGCGCTCCAGCACGTCGGCGACCACCTGAAACAGCTCGCTGTCGCCGCCCGGGCGGGGGACGGCCACCCGGCGCACGTGGCGGCTGATGTCGAATCCCGGATCGTCGACCCACTGCGGCGCACCGACGTCGAAGGGCTGGGTGCGCAGCATCTTAGTACAGCGAGGTATCGCTTTAAACCGTTCGGCCAGAACAGATTTGAGCTTGTCGTAGTTGGGCGTCGAGCCTTCGATGATCGCGATTCCGCCGATCGCCAGACTGACGTTGCGGTCTGAATCCTCCGCCATGAGGAAGCCCGCGTCGAGCGTATTGAGTTGCTCCACGACTTATCACCGCCGTTTCACTGCTGGGGATAGTGGTCAAGTATTCGTGGTGACCACCGGTCAGAGGTGGCGTCGGGATTAATTCATGTA
The DNA here is from genome assembly GCF_010727945.1 of Mycobacterium cookii. NCBI lineage: Bacteria > Bacillati > Actinomycetota > Actinomycetes > Mycobacteriales > Mycobacteriaceae > Mycobacterium > Mycobacterium cookii. The sequence continues at coordinate 4,655,505 of NZ_AP022569.1, forward strand.
AACAACTGGGGTCGGTTGTGTGGCAACGCAGTTGGAAATCATGCAATGGTGTTACTCGCATGACGAACGGTTTCCATCGATGACGGCTTAGTCTGAGGATTTCTGAGAATCTCGCTGGGACAACGTCCTTGGGGCCATCGGACTTTTGAATGTGAGCGAATGTTGTTGTGCTGGAACGGGGAAGGAAGCAGCGATGAAAAACCCTATTGCGAACCTGGACGATTTCGCCGCGCTCGATCCGTTCTTCGAGATCATCGTGCAGGGCCTGGAAGGCTTTGTTGAGCCTGGCCACTTCTTCGATCTGATGGCCGAGGACGTTGTCACGGAGTATGTGATCACCGTGCCCGGATACCCGGCGAGGGTGGATGGTCGACAGGCGCTCGCCGAGCTCTACCGGCCGTATGGCAATGCGATCCATCTGGACCGCTGCTTCGACCTGTCCGTCTATCACGACCCGAACAGGGGAGTGGCTGTCCTTGAATATGCATCGGAAGGCCACACCGTCGACGGCAACCGTCCCTACGCCAACAGATTCATTTCGGTGATCACCGTGCGCGACCGGGAAATCGCGCACTGGCGCGACTACCTCAACCCGGTTGCCGTATTCAACGCCCTGGGGTGGCCCGACGACTGACCTATCGAACATATATTCGATAGACTGAGCCGGTGGGTTGGAGCAACGGGCCGCCGGGCTGGGCGGAGATGGAGCGGGTGCTGGCCGGGAAACCGCGCCGCTCCGGCACACCATCGGTGTGGGGTCCCGCGGATGAGGTCCCATGGTCGCCGAAGCGCGCGGCGTATCAGCCGCCGGACGACAGCCGGCCGGTCGGCTCGTCTGTCCCGTACGCCGAATTGCACGCGCATTCGGCGTACAGCTTTTTGGACGGCGCCAGTGCGCCGGAGGAACTGGTCGAGGAGGCGGCCCGGCTGGACCTGCGTGCCATCGCGCTGACCGACCACAACGGCCTCTACGGGGCGGTGCGGTTCGCCGAAGCGGCGGTGGAATTGAACATCAGCACGGTCTTCGGCGCCGAACTGTCGCTGGGGCCGGGTGCCCGGACCGACGATCCCGATCCGGCCGGCCCGCATCTGCTGGTGCTGGCTCGCGGCCCGGAAGGCTACCGGCGGCTGTCGCGGCAGCTGGCCGCGGCGCATCTGGCCGGCGGCGAGAAAGGCAAGCCGCGTTTCGACTTCGACGCGCTCACCGACGCCGCGGGCGGGCATTGGCACATCCTCACCGGTTGCCGCAAAGGTCATGTCCGTCGCGCGTTGGCCGCCGGTGGACCGGACGCGGCGTTGGCGGCGCTGGCCGACCTGGTGGACCGGTTCGGCTCCGATCGGGTCAGCGTCGAGCTGACCCACCACGGCTGCCCGCTCGACGACGAGGTCAACTCTGAATTAGCGCTACTGGCACCACGATTCGGGCTGAGCAGTGTCGCGACCACCGGCGCGCATTTCGCCGCGCCGTCGCGGCGCCGACTGGCGATGGCGATGGGGGCGATACGTGCCAGGCAGTCGCTGGACGAGGCCGCCGGCTGGCTGGCCCCACTGGGCGGTTCGCATCTGCGGTCCGGTGACGAGATGGCGCGGCTGTTCGCGCAGCGTCCCGACGTGGTGACCGCCGCGGCCGATCTCGGCGAGCAGTGCGCATTCGGGCTGTCGCTCATCGCCCCGCAGTTGCCGCCGTTTGACGTCCCAGTCGGGCATACCGAAGACAGCTGGCTGCGCGAACTGGCGATGGCGGGGGCCCAGCGCCGTTACGGCCCACGGGCTCACGCGCGGCAGGCGTACACCCAGATCGAGCGCGAGTTGAACATCATTGAGCAGCTGCGATTTCCGGGATATTTCCTGGTGGTCTACGACATCACCCGTTTCTGCCGGGAAAACGACATCCTGTGTCAGGGCAGGGGATCGGCGGCCAACTCGGCGGTCTGTTACGCCCTCGGCGTCACCGCGGTCGATCCGATCGCCAACGAGTTGCTGTTCGAGCGTTTCCTGTCACCGGTCCGCGATGGGCCGCCCGACATCGACATCGACATCGAGTCGGATCAGCGGGAAAAGGTCATCCAGTACGTCTACGACAAATACGGCCGCGACTACGCGGCTCAAGTGGCCAACGTGATCACCTACCGGGCGCGGATCGCCGTCCGCGATATGGCTCGTGCCCTGGGTTTCTCTCAGGGCCAGCAGGACGCGTGGAGCAAGCAGATCAGCAACTGGGGCGCACAACCGTCCGACATCGACGACGTTCCCGAGCAGGTGGTCGACCTGGCCAACCAGATCCAGAACCTGCCCCGGCACATGGGCATCCATTCCGGCGGCATGGTGATCTGCGACCGCCCGATCGCCGACGTCTGCCCGGTGGAATGGGCCCGCATGGAAAACCGCAGCGTGCTGCAGTGGGACAAAGACGATTGCGCGGCAATCGGTTTGGTCAAATTCGATCTGCTCGGGCTGGGCATGCTGTCGGCGTTGCACTACGCCATCGACCTGGTGGCCGAGCACAAAGGCATCGAGGTCGATTTGGCCGCGCTGGACCTGTCCGAACCGGCGGTGTATGAGATGTTGCAGCGCGCCGATTCCGTCGGGGTGTTCCAGGTGGAGTCGCGAGCGCAGATGGCCACCTTGCCCAGGCTCAAGCCCCGGGTGTTCTACGACCTGGTGGTCGAGGTCGCGTTGATCCGCCCCGGCCCCATTCAGGGCGGCTCGGTGCACCCGTACATCCGGCGGCGCAACGGCCTCGACCCGGTCGTCTACGACCATCCGTCGATGGAGCCGGCGTTACGGAAGACGTTGGGAGTGCCGCTGTTTCAGGAACAGCTGATGCAGCTCGCGGTGGACTGCGCCGGCTTCTCCGGCGCCGAGGCCGATCAACTGCGGCGTGCGATGGGATCCAAACGGTCGACCGAACGCATGCGGCAGTTGCGCGGACGGTTTTACGACGGCATGCGCCGGATGCACGGCGCCCATGACGACGTGATCGACTTGGTCTACGAAAAGCTGGAAGCATTCGCCAATTTCGGTTTCCCGGAAAGCCATTCGCTGAGTTTCGCGTCGCTGGTCTTCTATTCGTCGTGGTTCAAGCTGCACCATCCGGCGGCGTTCTGCGCGGCGCTGCTGCGTGCGCAGCCGATGGGTTTCTATTCGCCGCAGTCGCTGGTGGCCGATGCCCGCCGGCACGGCGTGACGGTACACGGCCCTTGCGTCGCGGCCAGCCTGACCCACGCCACGTTGGAGAATGCCGGCACCGAGGTTCGGCTGGGGCTGGGCGCCGTTCGCCATATCGGCGACGACCTGGCAGACAAGCTGATCGAAGAACGAGAAGCCAACGGGCCCTTCGCTTCACTGCTGGATTTGACCTGTCGCCTGCAGCTGTCCGTGCCGCAGACCGAAGCGCTGGCCACCGCGGGTGCGCTGCGTTGCTTCGACATGTCCCGGCGGGAGGCGTTATGGGCGGCCGGCGCGGCCGCCACCCAGCGGCCGGACCGCTTGCCGGGCGTGGGCTCGTCGTCGCACATCCCGTCGTTGCCGGGGATGAGCGAGGTGGAACTGGCCGCGGCCGACGTGTGGGCCACCGGCGTCTCCCCGGACAGTTACCCGACGCAGTTCCTGCGATCGGATCTCGACGCGATGGGAGTGATCCCCGCGAACGCGTTGCTGTCGGTGCCTGACGGCGAGCGGGTGCTGATCGCCGGGGCGGTCACGCACCGGCAGCGGCCGGGTACCGCTCGGGGCGTGACGTTCGTCAATCTCGAGGACGAGACCGGGATGGTCAACGTGCTCTGCACACCTGGAGTGTGGGCACGGCACCGCAAGGTGGCGCAGACGTCGTCGGCGCTGCTGATCCGTGGTCAGGTCCAAAACGCCAGTGGCGCAATCACTGTCATGGCGGAGCGGATAGCCAAGCTCACGTTGACGATCGGATCGAAGTCCCGTGACTTCCGGTGAGCCTCCGTGCTATGCGCCCGGCGTCGTCCAGACCTTGGTCGGGGTGATCGCCAACCGGGTGCTGAACGCATCCATCGAGATCCCCTCGGTCGATTCCAACTCCTTGGCCTGTTCGCCGTACTTCGCCCAGTAGGGAGCGTCGTCGCGGCAATTCACGTCGGTCGCGTCGATCGCCGCGGTGCCGCCGATCACGATGATGCCGGCGCCGTTACCGTCCGAATCCAGGTTCAGGCTGACTTCAGGGTGCGCCTTGATGTGGGCGACCTTGGCGGCCTGTGGCATGGAGTACACGGTCAGCTTGGCGCCGTCGAAGTAGAACCAGACCAGCCGGGGGACCGGTTGACCCGACTTGGCGACGGTGGTCAACCATCCAAAGTTGTCCGACTCGAGCCTGCCGACTACCTCTTGCGGGAATTCGATGCTCATAGCTGCGAATGTAGCCTCCAAGCATGACCCTGAATTTGTCCGTCGACGAAGTCCTCACCACAACCCGATCGGTCCGCAAGCGTCTCGACTTCGACAAGTCGGTGTCCCGCGACCTGCTGATGGAGTGTCTCGATTTGGCGCTGCAGGCGCCCACCGGATCCAATTCGCAGGGCTGGCAATGGGTTTTCGTCGAGGACGCCGACAAGAAGAAGGCGATCGGTGACGTCTACCTGGCCAACGCCCGCGCCTACCTGAGCTCGCCCTCGCCCGAGTACGGCGAGGGTGACACCCGGGGCGAACGAATGGGCGCGGTCAGAGACTCGGCGACCTATCTCGCCGAGCACATGCACGAAGCCCCTGTCCTGATGATCCCGTGCATCGAAGGGCGCGAGGACAAGCAACCACTGGGCGGGGTGTCCTTCTGGGCGTCGCTGTTCCCGGCGGTCTGGAGTTACTGCCTGGCGCTGCGTTCGCGCGGGCTGGGCTCGTGCTGGACGACACTGCACCTGATCCGCGGCGGCGAGGAGAAGGTCGCCGACATAGTGGGGATTCCCTACGAGAAGTACAGCCAGGGTGGGCTGTTCCCGATCGCCTACACCAAAGGCACCGCCTTCAAGCCCGCCAAGCGGCTGCCCGCGGCGGACCTCACGCACTGGAACGCCTGGTAACTACCTCCTCAGAACGCTGCGCATTCCGCATCGTCAGCGGGCGCCGCGAAACCCCTGCTGCCGCCACGCCTCGTACACCGCGACCGCGGCGGCGTTGGCGAGATTGAGTGAACGCCGTCCGCTCAGCATCGGGATGCGGATGCGGTCGGTGATGTGGCTGTCGGCAAGCGTCGTCGCATCGAGCCCGGTGGGCTCCGGGCCGAACATCAACACGTCGCCGGGCTGATACCGGACGTCGGTGAACAGCCGAGTCGCGTGCGCGGTGAACGCGAACACCCGCTGCGGCGCCAGCGCCGTCCAGGCGTCGTCGAGCGACGCATGCACCGTCACCGACGCGAGGTCGTGATAGTCCAACCCGGCCCGCCGCAGCTTCGGCTCGGACAGGTCGAAACCCAGCGGCTCGACAAGATGCAGTTCGGCTCCGGTGGCCGCCGCGGTCCGGATTGCATTGCCGGTATTGGGCGCTATGCGAGGCGAGAAGAACAGAATCCGGAACACGTGACGATCATGGCAGCCTGCGGGTTAGCTGCCGGTCCATGACGGTGCCCGCGCCTGCCCAATTGGCGACAGCATCCGGATAACAGAATGTTGCGTTACCGGGAACTCTGCCGGGAAATGCGCCATCCGGAGCAGCTGCCGGCCGAATTCGCGGGCTGCCGACAATTTGCTGGACAGCTCGAAGCGCGTACTTGCGCGGGGCGGTGAACTCTGTCTGTTCAGTAAGAATTGTGGTCTCGATAGCCGGTGACTGGCATACTCGTCGAATTGCCAGGCGTATATCGCTTGCCCGTCGCTCGGGGTGAGCGCAATTAGCAGGAAGTCTCATGAACCTCGCGCTAACACTGCGATTCAGCGGGGCGGTCACTAGCACCGCTGTAGTCCGGTGACGATGTTTGCCCGCGCTGCGCGGGCCGTCGTGCCGAGCAAAAGTGGCGTCGCGGTCGACAACAGCGCCGAGTTCGGATCGGAGAAACGACCGGCGTCGTGGTCGCTGCGAAATTGGCCGGTGCGATGGAAAGTGGTGGCCATTGCCGCGGTGCCGTTGGTGTTGGCGATGGTTTTCGGTGGACTTCGTATTGCGGGGGCGGTGACCGACGCGCGCGATCTCCGACTCGCCGCCGATCGCGCCGAAATGGTTCCGGCGATCACCAAATACATGTCAGCTCTCGATGTGGCGCTGCTGGCCACCTCGGCTGGCGGCGACGTTGAGGGCGCGAAAAAGAATTACGACGCGCGCAAACACGAACTCGAGGCCCGGCTGGCCGAGACCAACGTCGCCTCCGACGTCGAGACCGGTGTCAACGTCCTGCTGGACAACGGCCAGACGCTGTTGGACGCCGTCGCTACGAACGGGATGCCCCTGCGGCTGCGGGTCACCACCTACGCCCCGATCCTGTTGACCGCCGAGAACACCATCGACGGGTCGGTGCGCGTCCGCGACGAGCGCATCCGGGCCGCTGCGCAGGGACTGAGCCGCGCAATCGGGGCCCGCGGCCAGATGATGATGCAGCAGCTGCTGATCACCCGCGGCGCTGATCTGCCCGAGCCCGAGCTGCGCACGTCGATGATCACCCTGGCCGGTACGGAGCCGTCGACGCTGTTCGGCATGGCCGAGGTGCTCGGCGTCGGCTCACCGGAAGCCAAGACGCTGCAGCAGCAGATGGTGACCCGGATGTCGGCGGACTCCGATCCGGCCACCAAGCTGGTCAACAACCCGATCCTGCTGAAGTCCGTGCAGACCACCGACGGCATCGCCGCGCAGCTCATCAAGGACACCACCGATCTGGTGACCAAGTCCGTTGAGAACCAGGCCCACGATCGGCGCAATGCCGCGATCCGCGACATCGTCCTGGTGCTGACCGCGATCGCCGCCGCGCTACTGATCGTGTTCTTGGTGTCGCGCTCGCTGATCCGGCCGCTGCGGGTATTGCGCGACGGCGCGCTCAAAGTCGCCCACGAGGACCTCGAGCGTGAGATCACCCGGGTGCGTGCCGGTGACGAATCGCCTCCCGACCCGCTGCCGGTGTACACCACCGAAGAAGTCGGTCAGGTCGCGCACGCGGTCGACGAATTGCACACCCAGGCACTGCTATTGGCCGGTGACGAGGCCAGGCTGCGGCTCCTGGTCAACGACATGTTCGAAACCATGTCGCGGCGCAACCGGACGCTGGTCGACCAGCAGCTCTCGCTGATCGACCGGCTCGAACGCAACGAAGAAGATCCCGAGCGCCTCGACAGCCTGTTCCGACTCGACCACCTGGCCGCCCGGATGCGCCGCAACGGCGCCAACCTGTTGGTGCTGGCCGGGGCGCAGGGTTCGCGCGGCGACCAGCGATCGCCGGTGGCGCTGTCGTCGGTCATCCACGCGGCGACCTCCGAAGTCGAGGACTACCGCCGCGTCGAGACGTCGATGGTGCCCGACTGCGAGATCGCGGGCCCGGTCTCCGGCGACATCGTCCACCTGCTCGCCGAGTTGATCGACAACGCGTTGCGCTACTCGCCGCCGGCGTCGCCGGTTCGGGTCTCGGCCGGATTCCGCAACGACGGCGCGGTCCTGCTGCAGATCGTCGACGCCGGGCTGGGCATGACGGACGGGGACCGGCGGATCGCCAACATGCGGCTGCGCGCCGGGGGAGAAGTGACTCCGGAGAGCGCCCGCCACATGGGTCTGTTCGTGGTCGGCCGGTTGGCCGACCGGCACGGCATCCGGGTGCGACTGCGCGGTTCGTCGATCGATGACGCCCGGTCGGGCACGACCGCCGAGGTCTACCTGCCGTCGACGGTGTTGGCTTCCGCCGACGGCGTCCCGGTCACACCGCGCGAGATGGCGCCGGCGGTCCCGGCAGCGGTTGCCCCGCCCGACCCGCCGACCGCCGTGGCGGACGACCGCGATGCGGCCGGTGCGCTGGTCGATGCCAACGAACGCAACGGCTCCTACGAGACCGAGTCGTCGATAAGCCTGCTGCCCCGACGCCGACCGGGGTCCAGCGGCATCACCGGCACCCCGGCGGACGCACCGCCCGCTCCCGAGGAACAGCCGACTCAGCCTGCGGCGCAACCTGTTTCGAACACCTCGTCGTTCTTCGGCTCGCGGCGATTGAGCCGCCAGCGCGGCAAAGCCGAGCCGGTCGCGCCAGAGCCGGTGCCGGTGGCGCAGGCCGAAGTGCCGGAGGCCGAAGTGCCGGAGACCGACGAGGTCTGGTCCACCGAACCCGCCGCTCCCGCGGCTGCGCCCGCCGACGACGATCTGATCTATCAGCGGATGCTCTCCGAATGGCTGGTCGACCCGCACGACATGGCGCGCAGCCCCGATTTGGATTGGCAGACAGTCTGGGACCGTGGCTGGTCCGCTGCCGCCGACATCGAGAACGTCCCCGTGCAGACGCACACCGATCAGGGCCTGCCGGTGCGTGAGCCGGGTGCCCGGCTGGTGCCGGGCGGCGCCGCCAGCGATCAGAACGGAACTGCGCACCACCGTGCCGACGACGACAACGGGTTAGCATCGAACGGCATACGCGACCCCGAAGCCATCCGCGCCTCGATGAGCAGTCATTTCGGCGGCGTTCGCGCTGGACGATCGCACGCCCGCGAGACAGACCAAGGAACCGATCACGCATGAGTTCTGGCTCCGACAATTCACTGGACTGGCTGGTGTCGAATTTCGCCCGCGAGGTCCCTGGCGTGGCACACGCCGTGCTGGTGTCCGTGGACGGCTTGCTGATGGCGGCGAGCGAGCACCTGCCGCAGGAGCGGGCGGACCAACTCGCCGCGGTGTCGTCGGGTCTGGCGAGTCTGGCGAACGGGGCCGCGCAGCTGTTCGACGGCGGCCCAGTGCTGCAGTCGGTGGTCGAGATGCAGAACGGCTACCTGCTGTTGATGCAGGTCGGCGACGGGTCGCACCTGGCAACGCTAGCCTCGACCTCGTGCGACATCGGCCAGATCGGCTACGAGATGGCGGTGCTCGTCGAACGGGTGGGCAACGTCGTTCAGTCGTCCCGACGCGCCCAGTCTTCGCATTCGTGAGCCACCATGGACAGTCACGAGCCGCCTGAAGCGAGCCTGGTACGCCCGTACACCCTGACGGCGGGCCGCACCAAGCCCAGCGTCGACCTCCCGCTGGAAGCTCCCGTGCAGACGCTGCAGTCGGCGATGTTCCACCGATGGCCACTCAACGACGTGCGCGGCCGCATCGTCCAGCTGTGCGTCAAGAGTCCGTCGGTGGCCGAAATCTCGGCTCGGCTGGATTTGCCGCTCGGTGTTACGCGTGTGCTAGTCGGTGATTTGGTGACTTCGGGCTACCTTCGAGTGAACCGGACATTGACCGAACTCTCGACCCGCGACGAACGCCGCGAACTGATAGGAAGGACGCTCCGTGGCCTACGAGCGCTCTGATGCGAGGGCCCACCCGCATCCGAAGCCGCGCGACACCGCCTCGACCAAAATCGTCATCGCCGGAGGATTCGGCGCAGGCAAGACGACGTTCGTCGGCGCGGTCTCGGAGATCATGCCGCTGCGGACCGAGGCCATGGTCACCGACGCCTCCGCCGGCGTCGACATGGTCGAGGCCACCCCGGACAAACGCACCACCACGGTCGCGATGGACTTCGGCCGCATCACCTTGGACGAGGACCTGGTCCTGTACCTGTTCGGCACGCCGGGGCAGCGCCGATTCTGGTTCATGTGGGACGACCTGGTCCGCGGCGCGATCGGCGCGGTCATCCTGGTGGACTGCCGGCGCCTGCAGGACAGCTTCGCCGCGGTCGACTTCTTCGAACACCGCAACTTGCCATTCCTGATCGCGGTGAACGAATTCGACGGCACGCCAAGGTTTCCCGTCACCGAGGTGCGTAAGGCTCTGACCCTGGCCGAACATGTCCCGGTGATCAACATCGACGCCAGGGACCGCCGCTCGGCGACCGACGCGTTGATCGCGGTCAGCGAATACGCGCTGGCAAGCTTGTCGCCCACCGGCTAGTGCACTGGACCGACTGCGAATTCGTCGGCCGAGATTTCCGCGACGACGACCTCAGCCGGCTGCGCACCGAGCGGGTCGTCTTCACCGAATGCGATTTCAGCGGGGTCAATCTCGGCGAGTCCGAACACCTGGGCTCCGCGTTTCGCAATTGCAAGTTCAATCTGACGACGCTGTGGCACAGCACTTTTCGTCAGTGCAGCATGCTGGGATCGGTGTTCGTGCGATGCCAACTGCGGCCGCTGACGCTCGACGAGGTCGACTTCACCCTGGCGGTGCTCGGCGGAAACGATCTGCGCGGCATCGACTTCAGCGGCTGCCGGTTCCGGGAAGCCAGTCTCGTGGAAGCCGATCTGCGCAAGTGCCTGCTCCGGGGTGTCGACCTGACCGGCGCCCGCACCGTCGGCGCCCGGCTGGATGACGCCGATCTGCGCGGCGCGACCGTTGATCCGTCGCTGTGGACGACGGCGTCGCTGACGCGGGCGCGGATCGACATCGAGCAGGCGCTGGCGTACGCCGCGGCGCACGGACTACGGCTCGACGCAGGCTAACGCTTGAGCCGGATATTCCACCGCACATAACCGGCGTAGAACAGCGAGAGCGCCACCAGCATGCCCATGTCGAACAGGAAGATGTGCTTGGAGTGCTGCCAGATCGGGTCGTTGGTCGGAATCTGCTTGACCTTCACCAGGTCCGGGAAGTCGATCGACGACGCTCCCGCGGCGTAACCCCAACGCCCGGGCGTCAACCACGACAGCTGGTTGAGTCCGGCTCGGCCGGTCACCGGGATCATCCCGCCGGCCAGCACCAGCTGCGACATGATCGACACGACCAGCAGCGGCATGATCTGCTCGTTGGACTGCGCCACCGCCGAGAGCATCAGCCCGAGAATGGCTGACGCCACGCATGTTCCGGCGACGGTGACGAACAGCGAGAACGTCGAGTTGTCGAAGAACGGCGGATGCGCGGTCGGCGCACCCTTGCCGAGCCGGACGATGATCGTCGAGATCGCCGCCTGGACCGTGGCGAAGATGCAGAAGACGGTGACCTTGGCCAGCAGATAGGCCGTCGTGGACAACCCGACCGCCTGCTCTCGTCGGAAAATGGGCCGCTCGCCGATCAGGTCGCGGATGGTCAGCGCGGTACCCATGAACACGGCGCCGATGTTGAGCAGCACCATGATGTACTGCGGCTGGGTGGGGGCCAGGCCCAGCGGATCGGCCGGACCGAGGCCCGGTTTGGGCCCCTTCACCGTCAGCGACAACGCCCCGATGAGGAACGGCAACACCGCGAGGAACACCGAGTAACCGCGGTCGGAGATCACCAGCCGAACTTGGCGCCGCGCGATCGTGGACAGCTGGCGCAGCAGGTCGGTGTGTACCGGTTCGCCGAGATCCGCGGGTCTCTCCGACGCCGTGGCCCGCGACTGGCTGCCCCGGCCGCCCTGTTCCAGGAAGCGGCGGTTCGCCTCGTCCGGGTCGGCGCCCACGTTGGCGAAGATGTCGGCCCAGTTGGTGGTGCCCAGCGCCGCGCCGACCTGGCTGGGCGGCCCGTTGAAGGCCATCTTGCCGCCGGGGGCCATCAGCAGGATCTGGTCGCAGACGTCGAGGTAGGACACCGAGTGCGTGACGACGAGCACCACACGGCCGGCGTCGGCGAGCTGGCGCAGCATCAACATCACCTGGCGGTCCAGCGCCGGGTCGAGGCCCGAGGTCGGCTCGTCGAGCAACAGCAGCGACGGCTGAGTCAGCAGTTCCAGCGCGACCGAGGCACGCTTGCGCTGGCCGCCGGAGAGCTTGTCCACCCGGGTGTCGGCATGCTTGGTCAGGTCGAGTTCCTCGAGCACCTGCGCGACGACCTGGGCGCGTTCCTCTTTACTGGTGTCCGGCGGGAGTCGCAGCTCGGCGGCATAACCCAGTGCCTGATTGACGGTGAGCTGACGGTGCACCACATCGTCCTGCGGCACCATCCCGATCCGGCTGCGCATCGTCGCGTACTCGGCGTGAATGTCGTGGCCTTCGAAGGTGACCGTTCCGGCGCTGGGCCGGGTGTACCCGGCGATCAGGCGCGACAGCGTGGTCTTGCCCGCACCCGATCCGCCGATGATCGCGGTCAGCGTCCCCGGCCGCGCCGTCAGGGAGATCCCGTCCAGCAGCTCCTTGCCGTCGATCCGGAAGTGCACGCTGTTGACTTCCAGGCCACCGGTCCGGGTGGCGGCTTCGGTGCGGCGAATCAGATTGCCGTCGTTGAAGACGAGGTCGATGTTGCCGATCGTGATGACGTCGCCCTCGTTGAGCACGGCGGACCCGACGCGGACGCCGTTGACGAACGTGCCGTTGACGCTGTGGGCGTCGCGGATCTCGGCGCCCAGCGGCGAATCGACCAGGAACGCGTGATGACGCGAGGCCAGCACGTCCTGGATCACGATGTCGTTGTCGTTGGCCCGTCCGATCGTCATCGACCCGGCAGGCTTGTTCGGCGTCGACGAGCCGGGCAGGATCGCCTGGATCATCTTGGTGGCGAGGTTGCCTGATTCGTGCGGTTTGCTGCGCGGTGCCGGCCCCAACTCAGTCTTCGGCGCGTAATTCTGCACCGGTGGCGGTGGCGGTGGCGGTGGCGGTGGGGCTGGCGGTGGTGGTGGCCGGTGCTGCGGCGGCTGCTGGGGACCGTTCGGCGGATAGCCCGGCGGCCGCTGGGCGGCGGGCTGAAAGCCCGGCTGCGGTGGTGGCGCGTACGGCCGCGGCGGTCCCGGCGGAGGAGGGGGTCCCGTGGGGATGGGAGGGCCCGGCGGGGGAGGACCCTGCGGCCGCAACCCGACCGGCGGACGGGACGGCGGCTGCTGTGCGTGTGCCGGCCGCGGCGGTGCCGACGGGTTCGCTATCGGCATCGAGGTGGTCTGCGGCGGCCGTCCGATGTTGCCCTGGGCGCGCCCGATCTCGAAGGTCAGTTGCGGCCCATCGGGATTGCCGATGTTGATGGCCTGGCCGTCGTGGATGTCGACCACCGGCGCGCGGCGCCCGTTGACGAAGGTCCCGTTCAGCGAACCGTTGTCGATGGCCACCCAGCGGCCTTGCTCGAAACGCAGCAGCAGATGTGCCCGCGAGATCAGCGGATGCGTGATGCGCATGTCGGCGCGGAGATCGCGTCCGACGACGACGTCGTGCCCCGCTGCGAACGTACGTTGTGATCCGTCGTACCGAACTGTCAGCACGGGCGGTGCTGCTTGACTCATCGCCCCAACCTTAGCTGGCTCACTGAACCGACTGTATCGGCTGCCATGCGGTGGGCTCAGAGCGACACGGGCAGGTCCGGTGCGCCGGTGACCACGCACCGGGTGCGGGTGTAGATCGTCGGCATGCACCGGTTGCAGTGTGTACAAGCCGAATGCACGCTGCGGTCGCGCGCGATCCGGTTGATCAAGTCGGGTTCGGCCAGCAGCGCCCGGCCCATCGCGACGAACTGAAAACCTTCCGCCATCGCCAAGTCCATCGTGTCCCGGTTGGTGATCCCACCCAGCAGAATCAGCGGCATGGTCAGCTCGGCGCGGAAGCGTTTGGCTTCGCGCAGTAAGTAGGCCTCGCGGTAGGGATATTCGCGGAGGAATTTCTTGCCGGTCATCCGCATGCCCCAGCTCAGTGGCGGCTTGAAGGCGCCGGCGAATTCTTTCAACGGGGCATCGCCGTGGAACAGATACATCGGGTTGACCAGCGAGCTGCCCGCGGTGAGTTCGATCGCGTCCAGCGCGCCGTCGTCCTGCAACCACTTGGCCGTCACGAGCGCCTCGTCGACGGAGATGCCGCCGCGGACACCGTCGGACATGTTGAGCTTGGCGGTCACCGCGATCTGATCTCCGACGGCGCGCTTGACGGCCAGGACCGTTCCGCGAGCCACCTTGGCCCGGTTCTCCAGCGATCCGCCGAACTCGTCGCTGCGACGGTTGATCAGCGGACTCAGGAATGCGCTCGCCAGGTAGTTGTGCCCCAAATGCACTTCGACAGCGTCAAATCCGGAGTCAACGGCCAGCTTGGCGGCGTTGGCGTGTGCGGCGATCACGTCATCGATGTCGGCACGGCTGGCCTTCTTGGCGAACCGCATGCCGATCGGGTTGAAGAACCGCACCGGGGCCAGCGCGGTGGCTTTGTTGGAGCGGGCATTGGCGACCGGGCCGGCGTGGCCGATCTGCGCGCTGACCGCGGCGCCCTCGGCGTGGATCGCATCCGTGAGCCGACGAAAACCCGGTACCGCTTCCGGGCGCATCCAGATGCCGTTGCCTTCGGTGCGCCCGCCCTGTGACACCGCGCAGTAGGCCACGGTCGTCATGCCGACGCCGCCCGCGGCCGGCGCCCGGTGGTACTCGATCAGGTCGTCGCTGACCAGCGCGTCGGGCGTGCGGGCCTCAAAGGTCGCCGACTTGATGATGCGATTGCGCAGCGTGATGGGCCCGAGCTTTGCCGGTGCCAGCACGTCTGGGACTTCAGACATGGCTGGAGCCTAACGGCGATCGCAAGGGCGGCGGAGCCGAACGCAGCGGGTCGCCGTCATCGGGCACGGTGGCGATCGCAAGGGCGGCGGAGCCGAACGCAGCGGGTCGCCGTCATCGGGCTCAGCGTCCACCTGCGCGCGCATGACAAACTGGACGACGTGGGTGCAATCACGTTGGACGGCAAATCAACGCGCGACGAGATCTTCGTCGACCTGACCAAGCGGGTGGCCGCGCTGACTGCGGCGGGCCGCACACCCGGCCTGGGCACCATCCTGGTCGGCGACGATCCGGGGTCGAAGGCCTACGTCCGTGGCAAGCATTCCGACTGCGCCAAGGTCGGCATCACGTCGTTGCGCCGCGACCTGCCCGCCGACATCACCCAGGCCAAGCTCAACGAGACCATCGACGAGCTCAACGCCAACCCCGAGTGCACGGGTTACATCGTCCAGTTGCCGTTGCCGAAGCACCTGGACGAGAACGCGGCGCTGGAGCGCGTCGACCCGGCCAAAGACGCAGACGGCCTGCACCCGACGAACCTGGGCCGGCTGGTGCTGATGGACCCGGCGCCGTTGCCCTGCACACCGCGCGGCATCGTGCACCTGCTGCGGCGCTTCGACATCGAGATCGCCGGCGCGCACGTGGTGGTGATCGGCCGCGGCGTGACGGTCGGTCGTCCGCTGGGCCTGTTGCTCACCCGTCGCTCGGAGAATGCGACAGTAACGTTGTGCCACACCGGAACTCGTGACCTACCCGCGCTGACGCGGCAGGCGGACATCATCGTCGCCGGCGTCGGTGTGCCGCACATGCTGACCGCGGACATGGTGCGTCCCGGTGCTGCCGTCGTCGACGTCGGCGTCAGCCGGGTGGACGGCAAGCTGGCCGGCGACGTGCATCCCGACGTGTGGGAGGTCGCCGGTCATGTGTCGCCGAACCCCGGTGGTGTCGGCCCACTGACCCGGGCGTTCCTGTTGACCAACGTCGTCGAATTGGCCGAAAGTCGTTGAACGTGCGCCGATTACTCCGCCTGCAGTGGCCGATGATCGCGGTCGTGCTGATCTTCGTGGTGGCATTCGGTCTGGCGGCGGCGAATTTCTGGCGCCGCGGCGCGTTGCTGATCGGCATCGGAGTCGGCTTCGCCGCGGTGTTGCGGTTGGCGCTCACCGACGACCGCGCCGGGCTTCTAGTGGTGCGCAGCAAGGGGATTGATTTCGCGACGATGGCATCGGTTGCCGCAGCGATGGTCTACATCGCCTGGACCATCGATCCACTGGGAACGCGCTAGACCCCCGGAATTCCGGTTATTCCGTTGCCGCCGGCGATGTTTGCGATCTCGGTCGGACAATACGTCTGTATCGCGATCGTGGTGAACAGCTGAGCCATCCGCGGGGACATGCCGCGGCGAGTCACACTGGATGCCGCAGCGGCGAAACTGCCGCCGGGTTGGGCGATCATCGGGCACAGCGACTGGCCGACGGCCATAGCATTTCCGGGTTCTCCGTACTCGATGCCGGCGTGGCTGAGCGCGTCGATGAAGTTGTCGTCGCTCGGGTCTGCCTCTCCCGGCGCCGAGACGGCGGTGGCGACCGTGATCAAACACCCGAGACCGAGCAGCGCTCGTACCGTCAACGGTTTGTTGTTCAGTCGCGCCATCCAGTTGTGACCCATACTCGTTCCCCCAAGTCTGTCTGCATCGAAGATTGGTCTACCAGCGTCACGTGCAGAACACGGTGACGTAAAAGTTCGCAAACGTTTCGGGCGACGCGCACCGACACGTGTTGCGTCATCGCGGTTAATGCCTCGTAGGGGCTGACAATGCAGGGCATGACGCGTGAGATGTCGCGGCAGACGTTTCTGCGCGGCGCCGCCGGCGCATTGGCCACCGGTGCATTCTTCGGCTCTGCCCGCGCCGGTGGCGAACCGGTGATCTCCGGCTGGGACGGGCTGTCCAATGCCATCGGTGGCCAGGTTATTCAACCTGGAGGACCGCAATTCGGTTCGGCCAAACAGGTTTTCAACACCAACTTCAACAGAATGACGCCGGCGGCGGTGGTTACCGTGACATCGCCGGCCGATGTGCAGAAGGCGATGACGTTCGCTGCCGCCAAAAATCTCAAGGTTGCTCCGCGCGGCGGCGGACATTCCTATGTGGGTGCCTCCACCGCGAATGGCACGATGGTGCTCGACACGCGGCAGTTGCCCGGCGACGTCAACTATGACGCGGCCTCTGGACTCGTCACCGTCACCCCGGCGACGAGTTTGTATGCGATGCACCAGGTTCTGGCGGCCGCGGGCCGCGGCATCCCGACGGGCACCTGCCCGTCGGTCGGTGCCGCGGGTCACGCGCTCGGCGGTGGGCTGGGTGCGCATTCCCGGCACGCCGGCTTGATGTGCGACGCCTTGCGTTCGGCGACAGTGGTTTTGCCGAGTGGTCAGGCGGTCACGGCGTCGCCGAATAGCCAGCCCGACCTGTTCTGGGCTTTGCGGGGCGGCGGTGGCGGCAATTTCGGGGTGACGACCTCGCTGACGTTCGCCACCTTCCCGACAGGCGATGTCGATGCGGTGAACCTCAACTTCCCAGCACAGTCGTTCGCGCAGGTGCTGCTCGGTTGGCAGAGCTGGCTGCGCACCGCCGACCGGAGCAACTGGGCGCTGGCCGAGGCGACCGTCGACGCGATGGGTACGCACTGCCGCATCCTGGCGACCTGCCCGGTCGGTTCGGGTAACGCCGTGGCATCGGCCATCACGTCGGCGGTCGGCATCCAGCCGACCGGCACCGATAATTACCGGTTCAACTATCTGGACTTGACGAACTATCTAGCGGCCAACAATCTCAACCCGTCGCCGCTCGGATACGCCGGTGGCTCAGACGTTTTCACGACCCTGACGCCGGCCGCCGCGCAGGGTATCGCTGCGGCGGTCGACGCGTTCCCGCGCGGCGCGGGCCGCATGCTGGCGATCATGCACGCACTCGACGGCGCGTTGGCCGACGTGCCTGCCGGGGCGTCGGCTTTTCCGTGGCGGCGGCAGTCCTCGCTGGTGCAGTGGTACGTGGAGACAGGCGACCCATCGGCGGCTTTGGGCTGGTTGAGCACCGCGCACAGCGCGGTAGGGCCGTATTCGGTTGGGGGATACGTGAATTACCTCGAGCCGGGTCAGTCTCCGGCGCGGTACTTCGGCCCGAACCTGTCTCAGCTGAGCGCGGTCCGGCAGAAGTACGACCCCGGCCGGGTGATGTTCTCCGGTATGCCGGTCTGATTCTTTGGGCGGTTATCCACAGCCGTCCTTTTCGAGGGTCGTCGTGTCGGCTGCGCGCGCTATAATTCGAACATGCGTTCGAGTACTCGTGAGGAGATCGTCGAGGTATTCGACGGGCTTCAGTCGTACCTCAAGTGCGCCCTGGACCTGTCGTTCGACGCCCTGACCACACCGGAGCGGCTGGCGTTGTTACAGCGCTGCGAGAAGCTGCGCCGCCAGCTGCCGGCTGTCGAACACTCATTGATCAACCAGCTCGCCGAGCAGGCAGACGAGGCCGAACTCGGCGGCAAGCTGCCCTCCGCACTGGCCAACCGGCTGCTGATCACCCGCGGCGAAGCATCGCGCCGCATCCACGAGGCCGCCGACCTCGGCGAACGCACAGCCATCACCGGAGAAGTCCTACCGCCCCTGCTGCCGGCTGCCGCCGAAGCGCAGCGCAACGGTCAGATCGGGCCGGGCCACGTCACGGTCATCCGTAATTTCTGGCATCGGCTGCCCGATTTCGTCGACGTGGAGACCCGCGACCGAGCCGAGTCGCACTTGGCCCGCCTGGGCGGCGACCATCGCCCCGACGAACTGAGCAAGCTGGCCGACAAGCTCACGGACTGCCTCAACCCCGACGGCGACTTCACCGACCACGACCGTGCCAGGCGGCGTGGCCTCACCATCGGCAAGCAGGACGTCGACGGGATGAGCCCGGTCACCGGTTTTCTCACCCCCGAGGCCCGCGCCACCCTCGATGCGGTGTTGGCAAAGCTGGCCGGGCCGGGAATGTGCAATCCCGCAGACGAGTCGCCGTGCGTCAGCGGCACCCCGTCGCAGGCCGTGATCGACAACGACACCCGCACTACCGGCCAACGCAATCACGACGCGCTGCTGGCCCTGGCTCGATCCGCGCTGGCCTCCGGAAAGCTCGGTAAGCACAACGGTCTGTCGGCCAGCGTGATCGTCACGACCACCCTGCAGGAACTCGAGTCCGGGTGCGGCACGGCGCTCACCGGCGGCGGGACACGGCTTCCGATGTCCGACGTGATCCGGCTGGCCCAGAACGCCCACAATTATCTCGCCATCTTTGACAGGGGCCGGCCGCTGGCGCTGTATCACCGCAAACGCCTGGCCTCTCCTGCGCAACGAATCATGTTGCACGCCAGCGATCGCGGCTGCTCCTTTCCTGGCTGCGACGCACCCGGCTATCTCACCGAAGTCCACCACACCGACCCGTGGGCCAGGTCTAAGCGAACCGACATTCGCGAGTTGACATTGGCCTGCGGGCCGCACCACAAACTCGCCGACAACGGTTGGATCACCCGCAAAAACCAACGCGGAGAGACCGAATGGGTTCCACCGCCGCACCTCGACCGCGGGCAACCCCGCACCAACACCTTCCACCACCCCGAGAAGCTGCTGCGAGCAGACGAAGATGACGACGAAGCGGCGTGAGAGTCAGGCGAGCGTCGCGCGCACGCACACCGTGATGTAGGGCAACGCGAGACCGCCGGCGTTGGCCAGCGCCGGATGGGTTGCCAGCAACTCGCGGACCCGGTCCAGCGTCTTGGAGCGGACTTCGGTAGGCGACATGATGCAGTAGCTGCGTGACGCGACCAAGTCGATCAATGCTTGCGGCGTAAGGTAATTCGTCCACTCGACCTGATGGCGCTCGATGTCGGTGAAAGGTTCGGGCAGTGTCACGTGGTCGCGCATCGGGTCGCCGTCGCGGCCGATGATGCTGCCAAGTTCCCGCACCCAGCCGAGCCGCTCGTCGCGGGTGTTCCACACCAAACCCAGTCGCCCGCCGGGCCGCAGCACCCTGGCCAGCTCGGGAATCGCCCGCTCCGGGTTGAACCAATGCCACGCCTGCGCCACGAGCACCGCGTCAACACTGTTGTCCGCCAACGGAATTTCCTCTGCGGTGCCGAGCAGTGCGGGCGTGTCCGGCAGCGACGTGCGCAGCATCTCCAGCATCTCGGCGATCGGGTCAACGGCGACCACGTCCAGCCCGCGTTCCACCAGCCTGGCGGTCAGCTTGCCGGTGCCGGCGCCGAGGTCGAGCACATCGCGGGCCCCGGCGGGCAGCAGCCAGTCGATCGCCTCCGGCGGATACGACGGGCGGCCGCGTTCGTACGCGGCCGCTTCAGAGCCGAACGACAATGAGCGGGCCTGGGACGATCGGGTCACCGCGAACACGCGCCTTCGGCCAAGCCGAGCGTCTGACGCACCAGATCGCCGACGGCGTCGGTCTCCACCAGGAAGCCGTCGTGCCCGTAGATCGACTCGACGATCTGCAGGCCGTCGCAGCCGGGCAGCAGCTCGGCCAGCTCCTCCTGCAGCCGCAGCGGGTAGAGCCGGTCGGAGGTGATGCCGCCGACCACCGCCGCAACCGGGCAGGCACGCAGCGCGGCGGCCACGCCGCCACGGCCGCGGCCGACGTCGTGGCTGGACAGCGACTCGGTGAGCACCACGTAGCTGCCCGCGTCGAACCGCGACACCAGCTTGCCGCCCTGATGCTCCAGGTAGCTCTGGACGGCATAGCGACCGCCCGCCAACGGATCCTGTTCGCCCTGAGCGTCGTTGGCGAAGCGGGTGTCCAGCTCGACCTCACCGCGGTAGGTCAGGTGCGCGAAACGCCGCGCGATGTCCAGGCCGTCCTGGGGGCTGCGTCCGGTGTCGTAGTAGTCACCGCCCTGCCAGTTCGGGTCGGCCCTGATCGCCGCGATCTGGGTGCACTGGGTCCCGATCTGGTCAGCGGTGGCGCGTGCACCCACCGCCAGCAGTAGACCCGCGCCGACCCGGTCGGGATAGCCGAGCATCCATTCCAGTGCCCGGGCGCCGCCCATCGAGCCGCCGAGCACAGCGGCGACGTCGGTGATGCCGAGGGCTTCCAGCGCGGCCACGTCGGCGGCGACCTGATCACGCACGGTGATCATTGGAAACCTTGAGCCCCAGGGCTTTCCGTCGGTGGAGCGGGAACTCGGCCCGGTCGAGCCGCGGCAGCCGCCGAGCACGTTGGTGGCCACCGCGCACCAGCGGTCGGTGTCGATCGGCGCACCGGGACCGGCGATGCCGTCCCACCATCCGGGAGTCGGGTGCCCCGGCCCGGCCGGCCCGGTGATGTGCGAGTCTCCGGTCAGCGCGTGCAACACGACGACGACGTTGTCGCGGGTGGGCGACAACTCACCCCACCGCTGCACGGCGATGCTGACATCGTCGAGCACCACACCGCTTTCCAGCCTCAGCGAACCGACATCGACGATGCCGACTTCACCCTCGGCGGGCAGCGTCTGCGTCGGCACATCTGAGATTGTCACTTAGTCACCTCGCCAAGGCCGCTCAGAACGCCGCCACGGCGCGCGAGTCGCCCACTTCACCGAATGCGCGAGCGGCGGCGAAGCCGAGTTCGAGGTCGGCCAGGATGTCGTCGATGCCCTCGATACCCACGGCCAGCCGCACCAGGCCGGGCGTCACGCCGGTGGCCAGCTGCTCCTCGGCGCTGAGCTGGGCATGCGTCGTCGACGCCGGGTGAATGACCAGCGACCGCACGTCGCCGATGTTGGCGACGTGGCTGTGCAGCCTGAGCGCGTTGACGAAGGCTTTGCCGGCCTCCGCGCCACCGGCCAACTCGAACGACAGCACCGCCCCGGTCCCCTTGGGTGCCAGCTTCTTTCCCAACTCGTGCCACGGCGAGGTCGGTAGCCCGGCGTAGTTGACCGAAAGGACGTCGTCGTGACCGGCGAGGTACTCGGCGACGCGTTGCGCGTTGGCGACGTGACGCTCGATGCGCAGGCTCAGGGTTTCGATGCCCTGGGCGACCAGGAACGCGTTGAACGGCGACGCCGCCGACCCGTAGTCGCGCAGCAGCTGCACCCGGGCCTTGACCGCGAACGCCGGCGGTCCCAGCTCGGCGTACACCACGCCGTGGTAGCTGGGGTCGGGGGTGGTGAAACCGGGGAAGCGGCCCTGCGTCCAGTCGAAGGTGCCCCCGTCGACGATCGCCCCGGCGATCGCGGCGCCGTGTCCGCCGAGGTATTTGGTGGCCGAGTGCACCACGATGTCGGCGCCCTGGGCGATCGGCTGGATGAGATAAGGCGTGGCGATGGTGTTGTCGACGATCAGCGGCACACCGTGCTCGTGCGCGACCGCGGAGACGCCGGGGGTGTCCAGGATGTCGATCTGCGGGTTGGAGATCGTCTCAGCGAAGAACGCCTTGGTGTTGGGGCGCACCGCGGCCCGCCATGAATCCAGGTCGTCGGGGTTCTCGACGAAACTCACCTCGATACCCAGCTTGGGCAGCGAGTAGTGGAACAGGTTGTAGGTGCCGCCGTAGAGCCGCGGGCTGGAGACGATGTGATCGCCCGCGGCGGCAACATTCAGGATGGCGAACGTTTCGGCGGCCTGGCCCGAGGACAGGAACACCGCGGCCACCCCGCCCTCCAGGGCGGCGATGCGCTGTTCGACGACGTCGGTGGTCGGATTCCCGATGCGGGTGTAGATGTTGCCGGGGACTTCCAGGCCGAACAGTGCCGCAGCGTGGGTGGTGTCGTCGAAGGTGTACGACGTGGTCTGGTAGATCGGCAGCGCACGGGCGTTGGTGGCCGGGTCCGGGTGTTGGCCGGCGTGGATCTGCTTGGTCTCGAACGACCAGTGTGCGGTCGGATCGACTTCAGAGTCGGTTTTGGGGATTTCGGAGCTCACGATGGGTGCTTTCTGGGAAGTGGGTCGGTCAGATGCTGGCGGGGGCGCCGCCGGGTCATCACGCGATGACGCGGGCGCTCGGGCGGTCAGCAGCTGCGACGCACATTGGGCCAGCCCACATAAGTACGCATCAGGTTTCCCTGTCTACTCGGGGGGCCCGTCCAGGCGGACCCGCGCTTGCCGACGTAGCCGCTGCTGGCTACTCAACCTGGTCGTCTCCCGGGGCACCCCACCGCGGTTGGAGGGTTGCCGGCCAGCAAGCCGGGGCTTGACGCTGGCGCTCATGACCTGGCAGCAGCCTAACGCACGGCGCCGACCTCGTGCCACTGGGTGCTCCCGCCTTTGTTCGGGTCAGCCCCCGAATCGCCCCAGCGCCCGTGCGAGGCAACACCGGAGCAAAACCCCTTGATAACGTGGCAGCGAGAACGCTTAGCTCCTCAAACTCTGACCTCTAATGACGCCGGGAGACAGACAGTGTGCGCCGATAAGCCCACCATCATCTATACGTTGACCGACGAGGCGCCGCTGCTGGCGACGTACGCGTTCCTGCCGATCGTGCGAGCTTTCGCGGAACCGGCAGGCATCGAGATCAAGACCAGTGACATCTCGGTCGCCACTCGGATCCTGTCCGAGTTCCCCGAGGAGCTCACTGAGGAGCAGCGGGTCCCGAACAATCTGGCCGAGCTGGGCCGGCTGACCCACGAGCCCGACACCAACATCATCAAGCTGCCCAACATCAGTGCCTCGGTGCCGCAGCTGCTCGCGGCGATCAAGGAGCTGCAGGGCAAGGGGTACAAGATCCCCGACTTTCCGCACTCGCCAAAGACGGACGAGGAGAAGGAGATTCGCGACCGTTACACGAAGTGTCTCGGTAGCGCGGTGAACCCCGTTCTCCGGCAAGGGAATTCGGACCGTCGTGCGCCCAACGCGGTCAAGGAGTACGCCCGCAAGCACCCGCACAGCATGGGCGAGTGGTCGCAGGCGTCACGCACGCACGTGGCCACCATGCGGCACGGGGACTTCTACCACGGCGAGAAGTCGATGACGCTGGACCGCGGGCGCGACGTGAAGATGGAGCTCAAGACCAAGGGCGGCGAGACGATCGTGCTCAAACCCAAGGTCTCGCTGCTGGACGGCGATGTCATCGACAGCATGTTCATGAGCAAGAAGGCGCTCTGCGAGTTCTACGAACAGCAGATGGAAGACGCCTACGAGACCGGCGTGATGTTCTCACTGCACGTCAAGGCGACCATGATGCGCGTCTCGCACCCGATCGTGTTCGGTCACGCGGTGAAGATCTTCTACAAAGAGGCGTTCGCCAAGCACCAGGAGCTGTTCGACGAGCTCGGCGTCAACGTCAACAACGGTCTGGCTGATCTGTACGACAAGATCGAGTCGCTGCCGGCGTCGCTGCACGACGAGGTCATCCGCGACCTGCACGCCTGCCACGAACACCGGCCCGAGCTGGCGATGGTGGATTCGGCCAAGGGCATTAGCAACTTTCACTCACCCAGCGACGTGATCGTCGACGCGTCGATGCCGGCGATGATCCGCGCGGGCGGCAAGATGTACGGCGCCGACGGACGGCAGAAGGACACCAAGGCGGTCAACCCGGAGTCCACCTTCTCCCGCATCTATCAAGAGATCATCAACTTCTGCAAGACGCACGGCCAGTTCGACCCGACGACGATGGGCACCGTTCCCAACGTCGGCCTGATGGCGCAGCAGGCCGAGGAATACGGCTCGCACGACAAGACATTCGAGATTCCCGAAGAGGGCGTCGCCAACATCGTCGACCTCGAGACCGGTGAGGTTCTGCTGACCCAGAACGTCGAAGCCGGCGACATCTGGCGGATGCCGATCGTCAGGGACGAGCCGATCCGCGACTGGGTCAAGCTGGCCGTCAACCGGGCGCGGAACTCCGGCATGCCGGTGGTGTTCTGGCTGGACCAGGAGCGTCCGCACGAGAACGAGCTGCGCACGAAGGTCAACACATACCTGGCCGATTACGACACCGAGGGCCTAGACATCCAGATCATGTCGCAGGAACGGGCCATGCGGCACACCATCGAACGCGCGATGCGCGGGCAGGACACCATCGCCGCGACCGGAAACATCTTGCGCGACTACCTGACTGACCTGTTCCCGATCCTGGAGCTGGGCACCAGCGCGAAGATGCTGTCGATCGTCCCGCTGATGGACGGCGGCGGCATGTACGAGACCGGCGCGGGTGGATCGGCGCCCAAGCACGTCCACCAACTGGTCGAGGAGAACCACCTGCGCTGGGATTCCCTCGGTGAATACCTGGCGCTGGGAGCGTGTTTCGAGGACGTGGGGATCAAGACCGGCAACGAGCGCGCCAAGATTCTCGGCGTCACGCTGGACAAGGCGATCGGGAAGTTGCTGGAGAACAACAAGAGTCCGTCGCGCAAGACCGGCGAGCTCGACAACCGCGGCAGCCAGTTCTACCTGGCGCTGTACTGGGCCCGGGAACTCGCCGCGCAACACGACGACGAAGAGCTGCAGAAGCACTTCGCCGTGCTGGCCGAAGCGCTGGGCCGCAACGAAGACAAAATCCTGGCCGAGCTCGCCGAAGTGCAGGGTGAGGCAGTCGACATCGGCGGCTACTACCAGCCGGACCGGGAGAAGACGACCGCGGTGATGCGGCCCAGCAAGACGCTCAACGACGCGCTGGCCGACTCAACCAGCTGACCGCGGGGCGGGACGGCGCTCTCGCAGAGAGCTAGGCAGTCGGCTGGTCCAGCGCCCGGATCGGCGGGATGTGCTCGTCGAGAAATCCGGCGATGACCTCGGTGACCAGCGCCGGCGCCTCGAACATCGGGATGTGCCCGACGCCGGCGAGTGTTGTGACCTTGTTCGCCGGGGGCAGGTGGTTGATGAAATGCCCGCTGAACTTTTCCGGAGGGACGACCCGGTCTTTCTCGCAGAGCACCAGATGCGTGGGGACGTCGGTCTCCGCCAACTCCATCAGCCCGGGCATCAGCAGCGATTTGAGCAGCAGCTGAAAGTAGGCCGGGCAGTGCTTCAGGTCGTCGACGACCTGAAGCAGTTCGTCCTCGCTGATGCCGTCGGGCGATCCGCTGATGGGCAGGGTGCCGATCTTCCGGCTCAGCGGCAGGCGCAATAGTCGCGGACCGAGCAGGTGTGCGAGCACCCATACCGGCATACCGCCGACGAACTTGGCGATCACCTCGAACTTCGTCGGGCTCCATCGATGCCAGCCGCCGGCCGGGGCGATGCCGGTGACCGTCCGCGCCCGGCCACGACGTTCCAGTTCGAAGGCCACCCAGCCGCCGAGCGAGTTGCCGACGATGTGGGCCGTGTCCCAGCCCAGTTGGTCGAGTTGCCGCTCAATGTGGTCGGCCAGGACTGCGGAGCTCAGAAACCAGGTGCCCGACCGTGGCCCACCGTGGTGACCGGCCATGGTCGGGGCGAACACCTCGTAGCGGCCGGTGTCGGCCAACTGCGGGGCCACCTTCTCCCACACCAGCTGGGAAATCAGGAAGGGGTGCAGCATCAGCACCGGTTCACCAGACCCGAGATGAATTGGAGCGCGGCTCGTCATGCAGCCGACCCTAAAGGCGATACCGGCGGTACTGCAAGAAGGGGTGGTTTCCGCGTGAAAAGATTGACGCATCATGACGACTACCGCTACTGGTGTACGCAGGGTGTTTTCCGGTGTACAGCCCACCTCCGATTCGCTTCACCTCGGAAACGCGCTGGGTGCCGTCACTCAGTGGGCCCACTTGCAGGACGACCACGATGCATTTTTCTGCGTCGTCGACCTGCATGCGATCACCGTCCCGCAGGACCCGGACGTGTTACGGCGCCGCACCCTGGTGACCGCCGCGCAGTATTTGGCGCTGGGTGTTGACCCCGCGCGCAGCACGGTCTTCGTGCAGAGCCAAGTCGCTGCACACACCCAGCTGGCCTGGGTGCTGGGCTGCTTCACCGGGTTCGGTCAGGCCTCGCGGATGACGCAGTTCAAGGACAAGTCGACCAAGCAGGGCAGCGACGCCACCACGGTGGGCCTGTTCACCTATCCGGTGCTGCAGGCGGCCGACGTGCTGGCCTACGACGCCGAACTGGTGCCGGTCGGTGAAGACCAGCGCCAGCACCTGGAGCTGGCCCGCGACGTCGCGCAACGGTTCAACAGCCGATTCCCGGACACCTTCGTGGTCCCCGAACTGCTCATCCCCAACGCCACCGCCAAGATCTACGACCTGCAGGACCCGTCGTCGAAAATGAGCAAGTCCGCTGCCACCGACGCCGGGCTGATCAATCTGCTCGACGATCCGGCCCGGTCTGCCAAGAAGATTCGCTCGGCGGTGACCGACAGCGACCGCGACATCCGCTACGACCCGGACGCCAAGCCCGGGGTGTCGAATCTGCTGAGCATTCAGTCGGCGGTCACCGGCACCGGGATCGACACGCTGGTCCAGGATTACGCTGGCCGCGGCTACGGCGACCTCAAGAAGGACACCGCCGAGGCGGTGGTGGAATTCGTGACCCCGCTCAAGGCTCGCGTCGACGAATTACTAACGGACCCAACCGAACTGGAGAATGTGCTCGCCGTCGGTGCGGCGCGCGCCGAGGATGTGGCCGCAAAGACGATCGACCGGGTCTACGACCGGCTCGGATTCCTGCCGAGACGTCCCTAGCGGGTCATCATGAGCGAACCGGGCAAGCCAGGAATCGTGGATCGGCTGCGGGCGCGGTTCGGGTGGTTCGACCACACGATGCGGGCCAACGACTGGTTCGACGAGACACTGGGCAACTTCTTCGCCGCCGGTCTGACGTACTACACCATTTTCGCGTTGTTCCCGTTGCTGATGATCGGTTTCAGCGTCGCCGGTTTCCTGCTGTCGCACCGGCCCGATCTGCTTGCCGGGATCGACAACAAGGTCAGGTCCGCGGTGCCCGGCGCACTGGGGCAGCAGTTGCTTGACCTGATGGATTCGGCGATCGACGCGCGGGCCTCGGTCGGTGTGATCGGTTTGACCGTTGCGGTGTGGGTCGGTCTGAACTGGATGAGCAATCTGCGGGTGGCGCTGACCGAGATGTGGCGGCAGACCGACGGTTCGCACGGATACATTCGCACCAAGTTCTCCGACCTCGGCGCGATGGTCTCGTCGTTCGTGGCGATCGTCGCCACCTTGGCGCTCAGTGCGCTGACCGGTGCGGCGTCGATGGCCAAGGTGTTGGGGTGGGTCGGCATTCACAATGCGCCGGTGCTGGACGGGATCCTGCGCGCGGTGTCGGTGCTGGTGTCATTTCTGCTGTCGTGGTTGGTGTTCTCCTGGATGATCGCCCGGTTACCCAGGGAGCCAGTCGATTTCAAGAGTTCGATCCGTGCTGCGCTGCTGGCCGCCGTCGGCTTCGAGGTGTTCAAGTTGGTCGCCTCGATCTATCTGAGATCGGTGCTGCGAAGCCCGGCCGGTGCGACGTTCGGCCCGGTGCTGGGTTTGATGGTGTTCGCCTATGTGACCGCGCGCCTGCTGCTGTTCGCCACCGCGTGGGCGGCGACGTCGACGGAGAACTCGACCGAGGCGCCGGTCGAGCCGCCGGAGCTTGCGGTTATCACACCCAGAGCGCATCTGGACGAGCAACTCGTCACCAAAGCGACAGTCGCGGCGGTGGCGGTGGGAGCGGCTGGTGCACTTGGTGTTTCGAGGCTGCTCAGGCGGAAGAAGAATTAGCATCACGGTTGTCTCTTTACCGACACGATTCAGCCACGACAAAGCGAGTCTGTCTTCGGGCGTGTCATCCTCAGGGGCACGGACGATTGCTGTACGCAAAGGCGGGTAGGCGATGTCAGAACCAAACCTCTTCCATAAACTGGCAGCGGAAACGATCGGCACCTTTTGGCTGGTGCTTGGTGGCGTTGGCAGCGCGGTTTTCGCGGCGCAGGCCCACAGCGCCGATCTCTACCCATTGGGCATCGGCTACCTCGGCGTGTCCCTGGCGTTCGGTCTGACCGTACTGACCGGCGTGTACGCGTTCGGAGCGATCTCGGGCGGGCATTTCAACCCGGCCGTCACCCTGGGGGCCGCATTGGCTCACCGCGTGCAGTGGAAAATTCTGCCTGCGTACTGGATCGTCCAGGTGATCGGTGGCTTGCTCGCCGGACTGGTGATCTACTACATCGCCGCCGGCAAGCCCGGTTTCGTGGCTACCGGGCATTTAGGGGCCAACGGCTATGGCGAAAATTCCCCCGGTGGCTATCCACTGAGTGCAGTCATCCTCGCCGAGATCGTTTTGACAGCCCTCTTTCTGCTCGTCATCCTCGGCTCGACCGACGAGCGGGCGCCGAAGGGCTTCGCCGGCGTGTCCATCGGGTTCGCGTTGGCGCTCACCAACTTGGTCGCCATTCCGATCTCCAACGCGTCGATCAACCCGGCCCGGTCCACCGCTGTGGCGTTCTTCAACGGCAACGGCGCTCCCGCGCAGCTGTGGGTGTTCTGGCTGGCGCCGCTGATCGGCGGGGCGATCGCCGGCATCGCTTACCCATTCCTGTTCGGGCGCGCGGAGGACGCCGCGCACCAGCCGGTGCCGACAAGCTCCGGCTAGTCGTCCGCCAACCAGCTGCCGTGTGCCATGACGGCGGCGACCCGTAAATCACCGTCCAGCACAACCAGATTGGCCTGTGCCCCGACGCGTAGGTTGCCAGCGTCATCCAGGCCCAGTGCTCTGGCCGGGGTCGTCGATGTCAGCCCCACCGCGGCGGTGAGTGCTGCGTCCGGGTCAGACCCGAAGCGGGCCGCGGTGCGGAACAGCCGGTCCATCGTCGCGGTGCTGCCCGCAATCGTCGACGTACCGCGGACACGCGCGACCCCGTCGACGACGTCGACCGGCGTTGTGCCGAGCCGGAATTCGCCGTCGCCGAGGCCCGCCGCTGCGGTGGCGTCGGTGACCAGGGCCACCCGGTCGGCGCCTGCGGCCCTGGTCGTTGCGTGTACGACCGCGGGGTGGACGTGCACGCCGTCGGCGATCAACTCGACGGTGACCCGGGCGTCTTCCAGCAGTGCCAGCGCGGGACCGGGCTCGCGGTGATGCAGCGGCCGCATCGCGTTGAACAGGTGGGTGCCGACCGTCGCGCCGAGGTCGATGGCGCGGCGGGTCTGCTGGTAACTGGCATCGGTATGGCCAAGGGCGACAACCACTCCAGCGTCAACCAGCCGGGCGATCGCCGCGTCGCTGCCGCTGCGTTCGGGCGCTAGGGTGGCCATCCTGATGGCGCCGTCGCCGGCCGCCAGCAGCGCGTCCATCTCGGCCGGCACGGGGTCGCGCAACTGGGTGTGGTCGTGTGCGCCGCAGTGCACCGCGCTCAGCCACGGGCCTTCGAGATGAATACCGGCGATCGCGCCGTCCCGGGTCGCCTCGGCGAGTGCCCGCACCCCGCGAAGAAGGTCAGCGGCGTCGGCTGTGATCAGGCTCGCCAGCGTGGTCGTCGTGCCGTGCCCGCGGTGAAAACTCGCCGCTCGCATGATCTCTGAGATGTCGCCGTCGAGATACGACGCACCGCCGCCACCGTGCACGTGGATGTCGACGAAGCCGGGAACGATCACCGCGTCGGGCAGATCGACATCGGGAACACCCGGCGGGGCGCCCGGACCGCAGCCGACGACCTGCGGGCCGGCGGTGTGCACCCAGCCCGGCCGGCAGACGCCTTGCTCGAGTACGACAGTGCCTGCCGCGATCAGCGGCATGCTTGCACATCCGTTGTCGTACTGTCGATTTCGTCAGGCCAGCGGCCGTCGTTCTCCCAGAAGCGGCGAATCTCTTCGAGCTGTCGGCCCTTGGTTTCCGGGGCGAACCGGTAGCCCAGAACGAATCCGACCGTTGCCAACAAGCCGAACACGGCGAACGTGCCGGCGCCGCCCAGGGTGTGCAGCATCGTCAGAAACACCCCGGCGACCAGCGCGTTGGCCGACAAGTTGGCGGTCAGCATCGCGCTGGAGCCCAATGACCTCAGGTGCGCGGGGAAGGCCTCACCGGCGTAAACCCAGACCAGCGCCCCGAATCCGAACGTGAAACCCATGGTGAACAGCAGCAGGCCGACGTAGCCGAATCCTGAGACGGCGCTGGAGTTGGCGGCGAAGACACCGACCAGCACGGCGTCGCCGACAATCATCGCGGCGATACCGGACAGCAGGATGGGCCGCCGTCCGAGCCGATCGACGAGGAACAACGACACCAGTACCGCGACCAGCGACGCCAGCTGCACCAGCGCGGGCAGCACCAGCAAGGCGAATTTGCCCTGGAATCCCATCGACTCGAAGAGCCGTGGGCTGTAATAGATGATCCCGTTGATCCCGGTCAGCTGGGCGAAGAAGCCAAGGCCGACGACGAAGATCAGGGCCCGCAGATATGGCGGGCGCAGCATCTCGACGAATTTCCCGCCGACTTCTTCGCGCATCGCCTCGGCGATCTCGGTGAGTTCCTGCTCGACGTCGCGGTTGGGTTCGACCCGCAGCAGTGCCCGGCGGGCGTCGTCAACCCGGTTCTTGAATAGGTAGTACCGGGCGGTGTCGGGCATCCGGGCCAGCATCGGCAGCACCACCAGCGCGGGTACGGAGGCCAACCCGAGCATCCACCGCCAGTCGTGCGAATCCGCCAGCAGATACGCGACGAGGTAGCCGGCGATGATGCCCAGCACCGTCGCCACCTGATAGGTCACCAGCATCGCGCCGCGCACCCGCGCCGGCGCCGACTCGGCGATGAACACCGGGACCACCACCGCCGACAGCCCGATGGTCACGCCGAGCAGCAGGCGTGCGGTCAGCAGCAGCGGCATCGACTCCGACCAGGCGGCCAGCAACGCGAAAATCGCGTAGCCGCCCGCCACCAGCATCATCGACTTCTTGCGCCCGATCGCATTGGCGAGCACGCCGCCGGACAGCGCGCCGCAGATCTGTCCGATCACCACGGTCGTGGTCAACATTTCTTGCTGGTGGATGGTCAGCTTGAAGTCGTCGGCGATGAACAGCAGCGCACCGGAGATGTTCGACATGTCGTAGCCGCAGACGATGCCCAGGCTCGCTGCCGCAAGAGCGATCAGCAACCGTCGTCGCGCTCGTACAGACTCGCCGATGCGGCTCACAATCTTCCTTCCGGGGTGGCCGCCTCGGCCCCCTGCCGCTGCCTAGTGCTGCGGCCGCCGGTTCATCGAGCGAGCCACCATAATCAAGCCGAACACGACGACCGTACCGATTACCGCGACGCCGACCCTAACCGGCAGCGCATCGGCGGCGGGGATCAGCGCGGCCGCGTTGGCGGCGGCCCCGGCGGCGGGGTTGCCCGGTTCGGCGGCCTTGGGTATGGCCAGCGACGGGTCGGGCTCGATCAGCGTTCCGACCCGGGTCCCGGGCGCGGTCGAGAAACCGTAGTCCAGCAGATGGGCCGCCTGTTGCCACGGGGCTATCGGCTGGCGGGTGCCGTGCAGCAGCACAGCCATCAGGCGCCGCCCGTCCCGGTTCGCGGCGCCGACGAACGTCTGGCCGGCGTCGTCGGTGTAGCCGGTCTTGCCGCCGAGCGCGCCGGGATAGTGGTACAGCAGCTGGTTGTCGTTCTCCAGCTCGTAGCCGGGGTGGTCGGCGTGGCCGGGAAAGTCGAACTTCTGGGTGTGCACGATGTCGGCGAAAGTGGGGTTCTCCCAGGCGTATCGGTAGAACAGCCCGATGTCGTAGGCCGACGTGCTCATGCCCGGGCCGTCCAGGCCCGACGGCGTCGCTGCGCGGGTGTCCTTGCCGCCGAGCCTGGCGGCCAGCGCATTGATCTTCTCCAGCGCGACCGGCATGCCGCCCAGTTGCACGGCCAGTGAGTGCGCGGCGTCGTTGCCGGAATGCATCAGCAGGCCGTGTAGCAACTGGTTGACGGTGTAGGTGCCACCCGGGGCAACGCCGACCCGGGTGCCCTCCGCGGCGGCATCGTCAGGCGTGCCGTCGACGGTCTTGTTGAGGTTGAGCTCGCGCAGTGACGCCATTGCGACGAGCACCTTGATGACACTGGCCGGGCGGTGACGACCATGCGCGTCCCGCGCGGCGATGATGGCGCCGCTGTCCAGGTCGGCCACCACCCAGGCGTCCGCGGAGACGTCGCCAGGCACCGGAGGCGTGCCGGCGGCGGTGACGACGCCGCAGTTGCCGAGCGCATTACCGCCGACCGGCGACGGGGGCACCGGCAGCGGCAGCGGCGGGTCGCCGGCTTGCGGGACTTCCGACGAGTCGACCGCCGGCGGGGTGGCCACCTTGAACGGGCACATGTCGTGGACGACAGCGGGTTCGGCTTGCGCAACGGGCATGCCGAGCAGAGCCGGTGCGGTCAGCAGGAAACCGGCCGCTGCCAGGCATGACGCAGTACGTAACAGAGGCATCGTCTGAGCAGATTAGGCGATCAGACGCCTAATTCTGCGGAGCCGCGCTGTGACTGGTGTTACGGATGTTGCACAAATTTGTTGTTGTCAATGGGGAGGTAACAAATGCCGGGCCCGGCGATGCGACCGAGCCACAATCGCCCCGGTGTCTCCACCACGCCGGTGGCCAGGCCGAATTCCGGATGCTGGGTGTGCAACTGGGCCACCACGTGGCCGTTGTCGGGGTCGAACGCGACCACCCACACCGTTGACTTCGGGTTGGGTAGCCAGCTGTACGGCAGCAGCCGCCACATCGCAGCGCGGATGACCGGCGCGCGAGGCCCCAGCCATTCGTTCAGCGCGTTGCGGTCTGAGACCAGGGCCACCCAGATCCGGCCGTCGAGACCGGTGGAGATGTTGTCCGGATAGCCCGGCAGCTCGTTCGCCAGTGGCTCGATCGTGCCAGCGCGGTCGCCGGTCAGCCAGTACTTGGACACCCGGCAGGCCGAGCTCTCTGCGTATACCAAAGCCGATTCGTCGGCGGTCAGCGTCACCCCGTTGGCGAAGTAGAGACCGGACGCGAGTTCGGTCACCGTGCCATCGGCGTCGAGCCGGAACAGCGACCCGCATCCGCGGCCCTCGATGATCGAGCCCTTGTAGTACTCGTAGTGAAAGCGACTGGTCGATTCGGTGAAATATATTGTGCCGTATGATGATTCGACGACGTTGGAGCAGAACGTCAAGGGCCGTCCGTCGACTTCGGCGACGAGTGTTTCCATGGTCCCGGTGCTGGGGTCGTAGCGGAGCAGGCCGCGGTGGCTGTCGCAGATCAACAGCCGGCCGTCCCGCGCGACGGCCAGACCCAGCGGCCGGCCGCCGGTGTCGGTGACCACGTCAACGGAGCCGCCGTCGGGGCCGATGCGGATGATCCGGCCGTCTTCGACGCCGGTCCAGATGTTGCCGTGGGCGTCGGCGACCACATCCTCGGCGGCGGTGCCCGGCACGTCGACGATGTGCAGCGTCGCGGTCAGGTCGGGCTCGGGCAGCGGCCGCGACGGCGGCGGTTGCCACCGGATCGGATCGATAGGCGGCTTAGGCAATTGCGCCGCTCCTCCTCATCGCTTCGCTCTGCATCGTCGCCGGCTTAGGCAATTGCGCCGCTCCTCCTCATCGCTTCGCTCTGCATCGTCGCCGGCTTAGGCAATTGCGCCGCTCCTCCTCATCGCTTCGCTCTGCATCGTCGCCGGCTTAGGCAATTGCGCCGCTCTCCTGTGTCAGCACGCCGCGCACGATGGCTTCGATGGTGTCGAATTCGGCTTGCCCGCTGATCAACGGCGGTGCGAGCTGGATGACGGAATCGCCGCGATCGTCTGTGCGGCAATACAACCCGGCCTCGAAAAGGCCCGCGGACACCCGGCCCAACAGCGCGCGCTTCTCGTCGGCGTCGAAGGTCTGCTTGCTTGACTTGTCTTTCACCAGCTCGATGCCGAAGAAGTAGCCCTCGCCGCGGACGTCGCCGACGATCGGTAGGTCGTACAGCTTCTCCAAAGTGGCGCGCAGCGCGGGCGACTGCTGCCTGACCCGGTCGTTGAGGCCCTCCCGCTCGAAGATGTCCAGGTTGGCCAGTGCGACGGCGGTGGATACCGGATGGCCACCGAAGGTGTAACCGTGCGCGAACATCGTGTCGGTGCCGTAGAACGGCTCGAACAACCGCTCGCTGGCGATCATCGCGCCCAGCGGCGAATAGCCCGAAGTCATGCCCTTGGCGCAGGTGATCATGTCCGGCACGTAGCCGAAATCGGTGCAGGCGAACATCGACCCGATGCGGCCGAACGCGCAGATCACTTCGTCGGAGACCAGCAGCACGTCGTAGTGGTCGCAGATCTCCCGCACCCGTTCGAAGTAGCCCGGCGGAGGCGGTATCGAACCGCCCGCGTTCTGCACCGGCTCGAGGAACACCGCGGCCACGGTGTCGGGTCCTTCGAACTCGATGGCCTCGGCGATCCGGTCGGCGGCCCATCGCCCAAAGGCCTTGGCGTCGGCGTCGAACGGTTCGGGCGCCCGATAGAAGTTGGTGTTCGGCACCCGAAAGCCGCCCGGTGTCACCGGTTCGAACGGCGCCTTGTACTTCGGCAGGCCGGTGATGGCCAGTGCCCCCTGCGTCGTGCCGTGATAGGCGACGGCGCGCGAAATGACCTTGTGCTTACCGGGTTTGCCGGTCAGTTTGAAGAACTGCTTGGCGACTTTCCATGCCGTCTCGACCGCCTCGGTGCCGCCGCTGGTGAAGAACACCCGGTTGAGATCGCCCGGAGCGTAGCGGGCCAGCCGCTCGGAGAGCTCGATGGCCGGCGGCGTCGCGTATCCCCACAGTGGGAAGAACGCCAGTGTCTCGGCCTGACGAGCGGCGGCCTGCGCGAGCTCGGCGCGGCCGTGACCAACCTGCACCGTGAACAGAGCCGACAGGCCGTCCAGGTAGCTCTTGCCGGCGTCGTCGAAGATCGTTACGCCCTCGCCGCGGGTGATGATCGGCGGGCTGACGCCGGGACTCTGCCGGGCGAAGTGCAGCCAGAGGTGATCAGTCATGTAACCCGTTGCCGTGCGAAGCTTTTCAGCTCGGCCGACAGCGCGTCGGCCTTCAACAACTCCGGAACCAGGCTCGGGTCTTTCATCCGGGCCGCAAAGGCCAGCCCGATGGTGACGTTGTGGTCGGGGCGGTGCTCGATCGTGATTGCATCACCCGCTTGCACCTGACCCGAGGACAGCACGCGGAAATACGCCCCGGGCACCCCGGCTTCGGTGAACGTCCTGATCCAGTGCGGCCGGTTCAGGAAGGCCGCGAAGGTCCGGCACGGTGTGCGCGGGGCGGAGACTTCGAGAAGCAGCGTGCCGGTCCCGATCCGCCATCGTTCGCCGATCCGGGTCTGGGTCAGGTCGACACCGACGGTGGTGAGGTTTTCGCCGAACATTCCGTTGTCGAGCGTGACCCCGAGTTGCGCTTCCCAGCTGTCGAGGTCTTCGCGGGCGTAGGCGTAGACGGCTTGGTCGGATTTGCCGTGAAACCTGGTATTTCCGATGTGGTCGCCGACCAGACCGCTGGCATCATCTTGCGTCTGGCCAGGCGGGCGTACCTGGACGGGCTCGGCGACGGGACGCTTGTCGATACCCGTCAGATTCGACTGCGCGCGCGGATCGGGGTTTGTGCTGAGCCGGGCCACATTAACTGACAAGACGTGCACTGGCTCAAGATACGCTCGCGGTATGGCCTCAGCACAGCAGGTCACCCGGTGACGATGCGGAAGGCGCAGCGTTCTGAGGAGGAGCCGGGCAATCAGGCCGGCCCGGTGACGATGCGGAAGGCGCAGCGTTCTGAGGAGGAGCCGGGCAATCAGGCCGGCGAATTCGAAGCGTTGCGACCGCACCTGATGTCAGTCGCTTACCGACTGACCGGCACGGTGACCGACGCCGAGGACATCGTGCAGGACGCGTGGCTGCGATGGGTAGGGCATGACGGTGAGATCCGCGATCTGCGTGCCTGGTTGACGACGGTCGTCAGCCGACTCGGTCTGGACCGGCTGCGGTCGGCTGCGCACCGCCGGGAAAGCTATGTGGGCCAATGGTTACCGGAACCGGTGGTCACCGGATTCGACGGCGGCGATCCGCTGTCGGTGGTGGTTGCCCACGAGGATGCGCGGTTTGCGGCGATGGTGGTGCTCGAACGCCTGTCGCCCGACCAGCGAGTCGCGTTCGTCCTGCACGACGGGTTTGCGGTGCCGTTCGCCGAGGTGGCAGAGGTGCTGGGCACCACAGAGGCGGCCGCTCGCCAACTGGGCTCGCGAGCACGCCGGGCGGTCGCCGCCGAGCCGCCGCCCAAACCGGATACGTCGCACAACGAGGTCGTGGGAAAGCTGATGGCCGCCATCACATCCGGTGACCTGGTCGCCACAGTCGCCCTGTTGCATCCGGACGTGACGTTTACCGGGGACTCCAACCGCAAGGCGCCGACAGCGCCCCGCGTCATCCACGGGCCGGACAAGGTGGCCCGCTTCCTGTTCGGGCTCGCGCAGCGCTACGGCCCCGCGTTCATGACGACGAGCCAGCTGGCGCTGGTCAACGGCGAACTCGGCGCGTACACCGCGGGATCCCCGGGTGATGACGGATATCAGCCGATCATGCCGCGGATCACTGTCGTCACGGTGCGCGACGGAAAGGTCGGCGCCCTATGGGATGTCGCGAACCCCGACAAGTTCACTGGTTCGCCGTTGCGGACTCAGCCCACGGAACGCGACAGCTAGCACCGGAACTGAAGCCCTGCTCGGTAATGCCCAGCGCCGAGTTCATCCGGGCGCGCATGTTCTCGACACCGATCTGGTAGGTCAGTTCGATCACCCCGTCGTCACCGAAGCGGCGGCGCAAATCCGCGACCTGGTCGTCGGTGACCGAATGCGGGTCGGTAGTCATCGCATCGGCGTACGCGACGGCGGCCCGCTCGTCGTCGGTGAAACGCGAAGACGTGGCGTAGTTCTCGATGTCCTTGAGGCGCTCGACGTCCAATCCGTCGAGGCGCTGCAACATGGACCCGAAGTCGACGCACCACGAGCAGCCGATGGTGCGTGCGGTCCAGAACACCGCGAGCTCGCGCACGCTGGCGGGCAGCGTGCGCGACGCCGACTGCAGCATGGTCTCGTGCACGGCGCTGGCGACCAGCAGCCGCGGGTGGTGGGCCGTTACCGCGAAAGGCTCGGGGACTTCGCCGAAGCGCCGCTTGGAATACCGGTACATCGCGCGGATGAGCCAATTGGCCCGTTGAGGAGGCAGGGGTTCGATGCGCGTTTTCTGTGTCATACCAGTCAGACGAGGCAGCCCGCGCGGGTGTGACAGCTCTGGGAAAACAGGCCCACCGTCGTGGTTGCGGATCTAGCATGATGCCACCCGACAAACGCGGGGGTGTTCCGATGGATGGCGGCGAGCTGAGCCCGCCCTCGGGCGTCATCACTTTCCTTTTCACCGACATCGAAGGCTCGACTCGTCGATGGGAGGCCGACGCAGTCGCGATGCGTGCGGCCCTGGCTGTCCACGACCAGGCGTTGCGCGACGCGGTCGAGGGTCAGGCGGGTTGGCTGTTTCAAGCACACCGGTGATGGCGTGTGTGCGGCGTTCGCATCGCCACGATGTGCCGTCGAAGCTGCGCGTGCCGCGCAGCTGGCTCTCGAATTGCCCGTGCGGATGGGCATAGCGACCGGCGAAGCCGAGTTGCAGGGCGCGGACTATTTTGGCACTGTGCTCAACCGCGCCGCGCGGGTGATGTCGGCCGGCCACGGCGGTCAGATCTTGCTCGACGTGCGATCAATAATTTCTACAACTCAGGCAGCTACGCTCATATGGTCAGCCCACTAGGCGTCCTTGCCGCCCATCTCGACCGGATCGGTCGATACGAGCCCGCGGCAACAGTCGCCGGATTCGCAGCTACCGCCTTTGCTCTCGCGACGTTTCCGGAGATCGCTGCCACAATCGAGCACCTCCGAGAAGTGCTGGGCGACAACACTTACGATGCTCTGACCCATACCGGCAGCAGCATGACCAATGCGGCGATGGCGCAATACGCGCTGGACCAGATCGACCAAGCGCGTCTCGCGCTACTGCGTTCGGACTAGTCACGTCGTGTGCCTGGCTGACGCCCACGGATCTACAGTGACGTGTGAATTAGCCGACGGCGAGCATGGGTGGTATCGCGAACGTGACCGACGCAATCGACTGGAAAAGGCTGCGGGATGAGGCAATCCGTGCGTCAAAGGGGGCGTACGCCAAGTATTCGAAGTTCCCGGTGGGCGCGGCCGCGTTGGTCGACAACGGCCGGATCATCACCGGCTGCAATGTCGAGAATGCCTCCTATGGGCTGGGTCTGTGCGCCGAGTGCGCGGTGGCGTGCGCGTTGTATACGACTGGCGGCGGCGGCACGCTGGTGGCACTGGTCTGCGTCGACGGTCGAGGCGAACTGCTGATGCCGTGCGGTCGGTGCCGTCAGGTGTTGATGGAGCACGGCGGACCCGACATGCTCATCGACCACCCCGACGGGGCGAAGCCGCTCGGTGAATTGCTGCCCGATGCATTCGGTGCAAAGGATATCGACGCCTACCGGCAGGACAGCGGGTGAGTTTCGACGCTCCGACGGTGATCCGGACCAAACGCGACGGCCGCCGGCTGTCCGACGAGGCGATCGACTGGGTGATCGACGGCTACACCCACGGGCGGATTGCCGCCGAACAGATGTCGGCGCTGCTGATGGCGGTGTTCCTGCGCGGCATGGACTACGGCGAGACCGCGCGATGGACAGCGGCCATGGTGGCCTCCGGAGAGCGGCTGGACTTCACCGCTCTGCGCCGCGGCGGCAATCCACTGCCGACCGTCGACAAACATTCCACCGGCGGCGTGGGTGACAAGATCACGCTGCCGCTGGTGTCGGTGGTCGCCGCGTGCGGCGCCGCGGTGCCGCAAGCGTCCGGTCGCGGACTCGGCCACACCGGCGGCACCCTGGACAAGCTGGAATCGATCGCCGGGTTCTCCGGCGTGGTGTCCAACGATCAAGTGCGTCAACAACTTCACGACGTCGGTGCGGCCATCTTCGCGGCCGGGCAGCTGGCGCCCGCTGATGCCAAGCTCTACGCGCTGCGCGACATCACCGGGACGGTCGAGTCGCTGCCGCTGATCGCGAGCTCGGTGATGAGCAAGAAGATCGCCGAAGGTGCCGGCGCTCTGGTGCTCGACGTCAAGGTCGGCTCCGGTGCCTTCATGCAGTCCGAACCGTTGGCGCGCGAGCTCGCCGAAACGATGGTTGCGCTGGGCGCCGAGCACGGGCTGCCGACCTGCGCGCTGCTGACCGACATGAACCGCCCGCTGGGCGCGGCTGTCGGCAACGCGCTCGAAGTCGCCGAGGCGCTCGAAGTGCTGGCCGGCGGCGGCCCGGCCGACGTGGTCGAGCTGACCGTGTGCCTGGCCCGTGAGATGCTCGCGCTCGCCGGGATCGACGGGTGCGATCCCGCACAGACGTTGCAGGACGGCACCGCGATGGACCGGTTTCGCGCGCTGATCGCCGCGCAGGGCGGCGACTTGGCCATACCGTTGCCGGTTGGTAAGTACTCCGAAACCGTGACCGCCGCCCGAAGCGGCACAATGGGCGATATCGATGCGATGGCAGTGGGGCTGGCGGTGTGGCGGCTCGGAGCGGGCAGGTCCCGGCCGGGCGAAGTGGTCCAGTCCGGCGCCGGCCTCCAGATCCACCGGCAACCCGGAAGCCCGGTGGCCGCCGGCGAGCCGCTGTTCACGCTCTACACCGATACCCCCGAACGTTTCGAGCAGGCGATGGCCGAGCTGAACGCGGGTTTCACGATCGGCCACAGCCCGCCCACTCGGCGGTCGCTCGTCATCGATCGGATCACGTCGTGACGACGCCGCCGAGCCTGGAGACGATCAAACGAGCGCCGAAGGCGCTGCTGCACGATCACCTCGACGGCGGCCTGCGCCCGGCGACCGTGATCGACATCGCCGGACAGACCGGATATGACGGCCTGCCCGCCACCGACGTCGACGAGCT
This sequence comes from Mycobacterium cookii, assembly GCF_010727945.1. Taxonomy (NCBI): domain Bacteria; kingdom Bacillati; phylum Actinomycetota; class Actinomycetes; order Mycobacteriales; family Mycobacteriaceae; genus Mycobacterium; species Mycobacterium cookii. The sequence goes on from NZ_AP022569.1 coordinate 4,695,909, forward strand.
CGCCCTGTGGTTTCGCACCGCGTCGCACAGTGGCTCGCTGGAGCGCTACCTCGAACCGTTCTCGCACACCGTCGCGGTGATGCAGACTCCCGAGGCGCTGCACCGAGTGGCCTGCGAATGCGTCGAAGACCTGGCCGCCGATGCGGTGGTCTACGCCGAGGTACGGTTCGCGCCCGAATTGCACATCAACCGTGGGCTGTCGTTCGACGCTGTCGTCGAGGCGGTGCTGGCCGGTTTCGCCGACGGGGAGAAGGCCGCCGCGGCGGCGGGGAATCCGATCGTCGTGCGCTGCCTGGTCACCGCGATGCGTCACGCCGCGCTGTCCCGGGAGATCGCCGAGTTGGCGATCCGCTTCCGCGACAGAGGCGTGGTCGGGTTCGACATCGCCGGCGCCGAAGCCGGCTACCCACCGACCCGGCACCTGGATGCCTTCGAGTACATGCGAAACAACAACGCCCGCTTCACCATTCATGCGGGTGAGGCGTTCGGGCTGCCGTCCATCCAGGAGGCGATCGCATTCTGCGGCGCCGACCGGCTGGGGCACGGGGTGCGGATCGTCGACGACATGGACGTGTCGGGCGACGGCTCGGTGCGACTGGGCCGGCTCGCATCGATCCTGCGGGACAAGCGGATTCCGCTCGAGATGTGCCCGAGTTCCAACGTGCAGACCGGCGCGGTCGCCAGCATCGCCGAGCATCCGTTCGACCTGCTGGCCCGAACCCGATTCCGGGTCACCGTCAACACCGACAACCGGCTGATGAGTGATACCACGATGACTCGTGAGATGGCGCTTCTCGTCGAGGCATTCGGCTACGGCTGGACCGATCTGCAGCGGTTCACCATCAACGCGATGAAGTCGGCGTTCATCCCGTTCGACGAGCGGTTGGCGATCATCGACGAGGTGATCAAGCCGCGCTACGCCGTGCTCATCGGCTAGTCACATCACGACGTGGCCGGCGTCCACCGGAATGGTTATGCCCGTCACGTAACGCGCCCTCGGGCTGACCAGCCAGAGCACCGCTTCGGTGACGTCTTGCGGCTCGACCAGCGGCACATCGGGCAGCAGCATCTGCGAGACGGCCGGATTGGGATTCGCCAACATCCCGTTGATCACGAAGTCGTTGAGGATCATCGGTGTCGCGACTCCGCTGGGATGTACGGAGTTGACCCGGATCTTGTTTTGCGCGTAGGCATTTGCCGCCGAACGCATCAGTCCCACCACACCGTGTTTGGATGCGGCGTAGGCGAACATCGCGGTGCTGCCATCCCCGCCGCGGCCGATCAGGCCTTGCGACGAGCTCACCAGGACGACCGACCCGCCCTTGCCTTTGCGGATGATCGACGGCACCGTCGCCAGCAACGTGTGCCACACCCCTTTGAGGTTGGTGTCGACGATCGTGGTGAACAGCGGCTCGGAGCGGGTCTGCGGATCGCCGATCGCCACGACTCCGGCGTTGGCGATGACGATGTCGACGTCGCCGACTGCGTCGATGCCGGTCTGCACGCCGGCCTCCAGGCCATCCAGGTCGCGGACATCGGCGATCACCGGCACCGCCTTGCGGCCCGCGTCCTGAACCAGTTGCACGGTCTCGTCGAGATCGGATTTGGTGGCCAGCGGGTAGGGAATCGTCTCGATATCGGCGCAGATGTCGACGGCGATGATGTCGGCCCCCTGCTTGGCCAGGGCGACGGCATGGCTTCGCCCCTGGCCACGTGCCGCGCCGGTGATCACCGCGACCGTGTTGTCTAGTTCGCCCATGGGAGGAACGTACCGTCCGATTCAGCCCAAAACGATCGAGACTCGGGGCAGTTCTGCCAGGATTTCGGAGATATGACTGCCGCCGGCGACGATGCAGAGCGGAGCGATGAGGTGGGGGCACCTCCCGCTTGCGGGGGAGAGCGGCGCGATGACTACCGCCGGCAACGATGCAGAGCGGAGCGATGAGGTGGGGGCACCTCCCGCTTGCGGGGGAGAGCGGCGCGATGACTACCGCCGGCAACGATGCAGAGCGGAGCGATGAGGAGGAGCGGCGCGATGACTAATAGCGCGCAGGAGATCACCAACCTGATCTACCGCTACGCCGAACTCCTCGACGGCGGCGACTTGGACGGCGTGGCCGGGCTGTTCGCGCACGGGCGCATCTGCGGAGTCGAGAACGGACCGCCGGAGACGGTGTTCGAGGGAGCCGCCGGAGTGCGCAAGATGTATGAGATGGCCACCCGGATCTACGATGACGGCACCCCGAAGACCAGACACAACACCAGCAATCTGCAACTCGAGATCGACGAGGCGCAGGGCACCGCACACAGCAGGTCCTACTACTGCGTCACACAGGCCACGCCCGATTTGCCGCTACAGGTCATCGTGACCGGACATTACAAAGACACGTTTCACCGGTTGGACGGCGTGTGGTGGTTCGACAGTCGCATCATGTTCGTCGACCAGGTCGGCGATGTCAGCCATCACCTGAAGTTCTGAGCGTGGACCCGTTCGATCTGGCCGCCGTGCTCGTCGATGCCCAGCGCAAGGAGTCGCTGACAGACTGGGGGCCAGGAGATTTCGAGCGGCCCCTGGATGCGCTGCTGGCCGACTATGTCCACGCCGACCTCAACGACATCGGCGTGCTCATCCTGCGCGCGGGCATCGTGCACAGCCTGCGCATGCGACTGCGTGCTCAGGAGTGGATTCGCCGGAACCCGGAGATTCTCACCGAACGCATCGTCGCGCCGGTCGTCGTGGTCGGGATGATGCGCAGCGGCACCACGCTGTTGCAGCGGTTGTTGGCCGCCGACCCACGCTTCCACTGTGCGTACGGCTGGGAAGTCGTCGAAGCCGTGCCCCGTCTGGACTATTCGTTCACCGGCGTCGATCCGCGGATCGCGATCAGCGAAGGACGCGAAGCCAAGTCCCGCGAGTTGGCGCCCGACCTGTTCGCCATTCATCCGATGTATGCCCGGGAGGCCGAGGAGGAGATCGTCTTCCTGGCCGACGCGTTCTTGTCGCATGTCCCCGAATCCGGCGCGCACCTGCCGAACTACCGATCCTGGCTCGACGCACAGGATTTCACCCCTGCTTACACGTATCTGCGCCGGATGTTGCAGTTCTTGCAGTGGCAGAAACGGCAGCGCGGCGTCACCGCGGAGCGTTGGGTGCTCAAGTCGCCGGCCCACCTCGGCTATCTCGGCGAGTTGCGGGCACAGTTCGGCGACCTGCACATCGTGCATATGCATCGTGATCCGCGCGCGACGATCGCCTCGGGGGCCAGCCTGAACGCAACGCTGCATACGATGCATGCCGACACAGTGGACGTCGACCGGGTGGGCGCGCAGTGGTTGCAGCGGATGGGCTGGACCAACGACCGCGCGATGGCAGTACGTGACCACTGGGACCGCGAAACCGGCGGAGTCGCCGCGCGGGTGACCGACATCGCTTTCGACGACGCCGTCGCCGACCCGATCGGCCAGGTGGCCCGGGTCTACGACGCCATCGGCCTGCCGCTGACCGTCGAGGCCGAAGCGGCGATGCGGCGCTGGTTGGAAGAACGCCCGCGCGAGGCGGCGCGCCCACCGTACGGTCTGGCGGACTACGGCCTGAAGCCGGAGCAAGTGGACGAGCGATTCGCATTGTACAACAAGCGTTTTGAACAATATGTCGGGAAATGAGGAGAGCCCATGGTAGACGACCCCGTCGCGACAGCGGCTCAGCACGAGCAGGAATTGGCTGCGCTCGAGTTGATCGAGCATCGCACGGTCACCGCGGCCTACCGCACGGTAGCGGAGACCTGGCTGGGCCGGGCGAAGGCCTCACCGGCGATGCGCGAGCGCTTCGACGAGGCGTTCGCCGAGGTGATGTTCTCCGCGGCGATATGGTCGTCGAATCAGGACAAGCTGCGGCCGAAGGTCAGCTGCATCACGCGGCTCGCACATCCGGTCGACGGTCGCCGTATCCCGGGATCACGTTGGGGGATCGACAATCCCGACAGCGTCTACCGGGTAATCCCGATATCGGGCGACGAACGCTACGAGATCCACGGCCGGGTCGGCGATCACCGCATGACGGAGAACTACTTCACACTGTGGGATGCCCACATGGGCACCGTCGACGTGCTCAACGGCCGCACCATGCAAGTGGACTCCGATGGCAGCTTCACCATCACCGTCGACGCCGGACCTGCCGACGGGCGGCCCAACCACGTGCAGTCGACCAACCAGGCGCACGAGTTCTACATCCGCGACGTCCTGCTGGACTGGGGCCGCGACGACCCGAATTACTTTGAGGTGCAACGCCTCGGCGGTCCTGCTGTAACACCGGCGCGCACGCTGGACGAGCAGGCCGAGGCGACGGCGGCGATGATGGAGTACTTCGCGAACTTCACCGGCAAGCTCAGCCACGGTGTGTACAAGATGCCGCCCAATCACTTCAACCTGGCATGGTCGGCCGACAAGGTCGGTGCGATGCGCAATCAGGTCTACGTGATGGGTCGTTTCGAGCTCGCCCCGGACGAGGCCTTCGTCGTCGACCTCAGCGACGGCGGCGCCGAATACTTCACCGTTCCGCTGAGCAACATCTGGGGCACCACCCTGGACATCGTCGACCGCACCGGCAGCCTCAACAAGGCGCAGTCGGTGGCCAATGAGGACGGCAGCTACACCTACGTGATCTCGCCGACCGATCCCGGGGTGGCCAACTGGATCGACTCCGACGGGCTGCGCGAAGGCATCCTCACGCTGCGGATGGCCGAATTCGGTGCGGCCGGTCCGCGTGAGGACCTCGGTGCCCGCGGCAGAGTGGTGAAGCTGGACCGGCTCGACAGCGAGCTGCCGTGCCTGCCCCGGGTGACTGCGGAGCAGCGCAAAGCCGAACTCGCCGAACGGCGTTCGGCCTACCTGCGTCGCCTGCCGGAAGGGACGGCGTGAGATGGGGCGCTGGCTGATCACCGGGTGCTCGACCGGGTTCGGGCGCGAGATCGCCCGCGCGGTACTAGCGGCCGGCCACAGTGCGGTGGTCACCGCGCGACGGTCCGAGGCGGTGCAGGACATCGCCGACGAGTTCGGTGACCGCGCGGTAGCCGTCGCGCTGGATGTGACCGATGCCGGCCAGATCGCGGAGGCGGTGTCGTCGGCCGAGAACGCGTTCGGCGGCATCGACGTGCTGGTCAACAACGCCGGGCACGGCTATCTGTCGGCGGTGGAGGAAGGCGAGGACGCCGAGGTCCGAAAACTGTTCGACGTCAACTACTTCGGCGCGGTAAACATGATCAAGGCGGTGCTGCCGGCCATGCGGGCGCGAAGGTCGGGCCATATCGTCAACATCTCGTCGATGACCGGTCTGGTGGCCAACCCGCCCAACGCGTATTACTCGTCGACCAAGTTCGCGCTCGAAGCGGTCACCGAAGCGCTGGCCACCGAGGTCCGGCCGCTGGGCATCAAGGTCACCGCGATCGAACCGGGCGCGTTTCGCACCGATTGGGCGACGCGCTCGATGAAGGAATCAGCCACTCCCATCGCCGATTACGCGGACGTGGCGGCGCGCAAGGACCTGATCAAGCAATTCGCCGACCACCTGCCCGGCGATCCGCGAAAGGTCGCCGAAGCGGTGCTGATGGTGACCGAACTCGACGACCCCCCGCTGCGGCTGCTGTTGGGCCGCGATGTGCTGAAAGCGATGCGCGACAAGATCGCCGCGATGTCGTCGTCGATCGAGGAGTGGAAATCGGTGACCAAGGACGTGAACTTCCCCGGTTCCTAATCGACGACCCGCTATTCGCGCCTCAAGCGTGAATCAACGAAAGCCTCGAGCTCTTCCCAGGCGTGCACAGCGTCGGCGTACGGCGGCTTGGGCGCGCTCACCGAGTCGGAGTCGAGCACATACGCGACCAGTTTGCCCAGTGGCTGGTCGGTCTCCAGCGCCTTGTCGACGGCGTTGTCCTCGGCGTAGTCGCCGACATCGCGGAGAAACTCCACCGCCAGGTCGAGTTGGTCGCGGTCCACCGCGTCCGGGCCATCGGCGAAGTCGTCGGCGAGGCCGGTCAGGACGTAGACGTTGTCGTCGGTGATGTCGACGCGAAGCGATCCATCGGTTGCCGCCGTGCGGATGTCGTCATAGGTGCTCAGGTCGGACAAGTCGTGGTCGTGCTCGTCGGCGAGATATCTGGCCAGTGCCCGCTCGGAGGTGAACACGCTGATTCGACCGTTGCGGCCCAAGAAGATCGGGCGATCGTCGAAGTAACAGCGCAACGAGTAGAAGGTGCCCGAGCTCGACATGATCCGGATCGGGTCGATGCCGACCTTCAGCCAGAAGTCCTCGTCCCCGCCGAGCACCATCTCTCCGCCGGACGCGCTCGGCTCCTTGGCCTCAGCTTCCTCGGCTTCAGCCTCCTCGGTGGTTTCGGTGGCGTCGTCCTCGGCAGTCTCGACCACTTCATCTTCGAACGGCTCGGCCAATTCGGCCGCGGCGGCTTCGGAGACCTTCGAGTCCACGTCGGGAATGCTGACGATCGCCTCGACGGCGCCGAGCACGTCGTCCCAGCTGCGCGCGACGACCTCGGCGATCGCGTTCCATCGCTTGAGGCCCGCTTTGCCGGTGAAGTGGTCGATGCCGCCGCTGAGCGTGCCCAGCGTCGGGTTGCCGTTGAAGAACTTCATCACCGCCGGCAACTCGCAGACCGAGCCGAGCGACGACACGATCGCGAACGCCTCGGCCAGCGCGGTCACCGATTGTTCGGTCGGCTTCTCCGACACCAAGTCTTCGACGCCGACGAGGTCGTAGTGCTTGTCCTCGCCCGGCGTCACCTTGTGCGCGTTGGCCTCGGTCAGCTCTTTCCATGCCGGGTGGTCGACAAGGTCGTTGTCGGTATTGGTGCGCACGAACGCGACCAGGTCGGCGGGTGTCTCGAAGATGTAGAGGTCATCGTCGCGGCCCAGGAACGCCTCCCACTCGTCGCCGGCGTCGCGCCAGCGGGGCGCCCACACGGTGTACCGGTCACCGGCGGTCAGGCTCAAGCGGATCGGTACGAGGTCAGCAGCCATGCGGCACACAATAGCGACGACCCGGGCGACGTCCGGTTTAGGCACCCCAGATGTCGGTGATCGCGGGCGCCCGGGTTGCGTACCCCAGCTTGGGCAGCCCGTACATCTCTTCGAGGGTGGACAGCACGTTGTAGTGGCTGATCGGCTCGTTGTAGATGCCGGGCCGGACGCTCGCGCCGTAGAACACCGTGGGGATCTGATTGCGCGGGGTGTTGTCGTCCTCGTCCCAGGTCAGGATTAGCAGGCTGTTGTTGGCCCGCGCCCACGACGCGTACTGCGACAGATTTTGATACAGCCAGGTGTCGCCCTGAGTGATCGAGCCGTCGTGCATGTCGTTGTCGAGGTTGGGGATGACGATCGAGACGGTCGGCAGGCTGGCGTAATTCCCGGGCGGCGGAAATGCGGAGAACGGCAGCGAGCGGGAACTCGGGATATTGGTGAAGCTGGCCCAGGGCACATGCTTGCGCGCATATTTCCCGGCGCTGCAGGCCGGCGAGCCCACCTCCGGAAGGCCTTCCGCGTAGCCCGCGAACGTGCGACCCGCCCCGAGTAACTGGGAGCCGAGGTTGGGCGTGTTGCCGCCGTTGACCGGACAGACGTTCGCCGTGACGAGCGTGTTGCCGGCGAACAAGGCGTAGTAGTTGGGTTCGCTGGGATGCAACTCGGCGAAGGATTGCGCCATCATCGCGCCGCCCGCGGCCAGCTCGTTGATGAAGGGGGCCGCCTTGTTGCCGATGATGTTCGTTTGTGAGCGGTTCTCCTCGATCACGATGACCACGTGCGCGGGGGTCGGGACGGAGGCCGCCCGGAACTCGACCGTGGTGTTGTCCGGCCGCTGGGGAGGCGACGGCCACGACATCAACGCCGTGGCGACCGTCAACACGCCGACGAGGCTGACCGCGCGATGTCGCTTGCCGTTCCGCCCGGGTCGGCGCCGCATTGCGGGAGTATATGGCCGGTTTGCCGGACTCGGCGGCTCGGCTTACACGTGTCGGCTGGCGATTGAATGAAAAATAACTGTGAATTTGCCGTATTGCATTACGCTTCAGCCGAACCGCAGGGTCGGGGGACCCGCGGCAGGGAGGTCGCCATGTCGAGTGTGCGGGGTCGTGCGCTGGGTGTTGCATGTTCGGCGGCTGTGTTGGGCACGGCCTTGGCGGTGACCGGACCGTCCGCGGTGCGCGCGCTGATGGCCGACGTCGGCCTGCTTGCCAACGACGGCTTGATCATGGGCGGTACCGGCAACCCGATGCCCGACCAGGCCTACCTCAACAGCGTCGAAGGCCTCTACCTAAGCCAGTACTCCGGATACAACTTCGAACCCGTGACGACGCCGGAGCAGTTCTGTCCGATCGAATGCTCGGCCGGCCAGCCCGACCTGGGTTTCGGTGACTCGGTGAATGCCGGCGTCGGCGACCTGAACAGTGCGATCGTCCCGGGGGACAACGTCTCGGTGCTCGGCTACTCGCAGAGCGCGACCGTCGCCACGGTCGAGATGAACAATCTGATCAACCACACCCCGGCCGGGGTGAACCTGAGCGACCTGCATTTCACGCTGCTCGGCGATCCGAACAGTCCGATCGGCGGCATGCTGGACCGCTTCCAGTTCCCGGACGGCGTGGGCGCGTTCAGCTTGAGCCCTGAACCGCAGCACATTCCGTTCCTGGACATTCCGATGAGCTTGGAACCGACACCGCTCAGCGGGATCGCCACCGACATCTACATGGGCGAGTACGACGGCTGGGCGGACTTCCCCTCGGACCCCACCAACATCTGGGCCGACATCAATGCGCTGATCGGCATCGAGACGGTGCACCCGTACTACCCCGACCCGACGCCCGGGGTGAACCTGGACACCGGGAACATCATCGACCTGGGGAAGATTGGCGACACCACCTTCCATGCGATCCCCGCGCCGCTGCCGGCGTTGGCGTTCATGTACGACGGCGGACCTGCCGGAATGTTCTTCTACGACACCTTCAGCCCGTTCGCGAAGTTGGTGGACGACTGGGGCTACGGCAACCCGGGCGACCCGTTCGTCGGCGTCAACGGCACCGATGCGATCGGCCCCTGGCAGGTCGACGCGACCGGCCAGCTGATGGCCTCCGGCGTCGACGGCTTCATCCCGAAGATGGACCCGCTGCAGATGCTGGCCGGCGTCGAGTACGCCGCGGTGCAGACGTTCGTCGGGCCGATCAACGACCTGTTGGGGGACGCCGGCCAATCGCCGCTGCCGACGTCGTTCGTCGACGGGTTGCTGACACTGTCGGGCTACGACTTGACCAACCAGCTCGACGCGTCGCTGCTGACTGCATGGGCCGACGCGACAGCGAGCATCCCGTCGCTGGGTCCGGACGCCATCCTCGACGGATCGCCGCTGATCTCCGGTCAGCCGCTGATCGACCTCGTCGGGTACGGGTTCGACATCTTCAACTTCTTCGGCGCCTAAGCGCTGGGCGGCCCGTAGGGTCGACGCGATGGATGTGCATGTCGTCGACCACCCGCTGGCCGCGGTCCGGCTCACCACACTGCGCGATGAGCGATCCGACAACGCCACCTTCCGCGCCGCGCTCGCCGACCTTTCGCTGATGCTGGTCTACGAAGCCACCCGCGATGCGCCGCGCGACACGGTCGACCTCCACACCCCGCTGGCCGAAACGACGGGGACACGGCTGGCCACCCCGCCGCTTCTGGTCGCGGTATTGCGGGCCGGGCTCGGCATGGTCGAGCCGGCGCACGCGCTGCTACCCGAGGCGGCCGTCGGGTTCGTCGGGGTTGCCCGCGACGAGGAAACCGCACTGCCCACCGAGTACCTGGTGTCGTTGCCCGACGATCTGCGTGGCCAACCGGTGCTCGTCCTCGACCCGATGCTGGCCACCGGCGGCTCGATGACGCACACCGTCGGCCTGCTGCACAGCCGCGGTGCCGACGACATCACCGTGCTGTGCGTGGTGGCGGCCCCGGAAGGTGTTGCGGCGCTGCAGAAGACGGCACCCGACGCGCGGTTGTTTGCGGCGGCCATCGACGCCGGGCTCAACGAGGTCGCCTACATCGTGCCGGGTCTCGGCGACGCCGGCGATCGCCAGTTCGGTCCGCGCTGAGCTACCAGCTCCGTACTGCGGCGGCGAGTTCGTCACACAGTGCGGCGGCGTGCGGGCGGGTGCCGGAGCGGACTTCGATGTAGAACTTGACCTTCGGTTCGGTGCCTGAGGGCCGGACCACGACGCGCACCGACGTGCCTGCGTCGCCGCCGGTGAAGATCAGAGCATCGGTCCGGCTCATCAGATCCGTTGTGGCTGAGGCGAACCCGACCAGCTTCGTCGGCGGCGCTGCCCGCAGTCGGCGCATCAGGGCGGCTGCCCGGTCGGGGTCGGCCACCGGCCTCGATACGGCGGCGCCGACGTGCACACCGAACCGGCGGGCGAGGTCGTCGAGCGCGTCCAGCACCGATGCGCCTGATCCTTTGAGCGTGGCGACCAGATCGCAGGCCAGCACCGCGGCGCTGATGCCGTCCTTGTCGCGGACCGCCGCCGGGTCGACGCAGTGCCCGATGGCCTCCTCGTAGGCGTAGACCAGGGACGTGCCGGGCAGCTCGGCGTCGGCGCGAGCCAGCCACTTGAAACCGGTGAGGGTCTCGACGTGGTGTGCGCCCCAGCGCGCCGCGATCGAGGCCAGCATCCGCGATGACACGACCGTGCTGGCCACCACGCTGGTCGCCAGTGTGCTCGGCTCGGTGCGCGACAGGGTGAAATCGCCGAGCAGCCAACCGGTTTCGTCACCCGACAACATCCGCCAGCCGGTGGGCGTCGGGATGCCGACCGCGCACCGATCGGCATCAGGATCAAGTGCGATCGCGACGTCGGCATCGACGTCGGCGGCCAGCGCCAGCACCGCGTCGGCGGCGCCGGGCTCTTCGGGATTCGGGAATGTCACGGTGGGGAAGTCGGGGTCGGGAGCGAATTGGGCGGCGACGGTGTGCACGTCGTGCACGCCGGCGCGGCGCAGTGTCTCCACCGCCACCGCGCCGCCCACGCCGTGCAAGGCGGTCAACGCGACGCGAACCGGTCCCGGCGACCGCCGCAGCCCCGCGGCCCGGTCGATATACTGCTCGATCAGTTCGGCACCGGCGGGTTCGACTGGCGCCCTGGCGATTTCGTCGGCGAATGGCGCGCCGTCGATCGCGGCTTCGATCTCCCGGTCGGTGGGGGAGACGATCTGAATCCCGCCGTCCAGGTACACCTTGTAGCCGTTGTCGGCCGGTGGATTGTGTGACGCGGTGATCTGAATGCCCGCCGCCGCGCCGGTCTGCCGCACGGAAAACGCCAGCACCGGCGTGGGTACCGGATCGGCAAACTGCATCACCGAAAATCCCTCGGCGGCAAGCGCTTCCGCGGCCGCCACACAGAATTCGGCCGACCCGTGTCGCGCGTCCCGTCCGACGATCACCGTCGAGCCGGCCACGCCGCGACCGGTGAGCACCGTCGCTAGCGCCCACGTCGCCCGCAGCACCACCGCGACGTTCATCGCGTCCGGGCCGCCCCGCACCGGGCCGCGCAATCCGGCGGTGCCGAAGGTCAGCGGCCTGGCGAACCGCGCCGTCAGCTCGGCCGGATCGCAACGGGCGAGTTCGGCGGCCGTCACCGGATCGGGGTCGTGGGCGATCCACTCCTCCGGAGTCATGCGAGCCTCAGAGCCTCAGAGCCGCGCGACGACGTCGGCCAGCAGCGCGCCCATCCGGGTCGCGGCCTCCGCGCCGGTGGCGAGCACCTCGATGTGGCTCAGCGGCTCACCGGTGATGCCCGCGGCCATGTTGGTGACCAGCGAGATGCCGAGTATCTCGGCGCCCGCCGCGCGCGCGGCGATCGTCTCGTGCACGGTCGACATGCCGACCAGGTCGGCGCCCAGCGTCCGCAACATCCGAATCTCGGCGGGCGTCTCAAAATGCGGCCCGGGCAGCCCGGCGTACACGCCGTAGTCCAGCGTCGGGTCGACCTCGCGGGCCAGCGACCGCAGCCGCGGGCTGTATGCGTCGACCATGTCGACGAACTGGGCTCCGACCAAAGGCGATCGCCCGGTCAGGTTCAGGTGGTCGCTGATCAACACCGGCTGGCCGACGGCGAAGTCCTCGCGCACCGCGCCGGCGGCATTGGTCAGCACCACCACGCGCGCGCCGACTGCGCAGGCCGTTCGCACCGGATGCACGACGTGCCGCAGGTCATGGCCCTCGTAGGCGTGCACCCGACCGGCCAACACCAGCACGCGATGCGCACCGATGCCGACCGACAACACGTGACCGGTGTGCCCGACCGCGGTCGGCGGGGTGAACCCCGGCAGGTCTGCCATCGGCAGAATCGCGGTCGGCCGGCCCAGCGCGGCCACGGCCGGTGACCACCCCGAACCCAGAACGATCGCGACGTCGTGCTCGGCGATCTCGGTGATGTCGGCGATGAACTGCGCAGCCGTCCGTGCAAGCGCGTCGGGGTCTGGTGGACCGGTCACAGAGCGGCAGCTTAGTCCGCCCGTCACCGTCGGTGAGATACTGCGACGATGGGCCCAATCCCGGTGCTGGATCACGTCGAGGACACGGTGCAGCGTCGCAGCACCGACCTCGTCGCGCTGTCGCACGCGATCCATGCCGAACCGGAGTTGGCATTCGCCGAGCACCGCAGTTGCGCCAAGACGCAGGCGCTGGTGGCGGAGCGGGGTTTCGAGATCACCTCGGCAGCGGGCGGTTTGGACACCGCGTTCCGTGCGGAGTTCGGCAGCGGCCCGCTGACAGTCGGGGTGTGTGCCGAATACGACGCCCTGCCGGGGATCGGTCATGCCTGCGGCCACAACATCATTGCCGCGTCGGCCGTCGGCGCCGCGCTGGCGCTGGCCGACGTCGCCGATGAGCTCGGGCTGAAAGTGGTGCTGGTGGGCACGCCCGCCGAAGAGTTCGGCGGCGGAAAAGTGTTGCTGCTCAACGCCGGTGTGTTCGACGACCTGGCGCTCGCGGTGATGGTGCATCCCGGTCCGGTCGACATCGCGGCGGCCCGGTCGCTGACCCTGTCGGCGGTCCGGGTGGATTACCGCGGACGAGAAGCGCACGCCTCGGCCGCGCCATACCAGGGCATCAACGCCGCCGACGCCGTCACCGTCGCGCAGGTCGCGATCGGCTTGCTGCGCCAGCAGCTCGCACCGGGACAGCAGGTGCACGGCATCGTCGCCGAGGGCGGCCAGGTCGCCAACGTCATTCCCGCGCACACCGAGTTGCAGTACACGATGCGCGCCACCGAGGCATCGTCGCTGGCCGACCTGGAAGCCAAGGTCCGCAACTGTTTCCTGGCCGGCGCGGTCGCCACCGGCTGCGACCACACCGTCGAGCAGACCGAGCCGATGTACGACGCGCTCAAGCCGGACCCCTGGATGGCCGAGGCGGTCCGCGCCGAGATGACGCGACTCGGCCGTGCGCCCGTCGACCAGGCGCTGGAAGCGGCGCTGCCGCTGGGCAGCACCGACATGGGCAACGTCACCCAGTTGCTGCCCGGCATCCACCCGATGGTGGCCGTCGATGCCGGCGGCGCGTCGTTGCATCAGCCCGCATTCACCGCAGCCGCCGCCGGTGCCAGCGCCGACAAGGCCGTGCTCGATGGGGCAATCATGTTGGCGCGCACGGTTGTTCGCGTTGCCGATTCGCCGGACCAGCGCGACCGGGTGTTGGCTGCACAAGCACAGCGGGCGGCGTCATGACTCTCGCCCACGTCGCGGACTCCTGGCTCGCCGCGCACTTCGACGAACTGGTCGAGTGGCGGCGCCACATCCACCGCTATCCGGAACTGGGCCGCCAGGAGTACGTCACCACGCAGTTCGTCGCCGAGCGGCTGGTCGACGCCGGGCTCAACCCGAAGGTGTTGCCAGGCGGGACCGGGTTGACCTGCGACTTCGGCCCGGATCGCGAGCCTCGAATCGCGTTGCGGGCCGACATGGATGCGTTGCCGATGGCTGAGCGCACCGGTGCCCCGTACGCCTCGACGATGCCGAACGCCGCCCACGCCTGCGGGCACGACGGGCACACCGCGATCCTGCTGGGTACCGCGCTCGCGCTGGCGGGGGCGCCCGAGTTGCCGGTCGGGCTGCGGCTGATCTTCCAGCCGGCCGAAGAACTGATGCCCGGCGGTGCGATCGACACCATCGCCGCGGGCGCGCTGTCCGGGGTGAGCCGCATCTTCGCGCTGCACTGCGATCCCCGGCTGGAGGTCGGCAGGATCGCGGTGAAGACCGGTCCGATAACGTCGGCGGCCGACATGATCGAGATCAGCCTGTCGTCGCCGGGCGGGCACACCTCGCGGCCACACCTGACCAGCGATCTGGTCTACGGGCTGGGCACGCTGATCACCGGCGTGCCCGGCATCCTGTCGCGGCGCATCGACCCGCGCAACAGCACCGTGATGGTGTGGGGCGCGGTCAATGCCGGCGTGGCCGCCAACGCCATTCCGCAGAGCGGCACACTGGCCGGCACCATCCGGACCGCCAGCCGGGAGACCTGGCTGGGCCTGGAGGACATCGTCCGGGAGGCGGTGGCGGCGTTGCTGTCGCCGCTGGGCATCGAGCACACCGTGCAGTACAACCGCGGGGTTCCGCCGGTGGTCAACGAAGAGGTCTCGACGCGGATCATCACCCACGCCGTCGAGGCGCTCGGCCCGGACGCGTTGGCCGACACCCGCCAATCCGGCGGCGGCGAGGACTTCTCCTGGTATCTGGAGGAAGTGCCCGGAGCGATGGCGCGGCTGGGGGTGTGGTCGGGTCACGGTCCACAGCTCGATCTGCATCAGCCGACGTTCGACCTCGACGAGCGGGCACTGGCGGTCGGGCTGCGGCTGATGGTCAACATCGTGGAGCAGTCCGCCGCGCTGGGTTGATCGCTGGGAGTGTGGCCCGGCACAGATTTCGATAGGAAACGATGTTGGTCGCGACACCAGCGGGCCGTGACCGAAGCTGCGAAAATTCTCGACATGGCTACGCAATCCACGATTTGGGATGTGACATACGGCCTGCTGCGCACCTTGGGCCTGACGACGGTGTTCGGCAATCCGGGATCGACCGAGCAGACGTTCCTGAAGAATTTTCCCGACGACTTCACCTATGTCCTTGGCTTGCAGGAAGCGTCGGTGCTGGCGATGGCCGACGGCTTCGCGCAGGCCACCGGTAAACCGACGCTGGTGAACCTGCACACCGCGGCGGGCACCGGCAACGCGATGGGCAGCCTGATCGCCGCCTACAAGAGCAACACTCCGTTGATCGTCACCGCCGGACAGCAGACGCGCGAGATGTCGCTGTGCGAGCCGTATCTGACCAACACCAGCGCGACGCAGCTGCCGTTGCCGTGGGTCAAGTGGGCCTACGAACCGGCACGGGCCGAGGATGTGCCGGCTGCGTTCATGCGGGCCTACACGGTCGCGGTCCAGCCGCCGGCGGGCCCGGTGTATCTGTCCATCCCCCTTGATGATTGGGAGAAACCAGCTCTTGGTCCCGCGGTCGTGCGGACGTCAAGCACGCGGATTGCCCCCGACGCGGACCGGCTGCGCGCCTTCGCCGACCGGATCAACCGGGCGCAGCGACCCGCGCTGGTGATCGGTCCCGAGGTCGACCGGGCCGACGCCTGGGACGCCGGCGTCGCGTTCGCGGAGAAGGTGCACGCCCCGGTCTACGGAAGCCCGCTGACCGACCGGGCGGGCTTCCCGGAGAACCATGCCCTCTGGCAGGGGTTGTTGCCGATGACCATCGCCGAAGTCACCGAGGTGCTGCGCGGTCACGACCTCGTAGTCGTGGTCGGTGCGCAGGTCTTCCGCTACTACCCGTATGTGCCCGGCGACTACCTGCCCGACGGCACCGAGCTGCTGCAGATCACCAACGATCCGTTCCTGACCGGTGCGGCGCCCGTCGGCGACAGCCTGCTGAGCGACACCCTGCTGGCCCTGCAGCAGCTGACCCCGCTGATCGAGGCCAAATCCGGCCGGCCGACGCCGACGCCGATCGACCGAAGCCCGGCGACCGTCGAATCGGTGAGTGCCCCGCTGACCCCGGAGCAGGTCTACTCGACGCTGAGCACGGTGAGGCAGCCCGGGGCGGCGCTGGCGAACGAGTCAACGTCGACGCTGGCCGAGCAGCAGCGCTGGCTGCCGGCCGTCGGACCCCGATCGTTCTTCGCCACCGGCAGCGGCGGCATCGGGTGGGGCGTACCGGGCGCCGTCGGCGTCGCGTTGGGCGATCGGGCCAGCGGGCGTAATCGTCATGTGGTGGCGACTATCGGCGACGGGTCTTTCCAGTATTCGATCCAGGCGATCTGGACCGCAGCACAGCACAAACTGCCGATCGTGTTCGTCGTCATGCGCAACGGCGAATACTCGATTCTGAAATCCTTTGCGCTGCTGGAGAAGACGCCCAACGTGCCGGGTCTGGATCTGCCCGGCCTGGACATCGAGTCGCTGGCGATCGGCTTCGGCTGCCGCGCTGTCACGGTCGACGGAACCGAGCAACTGGTCAAGGAATTCGAGGCTGCGCTGGGCGCCGACGGGCCGACCGTCATCGTGATCCCGACCAAACCTCAAGTCGCGCATCTGGGCTGACGATGCGCGTTATCGAGGTCTCCGCACTCGGCGGCCCCGAGGTCCTGGATTACGTCGAGCGTCCGGTGCCCGAACCCGGGCCAGGGCAGGTGCTGATCAAGGCCGAGGCGATCGGCGTCAACTTCATCGACACGTATTTCCGGACCGGGCTGTATCCGCGGCCACTTCCGTTCATTCTCGGCAGCGAGGTCTGCGGCACCGTCGTCGGGGTGGGTGCGGAAGTCGGCCGGCTGTCGGTCGGCGACCGCGTGGCCACCTCAGACGCTCTCGGTGCGTACGCCGAATTCACGGTTGCACCGGCCGACCTGGTGACTCCCGTTCCCGGCGGCGTCGCACCCGAGGTCGCCGCGTCCGCGCTGCTCAAAGGCCACACCGCGCACCTGCTGATCAGGTCGGTGTATCCCGTCGGTGCGGATGTCACCGTCTTGCTTCATGCCGGGGCCGGCGGAGTCGGGCTGATCCTGACGCAGTGGGCGACCAGCTTGGGTGCCCGGGTGATCACGACCGTCTCGACGCCGCAGAAGGCTGAACTGTCGCGGCAGGCAGGGGCGGTCGAGGTGCTCGACTATCCGAACGACCCGGCGGTGTTCGGCGCCGCGATCCGGTCGTTGACCGACGGGGAAGGTGTGGCCGCCGCGTACGACGGCGTCGGCAAGTCGACGTTCGATGCCAGCCTGGCCAGTCTGGCGATCCGCGGCACGTTGGCTTTGTATGGAGCGTCCAGCGGACCCGTGCCACCCGTCGATCCGCAGCGGCTCAACGCCGCGGGCTCGGTGTATCTGACCCGGCCCATGCGCACCCACTTCAACCGAACCTACGACGAATTCGCTTGGCGTTCAGCCGATTTGTTCCAGGTGATACTGGACGGCACGGTCACTGTGACGACCGGGAAGACCTATCGACTCGCCGACGCGGCGCAAGCCCATCGCGACCTGGAAGGCCGCAAGACACATGGATCGACGGTGCTCATCCCCTGAGCGACGACGACTAGGCTGCCGCTATGCCGGCCGATTCCGTCGAGGCCCAGCTCGCTGAACTGGGTGCGGCCCTATTGTCGCGGGCCGACGAACTGGCCGACACCATGCTGGCGCTGATGCGCAGCGAGGTGGGCTTCCACCGGAGTGTGGCCTTGGTGTCCGACGACGAATTGCGCACCACGGTGCGGACCCATCTCGACTTCATCCTCGGGGCCTTCGGGGCGACGACGATCTGTTATGACACCCGAGCGGCGGCGGAGACCGGCCGCAACCGGGCCGCCGCCGGTGTGCCGCTGGCGGCCGTCATGGACTCCTATCGGATGTGCGCACGGTTTATCTGGGACGAGCTTCGCGCCGAAGCCGCGCGCCGCGACACGGTGACCGATGCCGGCGTTGTCGGGGCCTCGTCGGCCATGTGGCTGGTGCTCGACGAGTTCACCACAGCGATGGTCACGGGGTATCAGGAAGAGATGGCCCGCCAATTCGTCGGCCGCCAGCAGGAGCGATCGGCGATGGTGCAGGCGCTGATCGACGGCCGACTCACCGACACGGTCGATATGTGGAATACCGCTGACACGCTTCGCATTTCGTTGCAAGGTCCCTACCTGGTGGTGTGCGCGGAATTGGCCAGCATCGGTCGATCAGTGCTGCCTGACATCGAGGCCCGACTATTGGCGCAGGGCATCTTCTCGGCATGGCGGCTGCAGCCCGACATCGAGATCGGAATCCTTCACCTCGGTCCGGCCGGCAGCCTCGACGCCGTCGTGGAGTTGCTGCGCGGATACGTCTCGACGCGGGTGGGCATCAGCCCGCCGATATTGGACCTGGCCGAAACCGCGAGCGCTCTGCGCTACGCCCGGATCGCCATGACCGGGAGCCGGCCGGAGCGCAGCCCGGTCACCATCTTCGACCGCGATGTGATGGCGGTGACCGCCGCCGCGGCGCCCGAGGTGATGAGCCGGATTGCCGAGAATGTGCTCGGACCACTCGATGACTTGCCACGTCACGAGCGCGACGCGCTGCTCGATACCCTCGACGCCTGGTTCGACAATGGCGGTTCGGCCGAGCGCGCCGCGAACGTGCTCTACGTACACCCCAACACCGTCCGGCAACGGCTGCGAAAGCTCGAGCAGTACACCGGACGTGCGCTCGGTGATCCCCGCGCGGCAGCCGAACTGTGCATCGCACTGGAAACCAGATACCGGGCAACGCCTTAACGGCCGACACGGTTGTCGCTCAAAGGCGGGCACATCGGGTGTCGGCCGACACAGAGACCCACGTGACGTGTGTGACGAAACTTTATTCGCTGTGCCCCGGACCGATGTTGCGCGCCGGCCGCGTGCGGATCTCGTGCACGTATTCGCTTGGCGCGCCAGCGATTTCCGCGGCGTCGGCCATCACCCCGATGTATCGCGCGGACGGCAGGCCACCTTCCCAGGCGTCCACGACATACAGCCACGCCAGCACCGGATCGGTGGTGGTGTCCGACGACACGCGTTCCACCCGGCAGCGGATTTTCTTGTGGACGCCGAGCTCGGAGCCTTCCCAGCGGTCGAGGTTGTTCTCGTCGGCGGGCGTCATGTCGTAGAGCACGACGAACACCTTCGAGGTCGGATCCTCGACCACGGTGGCCAGGGCGCCTTCCCAGCCGATGTCCTCGCCGCCGAAGGTCAGCCGCCAGCCGTGCAGCCAGCCGGTTCCGGCCATCGGCGAATGGGGTGCGCGCTGCTGCATCTGTTCGGGATGCATGTTCGAGCCGTAGGCGGCGTAGAGCGGCACGGGGAAATCTTAGACGGCGCCCGCTGATGCGGCGGGTATCCGCAACCTTCGTTAGGTTAAGGGCTGTGGCGACCCGCATCGTGATCATCGGGGGAGGACCCGCCGGTTACGAGGCGGCGCTCGTCGCAGCAGCGCGCGGTGCCGCCGTCACCGTCATCGACTCCGACGGCATCGGCGGCGCCGCGGTGCTGTTCGACGTGGTGCCGTCGAAGGCGTTCATTGCGTCGACCGGCGTGCGCACCGAATTGCGCCGCGGGCCGCATCTGGGCTTCGACATCGACATCGAAGCCGCCAAGATCTCGCTGCCCGACATCCACCAGCGCGTCAAGCGGCTGGCCGCCGAACAGTCCGCCGATGTGAAGGCGCAACTGCTCAACGCGGGCGTCGACGTGGTGGCCGGCAGGGGCGAACTGGTCGACACCACTCCCGGACTGGCCACACACCGCGTTCAGGCCACCGCACCGGACGGCGGCACCAGCATTTACGACGCCGACGTGGTGCTGATCGCAACCGGCGCGAGCCCCCGCGAGCTGCCGACCGCTCGGCCCGACGGCGAGCGCATTCTGACCTGGCGTCAGCTTTACGACCTGCAGGCGCTGCCAGAACACCTGATCGTGGTCGGCTCCGGTGTCACCGGCGCCGAATTCGTGCACGCCTACACCGAGTTGGGCGTCGACGTCACGGTGGTCGCCAGCCGCGACCAGATACTGCCCTACGAGGACGCCGACGCCGCCCAGGTGCTGGAGCGCATCTTCGCCGAACGCGGCGTCGAGCTGGTCAAGAACGCCCGCGCCGACTCGGTGACCCGCACCGATTCCGGCGTTGTGGTGAAGCTGGCGGACGGCCGCACCGTCGAAGGCAGTCACGCGCTGATGACGATCGGCTCGGTGCCCAACACCGGCGGGCTGGGCCTGGAACGGGTGGGCATCGAACTGGGGCCGGGAAACTACCTGAGCGTCGACCGGGTGTCGCGGACGTCGGTGTCGAACATCTACGCCGCCGGCGACTGCACCGGGCTGCTACCGCTGGCCTCGGTCGCCGCCATGCAAGGCCGGATCGCCATGTGGCACGCCCTCGGCGAGGCCGTCACCCCGATCCGGCTGCGGACCGTCGCCGCCGCGGTGTTCACCCGGCCCGAGCTCGCGGCGGTGGGTGTGCCGCAATCAGCCATCGATGACGGATCGGTGCAGGCGCGCACGATCATGTTGCCGCTGCGGACCAACGCGCGGGCCAAGATGTCCGGGCTGCGGCACGGCTTCGTCAAGATCTTCTGCCGTCCGGCCACCGGTGTGGTGATCGGCGGCGTGGTGGTGGCGCCGATCGCGTCGGAGTTGATCCTGCCGATAGCGATGGCCGTGCAGACCCGGCTGACCGTCAACCATCTGGCGCAGACCCTCAGCGTCTATCCGTCGCTGTCGGGCTCGATCACCGAGGCGGCGCGGCGGCTGATGGCGCACGACGACCTGGACTGAGCGCCGCCCCGCGCCAGGTAGCCTTGAACCGACAAATCTACTGACGAGTAACCGACAGGAGACCGTGCCGTGAGCGACGAGATTCGCATCCCGGCCAGCGAACAGACCCGGCCGGGTTCGATCATCGGACCCGGGCAACGTGCCGCGGCCTGGGATCGCCTCGGCAGCGAGCAATTCGACGTCGTCGTCATCGGTGGCGGCGTGGTGGGTTCGGGAGCCGCTCTGGACGCCGCCACCCGCGGGCTCAAAGTCGCACTGGTCGAAGCCCGCGACTTCGCCTCCGGCACCTCGAGCAGATCGTCGAAGATGTTTCACGGCGGGCTGCGCTATCTCGAGCAACTGGAATTCGGCTTGGTGCGTGAGGCGCTGTTCGAGCGCGAGCTGTCGTTGACGACGTTGGCTCCGCACCTGGTCAAGCCGCTGCCGTTTCTCTATCCGCTGACCAAGCGGTGGTGGGAGCGGCCGTATGTCGCCGCTGGTCTGTTGCTTTACGACGAGCTCGGTGGCGCGAAATCCGTTCCGGGACAAAAACATTTGTTCCGCGCCGGTGCGCTGCGGCTGTCGCCGGGTCTGAAGCGCAGCTCGCTGATCGGCGGTATCCGCTACTACGACACCGTCGTCGACGACGCGCGGCACACCCTGACCGTGGTGCGTACCGCGGCGCAGTACGGCGCGGTCGTCCGTTCGTCCACCCAGGTGGTGTCACTGCTGCGCGAAGGCGACCGGGTGACCGGTGTGCGGGTGCGCGACTCGGAGGACGGCGCGGTTGCGGAGGTGCGCGGCCATGTCGTCGTCAACGCGACCGGGGTCTGGACCGATGAGATTCAGGCATTGTCCAAGCAGCGCGGGCGATTTCGGGTTCGGGCGTCCAAGGGTGTGCACATCGTGGTGCCGCGGGACCGGATCGTCAGCGACGCCGCGATCATCCTGCGCACCGAGAAGTCGGTGATGTTCGTGATCCCGTGGGGCAACCACTGGATCATCGGGACCACCGACACCGACTGGAATCTGGACCTCGCGCATCCGGCCGCCACCAAGGTCGACATCGATTACATCCTCAGCACCGTCAACACCGTGCTGGCAACTCCGTTGACGCACAACGACATCGACGGCGTATACGCCGGGCTGCGGCCGCTGCTGGCGGGGGAGAGTGAGGAGACGTCCAAGCTGTCGCGCGAGCACGCCGTCGCGGTTCCCGCGCCCGGCCTGGTCGCCATTGCGGGCGGCAAGTACACCACCTACCGGGTAATGGCCGCCGATGCGATCGACGCTGCGGCGCAATACGTTCCGGCCCGTGTTGCGACGTCGATCACGGAGAAGGTGCCGCTGCTGGGCGCCGACGGCTACTTCGCGCTGATCAACCAGACCGAGCACGTCGGCGCCATCGCGGGACTGCACCCGTACCGGGTACGCCATCTGCTGGACCGCTACGGGTCGCTGCTCAACGAGGTGCTCGCGATGGCGGCCGACCACCGCGAGCTGCTCAACCCGATCAGCGCCGCACCCGGCTACCTGAAGGTCGAGGCGGCCTATGCCGCGGCCGCGGAGGGCGCATTGCATCTCGAAGACATCCTGGCGCGGCGGACCCGCATCGCCATCGAGTACTCCCACCGCGGTGTCGACTGTGCCCGCGAAGTGGCCGACATCGTCGCGCCGATCCTCGGCTGGACGGACGACGATGTCGACCGCGAGGTCGAGACGTACATCGCGCGGGTTGAGGCCGAGGTCTTGTCTCAGACCCAACCCGACGACGCGTCGGCCGACGCGCTGCGAGCCAGCGCCCCGGAGGCTCGCGCCGAGATCCTCGAGCCGGTGCCGCTCAATTGAGCCAGCCGTGAGGCCCCCGCCGCTGCCGCCCCGCGACGGCGTCGGGCCGGCGCGGTTGCGGGTGTTCGGCGGGCCATTGGGCGACGAGCTGACCAGCAGGTTCGGTCCCGCCGTGGCCGCCAAGGCGATCGCCGGCGAGGTCGTCGACCAGCGTGGTGTGGTGCTCGATCCGGCCACGGTGCTGCCGGCGGGCGCTCACGTCTACCTCTACCGCGAACTGCCCGACGAGGTGCCGGTGCCGTTCGACATCCCGGTGTTGTACCAGGACGAGAACCTCGTGGTCGCCGACAAGCCGCACTTCCTGGCCACCATGCCGCGTGGCGTTCATGTAGCGCAGACGGCGTTGGTCCGGCTTCGCCGGCAACTCGGGTTGCCCGAGCTGAGCGCCGCGCATCGATTGGATCGACTGACCGCCGGGGTGTTGCTGTTCACGACCCGTCGCGAGCTTCGCGGGGCCTATCAGACGCTGTTCGCCCGTAGCGCGGTCGACAAGACCTACCTGGCGCGGGCCGCG
Organism: Mycobacterium cookii; assembly: GCF_010727945.1. Taxonomy (NCBI): domain Bacteria; kingdom Bacillati; phylum Actinomycetota; class Actinomycetes; order Mycobacteriales; family Mycobacteriaceae; genus Mycobacterium; species Mycobacterium cookii. Next base: position 4,719,115 of record NZ_AP022569.1, read on the forward strand.
GTGGCACCGGATCTGGAGTTACCGCGGCTCGTTCGCAGTCGTATCGTCAAGCGCCGTGGCAACTTTCAAGCCACCGAGGAACCCGGCCCGCCCAACGCCGAGACGGTGGTGGAGCTGATATCGCAGGATGGGCTCTACCGGTTGACGCCGCGCACGGGGCGCACACATCAGCTTCGAGTGCACATGGCGTCGCTCGGTGTCCCGATCTACGGAGACCCGCTGTATCCCGACATCCTCGAGGTGGCCGCCGACGACTTCTCCACGCCGTTGCAGCTGTTGGCGGAGCGGATCGAGTTCGACGATCCGCTGAGTGGGGCCCGCCTGTCATTCGTCAGCGACAGGCAGTTGCCCACACCGCCGACGTCAGCAGCGCTCGACGCCGGGGCTGATCAGCGGTAGGTCGTGGCCGATCACAATGTGACGCGGCCGCGGTGCCGCCGTCGGTATGGGCCGCGGAGTGCTTCGCGCGGACACCGCCGCTGACACGACCGTGCGGCACATGTCACGTGCTCGAACGGTGAAGCCGCCGGCGGTACCGAGGTCAGCGAGGCGCGCGCTGACAAAGCTATGCAGTGTTGGCACGTTATCTGTCCTTTGATCTTTGACGGCTACTCGTATGACGATACGGGCGCAGTCGTCGGGTCAATTCTTTCGCCAGTTGTGATGACGGGCATGTCGCGCGGGGGATGCGACGCAGGTCACTGAGCGTCAACGCTCTGCCGACCGTTGGTATTCCACGTTAGGCAATCCGCGCCGAGCGATCCGGGTGCGGGCGTCAATATCGCGTGAACAGTGCCGGCTGGTGAGGCCCTCACCCGGCTGCGCCGACCATCACGAACGTGAACAAGCGGGAAACTGAGGCTGAAATCGCGAGCCCGGCAAAACCGGCGACAACCGGGCATGATTGCGACAGTGCGAATCTTGTTACGATGCGTCATGCCCGCAACGAAGGCAGGAGTTCGACGGGCTGAGGCTATGCCGGCGGCGATGATCTCATCTGTAAAAGGAATTGGATTGAAGCTCAATAGGTTTGGCGCCGCGCTGAGTATTCTGGCAAGTTGCGCTCTAATTCTGTCGGCCTGCGGCGGCCATAACAACGCCGGGGGTGGAAGTCCTGCTGCAACGCCTGCGCCCCCGGTCAAAGTGACCTGTGGCGGCAAATCGGCCCTGAAGGCCAGCGGTTCCACAGCGCAGAAAAACGCGATGGCGCTTTTCGTCAAGGCATTCGAACAAGCCTGCCCCGGACAATCTTTGGAGTACACGGCCAATGGCTCGGGTGCCGGGATAAGCGACTTCGTGGATAACCGAACCGACTTCAGTGCGTCCGACTCGACGCTGACGAAAGCGGAGTACGAAAAAGGTCAGCAGCGGTGTGGTTCGCAGGTGCGTAGCCTGCCGCTGGTGGTGGGCCCCATCGCGATCGCGTTCAACGTCAAGGGCGTGACGTCGCTGAACCTTGACGGCTTGACCGCGGCGCAGATCTTCAACGGGCAGATCAACATGTGGAACGACGCCGCGATCGGGCTGCTGAACCTCGGTGTCGAATTGCCGAACGAGCCGATTCACGTGGTATTCCGCAGCGACGAGTCCGGGACCACGGACAACTTCCAGCGGTATCTCGACACCGCGTCGCGGGGCACCTGGGGATTGCCCGCGGGCAAGAAATTCAACGGTGGCGTCGGTGAGGGCGCGGTCGGCAGCGACGGCGCCGCCGAGGCGGTCAAGAACACCGAAGGGTCGATCACCTACCTCGAATGGTCATTCGCCCGGCAGCAGAACTTGAACGTGGCCAAGATCATCACGTCGGCTGGTCCGGATCCGGTAGCGATCAGCTCCGAGTCGGTGGGCAAGACAATCTCGGGCGCCTGGTACGTCAAGAGAGGCGATGAATTGGCGCTCGACACGATCTCGTTCTACCGCCCGAACCAGCCCGGCTCTTATCCGATCGTCCTGGCGACTTACGAGATCGTCTGCTCGAAATACCCCGATCCCCAGGTCGGCACTGCCGTGCGCGCCTTCTTGCAGAGCGCCGTCGGTGCAGGCCAGAATGACCTGGCCGCAAACGGCTACATCCCCGTCCCGGCGGAATTCAAGCCGCGACTGGTGGCCGCGGTGAATGCCATATCGTGACGATTCAACGGCGTTGCAGCGTAGAGTTCGGGGGGTTTTTTCGCCGTAGTCAATCAAATGTTCCAGAAGCTTTTCGGCGGTAGTCAATGGTCGGTGCCATGCAGTTCACCACAGTGCCTCCCGAGATCACGTCCGCGCTGATCCATTCGGGACCCGGCGCGGAGTCGCTGATCGCGGCGGCCGCGGCGTGGCAGCAGCTCGGCACCACACTGGAAGACACTGCCGAGAGTTATGCCGCGGCGCTGACGTCGCTGGACGGCACCTGGCACGGTCCGTCGTCCGCGCAGATGCTGCAGGCCGTCGAGCCCTATGTGACGTGGCTGCGCGGTACCGCGCAGCAAGCACAGCAGGTGGCCGTCTCGGCGCAGACCGCCGCCGCGGCGTTCAACGCGGTGAGTGCGTCGGTGGTGCCCACGTCTCAGGTCCTCGCCAACCGGACCCGGCTGGCGCAGTTGTTGGCGACCAACATGTTCGGCAGGAATCTTCCGGCCATCGCCCAGACCGAGGCTCAATACCAGGCCATGTGGGCCAACAATGCGGCCGCGATGAATCGGTACCAGGCAACCTCGGCGCAAGCCACGACGCTGCCGCAGTTCTCGTCGCCGACCTCGACCACGAATCCGAGCGCACTGTCCACCCAGGCCGGCGCGTCGCCTGCTGCCACGACCGGTACCTCCGCGGCGACGACCGCGGCGACCACTTCTGCTGCGCCCGCTGCTGGCAGTGGCTCGGGAATCAATCTTGGGATTAGCGACCCGGTGACCGGTTATATCGGTTTGGCGAACGTCTATGCCAACCAGTTCGTGTCGTCCGGGTTTCCGATCAACCTGCTCAGCTACCTGGCGCAAAGCCAGTCGGCGCAGGCCCTGCAGGGTGTCAGCAGCCAAATCGGCCAGGGCGTGTCCGAGGGTGAGGAAGCGCTGGGCGGGGCGGCGGCGAATCTGGGTGGCGGTGCCGCTGGAGCCTTGGGGGCGATCGGTCAGAGCGGGGGAGGGCTGGGTGCGTTGGGTGCCGCCGGGCTCGGCGAGATCAACACCTCCGCTGCGCTGGGCGCCGCGGTGCCGATGGGCACGCTGAGCGCGCCGCCCAGCGCGGCGCCCATGCTCCAGGCGCCGGTGCAACTCGCGTCGGCGGCATCGCCGTTGTCGGGCGGCATGTCCGGTATGTCGATGCCACCGCTGATGCCGCCGCCGATTTCGCCGGGCAGCGGCTGGCGGAAGCGCAAGGCGCAGAAGTACGACGACATCGCGATCGGTGCCGAGCTCAAGGGCAAGGTGATGAAGCCACCGCCGTCGGCGGGCTAGGGGTCAGCTCACGAGCCGCGCGTGCGGTGCAATGAGCCGAGGCCATTCTGAATTCCCTGATCGATCGGATTTCGGAGGTCCGGCTTGCCGGTCGGGGTTTCGCCTCGCGAGTGACAGCTACAGCCCAGGGTGCCGAACGGGTTGGGGTCGGCGCCGGCCGGCGTCGCGGCGGCGGCCGCGGCGCCGAGCAGGATCGCGAGGCTGACCAGTAACTTCGTCATCGCACGCAGTTCCCGGTCTGTGTCACTGACCGGAATGTCTCGGGCAGAACGCAGCGATGCTGACTCCGACGAAGAAGCCGGCGTGGTAACCGTCCAAACTGCTTTGCTGCATCACATCGTTGGCGACGTCCTGCGTCGCTCGGCCCTGGTCGAGTTCATCGCAGACCTGATGGCCGGCTTGAATCGCGGCCTGCGACGATGCGAACGTAACTCCCTTGGCCTTCAACGCGTTCAGGAAATTGCTGTCCACCGCGTCGGCATGCGCCGTCGGGGTAGTGACCGTCACAAGGCCAAGCAATGCCACCAGGAAGAAAATGGGTGAGCGCACTTGGGTGGTCGACATACGGTGAACCTTTCCGCTCAGCAGAATTGCGAGTTTTGCTGATGGCAAGCCAAGCCGCTTGCCTTGAGATCATTGCATGCCACGCCCGGACTTTCGAAGCGCGCTGCGCGGTCGTCGTCAGCGAGTGCGAGCGTTTACCGCATCGTCGCTCAGCGTTGGCAAGCTGGGCACCAGTACGCAACCCGGTCGCCGCTGCCGTCCCGTCTGACCGGCGTGCCGCAGCGACGACAGCCCTGTCCGGCCCTGCCGTACACCCATACCTGCCGGCCCGCCCGGGTGTCGCCGGTGGTGCAGCGGTTACGACGGAAGCGGTTGGCCCACAACATCTCGCGGGCACGCGACACCAGCCGGTGCGGGTCGGCGATCGCGCTGACCGGGGCGGTGGGCAGGTGGCCGCTGATGAAACACAGTTCGTTGCAGTACACGTTGCCGACGCCGGCCATCACCCGCTGATCGAGCAGCGCCTCGGCGATGGGCCGATCGGGTTGCGCAGTCAGGTTGTGGGAGGCGACCTTTGGATCCCAGTCGTCGCCCAGCAGGTCGGGCCCCAAATGGTTGACCACGTCGAAATCGTGTTCGCGGTCGAGAATCTCCAGCACGCCCAGGTCGATGCCGAGCGCGCGGATAGCGTTGGTTTGCAAGATGATCCGGACCCGGTGGTCGACGCGCGCCGTCAGCGACGTCACCCGCCAGCTGCCGTCCATCTTCAGGTGCGAGTGAATGCTGGCCGGTCCGACACGGATGAACAGGTGTTTGCCGCGAGTGCGCACCTCGTCGACCACGTGGCCGCTCAGGTCGGCGGTCGCAAAGCGTGGCACCCGGACATCGCAGTACGTCAACAGCTGGCCGACCAATGCCTCCCGCAGCTTCTCGGCGGTGCGAAAGACGGTGTCACCCTCGGGCATGCGTTATCGCAGCCGCAATCCGCGAGGTGTCCGGGCGAACCCGGCGTCGGTCAGGGCCGTCACGACCGCAGCGGACACCTGCGGCGCCAACACCGGCGAACTGTTGACGCGCTCGATGAGGATCCCGTTGATGCGCCCGGTTGAGACCAGATCTGCGAGCGCGACGGCCGCGGCGTGACTGGCGTCCGCGTCGTCGTCGGCGAAGCTCAACAGCGACCGCCCGCCACGCTCGAGGAACCACACCAGTTCGCCGTCGACCAGCACAACGAGCGCCCCAGCTTTGCGGCCCGGTCGGGCCGCGCCGTCTCCGTCGCTGCGCGACGGCCACGGCAGCGCTGCACCGTACGGGTTGGCCGGGTCGGCGGCGGCGAGCACCACGGCCCGATACTCCGGTCGCTCGGGATCGACACCGTCGAGGTAGCTGCGCAGCCGGTCGACAGTGGAGGCGACCGCGAACTGGGCTCCGCCGAGGGACTCGACGAAATAGCCGCGCTGGCAGCGGCCGGCGTCCTCGAAGGCGGTCAGCACCTTGTAGAGCGTGGCGAAGCCGCCCGGCACTCCTTCTGCGGCCACCGCGCCGCGCACCAGCACCCCGTGCCGGTTGAGCAGCAGCTCGGCTTGGTGATGGGCCCGCAGAGTGGAATCGGGCTCAGGTGTCGGCAGCGCCGACCACCGACCGGCCACCGTCGGGTCGGCCGAGCGCGCTTGCGGGTGCGCGACGCTGTAGCGGCTCAGCCGGGGTGGGCGCTTACTGCGACCCTGGCGGTGTGCGGGCGCCGACCGTTTGCGTGCGCCCGGACCCCCGGACAGGGTCGCGCGCACCGGCGCGAAGGTGTCGCCGGTGACCCAGCCGGCCCAGATCAGCTCCCACAGCGCCGCCTTGAGCTCGCTTTCGCCTGCACCGCCGTGCTGCAACTGCCGGAAGAAGTACGCGCCGCCACCGGTCAGCAGGTCCAGGATCGCGCGATGGGTCGCGGTGACGTCGATCTCGGTCGGCGCGGCCAGCGTCAGCGGCGCCGAATCGGCGGTGTGGAACGCGATCCAGCCGTCGCTGCCTGAAATCGCGCCGCCACCGGACCACATGACCTCGCCGGAGGCCAGCAGCTCGTCGAGCATGGCGGGGGAGTAATCGCGCACGCGTGGAGCTAGCACCAGCGGTTCGATCGCCGAGGCCGGCAGCGGGACCCCGGCCAGCTGATCGATGACGGCGGCCAGGCCGTCGAGGCCGAAGTTCGCGGGCGAACCCGTCGCTGCAGCCAGCCCGTGCCAGGCGGGCAGGAAGCGGGCGTAGGCGCTGGTGCTGACCGGTTCCACCTGGGCCCGCAGCGCCGCCAGCGATCTGCGACGCAGAATCCGCAGCACCTCGGCGTCACACCACTGGTCGCCGACGGCGTCGGTGGAGAACTCGCCGCGGACCAGGCGGCCGTCGGCGGCCATCCGGCCCAGCACATCAGCCGCCACTCGCAAGCCGAGCCCGAAGCGTTCAGCGACGTCGGTAGTGGTGAACGGAGCGTGGGTGCGCGCGTAGCGGCCGACGAGCTCACCCAGCGGGTCGGCGACCGGTCCGGTGAAGCTGGCCGGCACGCCCACCGGCACCGCCACCCCGACGCCGTCGCGAAGTCGGCCGACGTCCTCGATCGCCACCCACCAGCTGCGGCCGGCGAAGGAAACCGGCAACGCCCGCTTGGCGGCGTACAACGCCTCCAGCCAGCCGCCGACATCAGCGCCGCCGGCGCGAGCGGCGACCTCGTCGGTGTTCAGCGGGCCCAGCAGTCGCAGCAGATCGGCGACCGCCTCGGCGTCGCGGGCAGCCCGTTCGGGTGAAAGGTGCTGCAGTTGGCGGCCGGTGGCCGCGACCACCTCGGGGTCGAGCAACTCGCGCAGCTCGACGCGGCCGAGAAGTTCCGCCAGCAGCGTGGAGTCCAACGACAGCGCGGCGGCGCGGCGCTCGGCCAGCGGGCTGTCCCCTTCGTACATGAAAGCCCCGACGTAGCCGAACAGCAGCGACGCCGCGAACGGGGACGGCGTTGAGGTCTCGGTTTCCAGCACGCGGATTTTCCGTGCGGCGATATCGGTCATCAGCCCGGCCAGCGTCGGCACGTCGTAGACGTCCTGCAGGCACTCGCGGACCGCCTCCAGCACGATCGGAAAGTCCGGGTATTTACGGGCCACGTCCAGCAGCTGTGCGGCGCGCTGACGCTGATGCCACAGCGGTGAGCGGCGCCCGGGATTGCGTCGCGGCAGCAGCAGCGCGCGCGCCGCGCACTCCCGGAACCTGGACGCGAACAACGCCGAACCGCCTACTTCGGCGGTGACGATCGGGTCGATCTCGTCGGCATCGAAGACGAAAAGTTCAGCACCCGGCGGCGAGTCGGCTCCGGCCTCCGAGATGGTGTCGGGCAGCCGCACCACGATGCCGTCGTCGGAGGCGGTCGGCTTTTCGTCGATGCCGTAGCGCTCGCGCAGTCGCCGGCTCACCGCCAGTGCGAGCGGACCGTGCACACGCAAGCCATACGGGGAATGCAGGATGACCCGCCAGTCGCCGAGCTCGTCGCGGAACCGCTCGACCAGCAGCGTGGCGTCGGTGGGTACCACGGTGGTGGCGGTGCGCTGGTCATCCAGAAGCTTCCACAGATTTTCGGTGGCATAGTCGTTGAAACCCAGCTCAGCACAACGCTTTTCGAATTCTCCACGGTCCAGGCCGGCCAACTCACCGGTGAACTTGCCGACCGCGCGGCCCAGTTCGGCGGGGCGCCCGGAATCGTCGCCGCGCCAGAACGGAAGTCGCGCGGGTTCGCCCGGCGCCGGAATGACCAGCACCCGATCGTGGGTGATCTCGGTGATCCGCCAGCTGGTGGCGCCCAACGCGATGACGTCACCCGGACGGGATTCGTAGACCATCTCTTCGTCGAGTTCGCCTACCCGGGAAGGGGTTTCGGAGTCGGTGGCCAGATAGACGGTGAACATGCCGCGGTCGGGGATGGCGCCGCCGGAGGTGACCGCGAGCCGCTGTGCGCCCGGCCGCGCCGTCATTGTGCCGTGGTCGCGGTCGTAGACCAGCCGCGGCCGTAACTCGGCGAAGTCGGTCGACGGGTATTTGCCGGACAGCAGGTCCAGGGTGGCCTCAAATGCGCTGCGCGGCAGCGTTGCAAACGGTGCGCTGCGCCGAACCGTGTCGAACCAGCGGTCGGCGTCCAGCGGTTCCAGCGCGGACGCGGCGACGGTGTGCTGGGCCAGGATGTCGAGCGGATTGGTGGGCACCCGCATCGTCTCGATCTCGCCGCTGAGCATGCGCTGCACCGACACCGCGCAGCCGATCAAGTCGGTGCGATGTTTGGGAAACAGCACTCCGTGCGAGATCTCACCGACCTGGTGCCCGGCCCGGCCGATGCGCTGCAGTCCGCTGGCCACCGACGGCGGTGCCTCCACCTGGATCACCAGATCGACTGCGCCCATGTCGATGCCCAGTTCCAGGCTCGAGGTCGCCACCACCGCTTTCAGCCGCCCGGTCTTGAGGTCTTCTTCGACGATGGCGCGTTGCTCTTTGCTGACTGATCCGTGATGTGCGCGGGCCAACAAAGTCGGCGCGCCGTAGGTCTGGCCACTGCCGAGCAGATGGGCCGGTGCGCCACCGGCGACCTTCGGATTCGCGTCATTGGACACCGTTCCTTCGCCCGAGCGCTCGGCGTGAATCTCGTTGAGGCGGGCGGTCAGTCGCTCGGCCAGACGGCGGGAGTTGGCGAACACGATCGTCGAGTTGTGCGTTTCGACCAGGTCGACCAGTCGCGCCTCGACGTCGGGCCAGATGCTGTTGTTGGCCAGGTTGGCCATATCGGGCACCGGCACCTGCACGGTCAGCTCGAAGGTCTTGGCCGCCGGGGGCGCCACGATGGTTGTCGGGGCTGCCCCGGACAGGAACCGGGCTACCTCCTCGGGCGGACGCACCGTGGCAGATAACCCGATTCGCTGGGCCGGCGTTTCCAGCATGTCGTCGAGCCGCTCGAGTGACAAAGCCAGATGGGCGCCCCGCTTTGTGCCGGCGATCGCGTGCACCTCGTCGACGATCACCGTCTCCACGCCGGTCAAGGTCTCGCGGGCTGCTGACGTCAGCATCAAAAACAGCGACTCCGGGGTGGTGATCAGCACGTCCGGCGGTGAGCTGATCAGCTGGCGGCGTCGGGCCGGCGACGTGTCGCCCGACCGCAGCCCGACGGTGATCTCCGGGGCGGGCAGACCCCGTTGCGCGGCAACCCGGGCCATCCCGGCCATCGGCGTGCGCAGGTTGCGCTCGACGTCGACGGCCAGCGCCTTGAGTGGCGAGACGTAGAGCACCCTGGTTCCCGCAGCCCGCCCCGCCCGCGGCGAGCCGGCCAACTTGTCGATGGCCCACAGGAACGCCGCCAGTGTCTTGCCGGAACCGGTCGGCGCGATGACCAGTGTGTTGTGGCCGTCGGCGATGGCCGCCCAGGCGTCGCCCTGCGCGGGGGTGGGTGCCGCGAACGTGCCCGCGAACCAGTCACGGGTGACGACGCTGAACCGCGCGAGCGGATTGTCGGGGCGAGGGGTCACTCACCCATCATGGCAATGGGCTGTGACAAGCGCTGTTACCGCTGGTCGTCCGCCATCGGCTTGGCCAATGTGTCGGGGATGTTGTTCACCCGGATGATCGCATCCAGCAGCGCGTGCGCGCAGGTGTCGCTGAGGTGGCCGGCGTCGGTCTCCGGGTGGATGATGCGCTGCCTGCACACCTCGAAGGTCAGTGCCAGCCACGCGTGGACCACGATCCGAAGGTCGCGCTCGACCTCGGGATCGAGCGGATTGCCCGATCCGTCGACTTCCATGATGCGACTCATGATGTGTTCCATCTGGCGGTCTTTGGCCTCATCATCGATGCCGAGTAAGACCGGGTCGGAACGACCGAGCCCGACGTATGCCGCCCAGGCGGCGTGCGGGTGCTCCTGGTGGTACTGCATGTAGGCCAACACGCCGCCGCGGACCTCCTCGAAGAGGTTCTGGCCGGGCGTGGGCGGGGTGTTGGTGGTCTCGAACAGCTGGTCGGCCTGACCCTTGACGACGGCGGCGAAGAAGGCCCGCTTGTCGGGAAAGTAGTGGTACATCAGCGCTCGTGACACACCGGCCCGCTCGGCGATCTCGTCGATCCGGACCTCGTCGTAGGGCCGTTGACCGAAGACTTCCGCGCCCAGTGCCAGCAACTCGGCGCGGCGGTCCTCCGGAGACAACCGGCGCCGGGGAGTTCGCATAGACCAGATGGTACTGGTCGATGCTGCACGGAGGCCGTCAACTCCGCCGAAGCGCCTGCAAACTTCGAATTACCGCCGTCTTCGCCGGCGCCCGACGCTGGCGACACATCGGCCGTTAAGCATTGATCACCCCTCTAGCTGCATGGTCGGCAAAGCAGCGAAATCGTGGGCGCCGCGAAGGACCGCCCCGGTAGGCGCGGCGAGCAAAACCGCGTGCCGGGACTGTGAGCGCGCCGCGCCTGGAGTGGACGGGCCACCCGCTCCGCGCCCGATTCGTTTAACTGCTGCGTAGCAGGGGTAAATGGAGTCAGCGCAACTAATCGCGCGTGGCAGCGATAGAGGTTCCCCGATGCAGACACAACAGCACCGCTCACCCGGCGAACGCCTCGAGCCTGACGACAACCAAGTACACGCAGCAATCCGGTTCGCCGTGCTGGCCGCGGCCGCCGGCATCGCCTATCTGGTCGTGGCCGCGGTGTGGGACAGCACCTGCAAGGGTGCGATGTCTGTCGACACCGTCGCCTGTGGTGCGCCTCAGCTGACGCTCCTGGCGTTTGGCGCACCGGTCATCCTGCTCGCCGCCGGCTGCTGGGCCTTCGTCCGCACCTACCGCACGTGGCGCGACAACGAAACGTGGTGGGCTTGGCAGGGAACCGGATGGTTTCTGATGATCCTGATGTTCGTGACACTCGTCATGGGGGCTCCGATCGCCGGGCCCGTGCTGGCCGCGTGAACTAGTGTTATTTCTCGTCGCCAGTGGGTATCTGCTGTAGGGCTATGACTGATACCCATGGCCCATCTGTCACCCGGCCATGGGAGGCAGCACCACAAATGCGATGACATAGATGCCCACTGCGATCAAGACGAGGACGGCGAAAGTGAGAACGGCGATCAGCGCAATGCGCCGAGTTCGGCGTGTGCGCTGGATTTCCGCTGCCTCCCGCGCGTCAATGGCAGCTGGCATACCCGGCGGCGATGATGACTAACCAGCTCGAACGCAAGGGTAATGTCGGTCGAACTATGCAGGGAGGCCCCATGACCGTTGCCGCAAAGCCGAAGAAGGATCAGCAACGCGGTGAACGCGCCATCGAATTGCGCGTGGCGGCCAAGCTGGAGAACCTGGCGGTGTTGCGGACATTGGTCGGGGCAGTGGGGACGTTCGAGGATCTCGATTTCGATGCGGTCGCCGATCTGCGCCTCGCGGTCGACGAGGTCTGTACTCGGTTGATTCGCTCAGCCGTCCCAGACGCCACGCTGGCGATCGTGGTCGACCCGCACGACGACGAGCTGAAAGTCGAGGCGTCGACGACGTGTGCGCACTACGACGTCGTTACGCCGGGCAGCTTCAGCTGGCATGTGCTGACGTCGCTCACCGACGACGTGCAGACTTTTCAGGACGGTGGGCCTGACGGCAACGGCGTCTTCGGTGTCACGCTGACCACCCGACGGGCGGGCTCTCGCAGGTGACACCGCGAGCTGTCGGCAGTTCGTCATCTCGTCCCAACGAATACGCCGACGTTCCCGACATGTTCCGTGAGTTGGCGACTCTCGATGCCGACTCATCGGACTTCCAGCGTCATCGCGACAAGATCGTCGAGCGCTGCCTGCCGCTGGCCGATCACATCGCGCGCCGTTTCGAGGGCCGTGGCGAACCACGCGACGACCTGGTTCAGGTTGCGCGTGTCGGCCTGGTCAACGCCGTCGCCCGGTTCGACGTGGAGACCGGCTCGGACTTCGTCTCGTTCGCGGTGCCCACCGTCATGGGCGAGGTTCGCCGGCATTTTCGGGACAACAGCTGGTCGGTCAAGGTTCCGCGGCGGCTGAAAGAGTTGCACTTGCGACTCGGCGCGGCGACCGCCGATCTGTCGCAGCGGCTGGGTCGGGCGCCGACCGCGACCGAGCTCGCCGCGGAACTCGACATGGACCGCACCGAGGTCATCGAAGGCCTGGTGGCAGGCAGCTCCTATAACACCTTGTCCATCGACAGCGGCGGCAGCAGCGGAGACGAGGAAGCGCGGGCTATCGCCGACACGCTCGGCGACGTCGACACCGGTCTGGAACGCATCGAGAACCGTGAGGCGTTGCGTCCCCTGCTGGAAGGGCTGCCCGAGCGGGAGCGCACCGTGCTGGTGCTGCGGTTCTTCGATTCGATGACGCAGACCCAGATCGCCGAGCGCGTCGGCATCTCACAAATGCACGTCTCGCGCCTACTCGCAAAGTCGCTGGCGCGACTACGGGACGAGCTGGAATAACCGATTCGGGTTGGGGTCGTCGCCGTCGGTGTTGCGGAATGCGGCCACCGACTCGACCAGGGGCAGCGTGTTGTCGGGGTCGCAGATCCGCAGTAGCCGCGACACGGCCTTGCTCGGCACCACGGCCCAGCGCTGTTTGGCGCCGGCGCATCTGACGTTGATCAGGTGTAACGCCGAAAAGCCTGCCGTCCCAAAGAATTCCAGGCCACTCAGGTCCACTACCGCCGCCGTGGACGCAGCGATGCAATGTTCGACATAGTCGGCCAGCTGGCTGGCGTTGGAGGCGTCGAGCTCGCCGTGCGCGATGATCACGACGCCGGACGAGTTCGACTCCGCGGTGAAACGCGCCGAGTGGTTCTCCCAAGCGGGAGGCGGGTGCGAGTCGCCGATTTCAGTCGGCGACGTGCTCATAGAAGACATCAAGTGACTCCATCAGTCGACAAGCAATCTGTGGATCACGTCAAGCGGAAGGGTGCCGCGCGCGAGGAGAAACCGGGGAAACGAGCCTCCCCCTGCGTCAATTAACGCTGTTCCGAGCGGCTGTTAACTCAACCTCATCGAAAGACTACTCCGTCATCAATGGCCCTACAACGGATGAGAGCCTTTCCCGGAAAGCCTGGTCAACGACTTGGTCACGAATCCCGTTCTGGCACAACAACTACCGCAGCGAACCTCCGGACCGAATCGACGGCGGCGGTGGCCGCGTCGAGGTGCCCGTCACGTGCCCGGTCCACGATCTGTCCGGTCGCCGGGTCCAGCGTCACTTCGGCCAGCAACTCGCCCGTCGTCACGTCACAAACCGCCCACGAATAGCCGGTGTCCGCGGACCAGGCCTTGGCGCTACGCGCCACATGGTCGGGGTCGGTCACGCCGAGATCGGCCAGCGCGGGACGGTCGTCGATGCGGCTGTCGGCCCGCAACGCCCGCAGATACCACTGCCCGGCGTTGATCTCGACGGGATCGATGGGAAGACCCGCTACTTGATCTCGGCGAGCACCGTGCCCTGGGTGATGGCGGCGCCGGTCTCGACGGCAAGCCCGGTGATGACGCCGTCCTTGTGAGCGGTGACCGGGTTTTCCATCTTCATCGCTTCCAGGACCACGACCAGGTCGCCGGTCGAGACCTCTTGTCCCTCCTCGACGGCAACCTTGACCACGGTGCCCTGCATCGGTGCGGTCACGGCGTCGCCGGACGCTGCGGCGCCACCATGCGCACCACGTTTGCGCGGCTTCGGCTTCTTGCGGATGACGCCGACCGCGTCGGTCGTCGCGGCGCCGTTGCCCAGCGCCAAGTCACCGGGCAGCGACACCTCGAGCCGCCGGCCGCCGACCTCCACGACGACCCTCTGCCGTGGCAGCGCTTCGTCCTCGTCGAGGGGTTCGCCGGCGGTGAAGGGTTCGATCGTGTTGTCCCACTCGGTCTCGATCCAGCGGGTGTGCACGGTGAAGCCGTCGTCGTCGCCGATGAATGCCGGGTCGGACACCACGGCGCGGTGGAACGGGATGACGGTTGCCAGACCCTCGACGTGGAACTCGTCCAGCGCGCGGCGCGACCGGGCCAGTGCCTCCTCGCGGGTGGCGCCGTACACGATCAGCTTGGCCAGCATCGAGTCGAACTGACCCCCGATGACCGAACCGGCCTCAACGCCGGAGTCCAGCCGCACACCGGGGCCGCTGGGCGTCTCGTACCGGGTGACCGGGCCCGGAGCGGGCAGGAAGCCGCGGCCGGCGTCCTCGCCGTTGATCCGGAATTCGATGGCGTGCCCGCGGGGAGTCGGGTCCTCGGTGAAGTCCAGCTTCTCGCCATTGGCGATCTTGAACTGCTGCAACACCAGGTCGATGCCCGCGGTCTCCTCGGTGACCGGGTGCTCGACCTGCAGGCGGGTGTTGACTTCGAGGAACGAGATCAGCCCGTCCTGGCCCACCAGGTATTCGACAGTCCCGGCGCCGTAGTAGTGCGCCTCCTTGCAGATCCGCTTGGCGGATTCGTGGATCTCCTTGCGCTGCGCATCGGTCAGGAACGGCGCGGGCGCCTCCTCGACGAGCTTCTGGAAGCGGCGCTGCAGGGAGCAGTCACGGGTGCCCGCGACGATCACGTTGCCGTGCTGGTCGGCGATCACCTGCGCCTCGACGTGCCGAGGCTTGTCCAGGTAGCGCTCGACGAAGCATTCGCCGCGGCCGAACGCCGCGACCGCCTCGCGGGTCGCCGACTCGAACAGCTCCGGGATCTCCTCGATGGTGCGGGCCACCTTCATGCCGCGGCCACCACCGCCGAAGGCCGCCTTGATCGCGATAGGCACGCCGTACTCCTTGGCGAAGGCGACCACCTCGTCGGCGTCCTTCACCGGGTCGGGGGTACCGGGCACCAGCGGGGCTTGTGCACGGGCGGCGATGTGCCGCGCGGTGACCTTGTCACCGAGATCGCGGATCGACTGCGGGCTCGGCCCGATCCAGATCAGGCCGGCGTCGATCACGGCCTGGGCGAAGTCGGCGTTTTCCGACAGGAAGCCGTAGCCGGGGTGGATCGCGTTGGCTCCGGACTTCTCGGCGGCCTCCAGCAGCTTGCCGAAGTCCAGGTAGGACTCCGCGGAGGTCTGGCCGCCGAGCGCGAAGGCCTCGTCCGCGAGCTTCACGTGTGGGGCGTCTGCGTCGGGTTCGGCGTACACCGCCACGCTGGGCAGTCCCGCGTCCTTGGCCGCGCGGATGACCCGCACCGCGATCTCACCGCGGTTGGCGACAAGTACCTTCGAGATCGTCGAGCTGGCGTGACTGGCCACAGCGCCTCCTGTAGAGCTGAACACTTTTCGGATGTCTAAGAGAAATTCTTACAAGTCTTATCGGGGGAAGTTTAAGCGCCGCGCCGCAAGCGACGAGACCCGGTGTCTACTTCGCTGAGTTCTCGGGGGCGTCACGCACTCGGCGCTTGATCCGGGCCAGCATCGCCGACATGCCACGCAGCCGCAGCGGGCTGATCAACTCCGCCAGACCAAGATCGGCGTAGAAGTCCTCGGGCACGGCCAGGATGTCGGCGGCGGGCTGTTCGTCCAGCCCGGCGGCGAGGATCGACGCGAAACCGCGCGTGGTCGGCGCTTCGGCGGGGGCGCTGAAATACAGCCGCACCCGGTCCGGGTTGTCGGCGTCGACGTGCAGGAACAACGGCGACTGACATTCGGGGACCGGCTCCATCGCCGCTTCTTCGAGATCGGCGGGTAACGCGGGCAGGTCGTCGGCGAACTCCAGCAGCAACTTGAGCTTGTCCTGACCCTGGACTTCGCCGAAGTCGGAGACGACTTCGGCCAACGGCGCGGGCATGGTCATCAGGCGGGGACGGCTCCCGGGTTCTCGCCGGCGACGATCGGCACCCGCACGGCGTTACCCCATTCGGTCCACGAGCCGTCGTAGTTGCGTACGCCGGGGATGCCGAGCAGATGGGTCAGCACGAACCAGGTGTGGCTGGACCGCTCGCCGATCCGGCAGTACACGATCGTCTTGTCGTCGGGCTCGATAAAGCCGTACAGCTTTTCGAGCTCGTCGCGGCTGCGGAAGCGCCCGCTGTCATCGGCGGCCTTGCCCCATGGAATCGACACCGCCGAGGGGATGTGCCCGGCGCGCAGCGCGCCTTCCTCGGGGTAGTCGGGCATGTGGGTGCGCTTGCCGGTGTATTCGTCGGGCGACCGCACATCGATCAGCGGACCGGTGCCCAGGGCGGCCAGCACCTCGTCCTTGTACGCGCGGATCGGTGCGTCGTTGCGCTGCACGACGGGATATCCCGACGACGCCTTGGCGGGGACATCCAGCGTGGTGTCCCGGCCGTCGTGAATCCACAAGTCGCGTCCGCCGTTGAGCAGTCGCACGTCCGGGTGACCGAACAGGGTGAACACCCACAGCGCGTAGGCGGCCCACCAGTTGCTCTTGTCGCCGTAGATCACCACGGTGTCATCACGCGAAATGCCTTTGCGGTCCATCAATTCGGCGAATTGCTTGCCGTCGATATAGTCGCGCACCCGCGGGTCGTTGAGGTCGGTGTGCCAGTCGATTTTGACCGCCCCGGGGATGTGGCCTACGTCGTAGAGCAGGACGTCTTCGTCGGACTCGACGATGGCCAGCCCGGGCCGGCCCAGGTTGCCGGCCAGCCAATCGGACGTCACCAGTCGTTCCGGGTGGGCGTAGGCGCTCAGCGCGGGGCTGGGATCTGCTGGTAAGGACACACCGCGAGCCTACCTAACGATCAGCGGGCCGCCGGTCACGAGCTGACCGGATTGGCGGCCCACATCGCGGCCACCGACAGCCCGACTTTGTCCAGCATGGTCCGGGTCAGCGGCAGGCTCAGGCCGATGACATTGGACGGGTCGCCCTCGATCCGGTCGACGAACCAGCCGCCGAAACCGTCCAGCGTGAAGGCGCCTGCGACGGCGAGCGGTTCACCGGTGTCGAGGTATGCCTGCAGGTCCGCTGCCACGGGATCGGCGAAATGGACTGTGGTAGAGGATGATTCGACGACGCGTTGAGCGTGGCCGTCGAGGAGTCGCAGCACGCAGTGCCCGGTGTGCAGCTCGCCGAACCTGCCTGCCATCGCCTGCCACTGGTCGTGCGCCGCGTCGGCGGATGCCGGCTTGCCGACCAGCTGACCGTCGAGATAGAGCATCGAATCACAGCCGATGACAACGCAATTCGCGGCGACGACGGGTTCCAGGACGGTTGCGACCTGGTCGGCTTTGGCTTCGGCGAGGCTGCAGACGACGTCAGTGGGAGCGGCGTCCGGGCCCAACGCGGCGATGACGGCATCCTCGTCGACGCCGGAGACGACGACCAGCGGATCGATGCCGGCCTGTCGCAGGACTCGTCGCCGACCTGCCGATGCGGACCCGAGGACCAGGCGCGTCATCGGCTGGGTTGGATGGCGCCATTCCTCAACATCGCTTCGCTCTGCCTCGTCATCGGCTGGGTTGGATGGCGCCATTCCTCAACATCGCTTCGCTCTGCCTCGTCATCGGCGCATGTGGGTCCGTTCCAGCAGGGTGATCTTCTGCCAGCTGAAGGGCCCGAAGCGAAGGTTGTCGACGGGCAGGCCCCAGCGGGTGATCTCCGCCGGTGCCGGTTCACCGCCGGCGCCACTGGCGGCGCCCAGCACCGCGACCAGCGCAGCCAAATCCTCGGCGGTCGGCTCGCCCTTCAGCACGTGGATGACCGGCTCTTGCGCCTCGACTTCGACCGGTGCCGGTTCGTGCGATTCGTCGGTCACAGGGCTCGAATCGTTCGTCTCGTTCCCGTCACTCACTGCGTTCGTTCCGCTCACTCGACTCACAGGGCCTGAATCGTTCGTCTCGTTCCCGTCACTCACTGCGTTCGTTCCGCTCACTCGACTCACAGGGCCTGAATCGTTCGTCTCGTTCCCGTCACTCACTGCGTTCGTTCCGCTCACTCGACTCACAGGGCCTGAATCGTTCGTCTCGTTCCCGTCACTCACTGCGTTCGTTCCGCTCACTCGACTCACAGGGCCTGAATCGTTCGTCTCGTTCCCGTCACTCACTGCGTTCGTTCCGCTCACTCGACTCACAGGGGAATGTTCCCGTGCTTCTTGGGCGGCGTCTGCGCGATCTTGCGCTCCAACAGCCGCAGGGCGTTGCCGATGTAGCCGCGGGTGTGCGACGGCGGGATCACCGCGTCGACGTAACCGCGCTCGGCGGCGATGTACGGGTTGACCAGCGTGTCCTCGTACTCCCGCTGCAGATCCAAGCGGAGTGCGTCGACGTCCTTGCCGTCTTTGGCGGCTTCCTTGAGCTGCTGGCGGTAGACGAAGCCGACGGCGCCGGAAGCGCCCATGACCGCGATCTGGGCGGTCGGCCAGGCGACATTGACGTCGCAACCCATGTCCTTGGAGCCCATGACGCAGTAGGCGCCGCCGTAGGCCTTGCGGGTGATGACGGTGATCTTGGGAACGGTGGCTTCGCCGTAGGCGTAGAGCAGCTTGGCGCCGCGCCGGATGATGCCGTCGTATTCCTGGCCGGTGCCCGGCAGGAAGCCCGGCACGTCGACCAGCATCACCACCGGGATGTTGAAGCAGTCGCAGGTCCGCACGAAGCGTGCCGCCTTCTCGGAGGCCTTGATGTCCAGGCAGCCGGCGAACTGGGTGGGCTGATTGGCGACGATCCCGACCGGCCGTCCTTCGATGCGTCCGAACCCGACGACGATGTTCTGTGCGTAACCCTCCTGGATCTCCAGGAACTCGTCGTCGTCGAGGATTCGCCTGATCACCTCGTGCATGTCGTAGGGCTGGTTCGCCGAATCCGGGATCAGCGTGTCGAGTTCGAGGTCCTCTTCGGTCAGGTTGTCCTCGATCGCGCCCTCTGGCAGGGGGAACGGCAGCTTCGGCGCATCAGTGAAGTTGTTGGGCGGCAGGTAGCTCAGCAGATCGCGCACATAGTCGAGCGCGTCCTGCTCGCCCGAGGCGACGTAATGCACCGTGCCGGACTTGGCCATGTGCGTGTGCGCACCGCCCAACTCCTCCATCGTCACGTCTTCGCCGGTGACGGTCTTGATGACGTCGGGGCCGGTGATGAACATCTGGCTGGTCTGGTCGACCATCACCACGAAGTCGGTCAGCGCCGGCGAGTAGACGTGGCCACCCGCGGCGGCACCCATGATCAGCGAGATCTGCGGGATGACGCCGGAAGCCAAGATGTTGTTCCGGAAAATCGAGCTGTACAGGCCGAGCGAGACCACACCCTCCTGGATGCGGGCGCCGGCGCCGTCGTTGATGCCGATCAGCGGGCGGCCGGTCTTGATCGCCAACTCCTGCACCTTGACGATCTTTTCGCCGTAGACCTCACCGAGGCTGCCGCCGAACACCGTGGCGTCCTGGCTGAAGACGCAGACGTCGCGGCCGTCGATGGTGCCGTAACCGGTGACGACACCGTCGCCAAGCGGGCGATTCTTGTCCAGTCCGAAGTTGGTGCTGCGGTGCCGGGCCAGGGCGTCGAGCTCCACAAACGAACCCTCGTCCAGCAGCGCGGTAATGCGCTCGCGCGCAGTCAGTTTGCCCTTCTCATGCACCCTTTCGACGGCGGCCTCACCGACCGGGTGCAGGGCCTCGGTGCTGCGCTTGCGCAGTTCGGCGAGCTTGCCCGCGGTGGTGTGGATGTCGATATCGTGCTCGGCCTGTGCCTCGACGTGGGTCTCGGAAGTGCTCGTCATAGGGACCGAGCTTAACCGCCTCTTAAGTTTGCAACCGCATCAGGCCGTCGCCGTCTGCGTGTCTCGCGAACGAACTTTGTTTGGCTCGCCCACAGGCAGGTAATCTTCCTCACTTACACCTTGATTGTCCTGACGGGACCAGGGGGGCCGGAGGATCAGACGTGGTGAGGTCGGATAGCTCACGCCTGGTGCGACAGTGGTGGACCGAGCCGGGCGACTACTCATGGGTGGTCGAGTTCTACCGGCGGCGCGGTCTGATGCCCGCGTTACGGGCGGGAGTCGTCGCCGGAGGCGTGGCCACCGCGCTCGCCACGCTCTGCCTGTTCTTCGAAGACCTCGTCCACCCGCACTGGTTGAGCCACGCGGTGGTGTTCTGGATGCTGGCGAATGCCGTCGGCTGGGTGATTTTCTGGTGGTTTTTCCCGTGGCCGAGCGCCCGGCAAGCGGGCGTCCTGTTTGCCCTCGCCGACATCGGCATCGCGATCGCGACGGGTTTGCACGCCGACCCGCTGGCGGCGCTGAGCACCACCCCGCTGTTCGCATTGCCAGGTGCCTCCATCGTGTTTTTCTACGGTCCCCGTGCCATCGCCGCACATATGGCGTTCGCCGCGGTCACGATCCTGACCGCAGCGACATGGCTGGCGCTGTCCGATCGTCCCGACGCGGTGGCGGTCGCGATCGCCAAGGCGCTGATCGCGCTGATGGTGACCGCCGCGATCTTCCCGCCCATCCAGTTCGGCTTCTGGCTGATACGCAGCAACTCGATCGAATCGCTCACCGATCCGCTCACCGAGTTGGCCAACCGGCGCGGGTTGGCCAACTACTTGGCCAGCAGGCTCGACACGCTGACCTCGTCGACCGAGCCGCTGTGTGTCTTGGTTATCGACCTGGACGGGTTCAAGAACATCAACGACATCTACGGTCACAAGATCGGCGACGCCGTCATCGCCCGCACCGCCGAACAGATCCGCGCCGCGGCTGGCCCGTCGGCCTTCGTCGCGCGGGTCGGCGGGGAGGAGTTCGTGGTTCTCGACCTGATGACACTGCCGGCCGCAGCGGCGATAGCCGAGAGCGTTCGCGCCGCGATCGAAGCGCCCGACACACCCAAAGCCACCGCCAGCGTCGGGGTTGCCGCCGGACCGATCGGCAGCCTCGCGGAGTTCGAGGCCATTCACGCCTGCGCCGACGAAACGATGTATGCGGCGAAACGCAATGGCGGCAACCGGATTGCCGTGGCCGGTGCGGCGGACGACGCGACTGCTGCGCGGCAGACGGGTGAAATGGCCTTTCGGCCAAAGGAATTGGACGATGCCAATGTCAGTGACGGAAGTCCCTAGGTCTTCCACGAACACAGCCTTAGGCTGAGTCGATGGACGTTGACACACTCAGAGTGCCGCTGGACCCGGAAGTGTTACGCGACGGATTGGTCGGGCCCGGCCTGCCGTGGCGCGATCTCGACGTCGTCGCCGAAACCGGTTCCACCAACGCTGATTTGATTGCCCGGGCCGAAGGCGGAGCCGACATCGACGGATCGGTGCTGCTGGCCGAGTATCAGAACGCCGGCCGCGGACGGCACGGCAGGCACTGGTCGGCGCCGCCGCGGGCACAGCTCGCATTGTCGGTCGGGGTCGGCGGCAGGTCGGTGCCACGGTCGAGCTGGGGATGGTTACCGCTGGCCGCCGGTGTGGCGGTGGCCGACGCGCTCACCGCGGTCGGCGGCGTCAAGGTCGGCTTGAAGTGGCCCAACGACGTGTTGGCAAACGGCGGCAAGCTCGCCGGCATCCTCGCCGAGGTCGCCGCCCCGACGTCGGCGATCGTGCTCGGCCTGGGTCTCAACGTCACGCTCACCGCCGACGAAGCGCCCGACCCGGTCGCCACCTCGCTGCTGACGCAGGGGTCATCGGCGACCGATCGAACTGCGTTGGCGCGCAGGATACTTCGCGAATTGGCGCATCGAATCGACGCGTGGCGCACGGCGGGGGGAGCCGATGCTGCGCTGGTCGCCGACTATCAGCATTACAGCGTGACGCTCAATGCTCGGGTGAAGGCCACCTTGCCCGGTGGCAGGGAGGTGGTCGGCGTCGCCCGCGACATCGACGAGACGGGGCGGTTGTGCGTCGACACCGGTGGTGAGACGGTGTCGATCTCGGCCGGAGACGTCACGCATCTGCGTCCCAGCGTCTAAAGTGCCAGCGTGGGCTACCCCGACAAGGTACTGGCCGGTGACGAGCAGGTAGTGCTGCATCGCCATCCGCACTGGAAGCGACTTTTCTGGCCGGTGACGGTTCTGATCCTGGGCAGCGCGGCGGCGTCGTTCGGTTGCGCGGTCGTCGGCAACGCCACCTGGGACCCGACTGCCAAGCGGGTCGTCTTCTGGGTCATCGGTGCGATTTGGCTGGTGCTCATCGGCTGGCTGACGCTGTGGCCCTTCTTGAACTGGCTCACAACACACTTCGTCATCACCGACCGGCGGGTGATGTTCCGGCACGGCGTGCTGAGCCGCAGCGGTATCGACATCCCGTTGGCCCGGATCAACAGCGTCGAATTCCGGCACCGGCTCATCGACCGGATATTGCGGACCGGGACGCTGATCGTCGAGTCCGCGTCACAAGATCCGTTGGAGTTCTACGACATTCCGCGCGTGGAGCAGGTCCACGCGCTGCTGTATCACGAGGTTTTTGACACCCTCGGATCCGAGGAGTCGCCGAGCTGATCTGCTCGGTTGCGGCGCGCCCGCCAGGCGCCCAGCAGGGTGACGGTGCCGCTCTCTTCGACGTCCTCGAAGACTTCGGCGATCCCGCCGGCCGTCAGCGTCGACTCCAGCGCCTTGTCGCCGCTGCGGGCTGCTTCGTCGGGGAACACCCAGCGCCGGAACGCCCAGAAGCGGAACGCCATCTGCAGCAGGTTGCCGACTACGTAGGCCGAGACGAAGTCGGCGATGTTCTCCACCGTCAACGAAACCGAGGGCACCCGCAGTTGCAGCATGTAGCTGGAAACCCACAACGGCGCCATGCTCAGCAGCACGCCGACGCCGCTGAACGCGAAGAACAGCAACGCCTCGTGGTGACGTTCCCGTCCGCCTCGGTCCCGGAAGCTCCATTCCCTGTTGAGGATGTAGGACGCGATCACCGCGACGATGCCGGCGATGACCTTGGCGGTCACCGGCTTGGGCTCCAGGATGGTCAGCTTGAGGGTGTAGAAGATCGTCGAATCGATGACGAACGTGGTCGCGCCGACGATCGCGAACTTGATCAGCTCGTGATGGCGCTCGGCGAAGGGGCGCAGCGGCCCCGGCAGTCGGGCGATCGTGGCATCGGCAAAGGACACAATGTCGCAGTCTACGTATTGCTGTCTAAGGGTGCTCTGTGACTGTGTCAGCGCCGATAAACGGCCCGTTCAGACGCCATGGAACGATGATGGCCGTGCCACCCGCGACTTCCCTCCATTCCAATCATCCCGTCGTCGCCATGGTCGGCGGTGGTCAGCTCGCGCGGATGACCCACCAGTCGGCGATCGCGCTCGGCCAGAGCCTGCGGGTGCTGGCCGCCGATGCCACCGATCCCGCCGCCCAGGTCAGCCCCGACGTGGTGATCGGCTCGCACACCGACCTCGACGCGCTACGCCGGGTTGCCGCCGGGGCCGACGCGCTGACCTTCGACCACGAGCACGTGCCTACTGAGCTGCTGCAAAAGCTGGTCGCCGAGGGCGTCAACGTCGCGCCGCCGCCGGAGGCCCTGGTGCACGCTCAGGACAAACTCGTGATGCGGCGACGACTGGATGCGCTCGGCGCCCGGGTGCCGCGTTACGCAGCCGTCGAAAGCCGCGAGGACGTCGATGAGTTCGCCCGACAGGTCGACGGCCCCATCGTGGTCAAAGCCGCTCGTGGCGGCTACGACGGCCGCGGGGTACAGATGGCCGCCGATGAAGCCCACGCCCGCGAGATCGCAGGTCAGTATTTGGATTCCGGGGTACCGGTTCTGGTCGAGGAGCGGGTCGCGATGCGTCGCGAGCTCGCCGCGCTGGTGGCCCGGTCGCCGTTCGGGCAGGGGGCGGCCTGGCCGGTGGTTGAGACGGTGCAACGGGACGGGATCTGCGTGCAAGTGATCGCCCCGGCGCCGTCGCTGAGCGAGGACGCCGCCGCCGCGGCCCAGCAGCTGGCGCTGCGGTTGGCCGCCGAACTCGGCGTCGTCGGGGTCTTGGCCGTCGAGTTCTTCGAGACGGCGGATGGCGAACTGCTGGTCAACGAGTTGGCGATGCGCCCGCACAACTCGGGCCACTGGACCATGGACGGATCGCGGACCAGTCAGTTCGAGCAGCATCTGCGCGCGGTGCTGGACTACCCACTCGGCGACACCGACGCCATCGCGCCGGTCACGGTGATGGCCAACGTGCTGGGCGCCGCCGAAACGCCGGCGATGACCCTCGACGAGCGGCTGCACCACCTGTTCGCGCGGATGCCCGACGCCCGGGTCCACCTGTACGGCAAGGAAGAGCGACCAGGCCGCAAGATCGGGCACATCAACTTTCTCGGTGCGGACCTCGCGAGTCTGCGTGAACGCGGCGAACGGGCGGCACACTGGTTGTCACACGGTGAGTGGACGGACGGATGGGACCCGCACACATGACTCAACTGCCCCGCGCCGGCGACGATGCATAGCGCAGCGATGAGGAGGAGCGGCGCAGATGACTAGCGCACGCGTAGGGGTGATCATGGGCAGCGACAGCGACTGGTCGGTGATGGCCGACGCCGCCGAGGCGCTCGCCGAGTTCGACGTCACCCACGAGATCGGTGTCTATTCGGCGCATCGCACTCCGCAACGGATGCTTGACTACGCGCGTGAGGCCGCCGACCGCGGTATCGAGGTGATCATCGCCGGTGCCGGCGGCGCCGCGCACCTGCCCGGCATGGTGGCCTCAGCCACGCCGCTGCCGGTGATCGGGGTTCCGGTGCCGCTGGCGAAGCTGGACGGCCTGGATTCGCTGCTGTCGATCGCACAGATGCCCGCCGGCGTGCCGGTGGCCACGGTGTCGATCGGCGGCGCCCGCAACGCGGGGCTGCTCGCGGTGCGCATCCTGGCGGTGTCCGACCTGGCGCTACGCAGCCGGATCGTCGCATTTCAGGAGGGGCTGGCAGAGTCGGTGCTGGCCAAGGATTCGGCTCTCAAGCAGCGTCACGGTAAAGTTACTGGCCAGTAGCTCAGCGATAGACAAGGAGGCCACCATGGCTCAGTGGGGCGGAGATTCGTCGTTCGATCTGTTCAAGCTGCCTGAGGAGCATGACGAGCTGCGGGCCGCGATCCGCGCGCTGGCGGAGAAGGAGATCGCCCCGTACGCCGCGGAGGTGGACGAACAGCCACGCTTTCCCGACGAGGCGCTCTCGGCACTGAACGCGTCGGGCTTCAACGCCGTGCACGTTCCCGAGGAGTACGGCGGGCAGGGCGCGGACTCGGTCGCGGCGTGCATCGTCATCGAGGAGGTGGCGCGCGTCGACGCGTCCGCGTCGCTGATCCCGGCGGTCAACAAGCTGGGCACGATGGGCCTGATCCTGCGCGGCTCGGAGGAGTTGAAGAAGCAGGTGCTGCCGACCCTGGCTTCCGGCGAGGCGATGGCGTCGTATGCGTTGAGCGAGCGGGAGGCCGGTAGCGACGCCGCGTCGATGCGGACCCGGGCCAAGGCCGACGGCGACGACTGGATCCTCAACGGCAGCAAATGCTGGATCACCAACGGCGGCAAGTCGACCTGGTACACGGTGATGGCGGTGACCGATCCGGACAAGGGCGCCAACGGGATCTCGGCGTTCGTCGTGCACAAGGACGACGAAG
Organism: Mycobacterium cookii; assembly: GCF_010727945.1. Taxonomy (NCBI): domain Bacteria; kingdom Bacillati; phylum Actinomycetota; class Actinomycetes; order Mycobacteriales; family Mycobacteriaceae; genus Mycobacterium; species Mycobacterium cookii. The sequence continues at coordinate 4,744,546 of NZ_AP022569.1, forward strand.
GATTCTCGGTCGGGCCCAAAGAGAAGAAGTTGGGCATCAAGGGCTCACCGACCACCGAGCTGTATTTCGAGAACTGCCGGATTCCCGGCGACCGGATCATCGGCGAGCCCGGCACCGGTTTCAAGACCGCGTTGGCAACGCTGGACCACACCCGCCCGACGATCGGCGCCCAAGCCGTCGGCATCGCTCAGGGTGCGGTCGACGCCGCGATCGCGTACACCAAGGACCGCAAGCAATTTGGCGAGTCGATCAGCTCGTTCCAGGCCGTCCAGTTCATGCTGGCCGACATGGCGATGAAGGTCGAGGCTGCGCGGCTGATGGTCTACAGCGCCGCTGCCCGCGCCGAGCGCGGCGAATCCAACCTGGGCTTCATCTCGGCGGCGTCGAAGTGCTTCGCCTCCGACGTGGCGATGGAAGTCACCACCGACGCTGTGCAACTGTTCGGCGGCGCCGGCTACACCACCGACTTCCCGGTGGAGCGGTTCATGCGTGACGCCAAGATCACCCAGATCTATGAGGGCACCAACCAAATTCAACGCGTGGTGATGAGCCGCGCGCTGCTGCGCTGAGTCGGGCGCCAACGACGGCGGCGAAGTGTGAGACCGCCGGGGCATTTCATCCAACTCCACTGCCCCCGACCCGCCAGGTGGATAACTCACAGCCCGGCAAGCACTCCGCAACGTGCGCTATTTGTCTTTTGTCAATTTGCTGTTGCCATGCGGCCCGGGTACCGCGCGATTAATATGCATTCGCACCATGTCCCGGGATTGCGTTTGCTTTAGCCGCGTCGGCCCGCCGACGCGCGCGCCTCAGTGCGTGCTCGCAGCCGAGCTCACGTTATGGGGAAAACTCCCTATCTTCGGCGACATGTCGCGGTAAGACCGAGGCGAGGAGGGGCCGACCTTGCCGGGCAACTTGCTCGAGCGCGAGGCGCCGCTGGCGCAGTTGAAGCTGTCGACGCGCCGGATGGCTCGCGGCGGCGGCGAAGTGGTGTTGTTGCGCGGGGAGGCCGGCATCGGCAAGACGACCGTGCTGGCCAATTTCGTCAAGCAACTCGGACCCGAGCTGCGGGTACTGCAGGGCTGGTGCGACCCACTGGGCGCACCACGCCCACTGGGCCCACTCACCGACGCTCTTCCGGGGCTGGACGTCGCCGCGGCGGCAGGGCTGACTGCGGCCGTCGAGTCCGGGGATACCGCGCAGATCTATCGGCAGCTGTTGTGCGCTTTGGGCGACCGGGCCCGGTGGGTATGGGTGATCGAGGACGCCCACTGGGCCGACGGTGCGACGCTCGACATGGTGCGGTTTTTGGCGCGCCGCATCGGCGCCCTGCGGTTGCTGTTGGTGATTTCTTTCCGTGACGACGAGCTGTCGCCGGCGCATCCGTTGGCGGTGACGCTCGGGGACTTGGCGAATTGCGCCGCGGTGACCCGAATCGGGTTGTCGCCGTTGAGCTTATCGGCGGTGGCGGCGCTGGCCGCCGGCACCGGAGTCAACGCCGAGCAGTTGCACGAGGTCACCGGCGGTAACCCGTTTTTCGTGTCCGAGGTGCTGGCCGCCGGACCGGTCGCACTGACCCGGAAAGGCCTGCCGCGCAGCATCTCCGAGGCGGTGTGCGGTCGGCTGGCCCGGCTGTCGGCGAAGGCGCGGGAAACCGCGCACGCGGTCGCGGTGTGCGGGCCGCGCGCCGACATCGCCCTGCTGGACAAGATGTGTCCCGAAGCCCGGACGGCGTTGTACGAATGTCTCGGCGCCGGGGTGCTGAATGCCGAGGGGGAGCTGGTCGCGTTCCGCCACGAACTCGCCCGCCGGGCCACCCTGGCGCAGATCCCCGACTTCGATCGCACCGAACTGCACAGGCGCGCGCTAACCGTTCTGGCGCAGCCGCCAATCGACCCGAACACGCTGGCGGCATTGGCATTTCACGCCGACCAAGCCGGTGAACGGGACGCGACCGTGCGCCACGGCATTGCCGCGGCCGATCGGTCCGCGGCGCTCGGTGCCAACCGGGAGGCCGCGAAGTTGTATGCCCTTGCGCTTCGCCATGCCGACGCCGTCGCCGATGAACAACGAGTCGTCTGGCTCGAACGCTACGCCTTCGCGTGTTACCTGAGCGGGCAGGCCGAACCGGCCGTCACCGCATTGCGGGATGCGATTGCGTTGCGCCGCAACCTCGGTCATCGGCTCGAAGAGGGTGACGACCTGCGCTGGCTGTCGAGGCTGTTGCAGCCGCTGGGGCGTGCCGGCGAGGCCATCGACGCGGCGCACGCGTCGCTAGGACTACTGCAGGACCTCGGCCCGTCGCCGCAGCTGGCCTGGTCGCTGCTCAACATGGCCCACATCAGCGCCCTCGCGCTGGATCCGGTGTGCGCCCGTTACGCGGCCAGCGCGGTGACCCTCGGTGTCGAGTTGGCCGATCCTGCAATCGGTATCCGCGCGCGCGGGTACCTCGCGCTGACCGCCGTCTTCAGCAGCGGCACTGGCTGGGACGAGCTGGGGGCGGTGTGGCGCGAGGCGCTGTCGACGCCGGGATACGAGGAGCACGCCGCGGTGCTCGGTGTGCTGATCTGCTGGTACACCGTGCTGCGCGGCGAGCTGGACCGCGCTGAGACATATCTGGCCGAAGCGTCACAGTTCTGCGATGACCGCGACCTCGGCATGTTCAGCGCGCTGTTGACCGCCGCGGCGACGCTGGCGCAGCTGCACCGCGGCGAGTGGGATCGCGCCGCCGTCACCGCCGAACAGATCGTGACCCGGCCCGAGCTCAGCCCGCAGCACCGGATTCTGCCGCTGGTGACACTCGCGCTGATCGACGCGCGGCGCGGTCGGCAGTCTGTGGTTGCGCTGCCGAGCGATGTCGACTCCGGAGCCCAACCCGGTGACCTGGTCCACCTGGGTGCGGTTTCAGCGGCACGCGCCGAAATAGCTTGGCTCAGCGGCGATGACGAGACGGCGCTGGCCGAAGCGCACGCGGGGCTGGCGGCCGCACACGAACACGCCGACCGATGGCAGGTCGACCAGTTGCGCCGTTGGATTCGGCTGGCCGGCGGCACATGTGAGGCCACCGACGGCGACGCCGGCACGCCATTCGAGTCAGAGATCCGCGGGGACTGGCAGAGCGCCGCCGACGAGTGGGTCCGCCGCGGCTGCCCGTACGACGCGGCGCTGGCCCAGCTCGGCGGCGATGCCGCGGCGGTGACGACGGCGCTGGCCGCCTTCCGGCGCCTCGGCGCGAAAGCGGCGGCCCGTCGCGCTCAGCAGCGCCTGGCCGCTCTGCGGGAGCGTGCCCCTCGCGCCCGTCGAGCCGACACGCTGTCAGACCCGCATGCGCTGACCGGCCGCCAGCGTCAGGTCTTCGATCTGCTCGTCGCCGGTCGCAGCAACCGAGAGATCGCGGCCGAGCTGCATATCAGTCCCAAGACCGTCGGCCACCACGTCGAGGCCATCCTGGCCAAGCTCGGCGCGGAGAACCGCACGCATGCCGTCGCCTACGCGTTGCAGCACCAGGCCGCATTGCAGACAGAATCGTGAGTTACGCCGTTGCGCCGGAGACAGTTTCGGCGGCACCGGCCTGTTCGACACTCAGTAGGCTTTCAGCTTCGTGCTCCTGTCGGTACGCTTCGCTGCCGCCGTTGAGGCCGAACAACCGCTTACTCCACAACAGCCAGATCACCGCGACGATGTTGATGACGAGCGCGACAAGCCGCATGGCCGTGATCTTTTCGGTGAGCTCGTAAATCTCCAGCGGCAGGAAGACGCTGGTGGCTATCACCGCGAAATACTCACCCCACCGCTTCATCAGCCACAACCCGACCGCCTCGATGAGTTCGATCAGCGCGTAGCCGGCCAGGCCGATGGCGATCCATTGCAGTGTCGACGAGGACAGCGCGAACGCGTGCGCGATATGACGAACGAGCTTGGAGTTCTCCGGATCCCAGCCGATCTGGTTGGCCAGGGGCTGCAGCAGCGGAATGTCTTGCTCCAGCGCGTGCTGCAACCGCTCGCGCGATCCACTGACCTTGAACACCCCGGCCGCCACCGCAGCGAAGATGACGCAGCGAAAGGCACGTTCGACGGCGAGTGCTCGCATCAGGGTCCGGTCCCGCAGGAATCGTCCACGCGGAATTTCCGGGGCGGTGTTCGCCGGGCCGCTGCGGCGTGGCGGGCCCACGACGAAGGTCTCGCAACGCAAACAACGCCACGCCTCGCCCGCGGGGGTGTCGGCTTTCAGGCGCTCACGAAGGTTCGGCTCGTCGGGAGCAAATGTCGCGTGCCCACGTAAACCGCACGAGCGCAGAGCAAAATCCACCATGAGAGCACGCTACAGGGCATTGCCTGTCCGCCCGCGGTATCGGTGAACGACGCGAACGCCTACGCTGACCGCCATGACGGGCACCGGGACGCGAGGCCGTGCGCAACGGACTGCTTCTGGAAGCGCTGCGCGGGAAGTCGCGTCGCTTTGTCGCCTGGCATCATTCGCTCGAGCATTCGCTGCACAAGATCTCCCACGCGTACGTCGGACACTATGACGATCCCGAGAAGTGGATGTTCTCGGCGTGGCTGGCGCTTACCGCCAAGGGCCGACAACTCGCACAGGCTCTAGAAGAGAATGAGATCGACGGATACCGCCGTAAAAGCTAATTGCCAGTGAGCTGTGCTGTGCAGTAATAGTTTTCGGTCTGACCATCGTTGCGTTGCGGCACCGGTAATCCCGCGTCGGCCAACAGCTGAGCGGACCGGTGCCTGGTCGTCTGCCAACCCCGCTCATCGAGATAGGGCGCGACGTCGTGGCGTTCGCCGCCGTACCACAGGTCGTCGAGGCGGGCATCGAGGCCGTGCTCATACCAGTTCTGCGACGTCGTGTGCATGACCTCCAGCGATTCCGGTGTGCTCAAGAAGATCTCCACCACCAGCCGACTGCCCGCGGCGCTGAGGTCGGTGATGTTGTCCAGCAAGCGATCCTGGGCCTCCGGCGGCAGGAAGGCCAACAGGCCTTCGGCGACCCACACGGTCGGGCGCTGCGGGTCGAAACCGGCGTGGCGCAGTGCTGCGGGCCAGTCGTCACGCAGATCGACCGGGACCGCGCGCAGGTCGACGGTCGGCTCGGCACCGGCGCCGGCGAGCGTCGCGGTCTTGAAGTCGGTGACCTGTTGCTGGTCGATTTCGAACACCACCGTCTCGGCGGGCCAGGACAGCCGGTAACCGCGGGCGTCCAGCCCGGAGGCCAGAATCACCGCCTGGCTGAGACCGGAAGCCGTTGCGTCGCCGATGAACTGGTCGATGAGACGGGTGCGCACGGTCAACAAGTCCGTCATCGGCTGCATGCCCCACGGATGGCCGGGAATGTCGACCTCGTCGGCGCTGAGTTCGCCTGCCGCCCATCGGGTGAAGAAGTCGACGCCGACCGCCCGTACCAGCGGCTCGGCGAACGGGTCGTCGATGAGCCGCTCTCTGGTCGCCCGGGCTCTGCCCGCGGCGACCATGGTGGCGGTCGCTCCCACGCTGGTCGCCAAATCCCAGGTGTCGTTGTCGATGCGTGCCATACCGGCCAGCGTAGCGAGCCGCTGCTGAGACTCGGCTCGTCGGAAGCCATTAACGCGTCGGCCAGGTTTCATTCACGTTCGAGCGGTCGCAGCGGCGTACGGTGCCGCCGTATGAGCGCACCTTCGGCAGGGTCTGCGTCGGGACTGGCGTCAGACGCCAACTGGCATCCGCAGCGTTGGGAAACCACCTTCATCCATGTGAAGAACGAATCCCTGGAAACCGTGATCGACGACATCACCCGGCAGACCAACGCCTACGGCGAACAGGGCTGGGAGATCGTGAACTCCTCGGTGCAGCGGGCGCAGGTTTCGCACCACTTCGCCGGGTACGACAAGGGTGGCGAGTTCTACTTCGAGTGGAGCATCGTCTGCACGCTGAAGCGGCCGCTGCCTCCTGCTTAGACAGTTGGCTTAACATCGCTGGGTGACCGAATCCCGTGCGATCGGCGACCCAGCCGGGCTCGTCGCCGACGCCTGCTGTGCCGGTAACGGGCACGCCGTCGCTCACGACGCACGCTGGCAGCGGAGTGCGCGCTGGGCCTGGCGGCTGGCCTGGGTGAGCATGCTCGCCATGCTCAGCGAGGGTGTGGTGGGGCTGTGGCAGGGGCTGTCGGTCGGATCGATCGCCTTGACCGGATGGGCGCTGGGAAGCCTGCCCGAGGCGCTGGCCAGCGCGATGGTCGCATGGCGGTTTTCCGGAACGCGCACGTCGTCACCGACCGCTGAGCGACGCGCCGAGCGTGGTGTCGCCCTGTCGTTCTGGCTGACGGCGCCCTACATCGCCGCGGAATCCGTGCACCACCTCCTGGACAGGGAGTACGCCGAGACATCGGTGATCGGCATCGTGCTGACGGCCGCCTCTTTGGTGCTGATGCCGACCCTCGGGCACGCCAAGCACGTCCTCGCCCATCGGCTGGGCTCAGCCGCGACCGAGGGCGAAGGCACGCAGAACTATCTGTGCGGGGCGCAGGCCGCGGCGGTGCTGATCGGCCTGGCGGTGCTGGCATTCTGGCCGGGCTGTTGGTGGTTCGATCCGGCGATCGGCCTGGGCATCGCCGCCGTCGCGGTCTGGCAGGGTGTCAAGACGTGGCGCGGCGAGGACTGCTGCTGACACCTGGCCGGCAAGGTCCGAAAGACCCCGCGGCTGATGGCGTTGCGCTCTAGTCGGTGACCTGCACCCGGCGGCAGCGTCGACCTGGTGACACTGACCGCAAAAGCGTTTCGGCGCCTCGGGTGGGAAATCTGGTCGCTTCTGCTGTTTGCGCGGTCCGGTGGGTTGCGGTTGATGCCGCCTGACCGGATCGGGGCGGTGCTGCGCGGGCTTGACCGGTACGGCCTGTTGGGGGCGGCGACGCTGATCACCGCCGCGCGCGACCGCGAGCGACCGGCGCTGATCGACGAGCGTGGGGCGCTCAGTTTCGGCGACCTGGACAGCCGGACCAACGCGTTGGCCAACGAGTGGCGCCGCCTCGGGCTTGGACCGGGCGCCAACGTGGCCATTCTGGCCCGCAACGAGGGCGGAAAGATCCTCAAACGCGAGCTCAGCCGGTCGGTCGGTCAGTCGGCCGCATCGGGGGAGTCGGCGCCCCAGGTGCCCGGCATCATCGGCATACGCGGCCCGCTGCCGTAATCGTCGTCGGCCAATGTGGCCAAGCCTGTCGCAGCCCCGCCGCTGACTTTCGCGGCGGTCCCGGAGAAGCCGAGCGGCCCGGCCCCCTGCGTCGACGGCGTGACGGTCGGCTCGTCGTCGAGATCGACGTATTCGTGGCCGCGCCCGAGCCGTTCGACGGTGGCGCGGCGGCGCCGGCCGGTGGGCGTCGCTTTCGGGGACGGCGCGGCGGCGGGGTTTTCGGTGCCCACGGCCGGTTGCGCTTCCTTGGCCTTGGCGGCCTGGTTGGCCGCTCGGCGCGCCGTCGCGGACAGGATCCCGACCATGTAGAGGTAACCCTGCATGGTGGCCAGCGGCGGCCCGGCCGGCGTCGGCGGTGGCGGGGGAGCGGGCGGTGCGGCCGCCGCGGTGACGGCCGGGGCGTGCACGAGGGCCGGCGCCGGGGCGGGTGTCGGCACGGGCGTCGGGCCCGGAGGCGCCGCCATGGCGAGCGGCATCGGGAGCGGCGGAACGGGGATCGGCGGTATGGCGGCCAGGCCCGCCAACCCGGCCAGGCCCGCGAAGCCGGCCAACGGGGCCGCCGCCAACGGAATCAGCGGAACGGTCAACAGCGGCAACACGGTGGGGATCAGCACCGCAACCGATTCGAGCAGGGTCTTCATCAACGCGATGGTGTCGGTGATGACGGTGCCGATCGCTTCGACGGTGTCGAGCACCAGGGTCAGGCCGATCGCGTACGGGTTGCCGGTGGCGAACGCCGCAGTGATGTCGGCCCCGATGTAGGCGAAGGTTTCGGACAGGTAGGCGACGTAGGAACCGATGTCCAACGGGTAGCCCAGCGCGAACGCGATGTTGTACGGGCTGAGGAAGGACAGCGGGTTGCCGAGTTGGAGCAGGTAAGGATCGATTTGGGTGAACAGCGCGACCAGGAAGGGGTTGTTGTAGAAATTGTCGATCAACGGCTGCAGAACGTTGTTGTAGAAGTCGGTGTATCCGATTTTCTGCAGCCAGGCCAGCCACTGGTCCTCGGTGTCCGGGGGCGAGGACGCGGCCGAGGCGGCGGGAGACGCTGTCGCAGTGGCGTTCACGATCTTCGGGGCCGCGGTGGTCTGCGGTGAGGCTGCCACCGCCGCGCCGGAGATGGTCTGATAGGTGCCCATGACGGTGGCGGCCTGAATCCACATCCGGGCGTAGTCGGCTTCGTTCACGGTGATCGGAATGGTGTTGATGCCAAGGAAATTCGTCGCCAGCAGCACCGCGTGGGTGGCGTGGTTGGCGGCCAGTTCACCGAGCGTCGGCATGGTGGCCAGCGCGGTCGTGTAGGCCGTTACCGCGACTTCCTGCTGGGCAGCGGTGGCGGCCGCGTCGGCGCTGGCCTGGGTCAGCCACGCCAGATACGGCGCGTGCGCGGCCACGTATTCTGCGGCGCTCGGGCCGGCCCACGCTCCCGCCTGCACACCGTCGAGCACCGCGGCCAGCTCATCGGCGGTCTCGGTGTAGTTGACGCTCAACGCTTTCCACGCCTCAGCGGCGGCGAGCAGCGAACCCGGCCCTGGTCCGCTACTCAACAACGCGGAATGCACTTCGGGGGGCGCAGCCATCCAGATCGGCGCGGTCATGACGCGTCCTTTCTGCCCAGAGCGCGGGGCGTCTGCTCGAAGACGCAGTCACCGCAGAGCCCGCCATCGGCTGTGCTGTAGTAAAGGCAGCAGCTGGAGCGCCGATAGCCGGCGTCACCGAAAACCATTGCCCCGCTGAGTCGTTCGTCGTCGCACAAGCTGCGGGCAAGGCGGCGGCCCGGACCGGGTGAGGTCGTAGCCCGGTGGTGGTCGTATTGCCGGGCGGCGCCGAGCAGTGCGGACGCCGCGTTGCCGCACAGCAACTCTCGCGAGATCGGCTGCAGTGCGGTGCCCAGCGGTGTGAGGTGCCCGTCGAGGACAGCGTCGGCCAGCCTCAGCTCGAGATCGTCGCCGCGCCGGCCGACGGGATGGGCGATGTGCAGCGCGATCCGGCCGCCAGTTTCGCGGAACAGCAGCCGGTCGGCGGCAAAGTCGGGCAGCAGACCGTGGCCGACGACGGCGCCGAGCCCGATCGACCACAACCGCGCGGCAAAGCCGAGGAAGAAAATGGACGCCGCGACCCGCCGTTCCGGCGCGCGGACGTGGGTCTGCACTCGAGCGATAACGCCGTGGAGCATTGCGTGATCGGTGTAGAGCTGCGCTAACGGCCGCCAGCCACCGTCGACCGGCCCGGTGCCGACGGCGAAGTAGTCGTTGATCTGTGCGATCTCGGCAAGGACCGCCGCAGCGCTTGGCTCGAAGACAGCGCAGTTGTGCGCAGGGTGGGTGAAGAAGGCGCGTGACACCGACGCTCGCCAGCTCTCTCAGGGTCGACCGCCCCGGGTTGCAGGATGCGACGACGCGAGTGTCCTGGCTCTCGGATCGCTGCTTACCTCGCCTTCCAGCTCGCGGCCGTGGCTAGTGAGGTTCGCTCCCCGATAACAGTGGCGGGACCGCGCCGGATTCGCACCGGCTTCCTACATCGTCATCGCCTAACCCGGGCATTATCGCACCCCTTCGGCCCCGCCGGTAGCCAATCAGCCCGCGCCGGCGCGCAATGCGTCCACTGCCGCGTCGATGTAGGGGATGACTGTCGAACCGTGGCGGGCGACGATCTGCCCCAGGGAGCGGGCCAAATGCGGCCCCACCGCGTCGGCCAACACCACCTCCTCGCCGATCACGATGCCTGCGACCACGTGTGCCGCACTCAACCGGTTGTCGGGTGTCACCTCGTAACGCCAGTCGCCGATCTGCAGCCGTGCAGGTTGTGACCGGAACATCCCCCGACGGGCAGCGGTGTGCGTGACACCCGGCAGCCCGGCGAAGACGTTGACGACCAACGCGATCCCGCCCGGTCCGGCCAGCGCGTCGGTGACGGTGCGACTTACTCGCTCGGCGTCGAATGCGGCCATCAGTCGTTCATGGCGAGCACGAACGACGGTGCGATGGTTTCGGGTGTGCCACTGCGGCGCACGGCGGTACCGGCGGCGTAGAACTCCACGGTGTGGTAGCCCCACGCATAGTTCTGAATGGCGAAATGTACGCCGACGACCCCGGATGCGCCGTCCCGCTCGGCTTCGCTCTGCATGCGCGACATGGCCAGCTCGCGGGCTTCGTAGTTTCCCGTCGTCCACTGCGGCATCTCCAAGTTGCGGCCCATCTGTCGCAGCGTCTGCATAAAGCCTTGCGCGGCAATGTGAAACACGCAGTTGCCCATGACGAATGCCACCGGCGCCCAGCCCGATCGAAGCAGAGTCGCCAGGTCCTGTCCGGATAGGTGGCTGGAGAACGCCTGTCCGTTGCCGCGTTTGAATGCGCCCGGCTTCGGGGTGTAGCGGACTGCGGTTCCGACCGCGATGAACTCCAGATGCTCGGATTCGGCACCGTGCTGACGCCATTCCAGCCGCACACCGACGACACCGTCCGCACCCAGCGCGTCGGCTTCGGCCTGCATGCGGGCCATCGCATTCCAGCGGGCCCGATAGGTCGCCTCGGTGAGCACGGGCAGCTCGGATTGTTGCCGGATACCGGCGAATTGGTAGCCGACGTGGTAGACCGACACGCCCATCACCAGATCGAGCGGCTCGAAGCCGGCTCCGTGCAACAGCGCGAACTCGTTGATGGACAGGTCGGACGTGAAGACCTTGTCGGCGTGCGACAGCCGTTCGCTGGCAACAGGGTCGAGGGGAGTAGACATCGAGGCATCATGACACCGATCCGATGGTCGGTGCACTCGTTCAGTCCAAGCGGTACCGAATCAGCCGTGAACTGTTAGCGACGACGGCCACCGAGGATGCGTTGTGCAGGATCGCCGCGAGCACCGGTGAGAGGGCACCGCCGGCGCCGATCAGCAGCCCGGCGGCATTGACGGCGATCGCCATGCCGTAGTTCTGCCGGATCACGTCGACGGCGCGGGCGCCCAGGTCGCCGACATCGAGCAGGCGACGAAGGTCGTCGTTGGCCAGTGCGACATCGGCGGTCTCGACCGCGACGTCGGTGCCGGCCAGGCCCATCGCGATGCCGATGTTGGCCGCAGCCAACGCGGGGGCGTCGTTGATGCCGTCACCGACCATCCCGACGATGTAGCCCTCGTCTTGCAGGTTGCGGACCGCTGCGAGCTTGTCCTCGGGTAGTACCTCGGCGCGCCACTCGTCGATACCGAGTTCGCCGGCAACGACTTGCGCGATATCGGGGTGGTCGCCGGTCAGCATGACGATGCGGCGAATTCCGTTGGAGCGCAACCTCTTCAGCACGTCTGGCGCTTCGGTGCGAATTTCGTCGCGCAGGCTGATCAGCCCGACGAGCATGCCGTCGACGGCGAGCAGCAGCGGCGTTTCGGCTTGCCGGCGCAACTTGTCGACCCAGTTGGCCGCCTTCTTCGAAACCTTGACCTTTTCTGAGCGCAGCAGCGACGGGCTGCCCAGCAGCAACGTCCGCCCGTCCGCCCAGGTCCGCATGCCCAGGCCGACCAGTACCTCGCACTCCTCGTGCGGCGGAATCGTGATGCGACGCTCCTCGGTCGACCGGATCACCGCTTCGGCCAGCGGGTGCCGGGAGTGCAGCTCTGAGCTCGCCGCATAGGCGAGCACCTGCTCGGGCTGCCAATCATCGTGTAGCGCAATGATGTTCGTCACCACCGGGCGGCCCACCGTGAGCGTTCCGGTCTTGTCGAAGACGATCGCGTCCACTCGGCCGGCCTGTTCGAGGTGCGACCCGCCCTTGATCAGGATGCCACGGCGCGCGCCGTTGCCGATCGCCGCGCTGATCGCGGTCGGAGTCGACAAGCCCACCGCGCACGGGCAGGCGATCAGCAGCATGGTCATGGCGCGCCGGACGTCTCCGGTGAGGGCCAGGGTGACCGCGGAGACGATGAACGAGATCGGCACGAAGCGGCGGGAGAAGTTCTCGCCGACGGTCTGGATGGGCGCCCGATCGTGGTGCGCCTCTTCGACGCGGGAGATGATCCGGCCGATCGTGGTCTCGTTGCCGACCGCGCGAGCGCGCACCACCAGACGGCCGCGCAGCACCACCGAACCGGCGTGCACTCTTGCGCCCGCGACGATGCTCGCGGGTAGGGTCTCGCCGGTGATCGCGGACTGGTCGACAATCGCCTCGCCGTCGACCACGTCACCGTCGACCGGTATCGCGACATGGTCGTGAATCACGACGTCGTCGCCGATCTGCACGCTGTCGACCGGGACCTGTACCTCGTTACCGTCGCTCAGCAGGATCCACGCCGTGTCGGCCGTGCCCCGCAGCAGATCGGAGATCGCCCGCCGGGTCCGGCGCAGCGTCAGATCCTGAAGGTACTCACCGATATTCAGCAGCCACAGCACGGTGAGCGCGACCACGTTCTCGCGTAACACCAGGCTGGCGACGGTCGCCGCGGTGACCAGCGCGTCGGTGCCCGCGCGCCCGGACCGCAGCGAGCGCAGCGCGCCGCGCAGGAACGGGTAGCCCATGAATACCGTTGCGCCGGTGGCGACCAGCTGACCGGACGGGCCCAGCAGCGGCGGCCGGCTGAATCCGTAGCGGCGAATCCCGAGCAGCGCCAGCGCCGTGCCGCCGATCACCATCCGCAGCACCTCGGTGTTGCGGATGTCTGACGATCGCGGGGTGCGAGCCGGAATCAGGTCGGCGGCAACGTGTTCGGCGGACGCGACCGCCGCCAGCACTTCGGTCCGATCGCAACGCTTCGGCGAATACCACACCACGACCGAACCGGTGTGCGGATAGGCGTGCACCGCACGGACTCCGTGCTGCTTGTCCACCGCTTCTTCGACCGCGACCGCCCGTCGGGAGTTCGCGCGCACCCATGGCACCCGCACCCGCATGCGCCCGGCCGCGTCGGAGATGACCTCCAAGTCAGGCACTGCGCTCAGTGCTCGTGGTCGTGCTCGTGCTCGCCGATGGCCGGAGGCTGTGCCTCCTCGCCGATACGCTCACGGGCTTCGGCGACGACGTCGGCCACCTTCAGCCGGGCGGATTCCGCTGCTTCCTCGGCCCGCCGGGTCCCGCGCAGGCCCCACTCGGTCGCAGTGACGGCGGCGTCGTGCAGAGGAGCTTTGGCCAGGGCCTTGCGTAGCAGCTCATAGGCGCTCACGCCGACAACGCCGGTGACCACCGTCCCGGCTGCCTTACCCAAGAATCCCTGCACCACCATCGCGAAACGTCCTCCCGTCACGGCCCAGCATCGACTTTCGACGACGATAACATCCACATATAGCGATATCAATATGAATTGGGCGGCGGGGCGCACGGCCTCGTTCCCCCGGCCAGCCGGGCGCTCAGCGGCGGATGCCCGGCTGGCCGGGCCGCCGCTACGGGCTGGGGGCTGCTGTGGCGGGAGTGGCTAGATGGTGCGGGTGACCTTTTCGGTCTCGATCCGGCGTTGCAACGCATCCGGATCGGGATGTGCGACCTGAACCAGCGATCCGCCAACCGCGAGCACGCTCAGCAGGCCGGCGATCACGTCGTCGGCCGTATCCCACGAGGCGGTCGAGAGCACCCGGTCGTCGGCCGTCAAACCCTCCGACGCAGAAGCATTTTGGCAGGCCGCGAGCACCTCGTCGACCGATCGGCCGGACAACGCCGGCCCGGGATGAGCTTCGCCGACGATCTGGTCGCCGTGCACCCGCACCGCGGTCGCGTAGTCGGTGACGCCGATCGGCAGGTCGGGCGCCGGCCGGCCGAATACGTCCAGCGACAGCACCGCCACCTCGCCGGCGCCGGTGGCGTCCGCCTCCTCGAGGCGCTCGGCCGTACACAACGCCACGTCGGCCGCCGAGCCGTCGAGCACCACCTCGGCGCCGATCCACCACACGCCGAACAACACCGCCGCAGTCTGCCAATGGGCCGGCAGCAGCACCGCCACCCGGCTGACCGGTCCGGCGCCCAACTCGTCGCGCAACAGGTTCCCGGTTTTGGCCGCCCAATTGGCCAGCGTGACCGCGGACAGTTCGATGCGTTCGCCGGTGGCGTCGTCGTAGTAGGTGATGCGCGGCCCGACCGGGTCGGCGCGCAGCATCGGATCCAGAATCGCTGCGCTGAGAGTTGTCACGTTCAGTTGACGCACTCCGGGTGGTCGGAGCCCGCGGTCAGGATCGGCGACGGCGGGGGCGCGTCAGAGTGCGCCGATCCGCCGGAGTTCGACCCCCCACTTGCTGCTGCCGCCATCGTGGCCCGGCCGTCGCCGAGGCCCGCGCCCGGGCCGGTGTAGTCGTTGCTGAGCACGACCCGGACCGAGCCCGGCGGTATCGACTTATTGGCGACGACGGGAAGCCCGCCGAGTTCTTTGGCGACCGCCTGCGCGCCCAGGTCGTCGGCCTTGGCGGCCTGTACCTGGCTGCTGGTGACATGCGCGGCGTCATTGTTGCCGACCGCGCCGGTGCCGAACCCTTTCGAGCTCAACACTTGCGACACCGATGCGGCCAGCCCGTTGATGTCGGTGTCGTTGACGACACTGGCGCTGGTCTTTTCGGGGCTGTAGGTCAGCTCGTCGGTCTTGCCCTTCGCCTGATCCTGCAGTAGCCCGCTGACCCAGTCCTGCACCTGATGCGGGTCGACTCGCACCACGCTGTGCATACCGTCGTCGCTCCAGCCGGACTCGTCGAGAACCGGGATGGTGGCGAACGCGACCCGGCCACCGGCCAGCTTCTGTAGCTGGTTCACGAAATCCATGATGTCCCAACCGGAAGACAGCACCACCGAGCGCTGAATGGCTTGCTGCAGGCGGTTCATCGTCTTCGGGCTGGACAGCGTCTTGCCCGAGATCACCTGATGGGCCAGCGAGGACATCACCACCTGCTGTCGCACCACCCGGTCCAGGTCGCCGCGGGGGAGTTCGTGCCGCTGCCGGACGAAACTCAGTGCCTGCGGGCCGTTGAGCTTCTGCGGTCCGGCCGGGAAGTCGGCCCCCGACATCGGTTCGAAGACAGGCTCTTTGAGGCACACGTTGACGCCGCCGAGGGCGTCGGTGATCAGGGAGAAGCCCAGCAACCCGATTTCGGCGTAGTGGTCGACGGTGACGCCGGTCAGGTCGGCGACCGTCTTGATCAGCGCCTCGCGGCCGGCCTCGGTCCCTTGCGTTTCGGCCTCCGCCGCGGCGACGCCCGACTCGACGAGACTGACCCGCTTCTCTTCCTTGGTCTGGCCGTATACGCCGTTGATCTTGGTCTTGCCCAGACCGGGTGCCGTCACATAGGTGTCGCGCGGAATCGAGATGGCGGTCGCGGACTTCCCGTTGTCCGGGATGCGCACCAGGATGATCGTGTCGGTGTTGCTGGCCACCTCGTCGCCCGCTCGCAGCGACGCCAACTCCTCCTGGCTCAGCGGGTTGCCGTGCGCGTCGGTGCGGCTGTCCATGCCCACCAGCAGAATGTCGATCGCGCCGTCGTCTCCGCCATGACCCAGCGAGGGTGCGAAGACGTGGTAGATCCCGTCCTCGAAAGAGCGGACCTTGCTCCACGCCACCCCGGTGACCAGAACGACCGCCGCGGCCGCCACAGTCGCAATCACACGCGCCACGCGTTGCTCAGGCATCACAACAGACTACTTTCGTCACAGTGCGATCATTGGTAGCGCCGCGTCGGCGTGCCAGACTCGTTACCCGTGGCTCAGAGACTCGTGATCACCGGCGCCGGCGGACAGGTCGGCAGCTTCCTGGCGGCCGAGGCGACTCGACAAGGTCGCGATGTGCTGGCGCTGACGTCGTCGCAGTGGGACATCACCGACCCGGCGCTGGCGGAGCAGGTCGTGCACAGCGGCGACGTCGTGGTCAACTGTGCGGCCTACACCAACGTCGATGGCGCGGAGAGCGATCAGGCCAGAGCGCACGCGGTCAATGCGGCCGGTCCGCAGTACATCGCGCAGGCCTGCGCGCGGGCCGGCGCGCGGATGGTCCACATCTCCACCGACTATGTCTTCGACGGCGACTTCGGCGGCGCCGCGCCGCACCCTTACGAACCGTCAGATGAGACCCGGCCGCTGAGCGTCTACGGGCAGACCAAGCTGTCCGGCGAACAGGCGGTCCTGGCTGCCTTGCCGCAGGCCGTCGTGGTCCGCACCGCCTGGGTCTACACCGGCGGAGACGGCAAGGACTTCGTCGCAGCCATGCGCAGGGTGGCCGCGGGCGACCAGGCGATCGACATGGTCGATGACCAGATCGGCTCGCCAACCTATGTCGGTGACCTGGTCGGCGCCTTGCTTGAGGTGGTCGATGGCCGCGTGCACCCGCCGACCGGCATCGCGCACGCGGCCAACGGCGGCGAGGTCTCCCGCTTCGGGCAAACCCGTGCGGTTTTCGAGGGCGTCGGCGCCGACCCCGAGCGGATACGGCCGGTGAGCAGCGACCACAACCCGAGGCCGGCTGCCAGGCCGGCGTATTCGGCGCTGTCCAGTCGGGAGTCGGCCCAGGCCGGGTTGACGCCGCTGCCGCCGTGGCAGGACGCGCTGGCTCGTGCTCTCGAGGCGGCTTCGCGTCCCTGACCGCTAGTCTCGACCCGTGAGTGACGTCCTGCCGGTGGTCACGGTGACCTATTCACCGGGCAAGCATTTGGACCGGTTCCTGGCATCGCTGTCGCATGCGACCGCGCGGCCTGTCAGCGTGCTCATGGCCGACAACGGCTCCACCGACGGCGCACCCGAGGCCGCGGTCCAGCGCTACCCGGACGTGCGACTGTTCTCCACCGGATCCAACCTCGGTTACGGCAGCGCGGTGAACCGCGCGATCGAACAGGTGGGGGACGCCGACGAGTGGATCATCGTGGCCAACCCCGACGTGCAGTGGGGCCCCGGCAGCATCGACGCGCTGCTGGACGCCGCGGCCCGGTGGCCGCGGGCGGGTGCCCTCGGTCCGCTGATCCACGACCCGGACGGGTCGGTGTACCCGTCGGCGCGCCATCTCCCGAGCCTGGTCCGCGGCGGCCTGCACGCGGTAGTCGGACCGTTCTGGAAAGGCAACCCGTGGTCGACGACCTACCGCCAGGAGCGGCTGGACCCCAGCGAGCGACCGGTCGGCTGGCTGTCCGGATCGTGTCTGCTGGTGCGCCGCGCGGCATTCGAGCAGATCGGCGGTTTCGACGAGCGCTACTTCATGTACATGGAAGACGTCGACCTGGGTGATCGCCTGGGCAAGGCGGGCTGGCTCAATGTCTATGTGCCGTCCGCCGAAGTGCTGCACCACAAGGGGCACGCCACCGCGCGGGCGTCGGCGCACAACTTGGCGGCACACCACAAGAGCACCTACACCTATCTCGCCGACCGGCATCCCGGACCGTGGCGCGCGCCGCTGCGCTGGGCCTTCCGGGCCGGCCTGGCGGCGCGGGTGCGGCTGATGACGCGAAAAGACAAGGAGCGGCTCCAATGACTCGAGCCGACGACGATGCAGAGCGGAGCGATGAGGAGGAGTGGCTCCAATGACAGAAGCGGATGCAGTCGTCCTGGTCGGCGGCAAGGGAACTCGGCTCCGGCCGTTGACGTTGTCGGCGCCGAAGCCGATGCTGCCCACCGCCGGACTGCCCTTCCTCACCCATCTGCTGTCGCGGATCGCCGCCGCCGGAATCGAGCACGTGGTTCTGGGTACGTCATACAAGCCAAAGGTTTTCGAAGCCGAATTCGGCGACGGGTCGAAACTGGGCCTGCAGATCGAGTACGTGACCGAAGAGGATCCGTTGGGCACCGGTGGCGGAATCGCCAACGTCGCAGACCATCTGCGTCATGACACCGTGCTGGTGTTCAACGGTGACGTGCTGTCCGGATGCGATCTCGGCCAGCTGCTGGCGTACCACCACGAGCAGCAGGCGGACGTCACCATGCACCTGGTGCGGGTCGGCGACCCGCGGGCGTTCGGTTGCGTGCCGACCGAAAACGGTCGTGTGACAGCATTTTTGGAGAAGACTCAAGATCCGCCGACCGACCAGATCAACGCCGGCTGCTATGTGTTCACCCGCGAGATCATCGATCGCATCCCGCGGGGCCGCGAAGTGTCGGTCGAGCGTGAGGTGTTTCCGGCGCTGTTGTCCGAGGGCGTCAAGGTGTGCGGCTATGTCGACACCAGTTACTGGCGCGACATGGGCACACCGGAGGACTTCGTGCGCGGGTCGGCCGACCTCGTGCGCGGCATCGCACCCTCACCGGCGCTGGGCGGTCATCGCGGCGAGCAGTTGGTGCACGACGGTGCGGCGGTGTCGCCCGGCGCGGTGATCATCGGAGGCACTGTCGTCGGACGCGGCGCCGAGATCGGCCCCGGCGCCCGGTTGGACGGCGCGGTCATCTTCGACGGCGTGCGGATCGAGGCCGGCAGCGTCATCGAGCGGTCGATCATCGGATTCGGCGCGCGGATCGGTCCGCGGGCGCTGATCCGGGACGGCGTGATCGGCGACGGCGCCGACATCGGGGCCCGCTGCGAGCTATTGCGCGGTGCGCGGGTCTGGCCTGGCGTCCGCATTCCCGACCACGGGATCCGTTACTCCAGCGACGTGTGAGCGCGGCCGACGAGGTAGGCCAGCGCGTCGTCGGAGCCGGCCGGCAACGCGTCGATCGGCCACCATCGCAGGTCCACCGACTCATCGCTGAGCTGTATCTGCGCCCCGGCCGGCGCCTGCGCCACGAACTGCAAGTCGAGATGACGGGTCGGCACGCCCAGCGAGCAGGTCAGCGCGTGCACGTGGACCGCGGCCAGGGTGGGCGCGATCCGCAGGCCGTCGACGCCGGACTCCTCGGTGGCCTCCCGTAGCGCCGCCGCCAGGATGTCGACGTCGGAATCCTCGCAGTGCCCACCCAATTGCACCCAGCGACCCAGCCGCGGATGCAGCGTCAGCAGCACCTGGCTGCCGGTGTGGTCGAGCACGATCGCCGATGCGGTGATGTGTCCCGGTACGCATTCGCGACGGCAGGCGTCGTCGCGGGCATCCAAGAATGCCAGCACCGCGTGTCGCAGCGAATCCTGCCACCGGTCCGGTGCCTGCCAGTCGGTCAGCAACTCGATCGCGGTGGAGTGCACGCTCACTTGCGTACCAACAGATCGCTGACCGGCACCGGATCACGTGGCTCGGTGACGGGCTGCTCCGGATAACCAATGGCGATGGCGCCCAACGGTTCCCAGTCCTGGGGCAAGTCGAGTTCCGAGCGGACCAGGTCGGCGGCAAAGATCGTCGAGCCGATCCAACAGCTGCCGACACCGCGTACCGCCAATGCCACCAGCAGGGCCTGCACGGCGGCACCGACCGCGACGGTGAACATGGTGTGCTCGGCGTCGGTGCGCGCGGCGTCGGGATAGCTGTGCGCACCGTCGGGAACCATGAACGGAATGACGACTTCCGGCGCGTCGTAGAGGATCTGGCCGCGCGCCACGCGGCGTTCGACCGAGTCGGCCGGTCGGCCGTCACCGGACAAGTCCGAGCGCCACTTGTCGCGCATCCGCTCGAGCAGGCGGGTTCGCGTCGCGGGGTTCTGCAGCCAGACGAACCGCACCGGTCGGGTGTGGTGTGGTGCGGGCGCGGTGAGCGCCTCGGCGACGGCCTGCTCGACGAGTTCGGGCGGCACCGGTTCGTCGCCGAACTGCCGCACCGAGCGGCGCAGCAACTGGGCCTGCCGGCGGCCCAACTCCAGGGCCTCGGCGGTGCCCAGCCAGAACAGGTCGTCGATGCCGGGGCGCACGAGTTGACGTGCGGTGGCGTCGGTGTCGGACACCACGCCGGCGGGCAGCCCACGGACCACGGCCACCGGTATCGCGGTCAGTTTGCCCTTGACCAGATCGGCCGCCGCGGCGATTTCGTCGGCAACGGCGACCTCGGTGACCACCAGTTCGTTGCCGTGTCGGTCGACCGCGCCCGCGTAGCCGTGCAGCACCTCGAGCCCAGCCGCGCCGACGGCGGCGTCGGTCTGGCCGTTGCGCCACGCGCGGCCCATCGTGTCGGTGATGACGACGCCGACGGTGACACCGAGGCTCCTGCGTAGCGCGGCCCGCAACGCCGCCGCGCTGGCGTCGGGATCGACTGGCAGCAGCGCCAATTCGTCGGTGCCGATGTTGGATCCGTCCACTCCGGATGCGGCCTGCACGATGCCCAGCTTGTTCTCGGTGATCAGCGTGCGACCTTTGCGGGCCAGCGTGCGGACGGCCTCGGCGTCGACAAGCTTGCGCCGCAACGCATCCCGCTCGTCGGGGTCTTCCGGTGCTGGCACCAGGCGGCCTTCGCATTTGGACAGCACCTTGCTGGTGACCACGAGCACGTCGCCGTCACGCAGCCAGGGGGCCGCGGTGGCCAGCGCAGCGCCGAGGTCGTCGCCGGGGCGGAATTCGGGAAGTCCGGTGACCGGCAGGATCTCGATCGGCGACGCGGTGCCGTGCTCCTCGGCGCGTGGCATATTGCGCCGCTCCTCCTCATCGCTGCGCTCTGCATCGTCGCCGGCGGTCATACCGCCACGCCCGCAAGCTCCAGGCCCGCGCTCACCATCTCGGCGGTGGCCTTCGGGGCGGTCATCAGCAACGGCACGGAACGCACCGCGACGCCGTCGATGTCGGCGTGATCGCCTTCATGAACCAGCCAGCAGTCCAGGATGCCGGTGCCTGCCCGCGCGCCGTAGTACCGCCCCACCGCGTCGGCGGTCGACTCCACGCCGATCACGTCCAGACACGCATCGGCCATCCCGCGCAACGGCTTTCCGCCGATGATCGGGGAGTAGCCGACGACGGGAGCGTCAGTGGATCGCAGCGCCGCGCGGATACCGGGTACGGCCAGGATCGCGCCGACGCTCACCACCGGGTTCGACGGCGCGACCAGGACGACGTCGGCGTATGCGACGGCATCGGTGACTTCCGCTGTCGCTTTGGCCTTTTCGGCGCCGACGAAGGCGAAGCTGTGCGTCGGTAGCTGCGCGCGATAGCGCACCCACCATTCCTGGAAGTGGATCGCGCGCTGACTGTCGTCGGCGGGATCGGTGATGACGACGTGCGTTTCGCAGCGGTCATCGCTGACGGGCAGCAGTCGCGCGCCCGGCTGCCAGCGGTCGCACAACGCCGCGGTCACCTCGGACAGCGGATAGCCGGCCCGCAGCATCTGACTGCGCACCAGGTGGGTGGCCAGGTCGCGGTCGCCCAGTTGGAACCAGTCGGGTTGCACGCCGTAGGCGGCGAGTTCCTCTTTGGCGTGCCAGGTTTCGTCCCGGTGACCCCAGCCCCGCTCCGGGTCTACACCTCCACCTAAGGTGTACATGCAGGTGTCCAAGTCGGGGCAGATGCGCACGCCGTGCATCCAGGCGTCGTCGCCGATGTTGACGATCGCGGTCAGCTCGTGATCGCCCGCCGGCGCTGACGCGGAAGCGAATTGGCCCAGACCGAGCAGCTGTTGGACGCCGAGCAGGAAGCGGGCGCCGCCAACCCCGCCGACCAGAACCGTGACCTTCACACCGCACGACAGTACGCGCGAGCCCGACCGCCGACGTGCCCAGCGACCGCTGTGACGGGTGTGACCGACACGCCGCGGGCACAACGGCATCAGAGGCGCAAAGAAACGGTCACGAGATGATATGGAAATCTCCCGAATCGCTTGCAAAGCGCTCCTTACCCGTGTGTAATCACAGCAGTGTCATTTCGGTAAGCCAACCGGATTCGGTGTCGCAGACCGAGATTCGATCATCTGTTCGAATCGAGATGGCCGAACATCAAAACAGTGGTGATTCCCGATCAACAAAACAAAGTGAGGAGGCGGAGCATGTCCTATGAGCACCTTCGGGGCCTAGTAGGAGGCACCCCGCACACCACTCTCGGATGGCCGACAATGGGGGAAACCTCAAGGCCCCATTTGAGTTTGGTCCCCGATGCGGTCGTCGACGAATTCGAGGCCACAGAGGTTGAGGCCGACAGTTGGCAGGACCGGGCGTTGTGTGCTCAGACCGATCCCGAGGCGTTCTTCCCCGAGAAGGGCGGCTCCACCCGCGAGGCCAAGAAGATCTGCCTTGGCTGCGAGGTGCGGAGTGAATGCCTCGAGTACGCCTTGGCCCACGACGAGCGGTTCGGCATCTGGGGCGGGCTTTCCGAACGGGAACGCCGTCGCCTCAAGCGCGGAATCATCTGACCCGACCGCCCGGACGCCGGCGGGCGACCCGCCGCGATCGCGTCTGCGATCAATGACTATTCGTCGTCGAGCGTCGGGTCGATGACCGAAGGTTCGACGTCCAGATAGGTGGCCACCTGAGCCACCAAAATTTCATGCAGCAACTCAGCCAATTCAACCGTGTCCTTCGCGCGCCGCTCGATCGGCTTGCGGAACAACACAACTCGTGCGCGCGTCGCGCTTCCGCGAACATCGACGCCGGCGCCGATCAACCTGGCCAACGCAATCGGCCCGTCCGCGACCACCTCCGGCGGCCACTGCACGCTATCGGGATCCTTCGCCGAGATCCGGGGGATCTCATCGACCGCCACATCGAGCCCGGAGAGGCGCTCCTGCCACCGACGCTCGATGGGCTCATAAGCCTCGAGCACAGCCATGTCGAAACGTTCGGAACGGCTGCGCCATCCGGGCACCGTCGGCGGCAGCAGTGGGCCCCGCATGTCGCGGCCGCGTCGCGAGACTCGTCTGCCCATCGGGCGGCCGCCGCGCGAGTGGCTCATGCGGCGATGGTAACGGTTGGGCATACCGTGCCGACGGAATGCGCGTGTCCGATGCCGCCTGGACGATTTCGCGCGATAACCTCTCGATCGTGAACGTTCCGCGTCGCTGTTGCCGACCCGGGTGTCCGCATTACGCGGTGGCGACGCTGACCTTCGTGTACTCGGATTCGACGGCGGTAGTCGGTCCGCTTGCGACCGCCCACGAGCCGCACTCCTGGGACCTATGTGTCAGCCATGCGGGCCGTATCACCGCGCCCCGCGGCTGGGAACTCGTCCGGCACTCCGGCCCGCTGGCCACCAACCCGGACGAGGACGATCTGATCGCGTTGGCCGAAGCGGTCCGCGAGGGTCGTGAAGTTGTCGGTGGTGCCGCCCCGGTCAACGGATTTCACGATCCGGGTGGACACTTCAACGCCGCCCCGGCCGAGGCGCCGGCTGCCGGTGTACTGACGTCGCCCGTCCAGCGCCCGGCCGGTACCGGCCGCCGTCGCGGTCATCTTCGGGTGCTGCCCGACCCCGCCGACTAGCAAGCCCGGCCCGGACCGGCACGGTCCGCATCGTTACCGAGCTGGGTCTGATTACTCGGCGCCTCAGCGGACCGCAACGGTCCGCCTCGTTACCGAGCTGGGTCTGATTACTCGGCGCCTCAGCGGACCGCAACGGTCCGCCTCGTTACCGAGCTGGGTCTGATTACTCGGCGCCTCAGCGGACCGCAACGGTCCGCCTCGTTACCGAGATAGGCTGACGAGCAAGTGTCCCCGTCGTCAGGAGCCCCTCGATGTCTCGGCCCGCTGCGGCTGTCCACCGTGTGATCAAGGCGTATGACGTGCGCGGTCTGGTCGGTGACGAAATCGACGAGTCGTTCGTCGCCGAGGTCGGCGCGGCGTTCGCCAGGCTGATGCGCGACGAGGGCGCGCGGCAGGTCGCCATCGGCTACGACATGCGGGACAGTTCGCCGAGCCTCGCGGCGGCCTTCGCGAGCGGTGTCACCGGCCAGGGCCTCGACGTGGTCCGGATCGGGCTGGCGTCCACCGACCAGCTGTACTTCGCGTCCGGCCTGCTCGACTGCCCGGGCGCGATGTTCACCGCGAGTCACAACCCGGCCGCCTACAACGGCATCAAGCTCTGCCGGGCCGGCGCCAAGCCCGTCGGTGCGGACACCGGGCTGGCCGCGATCAGCGACGACATCATCGCCGGGATTCCCGCCTACGACGGGACCAACGGCACCATCACCGACCAAGACGTGCTGACCGAATACGGCGAGTTCCTGCGTTCGCTGGTCAACACCTCCGACCTGCGTCCGCTGCGGGTCGCGGTGGACGCGGGCAACGGGATGGCCGGCCACACCGCACCCGCGGTGCTCGAAGCGATCGAGTCGATCACGTTGCTGCCGTTGTACTTCGAACTCGACGGCTCGTTCCCCAACCACGAGGCCAACCCGCTGGACCCGGCCAACCTGGCCGACCTCCAGGCTTTCGTGCGGGAGAACAACGCCGACATCGGGCTGGCGTTCGACGGCGACGCCGACCGCTGTTTCGTCATCGACGAACGCGGCCTGCCGGTCTCGCCGTCGACGGTCACCTCGCTCGTCGCCGCCCGCGAGCTGCACCGCGAGA
The DNA here is from genome assembly GCF_010727945.1 of Mycobacterium cookii. NCBI lineage: Bacteria > Bacillati > Actinomycetota > Actinomycetes > Mycobacteriales > Mycobacteriaceae > Mycobacterium > Mycobacterium cookii. The sequence continues at coordinate 4,768,986 of NZ_AP022569.1, forward strand.
TCGGCGCGACGGTCATCCACAACCTGATCACCTCCCGGGCGGTGCCCGAGCTGGTCGTAGAACGCGGTGGCACGCCGGTTCGGTCCCGGGTCGGGCACTCCTACATCAAGGCCCTGATGGCCGACACCGGCGCGATCTTCGGCGGTGAACACTCCGCGCACTACTACTTCCGCGACTTCTGGGGCGCCGACTCCGGCATGCTGGCCGCTCTCTACGTGCTGGCCGAACTCGGCGAACAGCAGCGGCCGCTGTCCGAGCTGACCGCCGACTACCAGCGCTACGAGGCGTCCGGCGAGATCAACTTCACCGTGGCCGACGCCGAGTCGTGCGTCGAGGCGGTGCTGAGGTCGTTCGGCAGCCGGATCCAGTCCATCGACCACCTGGACGGAGTGACCGTCGATCTCGGTGAGGGCAGCTGGTTCAACCTGCGCAGCTCCAACACCGAACCGCTGCTGCGACTGAATGTGGAAGGCCGCTGCGTCGAGGACGTGGACAACGTCGTCGAGCACGTGGCCGGCGAGATCCAGCGGCAGGCGGAGCTGGTCGGCCAACCGGAGGCGGTCACGTGAACGCGGCCCAGGCCACGATCGACCTCGACGACGCCGACGGGCTGCTGGCCGCCGACCGGGACGGCCTGCTGCGGGCGGCGTCAATGGGCGGTGCGCAGGTGCGCGCGGTCGCTGCCGCACTCGACGAAGGCGCCCTGGACTCCATCGGCGGTGACGACCGTCCGCGCACCATCATCTGGGTTGCCGGCCGGGGTACCGCCGAGACCGCGGGGACCCTGCTGGCCGCGACGTCCGGCGGATCAGCAGCGGCGCCGATCGTGATCGCAGCCGAAGCGCCGCCCTGGATCGGCGCGTTGGACGTGCTGATCGTCGCCGGCGACGACCCCGGCGATCCGGCGCTGGTCGGAGCCGCCGCGAGCGCAGTGCGCCGCGGCGCGCGAGTCGTGGTCGCCGCACCCTACGAAGGCCCGTTGCGTGACGCCACGGCCGGGCGGGCGGCGGTGCTCGAGCCGCGGCTACCGGTCGCCGCCGAGTTCGGGTTGAGTCGATACCTGGCCGTCGGGCTGGCCGCCCTGCAGAGCGTCGACCCTCGGCTGAGCGTCGACCTTGCCGCGCTGGCCGACGAGCTGGACGCCGAGGCGCTGCGCAACAGCGCCAGCCGCGAGATCTTCACCAATCCAGCCAAAGCGCTGGTCGAGCGAATCTCGCGACGCCGCCTCGTGCTGGCCGGCGACAACGCCGCCACTTTGACGCTGGCCCGGCACGGTTGCTCGGTGCTGCTGAGGGTCGCGCAGGAGGTGGCGGCCGCAGCGGGCCTGGCCGACGCCCTGGCAGCGTTGCAGACCGGAGCCGGGCCGGGGTTCGTCGACCCGGCCGATGCCCTGTTCCATGACGAGGAGATCGACGGGCCGATCGCCGAGCGCCTGCGGGTGCTGGCATTGACGCTGGGTGACGAACGGGCGGTCGTCGCATCCCGGGTCGCCGCGTTCGACGATGTCGACATCGTCGGCGCCGAGGACGTGCCCGACCTGCCGGAAGGCCGGCCGGCTCCGGTCGCTGCGGGTCGGGCCGAGCTGCAGCTGGCTATATTGGCGGTCCGGCTGGAGATGGCGGCGGTTTATTTGCGGCTGGTGCGGGGATAACTGGTTCTGAGGTAAAGCCAAGTGGAGTTGCTACGCGGAGCGATACGGACGTACGCGTGGGGGTCTCGGACCGCCATCGCGGAGTTCACTGGTCGCCCGGTGCCCGCCGCCCACCCGGAAGCCGAGCTCTGGCTGGGTGCCAATCCGGGTGATCCGGCGTTCCTGGAAGGGCCGGGCGGCGAAGTGTCGTTGCTGCAGGCCGTGATCGCCGATCCCGACGGCCAGCTCGGCCCGGCCGCCCGTGCCCGGTTCGGCGATGCGCTGCCCTTCCTGGTCAAAGTACTGGCCGCCGACGAGCCGCTGTCGTTGCAGGCGCATCCCAGCGCCGCCCAAGCCGCCGAGGGCTACCTGCGCGAGGAGCGTCTCGGCATTGCGGTGACCTCGCCGGTGCGTAACTACCGCGACTCCAGCCACAAGCCGGAGTTGTTGGTGGCGTTGCATCAGTTCGAGGCGCTGGCGGGTTTCCGTCCCGCCGCGCACACCATCGAATTGCTGCGGGCGCTGGCGGTGTCTGACCTGGATCCCTACATCGACTTGCTGAACGACCAATCCGACGCCGACGGTCTGCGGGCGTTGTTCACCACGTGGATCACCGCTCCGCAGCCCGACATCGATGTGTTGGTGTCTGCGGTGCTCGACGGCGCGATCCACTATGTCAGTTCTGGTGCAACGGAATTCGCTGCGGAGGCCAAGACGGTGCTGGAGCTCGGTGAGCGTTATCCCGGTGACGCCGGTGTGCTGGCCGCGCTGCTGCTGAACCGGATCACACTGGGACCCGGCGAGGGAATCTTCTTGTCGGCCGGGAATCTGCACGCCTATCTGCGCGGCGTCGGGATGGAGATAATGGCCAACTCCGACAACGTGTTACGCGGTGGCCTGACGCCCAAACACGTGGATGTCCCCGAGTTGCTCAAGGTGCTGAACTTCACGCCGAGCACCGAATCCGATCTGCGCGCGCCGACGCATCACGACGGGCTGGCACTGGTCTACGACACGCCCGCCGAGGAATTCGCGGCGTCGGTGCTGAGCCTCGAGGGCGAGCAGGTGGGCCACGAGGTCGACGCTCCGTCGCGCCACGACGGCCCGCAGATCCTGTTGTGCATCGAGGGTTCGACGGCCGTCTGCGGCAAGTCCGAGAAGTTGACGCTCACCCGCGGTGCGGCCGCCTGGGTGGCCGCTGACGACGGTCCGATCCGGCTGATCGCGCACGAACCGACGAAGATTTTCCGGGCCACCGTCGGCCTGTGATCAGCGGCGCGCGTGTTGATCAACTCGCCGCTAAGGCGCCGCTGCGCTCGGCCCTGGCCGCTCGTCGCCCGGCCAGCCACAGCCGCATGTTGTGCCGGACTGTGCGGCCGACGAGCCCCGTAGAGGGCACCATGTACAGGCTGTCCAGCAACGAAAATCGGCGCAGAAACCATTCGGCCAGAACGGGATCCGTCTCGGCAGCGCCGAGGAACTGGTCGAACAGGCTGCCGACGGGGCGATACCAGCGAGGCGCCTGGCCGGCCGCATGGTGAAACGCGAAGTCGCCGATCGCGGTCATCATCCACACCGGGAAGGTGGTTTTCGCGGTGGCGCGATTGACGTCGTGGGCCAGGTCGTCGGCTCCACCGGCCAGGGCCCGGCGCAGGTGGCCGGCCTGCAGCGAGGTCATCGTCATGCCCTGGCCGTAGGTGGGGTCGAAGCTGGCCACCGCGTCGCCCAACGGCAGGATCCCGGCCGGGAACCGCTCCAGTTTGTGGTACCGGCGCCATCTGCTGGTGGGGTAGCGGTGAAACGCCGGCTCACCGACCGGCTCAGCCCGTCGCAATGCCGTCGAAATGCGTTCGGGCAGCAGCTCTTCGGCGAGCGCGAGCATCTCCGGAAAGGTATGCGGCGGTTCGACTTTGCCGACGCCGAAAGTCGTCAGCGTCCAGGTGCGGTCCTCGTAGCCCAGCAGCCCGAGCCCGAGTGGGTGCTGACGGGACGCGCCGGCGACGATCACCCGCTCCCGAAGTGCACCCTCCGGCAGCCGTAACTGGTGTGAGGCGTAGCCGATGCCCACATCGACAATCTTTTCTGGTGGACGTTGATATCCCCACTGCTCCAACCAGACTGGCAACCTGGTGCCGCGACCGGCGGCGTCGACCACCACATCGGCGGCGACGAAATCGGGCTCGCTGCCGTCGCTGTCGAGGTACACCCCGGTCACCCGCTGCGCGTCGGCGTCGAAGCGCGGCTGGGCCACCGACCGATGCTGGATCTCGACATTGGCGATCTGCAAAACCCGTTGGCGAATCTGCCATTCCAGTTGAGGGCGGCTCGGCACGTATGCGGTGAACTCGTCGCGCAACGTGTGTCCGGTGCCCAGCACATGGCCCGCCGCCCCGAAGTAGATGCAGTCCGGCCGATTCTCCAGGATCGGCACACCGGCGGCCACCATATCGTCGAGCAGGCCGGGAAACAGCCCGTCGAATTCCATCGCCCCGCGGGCCATCAGCAGGTGGACGTGGCGGCCTTGCGGCACCGCCGGGCGGTTGTCCGGTGTGCTCGGCAGCTCGTCGCGCTCGTAGACGGTGACGCCGTCGTAGAAGTCGGACAGCACCCGCGCTGCGCACAGCCCGGCGATGCTGGCGCCGATCACCACGGCATGCTTGCGACCGCTCTCCCCGCCCATTTGGCCACCGTACTCGGTAACGTCCGACTGCATGGCCGGTCGCTGGCGCACCAAATCCATTGAGCAATCGATCGCAGACACCGACGAGCCTGGCACCCGCCTCCGCAGAGACCTGAGCTGGTGGCATCTGTGCGTGTTCGGTGTGTCGGTGGTGATCGGGGCCGGCATCTTCACCGTCACCGCGTCGACCGCGGGCGACATCACCGGCCCCGCGATCTGGATCTCGTTCCTCATCGCGGCGATCACCTGCGGCCTGGCCGCGCTGTGCTACGCCGAATTCGCGTCGATGCTGCCGGTGGCGGGAAGCGCCTACACGTTTTCTTACGCCACCTTCGGTGAGTTTCTGGCCTGGACCATCGGCTGGAATCTCGTTCTCGAGCTGGCGATCGGCGCCGCCGTCGTCGCCAAAGGCTGGTCGAGCTACCTCGGCACGGTATTCGGATTCGCCAGCAGCACAATCACATTCGGCTCCCTGATGCTAGATTGGGGTGCGCTGCTGATCGTCGCGTTGGTGGCAGCCCTGCTGGCGTGGGGCACCAAACTGTCGTCGCAGTTCTCCATCGTGGTGACCACGGTCAAGGTGCTGGTGGTGTTGCTGGTGATCGTCGTCGGCGCCTTCTACATCAAGGCCGCGAACTACTCACCGTTCATCCCGCGGCCGGAGTCCGATCAATCCGGATCCGGCATCAACCAGTCGCTGCTGTCCCTGCTCACCGGTGCGCACAGCAGTCACTACGGGTGGTACGGGGTGCTCGCGGGCGCGTCGATCGTGTTCTTCGCGTTCATCGGATTCGACATCGTGGCCACCATGGCCGAGGAGACCAAGAACCCGCAGCGCGATGTCCCGCGGGGAATCCTGGCGACGCTGGGCATCGTCACCGTCCTCTACGTGGCGGTGTCGGTGGTGCTGTCCGGGATGGTTCCCTACACCGTCCTGAAAAGCACCGCTGGCGGGCATGCCAACCTGGCCACCGCGTTCGCGGCCAACGGCGTGCACTGGGCTTCCGGCATCATCTCGATCGGTGCGCTGGCCGGTCTGACGACGGTCGTGATGGTGCTGCTGCTCGGCGGCTGCCGAGTGCTGTTCGCGATGGCGCGCGACGGTCTTTTGCCGCGACGACTGGCCAAGACCGGCTCACGCGGCACGCCGGTGCGGATCACCGTGCTGGTCGCCGTCCTGGTCGCGCTGACCGCCTCGGCGTTCCCGACGGACAAGCTGGAGGAGATGGTGAACGTCGGGACCCTGTTCGCGTTCCTGCTGGTATCCGCCGGCGTCATGGTGTTGCGCCGCACTCGCGCTGACCTGCCGCGCGGATTCCGCGTGCCACTGGTGCCGCTGTTGCCGATCGCCTCGGTCTGCGCGTGCGTGTGGCTGATGGTCAACCTCACGGTGATCACCTGGATCCGGTTCACCGTGTGGATGGCCGCCGGAATCGCGATCTACCTGGCCTACGGTCGCCGGCACTCGGTGCTGGCCAGACGCTTGGAAGACAAACTTCCGGCCTAACCGGTTTTACAAATATATGTCTTTTGTCTAGACAACGGACGCACGGCGAGATATTGTCCAATCTGACGGTGCTACGGCTCACAAGGAGGTTGGCGATATGACCGCCGGAACAACTCAGGACACGACGATGTGGCAGGACCGCAAGCGCCGGCTGTGGCTGATGGGGCTGATCGTGCCGACGCTGTTGCTGGCCGTGCTGCCGATCGTGTGGGCGATGAACCAATTCGGCTGGCAGGCCGCGTCCCAGGGGTGGTTCTGGATCGGCCCGATCTTGCTGTACATCGTCTTGCCGGCCCTGGATCTGCGGTTCGGCGCCGACGGCCAGAATGCGCCCGACGAAGCGATGCAGTGGCTGGAGAACGACAAGTACTACCGCTACTGCACGTATGCCTTCATCCCGTTCCAGTACCTCAGCGTGGTGCTGGGCGCGTACCTGTTCACCGCGTCGAACCTGAGCTGGCTGGGCTACGAGGGGTCGCTCAGCTGGCCGGCCAAGATCGGCCTGGCGCTGTCGGTCGGAACCCTGGGTGGAGTCGGCATCAACACCGCACACGAGATGGGACACAAGAAGGAGTCGCTGGAGCGCTGGCTCTCCAAGATCACCTTGGCGCAGACCGGTTACGGGCACTTCTACATCGAGCACAACCGCGGTCACCACGTCCGGGTGGCGACACCGGAAGACCCGGCATCGGCCCGCTTCGGTGAGACGTTCTGGGAGTTCTTGCCGCGCAGCGTGTTCGGCAGCCTGCGTTCGGCCTTGCGGCTGGAGGCCCAGCGCATTCGCCGGCAGGGCGCCAACCCGTGGAACCCGAAGACGTATCTGTCCAACGACGTGCTCAACGCCTGGTTGATGACCGTCGTGCTGTGGGCCGCACTGCTCGCCGTGTTCGGTCCCGCGCTGATCCCGTTCCTGATCATCCAGGCGATCTTCGGCTTCAGCCTGCTCGAGTCGGTCAACTACCTCGAGCACTACGGGCTGCTGCGCCAGAAGAACGACAGCGGCCGCTACGAGCGCTGCACCCCCGAGCACAGCTGGAACTCCGACCACATCGTCACCAACCTGTTCCTCTACCACCTGCAACGGCACAGCGATCACCACGCCAACCCGACGCGTCGCTACCAGACGCTGCGCAGCATGGACGGGGCCCCGAACCTGCCCAGCGGCTACGCCGCGCTGATCGGCGTGACGTACTTCCCGCCGCTGTGGCGCAAGTTGATGGACCACCGAGTCATCGAGCACTACAACGGCGACATCAGCCGGATCAACGTGCAACCGCGCCTGCGCGAGAAGGTGCAGGCCCGCTACGGCGCCGCGGCGTGATGGCGACCTACCGGTGCCCGGGCTGTGACTACGTCTACGACGAGTCCAAAGGCGCCGCGCGGGAAGGCTTTCCGGCGGGAACCCGCTGGGACGAGATCCCGGACGACTGGTCCTGTCCGGATTGCGCAGTACGTGCCAAGGCTGACTTTCAACCAGCAGAGGTCCGATGACGATGCGTGCCGAAACGGCACGGGGAGGAGTCGGACGATTGATGGAGGTAAAGAAATGAGCGACTACAAGCTGTTCGTGTGCGTGCAGTGCGGCTTCGAGTACGACGAGGCCAAGGGCTGGCCGGAAGACGGCATCGCGCCCGGCACCCGGTGGGACGACATTCCCGACGACTGGAGCTGCCCGGACTGTGGTGCTGCGAAATCCGATTTCGAGATGGTCGAAGTCGCACGCTCGTGAGCATGACCACCGCGCCGACGACGATGCAGAGCGAAGCGATGAGGAGGAGTGGCGCAACAGCTACTGTCGCCCGTGTGAGACGGGTCCCGTACGCCGAGGCGTCGCGGGCCCTGCTGCGCGACTCGGTGCTCGACGCCATGCGCGAGCTGCTCGGCAGCCGCGACTGGTCGTCGGTCACGCTGGCCGACGTGGCCCGGGCGGCGGGCATCAGCCGGCAGACCATCTACAACGAGTTCGGCTCGCGGCAGGGCCTGGCGCAGGGCTATGCGCTGCGCCTGGCCGACCGGCTGGCGGGCGCCGTCGAGGACGCCATCTACGCCAACGTGGGCGACGTGTACGCCGCGTTTCTGCAGGGATTTCGGGCGTTCTTCACCGAATCGGCGGCCGATCCGCTGGTGATATCGCTGCAGACCGGTGTGGCCAAACCCGACCTGTTGCAGATCATCACCACCGACAGCGGCCCGATCATCACGCATTGCTCGGCCCGTCTGACCTCGTCGTTCATGAACAGCTGGATGCGTGCCAGCGAGGAAGATTCCGGGATGCTGGCGCGGGCGATCGTCCGGCTGGCGATGAGTTACGTGTCGATGCCGCCGGAAGCCGACCATGACGTCGCCGCTGACCTGGCGCGATTGATGACGCCGGCCGCTGAGCGTTACGGCGAACTGCGCACCGACGTCGACCAGTAGGGCGGTTGCGATCCCACCGGCGAGCCCGGAAAAGCCGCAGAATAGGCTGCTTGTCGACAGTCCGGGCCGTTAGGGTCCGCGGGGGAGCTAAGCAATAGGCTCTGTCGGAGCTGACTCTGTCGCGGCCGCGAACGCGCCGCGACTAATATGTAACAAAGCTAATTAGTTGACCGGAGGAATGGGTAGTAGATGACGACGACCGAACAGAAGCTGACCCCCGACGTCGTGAATGGGCTTGACTTCAAGGTGGCTGACTTGTCGCTGGCGGATTACGGCCGCCGCGACATCGAGCTCTCCGAGCAGGAGATGCCGGGTCTGATGTCGCTGCGTCGCGAATACCACGACGTCCAGCCGCTCAAAGGCGCCCGCATCTCGGGCTCGCTGCACATGACGGTCCAGACCGCGGTGCTGATCGAGACCTTGGTCTCGCTCGGCGCGCAGGTCCGGTGGGCGTCTTGCAACATCTTCTCCACCCAGGACCACGCCGCCGCTGCGGTGGTCGTCGGTCCGCACGGCACCCCCGAGGAGCCCAAGGGTGTTCCGGTGTACGCGTGGAAGGGCGAGACGCTCGAAGAGTACTGGTGGGCCGCTGAGCAGATCCTGACCTGGCCCGACGAGCCGGCGAACATGATCCTCGACGACGGCGGTGACGCCACCATGCTGGTGCTGCGGGGCGCGCAGTACGAGAAGGCCGGCGTGGTGCCGCCCGACGAAGAGGACGACTCCGCCGAGCACCGGGTGTTCCTGAACCTGCTGCGCAAGCGCTTCGAGACCGACAAGGACAAGTGGACCAAGATCGCCGCGTCGATCAAGGGCGTCTCCGAGGAGACCACCACCGGTGTGCTGCGCCTGTACCAGTTCGCCGCGGCGGGAGACCTGGCGTTCCCGGCGATCAACGTCAACGACTCGGTCACCAAGTCGAAGTTCGACAACAAGTACGGGTGCCGGCACTCGCTGATCGACGGGATCAACCGCGGCACCGACGTGCTGATCGGTGGCAAGAAGGTGCTGGTCTGCGGCTACGGCGACGTCGGCAAGGGCTCGGTGGACTCGCTGGCCGGCCAGGGTGCGCGGGTGACCGTCACCGAGATCGACCCGATCAACGCGCTGCAGGCACTGATGGAGGGCTACGACGTCAAGCGGGTGGAGGACGTGATCGGCGAGGCTGACATCGTCATCACCACCACCGGCAACAAGGACATCATCACACTCGAGCACATGAAGGCGATGAAGGACAAGGCCATCCTCGGCAACATCGGCCACTTCGACAACGAGATTCAGATCTCCCGGCTGGAGAAGTCGGGCGCCACGAAGGTCAACATCCGCCCGCAGGTCGACCTGTGGACCTTCGGGGACACCGGCAAGTCGATCATCGTGCTGTCCGAGGGTCGTCTGCTGAACCTGGGCAACGCGACCGGCCACCCGTCGTTCGTGATGAGCAACAGCTTCTCCAACCAGGTCATCGCCCAGATCGAGCTGTGGACCAAGAACGACGAGTACGACAACGAGGTTTACCGGTTGCCCAAGCACCTCGACGAGAAGGTGGCCCGTATCCACGTGGAAGCCCTCGGTGGCGAGCTGACCAAGCTCACCAAGGAGCAGGCGGAGTACATCGGCGTCGACGTCGACGGCCCGTACAAGCCGGACCACTACCGCTACTGACGCGGCGTGAAGTGCCGAGTGTGCGGCCAGTCGCACACTCGGCGCCCAGCGTGCGACCGGCCGCACTTTCGCGGGCTAGCGGCGGTGGCCGTTCCTGAGGAAAGTGGAGGTCACCATGCCCGGTATCGCAGCGATCGCCATGGGCGCAGCTCCTGTCCTCGGTGGTGCGCTGTTCGGCGCTGCGATGGGCCAACTCAGGGGTCCCGACTTACGGGATGGGATCAAACAAGATCTGCAGCTCCTAGAGCAACTGCCTGACACCGAGGTGGCCCGGCGCGACGCCCTGGGGCGCAGCATCAACGACCGCGTCGATGAATTGGTCGAGGCGAACGACAAGGCACGCCAGCTACGGGCCGCGGCCCGTTCCTACGAAGGAAACTGGCGTGACATTGTCCTCCTGCTGTGCACGCTGCTCTTCTCGATCGTCTGGTGGTCTGTCGATCACCACCGGGACAGCTGGCTTCCCGTGTTCATCACCACGATTCTGGCGTCGGTCGTGGCGGCCGGCTACGCGCTGCGGGGTCTGAGTCGAAGCGTGCGCAGACTGCGTCGCCGCGCCGATCGTCGCCAGCAGTCCTAAGCGGCGTCCGCGCGACGGCTGAACGCCCCGCAGGACGGGCGTTCAGTGTCGAGTGCCCGGTCAGCCGGGCATCAGCACGGCGCAGATAGGCTCGCCCCTGTGCTGATTGCCATCGAAGGCGTCGACGGCGCGGGCAAGCGAACGCTCACCCAAGGCCTGCTGGCGGAACTCGAGGCCGCAGGCAAGTCGGTCGCGACGCTGGCCTTCCCGCGATACGGGCAGTCGGTGGCCGCCGATGTCGCCGCCGAGGCGCTGCACGGCCAACATGGTGACCTGGCGTCGTCGGTGTATGCGATGGCGATGCTTTTCGCGCTGGATCGTGCCGGCGGAGCCGACGAGATCCGCGAGCACTGCCGCGCCCACGACGTGGTGATTCTGGACCGCTATGTGGCCTCCAATGCCGCCTACAGTGCCGCGCGCCTGCGCCAAGACGCCGACGGCGATGTGGTCGGCTGGGTGCACGACATCGAATACCGGCGGCTCGGCCTCCCGGTGCCGGATTGGCAAGTCCTGCTTGGGGTTTCGGCTGAGCTGGCCGACCGGCGCGCTCGGCAGCGGGCGCGTGAGGACGCCAGCCGGCAGCGCGACGCCTACGAGCGTGACGCCGGACTCCAGCAGCGCACCGGAGCGGTGTACGCCGGGCTCGCCGCCGCAGGGTGGGGCGGGCGCTGGCTGGTGGTCGACGAGACGGTCGAACCGGCCCGGCTGGCCGCACAGATCGCGGACGCACATTAGCCGCGGAATATCCGATATATGCTCGACGCCCCGGGACGTGATGCGTCGGAGTCGACAGCGAACGATGGTGACGGAGCAGTCATGACCGTGACGGAGCATTCGACAGAGCCCAACCTGGCCCAACCGTGGGCGCCGCACCGCTTGAAGGTCTACCTGGCGATCATGGCGATCACCGGGGCCGTGTTCGTGGGCATGACCATCGGCGTCGGCACGGGCCTGATCGCGCCCACTTTTACCGCCGATGTGGTCGCAAATCTGTTGTTCGGCCTACCGGTGATCGTGCTTCCGCTGGTCATTCTGTGGGAGGGCAACGGTCGCCCGCGGTCCGCGCTGGAAAAAGCGGCCGAGCTGGTACTCGTCTACCTTCCCTACACGGCAGGCAGTCAGATCGGCTACGAACTGGCGTTCATGCTCGGTCACCCATTCGGATTGTGGCGCCCGACGAGCGACCCAGGGTGGAAGTGGCTGTGGTGGCAATACGGATTGACCGATGCCCGCTACACGAACGCGAACAACTGGATATTCGGTCTCGAGTTCGTCGGAGTCTGCACCGGCGTGCTGCTGTTGGTGGTGTGGACGCGGCTCATCCGCACAGATCTGCCGACCGAGTCACGCATTCGATGCCTGTGGCTCGCTTTTGCGGGCACTGCGATGTTGATCAGTAGCACCGGTGTGTACTACGCGACCGAACTGCGTTCGGGATTTGCCGATATCGGCCAAGGCGCATTCGGCTTCTGGTTCAAATTCATCGGCGAGAACGTGCCTTTCATGATCTTGCCGTTCCTGGTGCTCGTTGCCATCCACGCGCAGGTGGACTACCTCACGCGGCAGGCGGGCGCCCGGGCCGCCCGGTCGGACTTCGAATAACCAGACCGTCCGTCGAGCGCGGCGGGCGCTGGTTGGTGGTCGACGAACGGGTCGAACCGGCCCGGCTGGCGGCCGAGTTGACGGCCTAGCGACCGCCCGGCGGCCGGAGCTGGGGTAATCGGTGCAAGAAACACGCGTGTGGCAGCACTGATTTGTCCCGATCTGGTGACACCATGGACACCATGAGGCAAAGGATTCTCGTGGTCGACGACGACGCGTCGCTGGCCGAGATGCTAACCATTGTGCTGCGGGGGGAAGGTTTCGACACCGCGGTCATTGGTGATGGCACCCAGGCGCTCACCGCAGTGCGCGAGCTGCGGCCCGACCTGGTGTTGCTGGACTTGATGCTGCCGGGCATGAACGGCATCGATGTGTGCCGGGTGCTGCGGGCAGACTCCGGGGTCCCGATCGTCATGCTCACGGCCAAGACCGACACCGTCGACGTGGTGCTGGGCCTGGAGTCGGGTGCCGACGACTACATCATGAAGCCGTTCAAGCCCAAGGAGTTGGTCGCCCGGGTGCGGGCGCGGCTGCGGCGCAACGACGACGAGCCTGCCGAGATGCTCTCGATCGCTGACGTGGACATCGACGTGCCGGCGCACAAGGTCACCCGCAACGGCGAGCAGATCTCGCTGACGCCGCTGGAGTTCGACCTGCTCGTGGCGTTGGCGCGCAAACCGCGCCAGGTGTTTACTCGTGATGTGCTGCTCGAACAGGTGTGGGGATACCGTCACCCCGCGGACACCCGTTTGGTGAACGTGCACGTCCAGCGTCTACGGGCCAAGGTCGAAAAAGACCCCGAGAACCCGACCGTTGTACTGACCGTTCGAGGAGTGGGATACAAGGCCGGACCTCCGTGATCCGTTGGCCTCATGACGCTGAGGAGCGGCGCAGTTGATATGGGGCTCGAAACCACGTTTTCGTGGCCGCTCCGGCCGCACCGGCCCCGTGATGCGGGGCTTGGGCACGTTGAGCCGGGCCCTCGGGGTGGCGTGGCGCCGTTCGTTGCAACTCCGGGTGCTCGCGCTCACGCTCGGAATGTCGCTGGCCGTGATCTTGGTGCTCGGCTTCGTGCTGACCAGCCAGGTCACCAACCGGGTCCTCGACGTCAAGGTCCGCTCCGCAACCGAGCAGATTGAGCGGGCGCGTAGCACGGTCAGCGGAATCGTCAGCGGGGAAGAAGCGCGCTCGCTGGACAGCAGCCTGCAGCTGGCCCGCAACACCCTCACGTCGAAAACCGACCCGACCTCCGGCGCCGGCTTGGCCGGTGCGTTCGACGCGGCGCTGGTGGTACCCGGTTATGGCCCGCGGCCAGCGGCGTCGGCCGGGCCCGTCGACCAACTGCCGGACACGCTGCGCGACTTCGTCAAAGCCGGGCAGGTGGCCTATCAATACGCGACCGTGCACACCGACGGGTTTTCCGGCCCGGCGCTGATCGTCGGCACCCCGACGTCGTCGCGGGTGACCAATCTCGAGCTGTACCTGATCTTCCCGCTGGGCAACGAGCAGAGCACGATCGCGCTGGTCCGCGGCACCATGGCCACTGGCGGGCTGGTGCTGATGGTGCTGCTGGCCCTGATCGCGTGGATGGTCACCCGGCAGGTCGTGGTGCCGGTGCGGGCGGCCGCGCGGACCGCCGAGCGGTTCGCCGACGGGCACCTGTCCGAGCGGATGCCGATCAACGGCGAGGACGACATGGCCCGGTTGGCGGTGTCGTTCAACGACATGGCCGAAAGCCTGTCGCGGCAGATCGGCCAGCTGGAGGAGTTCGGCAACCTGCAGCGCCGCTTCACGTCTGACGTCAGCCACGAGCTGCGCACGCCGCTGACCACGGTGCGGATGGCCGCCGACCTGATCTACGACCACAGCGAAGACCTCGACCCGGCGCTGCGACGCTCCACCGAGCTGATGGTCAACGAGCTGGACCGGTTCGAGTCGTTGCTGAGCGACCTGCTGGAAATCTCCCGGCACGACGCGGGTGTGGCCGAGTTGTCGGTCGAGGCCGTCGACCTGCGGACCACGGTCAACAGCGCGCTGGGCAACGTCGGACACCTGGCCGAAGACGCCGGGGTCCAGATGATCGTCGACATGCCGGACGAGGACGTGATCGCCGAGGTCGACCCCCGCCGGGTCGAACGGATTCTGCGCAACCTCATCGCGAATGCCATCGACCACGCCGAGCACAAGCCGGTGCGGATTCGGATGGCCGCCGACGAAGACACCGTCGCGGTCACGGTCCGCGACTACGGCGTCGGGCTGCGGCCGGGCGAGGAGAAGCTGGTCTTCAGCCGGTTCTGGCGCTCGGACCCGTCGCGGGTGCGGCAATCAGGCGGGACCGGACTGGGCTTGGCGATCAGCGTCGAAGACGCACGGCTGCACCAGGGCCGGCTGGAAGCCTGGGGCGAGCCGGGCAACGGCGCGTGCTTCCGGCTCACCTTGCCGATGGTGCGCGGGCACAAGGTGACCACCAGCCCGCTGCCGATGAAACCGATTGCGCCGGAACGCAAAGACGGCAAGGTTCGGCAGCGCGAGCACGCGGAGCGGGGCGCGTGAAGCGACTGGCCGCGCCGCTGTTCGCGATGGCCGTGATCCTCGCGGGCTGCGCGGGCGTGCCGAGCTCGTCGGCGCCGCAAGCCATCGGCACCATCGAGCGTCCAGCGCCGGCGAACCTGCCGAAGCCGACGCCCGGAATGGAGCCCGACGTCCTGCTGCGCGAATTCCTCAAAGCCACCGCCGATCCCGCCAACCGGCATCTGGCTGCCCGGCAGTTCCTCACCCAGTCGGCGTCCAACTCCTGGGACGACGCGGGTAGCGCGTTGCTGATCGACCATGTGGTGTTCGTCGAAACCCATAGCGCCGAACGTGTTTCGGTCGCCATGCGAGCCGACAAACTCGGATCGCTCTCGGACATGGGCGTTTTCGAGACTGCCGAGGGACAGCTGCCCGACCCCGGCCCGATCGAGTTGGTCAAGGGGCCGGGCGGGTGGCGCATCGATCGCCTGCCCAACGGGGTGTTCCTGGACTGGCAGCAGTTCCAGGCCACCTACAAGCGCAACACGCTGTATTTCGCCGACCCCTCCGGCAAGACCGTCGTACCGGATCCGCGCTACGTCGCGGTGTCCGACCGCGATCAGCTCGCCACCGAACTGGTGTCCAAGCTGATCGCCGGTCCGCGTCCGGAGATGGCCAAGAGCGTGCACAACATGCTCGCGCCGCCGGTGCGACTGCGCGGGCCGGTGACCCGCGCCGACGGTGGCAAGAGCGGGGTTGGTCGCGGCTACGGCGGGGTCCGGGTCGACCTCGAGTTGCTGACCATCGCCGACCCGCACAGCAGGCAATTGCTTGCCGCGCAGGTCATCTGGACGCTGGCCCGCGCTGACATCAAGGGCCCGTACGTCATCAAGGCCGACGGCGCCGCGCTCGACGAACGGTTCGCCGATGGCTGGAACACCACCGACGTCGCGGCCACCGACCCCGGCGTGGCCTGGGGGGCCGCGGCCGGTGTGCACGCGCTGATCGGTGGGCGGGTGGTGGCGCTGGACGGCCAGCGCTCTGACCCCGTCGCGGGCGCGTTCGGGCGGGCGACCGATCAGACGTCGGCGGCATTGTCGCGCAACGGACATCAGATGGCCTCGGTGGTGACGCAGCGACCCGGCGCCCCGGACATGGCGTCGTCGCTGTGGATCGGCGATCTCGGCGGCGAGGCGGCCGAAGCCGCCGACGGACACACCTTGTCGCGGCCGACCTGGTCGTTGGACGACGCGGTGTGGGTGGTGGCCGACGGCAACGTCGTGCTGCGCGCCATCCAGGAGACCGCCTCGGGTCAGCCGGCGCGGCTGCCGGTCGATTCGGCCGCGGTGTCCAGCCGCTACCCCGGGGTGATCGCCGAGTTGCAGCTGTCCCGGGACAGCACCCGCGCGGCAATGGTCATCAACGGGCAGGTGATCGTCGCCAGCGTCGAGCAGACCCAGGCCGGCCAGTTCGCGCTGGCCTATCCGCGCCGGCTCGGCTTCGGGCTGGGCTCCTCGGTGGTCTCGTTGTCGTGGCGCGCGGACGACGACATCGTGGTGAGCCGCAACGACGCCGAGCATCCGGTGTCCTACGTCAACATCGACGGGGTCAACTCCGATGCACCGAGCGCCAACCTGCAGCAACCGGTCGGCGTAATCGCGGCCAACCCGTCGACGGTGTACGTCGCCGACCCGCGCGGCGTGATGCAGTTGCCGATCTCGGGCGCCGAAGGCACGCAGGGCTGGCTGGATGTGCCGCCGTTCATGGCGGGCGGGGCGATGCCGGTGATGCCCGGCTGATGTCGGTCTTCGGCGCCACAATTGCGCCGTGCTGGATCTGGTCCTTCCGCTGGAATGCGGCGGCTGCGGAGCGCCGTCGACGCGATGGTGCGCGGCGTGTGCCCGCGAGCTGACGCTGAGCGTCGACGCGCCGCGCGTCGTCACCCCACGCGTCGATCCGGGAGTGCCGGTGTTCGCGCTGGGCCGCTACGCCGGTGCGCGACGACGTGCGATCGTCGCGATGAAGGACCGCGGCCGCAGCGACCTGTCGGCGCCGTTGGCCCGTTCGCTGGCCCTCGGGGTGCACCGGCTGCTGCGGTGGGGTCTGCTCGAGGTCCCGGTCGCCGTCGTGCCCGCGCCGACCCGTGGTTGGGCGGCCCGGCGCCGCGGCGGCGACCCGGTCACCCGGATCGCCTCGCTCGCGACGGCCCACCACCCCGATATCCGGGTGATCGCGGCGTTGCGGATGAAGGCGCTGGCCCGCGATTCGGCGGGGCTCGACAGCGCCGCGCGTGAGCGCAACATCGCCGGGCGGGTGTTGCGGACCCGCCGACGACTGCCGACCGGCGCAGAGATTCTGCTGGTCGACGACATCGTCACGACTGGCGCGACCGCCCGCGAATCGGTCCGCATCCTGCACGACGCCGGAGCGCGGGTGACGGCTGTGCTGGCGCTGGCCGCGGCGTGAGCCTTTGTGAAGAACTCGCAACACGTCGGGCGAAACCCTGGCCGTGCGACCTGTCGAAGGTCTACCGTCGGGTCCAAGCACCATCGCAGCGGTTGCACCTCGACGACGCTGAGGCACCGCGCCACCGTCGACCGGTAGGGGGTGAGTTCTCGACACCTTGCATCGGCGGGCGGCCACCGAGAAATCGACAACCCCGTCGGCGCGTACCCGATATCCGGGCGCGCTGAATGCGCGCAACGCGAGAGAAACGAGTTGTCATATATGTCAAGGCAAACCGTGGATTCTGGACAGCTGTTGGCCGAACCACCGGCTGACGCCGACGAGCAGGACCACACGACCGCAGGCGCAGAGGCTGAGGTCGTCGTCAAGGGCCGCAACGTCGAGATCCCCGACCACTTCCGCGTCTACGTTTCCCAGAAACTCGCCCGCTTGGAACGACTCGACCGAACTGTCTACCTGTTCGACGTCGAGCTCGATCACGAACGCAACCGACGCCAGCGCAAGTCCTGCCAGCACGTCGAGATCACCGCTCGGGGTCGCGGACCGGTAGTCCGTGGCGAGGCCTGCGCCAACAGCTTCTATGCCGCATTCGAGGCGGCCGTCGCGAAACTGGAGAGCCGGCTGCGCCGCGTCAAGGATCGCCGCAAGGTCCACTACGGCGACAAGACCCCGGTGTCGTTGGCCGCCGCGACCGCCGTTGTCCCGCCTGAGCCGGCGCTGGACGCGGACTCCGCCGACGCCGAACCCGCCGTCAACGGACTCCACGAGCCCGGCAGGGTGGTCCGCACCAAGGAGCATCCGGCCAAGCCGATGACGGTGGACGACGCGCTCTACGAGATGGAGCTGGTCGGCCACGACTTCTTTCTGTTCTTCGACGAGCAGACCGAGCAGCCGTCGGTCGTCTACCGGCGGCACGCCTACGACTACGGCTTGATCCGGCTGGCTTGATCCGGCTGGGCGCCCGACACGTCGGCGCGCAGGGTGCAGCGCGAGCCGTCACCTAGGATGGATGTCGCCGAAGACGTCTGATCTGCAGAGGACCTAGGGGACTTAAGTGGTGCTGGATAAGTTGTTGCGACTTGGCGAAGGTCGCATGGTCAAGCGCCTCAAGCGAGTGTCCGACTATGTCAACAGCTTGGCCGACGACATCGAGAAGCTGACCGACGCCGAACTGCAAGCCAAGACGGCCGAGTTCAAGCAGCGGCACGCAGACGGTGAGAGCCTCGACGACCTGCTGCCCGAAGCGTTCGCGGTGGCCCGCGAAGCGGCCTGGCGGGTGCTCGACCAGCGTCACTTTGACGTGCAGGTGATGGGCGGTGCGGCGCTGCACTTCGGCAACGTCGCGGAGATGAAGACCGGTGAGGGCAAGACCCTGACCTCGGTGTTGCCCGCCTACCTCAACGGCATCGGCGGCCAAGGCGTGCACATCGTCACGGTCAACGACTACCTGGCTAAACGTGACAGCGAGTGGATGGGCCGGGTGCACCGCTTCCTGGGCCTCGACGTCGGCGTAATCCTGGCGCACATGACGCCCGACGAGCGTCGCGTCGCCTACGCCGCCGACATCACCTACGGCACCAACAACGAGTTCGGCTTCGACTACTTGCGCGACAACATGGCCCATTCGCTCGAGGACTGCGTCCAGCGCGGCCACAACTTCGCCATCGTCGACGAGGTCGACTCGATTCTGATCGACGAGGCCCGTACCCCGCTGATCAT
The DNA here is from genome assembly GCF_010727945.1 of Mycobacterium cookii. Classification (NCBI taxonomy): domain Bacteria; kingdom Bacillati; phylum Actinomycetota; class Actinomycetes; order Mycobacteriales; family Mycobacteriaceae; genus Mycobacterium; species Mycobacterium cookii. Next base: position 4,787,761 of record NZ_AP022569.1, read on the forward strand.
CTCCGGACCCGCCGACGGCGCCTCGAACTGGTACACCGAGTTCGCCCGGCTGGCGCCGCTGATGGAAAAAGACGTGCACTACGAGGTCGATCTGCGTAAGCGGACCGTGGGTGTACACGAGCTGGGTGTGGAGTTCGTCGAAGACCAGCTCGGCATCGACAACCTGTACGAGGCCGCCAACTCGCCGCTGGTCAGCTACCTCAACAACGCGCTGAAAGCCAAGGAGCTGTTCAACCGCGACAAGGACTACATCGTTCGCGATGGCGATGTGATCATCGTCGACGAGTTCACCGGCCGCACGCTGGTCGGCCGGCGCTACAACGAGGGCATGCACCAGGCCATCGAGGCCAAGGAACGCGTCGAGATCAAGGCCGAGAACCAGACGCTGGCCACCATCACACTGCAGAACTACTTCCGGCTCTACGACAAGCTCTCCGGCATGACCGGGACGGCGCAGACCGAGGCCGCCGAGCTGCACGAGATCTACAAGCTCGGCGTGGTGCCGATTCCGACGAACCGGGCGATGATCCGCACTGACCAGTCCGACTTGATCTACAAGACCGAGGAAGCCAAGTACATCGCGGTCGTCGACGATGTCAGCGAGCGCTACGAGAAGGGCCAGCCGGTGCTGATCGGTACGACGAGCGTGGAGCGCTCGGAGTATCTGTCACGGCAGTTCCAGAAGCGCCGCATCCCGCACAACGTGCTCAACGCGAAGTACCACGAGCAGGAGGCCGGCATCGTCGCCGAGGCCGGCCGCCGCGGCGCCGTCACCGTCGCCACCAACATGGCCGGTCGCGGAACCGACATCGTGTTGGGCGGCAACGTCGACTTCCTCACCGACCTGAAGCTGCGGGCCCGGGGACTGGATCCCGTCGAAACCGCCGACGAGTACGAAGCGGCGTGGCACCAGGAGCTGCCGATCGTCAAAGACGAGGCGGCGGCCGAAGCCAAAGAGGTGATCGAGGCCGGCGGGCTCTACGTGCTGGGCACCGAACGGCATGAGTCGCGCCGTATCGACAACCAGTTACGCGGCCGCTCCGGCCGTCAGGGTGATCCCGGTGAGTCGCGCTTCTACCTGTCGCTGGGCGACGAGTTGATGCGGCGGTTCAACGGCGCCGCGCTGGAGACGCTGCTGACCCGGCTGAACCTGCCCGACGACGTGCCGATCGAGGCCAAGATGGTGACCCGCGCGATCAAGAGCGCGCAGACCCAGGTCGAGCAGCAGAACTTCGAGGTCAGGAAGAACGTCCTCAAGTACGACGAGGTGATGAACCAGCAGCGCAAGGTCATCTACGCCGAGCGGCGCCGGATCCTGGAGGGCGAGAACCTGCAGGAGCAGGCGCACGAGATGCTCGTCGACGTGATCACGGCCTACGTCGACGGCGCCACCGCCGAGGGCTACGCCGAGGACTGGGATCTCGAAAAGCTTTGGGAGGCACTGAAAACGCTGTACCCGGTCGGAATCGACCACAAAGACCTGATCGACTCCGATGCGGTCGGCGAGCCCGGCGAGCTGACCCGCGAGGAGCTGCTCGAGGCGCTGGTCGACGACGCCGACAACGCCTACGCCAAGCGTGAAGCCCAGCTCGAGGAGCTGGCCGGCGAGGGTGCCATGCGTCAGCTGGAACGCAATGTGCTGCTCAACGTCATCGACCGCAAATGGCGTGAGCACCTCTACGAGATGGACTACCTCAAAGAAGGCATCGGTCTGCGCGCGATGGCGCAGCGCGACCCGCTGGTCGAATACCAGCGCGAGGGTTACGACATGTTCGCCGGCATGCTCGAAGGCCTCAAGGAAGAGTCCGTCGGCTTCCTGTTCAACGTCGCGGTCGAAGCGGTGCCGTCGCAGCAGGTTTCCCCGGTCTCGGAGATTGAAGCGCCCGAAGGCCTGGCCGAGTTCGCCACCGCGGCCGCGGCCGGCGCTGCGCAGAGCGGCGCGCGGGAGCACGCACCGGCGTTGCGCGCCAAGGGAATTGACAATGAGGCACCGCCGCTGACGTATACCGGGCCTGCCGAAGACGGCACCGCCCAGGTGCAGGGCAACGGCGGCAAGACCTCGGCCGCCGTGTCCGGCGGTACCCGTCGCGAGCGGCGTGAGGCGGCGCGGCGACAGGGCCGGCACTCCAAGCCGAAGTCCACCAAACGCCGCTGACCGGGCGTCAGCCGATGTGCAGCGCAACCACCTGCCAGCGCCCCGTGGCGGCAAGCTCGAGGCGGCAGGCGATGGCATGCACCCGGTGCCCGCGGCTGTAGCTGCCGAACACCTCGGCCGCGCGGTCATCGCCCCCCGCCGCCTGCACGCGCACCCGGCGCAACACCGCGACGCCGTCGTGGCTGCCCGCCGCCCGATTGGCCGACAGCACCGAGTCGACCAGGCCTGCGGCCAGCAGCCCGTTGAGCTGGGTGATAGGTCGGCGACGGTCGATCACCTCCAGTACCCGCCGCAGCGCGGCGTCGGCGAAAGCAGCGGCACGGCGCATCGGCGCAGACAGGGCCGGGACCGGTGGTGCTGAATGTCGTTGTGGGACATGAGTATTGCGGTGCCGTAACGTGGTCGGCGGCAGCGGCCTGCACTGCCGGACATCGCACGCGGGCGGTTCGCAGTCGACAACGGGCGTGACCGCGAACGCAACGCTGTCCGATGGGCTCGAGCTGCTTGACACTGCACTCTCCCGCGATTGACCAAGGGCTGACACGTTGGGCCTGCTGGAGAGTGGCAGACGTTTTCTGTGCGGCGACCCGCTGCGCCCGGCTCGCGCCGCGCTTGCGATCGCCGCGTGTGAGGATCATCGCACAATCGTTCCGGCGGCGTACCCGCGCTGCGATTGGCCGGTGTGGACGGTTAGCGTGTGCGGCAGATTGGTCGGTGGATCGATCCGCACGGAACGTAGAGGGGGCCCGCGACGTGATCCGGTTGTCCACGTCGGACGCCTCGTTTTATCAGCTGGAGAACAGCGCCACCCCGCTGTACGTGGGATCGCTGTCGATCCTGCGCGCGCCGCGCGCCGGGCTGAGCTACGAGACGCTGCTGGCCACCGTCGAACAGCGGCTGCCGATGGTGCCGCGGTACCGGCAGAAGGTCCGCGAGGTCACGATGCGGCTGGCCCGGCCGGTCTGGATCGACGACCACGATTTCGACATCACCTACCACGTCCGGCGTTCGGCGCTGCCATCGCCGGGCAGCGACGAGCAGTTGCACGAGCTGATCGGCCGGTTGGCCGCACGCCCGCTGGACAAGTCGCGGCCGCTCTGGGAGATGTACCTCGTCGAAGGGCTGGCGAAGAACCGGCTCGCGTTGTACACCAAGTCGCACCAGGCGGTGATCAACGGGATGGGCGCCGCCGAGATCAGCCATGTGATGGCCGAGCGGAATCGCCGTCCGCCGCCGTTCGGGGAGGACATCTGGGTGCCGGCCCGCGAGCCCGGCACGACGCGACTGCTGCTCGGGGCGATCGGAGACTGGGCGACCCGCCCGCAGGCCCAGTTGCGGGCGGTCCGTAGCGGGGTCACCGATCTGCTGACGAACTCCGGTCAACTGGTCGACGCCGGTCGGCGCTTGGTCGACGTCGCACGCACGCTGGCGCGCGGCTCGGCGCCCAGTAGCCCGCTGAACACCACGGTGTCGCGCAATCGGCGGTTCACCGTCGCCCGCGGACGACTCGACGATTACCGGATCATCCGGTCGCGCTACAACTGCGACGTCAACGATGTGGTGCTGGCGGTGATCGCCGGTGCGCTGCGCAACTGGCTGCTGTCCCGCGGCGAGGCGGCCGGGCCGACCGCGTCGGTGCGGGCGATGGCACCGTTGCCGGTCTACGTGGACGACACCTTCGACTCGTCCACTCGCGGCCAGGCGATCAGCCAGGTGGCGCCGTTCCTGGTCGACCTGCCGGTGGGGGAGGGCAACGCGGTGGTCCGGTTGTCGCAGATCGCCCATGCCACCGAATCCAATCCGACGGCAGGCAATCTGGTGGACGCCCGCACCATCGTCACGCTGTCCGGCTTTGCGCCGCCGACCTTGCACGCCATGGGAATTCGGGTGGCGACGAGCCTGTCGCCGCGATTGTTCAACCTGTTGATCACCAACGCGCCCGGTGCCCAGTCGGATATGTACATCGCCGGAGCCAAGCTGCTGGAGAGCTACGCGGTGCCGCCGTTGCTGAACAATCAGGTGCTGGCCATCAGCGTCACGTCCTACAACGGCACGTTGTATTTCGGCATCAACGCCGACCGGGACGCGATGAGCGACGTCGACATGCTGCCGGCATTGCTGGCCGAGTCGCTCGACGAATTGTTGGAATCGGCACGCTAGCCCGCGCGTTCGCCAAGCCGAGAACCCGAGTCGGGCCTTAACATCGGTTATGAGCAAAGCGTCGGATACCAACGGGTCGGCCAAAGGCAAGAAGCGGTCCAAAGTGAAATCGCCGCGGACAAAGCTTTCCAATGAGGTCTACGAAGCCGAATTATTCAGGCTGCAAACCGAATTCGTGAAACTCCAAGAATGGGTGCGAGCTACCGGAGCCCGAATTGCGGTGGTGTTCGAAGGCCGGGACGGGGCCGGCAAGGGTGGCACCATCAAGCGCATCACCGAATATCTCAGCCCCCGGATCGTGCGCATAGCGGCACTCCCGGCGCCGACCGAGCGGGAACGCGGTCAGTGGTATTACCAGCGTTACGTCGAGCATCTGCCCGCCAAGGGCGAGGTCGTGCTCTTCGACCGGTCCTGGTACAACCGCGCCGGCGTGGAGAAGGTGATGGGATTCTGCACCGCGCAGGAGCACGCGCTGTTCCTGCGCCAGACACCGACATTCGAGCAAATGCTGATCGACGACGGAATTCTGTTGCGTAAGTATTGGTTTTCGGTCTCCGAGAAGGAGCAGTTGCGCAGATTCCGATCACGGCTCACCGACCCGGTCCGGCAATGGAAGCTCAGCCCGATGGATTTGGAGTCGTTGACCCGCTGGGACGACTATTCACGGGCGAAAGACGAGATGATGGTCTACACCGACACGCCGTCGACACCGTGGTACGTTGTCGAATCCGATGTCAAGAAACACTCGCGGCTCAACATGATGTCACATCTGTTGTCCACCATCGAATATCACGAAGTACCGCATCCCCACGTCGAGCTTCCCACGCGGCCGGTCGAAGCCAATGACTACCAGCGACCGCCGCGCGAGCTGTCGACCTACGTCGAAGACCATGTCGCGACATTGATGGGCGATCCCGAGTGACCGTTCGCTGATGCGGATCTACATCCCGGCCACGCTCGCGATGTTGCAGCGACTCGTCGCCGACGGCTCGCTGTGGCCGGTGAACGGCACTGCCTTCGCGGTGACGCCGCGGCTGCGGGAGGCCTACGCGGAGGGCGACGACGACGAGCTCGGCGAAGTCGCGCTGCGTGAGGCGGCGCTGGCGTCGCTGCGGTTGCTGGCCAACGCGATGGACGAGGAGCCGGACGACAGCTTGCCGCCGCGGCGCGCGGTGCTCGTCGCCGACGTCGGCGAAGCGACGTTGCGCCCGGATCTCGATGACGCCGTCGTGCGACTCCGTGAGGCGGTGAGCACCGACGAGGTGGTCGCCGCATTTGTCGACAACGCAGCGGCCGAGCCGCACGTCAAGGCGGCCATCGCGGTCATCGATGCGGCCGATCTGGGCGACGAGGACGCCGAGCTGACCGTCGGCGATGCCCAGGACCACGACCTGGCCTGGTACGCCACCCAGGAGCTGCCCTTCCTGCTCGAGCTGCTCTAGTCAGGCCTAGCTACGGGACCGTAAGTTACGGTACCGTAGGTTTGTCGGCCTAGGGCAGGAGTGCTTCATGAGCAGAAAAATCGCGCGGGCCACCGCGAATGTCGTCGACACCGCGCCCGTTACGCTGGCCGGAGTGGACACACACCCAGGCTGGCACGTTCTGCGCACCCTCGCCCAGCGCATCACCACCCCGCTATTACCGGACGACTACCTGCACCTGGCCAACCCGCTGTGGTCGGCACGTGAGTTGCGGGGCCGGATCCTCGAGGTCAGGCGTGAAACGCAGGACTCCGCGACGCTGGTCATCAAACCGGGGTGGGGTTTCGGCTTCGACTACGAAGCGGGCCAGTACCTGGGCATCGGGCTGCTGATGGACGGCCGCTGGCGGTGGCGCTCCTATTCGCTGACGTCCAGCCCGCAACGGGGTGCCCGCACGATCACCATCACGGTCAAGGCGATGCCCGAAGGCTTTCTGTCCGGCCACCTGGTCGGCGGGGTGCAGCCGGGCACCATCGTCCGACTGGCTGCGCCGCAGGGGAATTTCGTGCTGCCCGACCCACCGCCGCCCGCGGTGTTGTTCGTCACTGCCGGATCGGGCATCACCCCGGTGATGTCGATGCTGCGCACCCTGGTGCGCCGCAACCAGATCACCGACGTGATTCACCTGCATTCCGCGCCCACCGCGGACGACGTGATGTTCGGCGCCGAACTCGAGAAGTTGGCCGCCGATCACGACGGGTATCGGCTGCGGCTGCGTACCACCCGCACCGAGGGCCGGCTGGACTTCGACCGACTCGACGCCGAGGTGCCGGACTGGCGGACCCGGCAGACCTGGGCGTGCGGACCGGAGGCGATGCTCAAGACCGCCGACCACGCGTGGACCGCTGCCGGTATCCGAGACCACCTGCACCTCGAACACTTCGCGGTGTCGCGCGCCGCGCCGGTCGGCGCCGGCGGCATGGTGACCTTCGAGAAGAGCGGGAAAACCGCGACGGCCGACGCGGCGACGTCGCTGATGGAGGCCGGCGAGCAGCAGGGTGTGCAGATGCCGTTCGGGTGCCGGATGGGTATCTGTCAATCGTGCGTGGTAACCCTGACCGAGGGCCATGTGCGGGATCTGCGAACCGGCGCGGAACACGAGCCGGGGACACGTATCCAGACCTGCATTTCGGCCGCGGCAGGCGACTGTAAGCTCGACGTTTAACGGTTACCGACTGGTAACCTACGGTTTCGTAGGTTACGATAGCGTAGGTCATGCAATGCAATCCGCAGGAAGGCTTGTAAACGATGGCGATCACCGACCTTGATGTCTTCGCGCATCTGACGGACGCCGATATCGAGAACCTGGCCACCGAGCTCGACGCGATCCGCCAGGACGTCGAAGACTCTCGCGGCGCACGCGACGCCCGCTACATCCGTCGCACCATCGCCGCGCAGCGCGCGCTCGAAGTCGCGGGCCGGCTGATGTTGACGGCCAGCTCGCGCCGCTCGGCCTGGTGGGCCGGAACCCTCACACTCGGCGTGGCCAAGATCGTCGAGAACATGGAGATCGGCCACAACGTCATGCACGGCCAGTGGGACTGGATGAACGATCCCGAGATTCACTCCACATCGTGGGAGTGGGACATGAGTGGATCGTCCAAGCACTGGCGCTACACGCACAACTTCGTGCACCACAAGTACACCAACATCCTCGGCATGGACGACGACGTCGGTTACGGCTTGCTGCGCGTCACCCGCGATCAGCCCTGGAAGCGGTTCAACCTGTTCAATCTGGTGTACAACACGCTGCTCGCGCTCGGCTTCGAGTGGGGCGTCGGCCTGCAGCACGTCGAGATCGGCCGGATCGTCAAAAAGCGGATGGACAACGACGAAGCGCGCGAGCGTGTCGACGAATTCCTGATGAAGGCCGGCCGCCAAGTGGTCAAGGACTATGTGGCGTTCCCGGCGCTGACCTCGCTGTCGCCCGGTGCGACGTACACCTCGACGCTGAAGGCCAACGCGGTGGCCAACGTGATCCGCAACCTGTGGTCCAACGCAGTGATCTTCTGCGGCCATTTCCCTGATGGCGCAGAGAAGTTCACCACCACCGACATGGTGGGCGAGTCCAAGGGGCAGTGGTATCTGCGGCAGATGCTGGGCAGTGCGAACTTCAACGCCGGCCCGGCGCTGCAGTTCATGAGCGGTAACCTGTGTCACCAGATCGAGCACCACCTGTTCCCGGATCTGCCGAGCAACCGCTACGCCGAGATCTCGGTGCGGGTACGCGAGGTGTGCGACAAATACGACTTGCCCTACACCACAGGTTCTTTCGTGCTCCAATACCTGAAGACGTGGCGGACCATCGCCAAGCTGTCGCTGCCGGACAAGTACTTGCGCGCCACCGCCGACAACGCACCGGAAACCCGCAGCGAGTCGATGTTCGCCGCGCTGGAGCCGGGTTTCGCCGGCACCGATCCGGCGACCGGACGCCGCCGCGGCCTCAAGACCGCGATCGCCACTGTGCGGCGTTGGCGCCGTGGCAAGCGGGCGAAAGTGCAGCCCGGGCGCGACGACTTGGCGGCCTAGCCCGCTAGGCTCCGATACGTGGACGCCGTCACAACGCATCCGATTGTCGATGCCGTGCTGGATCGGCATCGCGCCGCGTTGGGTGACGACATGCCGGCCTATCGCAACCACGTCTATCGCGGTATCACGTATCAGCAACTGCTGCTTGGCTTTCCGATTCCCGACGTCGCCGCGCTAGCCTGGGCGGTGCACGATCTCGGCATCTGGACCGCGCACACGTTCGACTATCTCGGCCCGTCGGCGGACCTCGGCGCGCAGTACGCCGCTCAATTCGGTGTCGCCGACGTCGAGCAACTCCGCGCGCTGGTTTGCGAGCACCATCGGCTGCGCCCCGTCGATGACCGGTTGGTCGAGACGTTCCGTCAGGCCGACCTGGTCGACGTCAGCCACGGACTGCTCCGCCGCGGCATCAAGCGGTCGGCGGTTCGGTGTGCCGTAAAGGACCTGCCGTACAACGGTTTTCACACGTTCTTGGCAAAGGGCCTGACCGGCTACGCCGTCCGGCATCCGCTGCGCCCGGCGCCGATGCTGCGCTGGTAAACCTCACGCAGCGATCGCGACGAGCTTTTCCAAGATGGTCAGCTGCTCCTCGAGGTCGCCGTCGAGTTTCGCCAGCAGCGTCGTGATGCCGGCCGCGCGATAGCGGTTCACCCGCTCGGCGATCGCGTCGGCGGTGCCCAGCAGATTCGTCAGGCGGCCGAGGTCCAACGGCACCGCGGCGCGGGCCTCGTCATGCTCACCGGCCTGCCACAGCTTCGCGACCTCGGCGACTTCGCTCCCGTACCCCAGCCTCGTAAACGCGTCGTTGTAAAAGTTCTGCCCACCCGTCCCCATGGCGCCGATGGTGAACGCGTAGCCGTCGGCGTGCCGGCGTGCGGCAGCGTCGGCGGACGCCTGGTCGTCGTGGAACTCGACGGCGACCGGGGCGACCAGGTCGAGGTCGTCGAGCGTGCGCCCGGCCCGCTGCGCGCCCTCCCGCAAAGGCTCGAAGAACACCTCGGCGGCTTCGGGAATGAACGCGTTACCCAGCCAGCCGTCGGCCGCTTCGCCGGTCAGCCGCAGGTTCTGTGGACCCATCGCCGCGACGTACACCGGCACGTGGGTCGGGCGCACCAGCGGCCGCAGCGCGGCGCCGCGACTGTCCGGCAGCGGCAGCGGATAGATCTCGCCATCGTGCTGGAGCCGCTCGCCGCGGCTGACGGTGCGGATGATCTCGATCGTCTCCCTGGTGGTCTGCACCGGTTTGCGAAACCGGACGCCGTGCCAGCCCTCCATCACCCGCGGTCCCGACGTGCCGACGCCCAAGATGAACCGCCCCGACGACAGCTCCTGCAGGCTCAGCGCCGACGTCGCGAGCATCGCCGGACTTCGCGAACCCAGTTGCACCACAAAGGTTCCCAGCCCAATCGATGACGTCTTGGCGGCCAGATAGGCCAGGCCGGTCAGCGCGTCGTAACCCCAGACCTCGGGCACCCACAGCGAGGCGACACCGATCCGTTCCGCCGCCACCGCGAACTCGGCGGCGCCCGGCAGTCGCGGTTCGATCATCGCGCCGACCTTCATTGCTGGCATGCTAACCACTATGCGCTATCGAGACCAACCGACAATCGAAGTGACCCAGCGGATTCGGTGCGATGTGCCGACCGCGTGGAATCTGGTGACCGACATCGAACTGCCGGTGCACTGCTCAACGGAGCTGCAAGGCGTCGATTGGCTCGAAGGTGCCATGGCGGTGGAAGTCGGCGCACGTTTTCGCGGCCGTAGCCGGCACGAGGCGTTCGGAGACTGGTCGACGGTGTGCGAGGTCGTCGAAGTCGAGAACCAGCGTCGGTGGGTGTATGACGTCGTCGGACCCGACGGCGTCGGCGCGAGGTGGGCCTTCGAGGTGGAGCCGGCCAGCGACGGCGTGCTCGTGCGCCAGTGGGCGCGGATGGGGCCGGGACCGTCGGGCCTGACCCCGGCGATCGTGGCGCAACCGGACAAGGAAGCCAGGATCGTCTCCCGTCGACTGGCCGAATGGGAGAAGAACATGCTGGCCAACCTGGAGTGGGTGCGCTCGCAGGCTGAGGGCTGAGGGTCAGCCTTCGCGCAGCGCGGCCAGCAACCGGCGTGCGGCCGCGACGCGACGCGCCGCCGGCCCGGTGAGGGTGTCCAGCGCGCATTCGGGGTCGGCCGGTGGCCCGAGATGCCCGCAGCCGCGCGGGCAGTCTTCGATCGCCTCGGCCAGGTCGGAGAACGCCCGCACCACGTCGTCGGCCGCGACGTGGGCCAAGCCGAACGAGCGGATGCCCGGGGTGTCGATCACCCATCCGCCCCCGTCGAGCGGCAACGCCACCGACTGTGTCGAGGTGTGTCGGCCCCTGCCGATCTCAGTGACCTCGCCGACTGCCCGATCCGCTTGCGGCACGAGACGATTCACCAGCGTCGACTTGCCCACCCCGGAATGGCCCAGTAACGCGGTGATCTTCCCGGTCAGCAGATGCGCGACGGCCTCCAGTGGGTCGTCGCGGCCCGCGGCGATCACCGTCAAGTCGAGGTCGGCGAACTGCTCGGCGAACGGTTCGGCGGCGGCGAGATCCGACTTGGTCAGGCACAGGATCGGGGTGAGTCCGCCGACGAAGGCCGCGATCAGTGTCCGATCGACCAGCCCCGTCCGCGGCGGCGGGTCGGCCAGCGCCACCACGATCAGCAGTTGATCGGCGTTGGCCACGAAGATCCGCTCGGTCGGATCGGTGTCATCGGCGGTGCGCCGCAACACCGTTCGTCGCTCGCCACGCCGCACGATGCGGGCCAGCGTGTCGGTGCGGCCGGACAGATCGCCGACCACGTCGACGTCGTCGCCGACGACGATCGGTGTGCGGCCGAGTTCGCGCGCCCGCATCGCCGTGACGCGGTGCTCGGCGTCGCCGCCGAGCACACATCCCCAGCGGCCGCGATCGACGCTCACCACCATCGCCTGCTCGGCGTCGGCATGCTCCGGTCGGGTCTTGGTCCGCGGCCGCGAACCCTTACCGGACCGGACTTTGACGTCGGACTCGTCGTAGTCGCCGTAGTCGCCGGGCCGCAACCTACGGGCCCCCGAGCATCTCGGCCCACATCGTCGGGAAATTCGGCAGCGTCTTGGCAGTGGTCTCGATGTCGTGCACGTCGACGCCGTCGACCCGCAGTCCGACGATCGCCCCGGCCGTCGCCATCCGGTGATCGGCGTAGGACTGCCAGGTGCCCGGGCGCAACGGAGTCGCGGTGATCTCCAGGCCGTCGGCGGTCTCCCGGCAATCGCCGCCCAGCCGGTTGAGCTCGGTGGACAGCGCTGCCAGACGATCGGTTTCGTGGCCACGCAGGTGGGCGATGCCGGACAGTCGGGATACCGAGCCGGGGGTGGCCAGCGCCGCGAGCGCCGCGACCGACGGGGTGAGTTCGCCGACGTCGCGCAGGTCGACATCGAATCCCGGATGCGACCGCGGTCCGCGTACTTCGAGGTACGAATCAGTCTGCTTCACAACACATTTGAGTTGCGCGAGGATGCTCAGAATCGCATCGGCGGGTTGGATGCTGTCGTGCGGCCAGCCGGTGATCCGCACGGTGCCTTCGGTGACCACGGCCGCGGCGATGAACGGCACGGCGTTGGACAGGTCCGGCTCGATCCGCCAGTGCCGTGCCCCGACGATGCCGGGGTGAACCCGCCAGCGGTCGGCTGCGGTGTCGTCGTCGACGGCCACGCCGGCCTGGCGCAGCATCGCCACCGTCATCGCGATGTGCGGCGCTGACGGCAGCGCCGCCCCGCGGTGTTGCACGGTCAGGCCATCGCGGAACGACGCGCCGGCGAGCAGCAGGCCGGACACGAACTGCGACGACGCCGAGGCGTCGATCTCCACCGCGCCGCCGGCGACCGACCCGGCGCCACGGACCCCGAACGGCAGGCCGTCGCCGGTGATGTCGACGCCCAGGCTGCGCAGCCCGTCCAGCAACGGCGCGATTGGCCGGCTGCGGGCCTGCTCGTCGCCGTCGAAGGTCACCGTTGCGCGGCCGAGCGCGGCCAGCGGCGGAACGAAACGCAGCACCGTGCCCGCCAGGCCGCAGTCGATGTGAGCCTGCGTGGCCGGGGCGATCGTCCGGCCAACCGTGAGCTCGTCGGCCGATCCGTCGACCCGCAGGCCGAGCGTCTGCAATGCGGCGATCATCAGGTCGGTGTCGCGGCTGCGCAGCGCACCGCTGATCGTCGAGACGCCGCCGTGCGTGGCCGCCAACGCCGAGAGCACCAGCGCCCGGTTGGTCTGAGATTTCGAGCCGGGCACCGCCACCGTCGCCGATACCGGCGTCGTCGCAAACGGGGCGGACCAGATGCTCACTCGTCCATCATTGCTTGTCGGTCGGTTCTGCCACCATGGAGTCATGTGTGGACGATTCGCGGTGACGACCGATCCGGCCACGCTGGCCGAGAAAATCGAGGCGATCAACGAGACCCGCTCTGCCGAATCGGCGGCACCCAACTACAACGTCGCACCCACCACGACCATCACCACCGTGGTCCGGCGGCACTCGGACCCTGCGGAGTCCGACGACGAAGCGACCCGGCGGGTCCGTTCGATGCGCTGGGGACTGGTTCCGCCGTGGGCGAAGGCCGGGGCCGACGGCGCACCGGAGTCCAAGGGTCCGCTGCTGATCAACGCCCGGGCGGAGAAGGTCACCACCTCGCCCGCCTTTCGCGCCAGCGCGAAATCCAAACGCTGCCTGATACCGATGGACGGCTACTACGAATGGCGGGCCAACCCCGACACCGATGCGGGGAAGAAATCCCGCAAGACGCCGTTTTACATGCACCGCGCCGACGGCGAGCTGTTGTTCATGGCGGGGCTGTGGTCGGTCTGGAAGTCTGCGAAGGACGCCGCGCCGCTGCTGAGTTGCACGATCATCACCACCGATGCGGTTGGCGAGCTCGCCGAGATCCACGATCGGATGCCGTTGATCGTCGCCGAGCGCGACTGGGACCACTGGCTGGATCCCGACGCTCCGGCCGACCTCGACCTGCTGGCCGCGCCGCCGAGCATCGACGGCATCGACATGCGGGAGATCTCGACGCTGGTCAACAGTGTGCGCAACAACGGGCCCGAGCTGCTGGAGCCGGCCGAGCCGCAGGCCGAACAAGCCACGCTGCTGTAACACGCAGGTCGTACACTTCCAATCCGTGTCCAGCACGACAGGCGTTGCCCGGACTGAGCCTCGCGATCAGCCGTCGACGTGGGCGCCACTGCGCAATACCCTGTACCGCAATCTGTTCATCGCGCAGTTCGCCTCCAACATCGGGACGTGGATGCAAAGTGTTGCGGCCCAATGGTTTTTGGTGGAGAAGCACAGCAGCGACGTGATCGTCGCGCTGGTGCAGACCGCGAGTCTCGGCCCGACGCTGGTGCTGGGCCTGTTCGCCGGGGCGCTTGCCGACCTCTTCGACCGGCGCCGGCTATTGATCGTTCTCCAGTGGTACGCGGTTCTGGTCGGACTGGCGATCGCGGTGCTGGCGTACCTCGACCGGCTCGATCCGACATCGTTGCTGGCGTTGACGATGGCCATCGGCTGCGCTTCTGCGTTGACCGCGCCGGCGTGGCAGGCGATTCAGCCCGAAGTCGTCTCGCGTGAGCAGATTCCGGCCGCTTCGGTGTTAAGCAGCGTCTCGGGAAACGCCGCCCGGGCGATCGGTCCGGCGATCGGTGGTGTGATCGTCGCAGTGGCCGGACCCGCCGCCGTCTTCGCGATCAACGCGGTGTCGTACGCGGCGATCATCGTCGCGTTGCAGTCGTGGCATCGGCCCAAACAAATTGCACCGCTCGAGCGAGAGCGCTTCGGCCAAGCCATCATCACCGGGTTTCTGTACGTCGGAAACAGCCCGATCTTCCTCCGAATCCTTTCGCGGGCAGGCCTTTTCCTGTTCCCCGCTTCCGCCCTGTTGGCGCTACTGCCAGTGGCTGCCGCGCACCGGTGGCATCTGGGAGCCACCGGTTACGGTGTGGCGTTGGCCGCCATCGGTGTTGGCGCCGTAGTGGCGGTTACGGTCGCCACTCCGCTGCACCGGCAGGTGTCCGACAACGCCCTGCTGGCGGGATCGGCTGCCGCCTTCGCGCTCGCGCCGCTCGCGGTGGTGTGGCTGCCGTTCGTCGCGGCGATCCCGATCCTGGCGCTGTCGGGGATGGCCTGGCTGATGACGTTGACCACACTCAACGCGGCAGCGCAGTTGTCGCTGCCGCGTTGGGTCAGTGCCCGCGGGTTGTCGATCTATCTTCTGGTGGCGACCGGGGCTCAGGCGGTCGGATCATATGCCTGGGGTGCGGTTGCGACATGGAAGGGGCTGCAGGTCGCGCTGCTCGGTTCTGCGGCGATGCTCGGCGTCGTTGCGCTCAGCGTGGCCGTGCTCCCACTCCGGCCGTCCACGGGCACGCTGAGCGTCGACGTCTCCACGGCGTGGCCGGAGCCGACGCTGGTTTTCGATCCATGTCCGCAAGACGGACCGGTGCTCGTCACTGCGCGCTACCTGGTGCCGGAGCAGAGCCACAAGGACTTCATCGACGCGATGAGCGCGGTCAGGCGGTCACGGCTGCGAACAGGCGGCCACAGTTGGCGGTTGTATCACAGTGTCGGACAACCAGATCTGCTTCTCGAGCGATTTACCGTGGCGTCGTGGACCGAGTTCGAGCACCAACGCACCGAGCGGTGGGTAGAGTCCGACTCCGATTCCGTGCGAAAGGCGCTCAGCTACACCGTCGACGGCAAGCGGAATTACGAGTATTTCCTCGCTAAGCGCACGCCCCGGTGAGGTCCCGCCGCCGATCACGTTCGTCTGTGGCGGACAACGATTGGCCCCTATTTGTCGTTTCGCCACAGTGGCGACGAGGTTGGCTCGAATTAAGATGCCGGGGTGACTGGTTTATACACTTACACCTTCGATGACATCCGGCGCCGGCCGGTCGCGGTGATCGGGGCGGGAACGCTCGGCCGGCGTATTGCGCTGATGTTCGCCAGCCGCGGCGGGACTGTGCGAATCTACGCTCGGCGCGACGAACAGTTGGCGTCGGCGACACAGTATGTGGCCGAGAGCCTTCCGGGAGTCATCGAGGCCCGCGGCTTCGGCGAGCCGGGCGTCGCGACGGCCACGACATCCCTCGCCGACGCGCTGGACGGCGCCTGGCTTGCCGTGGAATCCGCGCCCGAGAAACTCGAGATCAAGATTCCGCTGTGGGGCGAGATCGACCAACTGGCCCCGCCGGACACCATCTTCGCAACCAACTCGTCGTCATACCCGTCGCGTCTGATGGCTGAAAATGTCAGGGACAGAACGCGTTTATGCAACACGCACTTTTACTTGCCACCGGAAAGCAACGCGGTCGACCTGATGTCGGACGGCGAGACGGACCGCGGCCTGCTCGACACCCTGCTGACTGTGCTGCCTGAGTTCGGCGTGTACCCCTTCGAAGCGCGAAAAGAGTGCACCGGCTTCATCTTCAATCGGGTGTGGGCCGCGATCAAGCGTGAGTCGCTGGCTGTGGTTGCCGAGGGGGTGGCCCGTCCCGAGGATGTCGACGGCATGTTCAAGCTCAATTTGGGCGTGCAGGCCGGGCCGTTCCAACTGATGGACTTCGTCGGTCTGGACGTTGCGCTCGACATCGAGAAGCATTATGCCGAGGAGTTCCCGCACTTGCCGACGAGCGCGCGAGATTTGCTGCAGGCCTATGTCGATGCGGGCAATCTCGGCGTCAAGACCGGTGAGGGCTTCTACACGTACTCGTAGTGACCCTCAGTTACTGAGAACCAACCGCCAGTTACCGGCAGCCAAACGATCCGGGACGCACCAAAAGTTATTCCAGTTCCCAGGCGTCGTGGCTTTCACGCCCGGGCCGGCGTTCTGGCAGGCCTCTCGACTCGGGTAGTTACCCTCGGTCTGAATCGTGTCGGCGCTGCTGATACCGACGCCGGTGGTCATCAATCCCGCGACGGCCAGCACAGCGGTGGCGATGAGTTTCTTGGGGTTGATCGGTCGCGTCATGTCCATCCAATCCTCTTGCGGTGAAGCGGTGTGACGCAAAGTGTCCCAGGCGGACCCTTCGAATGCCCGAGGTTTCGTAGATGCCGTTATGCCCGCCGCGCCAGGTAGCTAAGCGCGAGCGTGGCGGCGTTGGCTCCGCACATGCCGTGTGCCCCGGGTCCGGGCGGGGTGGCTGCCGAGCAGATGTACATGCCGGGCAACCCAATGGTGTATGGAGACAAGGTGATTCGCGGCCCAAACGTCAGCTGCCGGATGTCCTTCGAGCCAGTCATGATATCGCCGCCGACATAGTTGAGATTGTAGGCGGCCATCTGCGTGGTCGAGCGAACTGCGGAGCCGACGATGCGTTCCCGGAAACCGGGTGCGAACCTTTCGATCTGGGCGATGATCGCCTTGGTCGCGTCGCCGGTGTAGCCGTTGGGCACGTGCGCGTAAGTCCACACCGGGTGCACATTGCCGGCCGACCGCTGCGGATCGGCCAGATACTGTTGGCCGATCAGGACGAACGGCCGCTCGGGCATGCGGCCTGCGTGGATTTCCCGCTCGGTCGCGGCCAATTCGGAGTAACTCCCGGCAACGTGCACAGTGCCTGCCCGGTGGGCATCCGGGTTGGTCCAGGGCACACCACCGTCGACGGCGAAGTCGACCTTGAACGCACCGGGGCCGCGGCGGAACCTGTTGAAAGCACGCAAAATACGGCGGGGGAGACGGTCTCCGAGGATGCCTGCGACCGCGCTCGGCGCCAGATCGAACATCGTCACATCCGCCGGCGGCAGCTGCGACGCCGTTTGGACCGGTACACCGGTCTCGATCTTGCCGCCCAGGTCGGTCAGGAGCGCGACCATCGCGTTGGTGATCGACTGCGTCCCGCCTTCGGCCACCGCCCAGCCGTGCCGGTGGCCGGCCGCGATGATGCCCATCCCGATGGCCGAGGTCATCGGGTAGTGCAACGGCCGGAAGGCGTGGGCCGCAACGCCGCCGAATAAGGCGCGCCCCTCCTCGGTACGGAACACCCTGGCGAACGTGGACGCGGGAAGCACCGTTGGCGCGCCGAACCGGGCCAGCTTCAGCGGGTGGTGCGGGACCCGCAGCAGCGGGCCCATGATGTCCTCGTTGAGCGCGTCGAATCGCGACGCCGGGTAGCCGAACGCGCGCTGCCACCGGGATCCGTCGCGACCAAGGCCGGCCGCGGTCTGCCCCACCGAGCGGTGCAGCACGCCGGCGCTACCGCCGTCAAGTGGGTGCACACAGTCGATGTCCGGCCAACGCCACGTCAGGCCGTGGCGGTCCAGACCGAAGCGGCTGAGGAACTGCGAGCCGATCGCCATCGGATGGATTGCCGAGCAATGGTCGTGGAGCAGGCCCGGCAAGATGGCCTCGCTGCTGCGCGCGCCGCCGCCGACTTCATCAGCAGCCTCCAGCACGGTGACCGAAACGCCTTCGGCGGCCATGGCTATGGCTGCCGCGAGCCCGTTGGGCCCGCCGCCAACCACCACTGCGGTAGTCATGCCAGCGCTCCCTGACCGTGATCCTGGTCTTCGAGCTTCGTGCCACGCAGCGACCAGCTCACCTCGAGCGGAATGGGCCCGTTGGGCAGCCAGGGCTGTTCGGCCACCGCGTCGGCCACCCTCCAGGTACCGCGCTCGATCACCCCCAGTGCGGCGTCGATCAGCTGGTAATGCTGAACTCCGCTGCCAAAGGCCTCGGACTCCACCCAGGCGATGACACACTCGCCCGGCTCGAAGGCGGCTTCGCGCTGCATGGCGTTGATCATGTCTGCATTGTGCAGGTGGCCGTCGCCGAAGTTGAAGCCGATCAGCGAGTTGCAGACAAACTCGCCTTCCCGGACCGTCCGGACGTCGATGTCGGGCAAATGGGTCAACAACAACGAGTACAGACCGCGCGCCTGGCTATGCATACTGCGCCACGCACTCGTTTTCTGCAGAGTGATCTCCGCCCACTTCGGCTCGTAGCCGGCCGCGATGAACTGGTCGATCTGATTGGACGCCGTTCGGGTGACCCGGTCCAGCTTCTGCTCGGTGCCCGGCGCGAAGGTCCACACCGCCGACGCCCAGTTGCCGGCGTATTGCCGCATCGAGGGCAGGAAGGACACTTTGTCCGGCCGCAGGTTGCCCAGGACGGGGTAGAACAGCAGCCCGGCGGCGATGATGAGTGCCAACCAGGACGGCGACATGTCCCACGGAGCGTAGCCGTTCCAGTTCGGGAAGCCGAGGAACAGGAAGACCGTGGTGTAGGCGAACACGACATTCCATTCCAGCGGCACCGCCAGCGGGAAGGTCGAGATGATGAACAGGTGAAAACCCACCATCAGCAGCGCCGCAGCCAACGTCACCCACTTGTTGGTGGAGAAGAGCAGGATCAGCGGAGCGGCGATTTCGACCGTGGTGCCGTTGACGTGTGCCATGAAGTCGGCGAGCCGGGACGGCCGCATGTCGTGCCCGAAGTCGCGGTAATGCGCCCGCTTCACCCATTTGGGCGCGAATATCGTGTTGCTGACCATCGGCGGAATGACGTTGGAGAAGTGCTTACCGAACTTCGAGAAGCCGGCACCGACCCACACCACCATGATCATGATCTTGAGCGCAACGATCATGTTGGTGAACGGCAGCACGGCGAAGAAGAACATCGCCGGCAAGTACTGCTCGCCACGAGTGCCCAGGAAAATCGTCTTGTCCCGCAAGCCGATCAGCACCAGCAGCACGATCGGCGCGACCAGCAGCGCGGGGTTCACCAGGCCGGATATGTTGTCCGGCAATGCCTTCGACAGCGAGTCGCTGTGCACCCCCGGTAAGAGCAGCGCGACGGCCAGGCTGACCAGCAGCGCCAGGTAAACCCCGACGTCGAACCAGGTGCGCCGGTCGCCATTGGTGAATGGCATCCACTTCCACGGGCGCAGCCGGATGGTTCCGGTGCGGGCCCAGAACAAGATGCCGCCGGTCATCGGCTTGACCTTGCCGGCCAACGGCCCCCAAGAGCCGGCCACTCCGATAGCTTCGAGCAGCACGGTCCACAGGATGAGCTTCTGGTAGACGATCGGTTGGTTCCACCATTCGGTGACATGCCAAAAGGCGGGCAGTCCCGACGTCAGCGTCGCGACGGCAATACCGCCCACTGCGAAGAAGATGACCAGCTTCACGATGTAGATGGTGTGGATCATCTTGGGTGAGCCGAAGCCGTTTTCGGCCCAATCGGTGGCGAGGATCCGCATCCGTTCCATCAGCGGCTTCTGCAGGAAGGTATCCGGATCAACGTCCGGGAGATAGGGCTTGATAAATCCCATCGTCTTCGCTCCTTCTGGCCAAGGTTTGGCGGTAACGATAGGAATGAGTGCGTCGGAGAGACAGTCGTCATACGACTAACGTTCGCGTTGCTGTTGTTGCCTGAAGACAATGGTTGACGTGGGCGAATCGCCGACCGGCGGTCAGACCGAGGTCTACCGTGATGGTGGTGGCAAAAGCGCGCGTTGACGAGGATGTCGATGTCAGCCGATACGTCGCTGAAACCGCCGATCGTTTGCACGCTCGGTTGGCAGACGTGTCGTCGAATATCTTTCGTTCCCTTGAGGATCAGATCCCTGACCTACGCGGCGATGCTCGGCTCATGGAGCTGCTCGGCGCCAGCGTCGAGGGAAACGTGGACACCGTCCTGCACGCGCTGCGCTACGACATCGCCGTGGAGCGTGTCGAGGCGCCCACCGCGGCCCTGGAGTACGCCAGGCGATTGGCACAGCAAGGGATGCCCGTCAACGCGCTCGTTCGTGCGTATCGACTCGGTCAGCGCCGGATCAATGAGCTCGTTTTCGCCGAATTGCACGCGGTCGAGATTCCGGAGCCGATGAGGGTCAGGGTGATCGAGGCCATCACTGCCACGTTGTTCGAGTACATCGACTGGATGTCGCAGCAGGTCGTCGCCGTCTATGAAGACGAACGCGAACACTGGCTGGAGAACCAAAACAGCCTTCGGGCCCTGCGAGTTCGGGAGGTCCTGGCCGCACACAAGACGGTCGACGTCGATGCGGCAACCACCTCGATCCGCTATCCGCTGCGTTGGCACCATCTGGGGCTCGTCTTGTGGTATCCGGACGTAAGTGCCGACGGCGACGAACTTGCGCGGCTGCAACGGTTTCTGCGCGAAGTGGGCGAATCCGCCGGTGCCGCCGCCGCCCCGATCTTTGTTGCCGCCGATCGAACGTGTGGGTGGGGCTGGCTGCCGTATCGTGCCGCGGCGGCTGAGGCTCCGACCAAGGTTCGCCAGTTCGCGCTCGCACAACTGGGTTCCCCGAGTGTGGCAATTGGGACGATGGCTGACGGCGTCGAAGGTTTTCGGCAGTCCCACCGGGAGGCGGAGACCGCCCGCAGCGTGGCGGTGATATCCAAAAGGCCGGAGCCGACGGTGATCTCGGCGGCCGACCCCGGGTTATCCGTGGTGGCGCGTCTTGGTGGCGACGTGGCCGCCACCCGCGACTGGGTGGCCACTGTGCTAGGGGATTTGGCGATCGATAACGAGAACGACGGGCGTCTGCGTGAAACGCTGCGCGTTTTCCTAGGTTGTAATGCCAGCTACAAGGTGGCTGCCGCGGAACTCAACCTGCACTTCAACTCGGTGAAGTATCGGGTGGGTCGCGCCGTCGCGCGGCGCGGCCGGGAGATTGGCAGGGACCGGCTCGACGTGGAACTGGCGTTGCTTGCCTGCCACTGGTACGGCGCGGCGGTTCTGCAGCCAAAATAAGTCGGGGCCGCACCCCGAAAGGCGCTGCCCCGGTGGGGTTTCGGCGGAATGTATCAGGCGGCTGCAACCTCGAGGCGACGGGGTGCCGTAAGCCGTGAGTAGCTGGCCGTACGAGCCGGTGCCGAAGTCCAGCGCCAGGACCGGACAGCGTGGACAGCGTGGACGGTGACCGGGATGAACAGCGGGAAGAGGACGAAGGCAATCATTCCGGCGAGGGTGAGGCAGGTCGTGATCATGAGTGGCTCGCATTTCCTCCGCGAAGCGGAATAGTTGAGATAGGTTGTCGCACTGTCTGATCGGGCTAGCCAGGTCGATTCTCAGTTCAGCTGATCAGACGCTGCGTTGCGTTCGTCGCGAAAGGTATCCGTGTGAGCTCGGCGAAGCGATGTCGCCGACCGACCAACATGCGGCGCGCACTTGTCTTTGGACAACAAAAGGGGCAGCGGAGACGCCCGGGCAAAACGGCACTATTTGACCGTCTATCAGCCATTTACAGCCGTGTCCTCGGTCCGACATTGTTCGTGGCCCCTTTGCGAGGCGCTCAACTCTGTCGCCAGGAACAACCATTTCCCATCGGCCGCGGACTATCTTTTCGGCATGACAACCAGTGAAAAGACCGTACTTGAGGGTCCGCTGCACCAGCTTGCTCGCAACACGTGGCAGTTGTTGCTCTCAATTGGCGTCCTGGGCGTGAGCCTCGGCGTCATCGTGCTCGCTTGGCCTGGCAAGACACTGTTGGTAGCGGGTGTCCTGTTCGGTATCTATTTGGTGGTATCCGGAGTCGGGTACGTGTTCGCCGCTTTCGGCACGCATGCCGGCGCCGCGATGAGAGTCCTGTCGTTCCTCACTGGCGTGGTATCGCTCGTATTGGGGTTCTTCTGCTTTCGCGACAAACTCGAATCGATCCTGCTTTTAGCCCTGTGGATCGGCATTGGCTGGCTGTTCCGTGGGGTGACCCTGCTTGCCGCGGCACTGTCGTTCGACCACCTGCCCGCACGCGGCTGGCAGGTGCTCTCCGGTGTGATCATCGTGATCGGCGGCGGGGTGCTGATCATCTCCCCGCTCGATTCGATCGCGATCCTCACCTTGGTCGCCGGCTGGTGGCTGATCGTCATCGGCATCGTGGATGTGATCAGCGCGTTTCAGGTTCGCCACCGGCTGAAGGCGTGACCTAGCGGGGTCAAGGCAGGCGCTGGTCGACTTCGAAGGCCAGGCACAGTTCGGCGATGTCCAGGGGCCGGGACAGCGAACGGTCGGTCAACTCCTCGATACGGCGGAGCCGGTGCCGCACGGTGTTGGGATGACAGAAGATCTTCGTCGCGGTGTCGTTAGCGGAGCCGCCCTCCTGCAACCACGCCTGGAACGTGTCGAGCAAGATCGTGCGCTCCGCGGTCGGAAGTTCTATCAATCGGCGTAGCACCGACGACCTGATCTTCCCCATGACTTCCGGGGCGCTCACCGCTGCGACGGCAAGCGGGGTGTCGTGGAACGCCGTGATCAGCGAGTCGGCCGACTGCTTCCCGGTGACCGCCAACCGGGCGAATCGCAGTGCATCGCTGGTGTCGGCCAAGTCGTCAAACGGCGGGCTGATGCCGACCCGGACGGTCGCGACCTGGCTGAGCACGGTAGTCAACGTGCTGATTGTGTCGCGTATCCGCACGTGCACGATGCCGACGTGTGAATCCGGCAGCAGCCGCCAC
This sequence comes from Mycobacterium cookii, assembly GCF_010727945.1. Taxonomy (NCBI): domain Bacteria; kingdom Bacillati; phylum Actinomycetota; class Actinomycetes; order Mycobacteriales; family Mycobacteriaceae; genus Mycobacterium; species Mycobacterium cookii. Next base: position 4,810,567 of record NZ_AP022569.1, read on the forward strand.
GCCGACCGGATATCGCGGGCGGCGAGCTTGTTTTCGATCGCGGGCAAGCCCAGTTTCCCGATGGCCGGTAACTCGGCTGCGACGACGACGTACGGCCCAGTGGTCGGCAGCCGGAGCAAATCGGCTGCTTCCCAAAGGCTTTGGCTGTCGGTTATCCGCCGAGACAGCAACGCCTCGACCAACGCCGACCGTTCCTCCTCCTGCTCCAAGATCTGCTGGGTCAGCTGCTGGCGGTAGGCGCTGGCCATCGCTTGAGTGAAGGTGTCCTGGGCAAGAAAGACGCGCGCGGTGGCGTCCAGAATCGATTCGGTGGGTATTCCCGCGGCGCGCCCGCCGGCAAGGGTCTGCTCCCACATGAACCGGAACCCGATGCGGTAGGCCGTCATCACCGCCGGCAACGGCAAGCCGACGAGCGCGCGTGCAATTCCGACGTTCTCGGCAGGCGATACATCGACGTCGCCGTGCGCCGAAAGCGAGTGGAAGACAAACGTCAGGTTTGCCTCGCAACTTGCAGCCACTTCGTCTTTCGTGACGACGTTGCCGTCGCGGTACGCGTCGATCTCCCGGAACAGCCGATCAGCCAGCGCCTGGCCCAGCGCGGGGGCACGAGCCAGCATCAGCTTGCTGAGCTCGACGATGTGCGGATCGGGTTCGGCGCCGTGCCGGACCTCGCCGGCGTGCGATACCGCGCTCATACTCCGAGACTTTATGCCTGGTCACCGGGGGGATGTGAGTGGTTAATCAAAGCGGACTCCGGGTTTCCCGGCGGGCGGTGGCGTCTGAGTCCTGCGTGGCAGTGGCGATGCGCGGCACATGAAGGGGCGAGGGCCGAATCCATGACGACTGCAGCGTGGATGAGGTCGCCAGTTGTCTGCGGCTGCGAAAGGATGGCCCTTTCTGGTCATTGCCGCCAGCGTTGGCTGCGATGATGTCGAGCCGCTGAGGGCGATCGAATCGGCCCGATTGGCAGGTCGGGATCGTCTGCGTCAAATCCGGGCAACAATTCGACGAGGTTGTCGCCTTGGTGTCTCGTATTCGAGATGTTTCCGGGTGTGGCAAGAAACCGACGCCTCGTTTGGTCGTCTGCGCTCAACGACTTTGTTGTCACCCCAACACCGTGCCCTACCGACTGCAGCGGATAGAGAAACGAACCGGACTATCCCATTCTCGCCCAAGGGATATCGCAGAACTCTGCTTGGCCTTCGAGGTGCATCGCCGGCTCATCTGAATCGACTGCAACGCCTCTTGTTCACGATGCCGGAACCTACGGCGGGTACGAGGCAACATTCATACCCAAATGCCAGCGGTTGTTGCACCGACGAACTGTCAGAATTAGTCCCCATGGACCGAGAAAAATTGAAGATTACGACCCATCCCCCTCAGCTCATTCCGCACCGATTGTTACGCAATAATCGAATTCACCATCCAGCCGTGCTCGATGAGGCGAAGAGACGGCGCGAGAGTATCCAGCTGCGACTGGCCGATCGAATCACCGCATTCGCCGGTTCGATGAACTTCGTCTGGATCCACGCGATCCTTTTCGCCGTGTGGATGCTCGTTCTGGAACAGAATCCTTGGCCGACACTGACTCTGGTGGTTTCACTCGAAGCGATATTCCTGTCAACGTTCGTCATGATCGGCCAGAACCGACAATCGGCGTTCCAACAGGCCAAAGCTGACCACGACTTTGAAGCGCAGGAACTGGAACTCAAAACCAACACCGATCTGACGCGCCAAATCCATGTCCTCACAGAGGAATTGCACAGGCGCGTGATCGGCCCGTCTGGCTCTTGACGAGTGGCAAGCCGATCAGATGCGTTGCGCGCCTGCGGCCCGCAGATCGGCGCGCACAGGAATGCGGGCGCTTGAGCGTGGGGCTGCGGCGACCAACTGTGCGGCGTCACACGTGAGCGGCCAGCTTGTTGTTTCCACCGACATTGTTATGCGAGTTCGTCGAGCGGACGATTGGAATCCTCGGGACAAGCCCTGAACCGGGCAGCCGATTAGATCCGCAGAGGTACACCATGACCAGCCTGAGCGCCAATCTCTTCGCATCCGCAGAGCGCCACCCCAATCGCATTGCGCTGCGTTGCGACGACCTGCAATTCACCTTCGCTGAGTTCGACGCGGCGGCGGCCCGGGTGGCGACGCTGCTCGAACAAGCCGGAATCGAACCGGGGGACCGGGTCGGCGTGATGCTGCCCAATACGCCCGCGTTCGCTATCGCGTTCTACGGGATCATGTATCGCGGCGCTGTTGCGGTCCCGATGAATCCGCTGCTCAAGGCGCGGGAGGTGACCTACTACCTGTCCAACAGCGGCGCCAAGGCGTTGTTCGGGTCACCCGGGTTCGCCGACGAGGCCAGCGCCGGCGCCGACGAAACGGGCTCGCAGTGCTGGATTGTCGACGACGCCGGCCTGATGGACGTGATCGCCGACCTGCCCGCGCAAGAGTCACCCGTAGAACGCGGCGCCGACGACGTCGCGGTCATCCTGCACACCTCCGGAACCACCGGAAAACCGAAGGGCGCCATGCTCACGCACGGCAACCTGGGCCGCAACGCCGACGTAAGTGTCCGCACCCTGGTCGAAACCGGGCAGGACGACGTCGTGATGGGCTGCTTGCCGCTCTTTCACGTATTCGGCCTGACCTGCGGCCTCAACGGGGCGGTGCTGTCAGGTGCGACGTTGACGCTGATCCCTCGATTCGACCCGCGCAAGGCGCTCGAGGTGATCGTGCGCGACGCCGTCACGGTGTTTCAAGGGGTGCCGACGATGTATTCGGCGCTGCTGGGCGTGGCCGACGAGGCCGCGGCGGAGGCGACGCGCACGTTGCGGGTCTGCGTCTCGGGTGGTGCGGCGATGCCGGTACAGGTTCTCACCGACTTCGAGAAGGCTTTCGGCTGCACCGTTTTGGAGGGCTACGGGCTCTCCGAGAGCTCACCGGCCGCCGCATTCAACCATCCGAACCGGGAGCGCAAGGTGGGTTCGATAGGTACTCCGATCGAAGGCGTGCAGATGCGGGTCGTCGACGTGAACGGCGCTGAGGTACCGCAGGGCAACACCGGCGAGATCCAGATCCGCGGACACAACGTGATGAAGGGCTACTGGAACCTGCCCGACGCGACCAAGGCCACGATCACACCGGACGGTTGGCTGGCGACCGGTGACGTAGGACGCGTCGACGAGGACGGCTACTTCTACATAGTCGACCGGACCAAGGACATGATCATCCGGGGCGGCTACAACGTCTATCCCCGCGAAATCGAGGAAGTGCTCTACGAGCATCCCGCGGTGGCCGAAGCCGCGGTCATCGGCGTCCCGCACGACTCGCTGGGCGAGGAAGTCGGGGCGGCTGTGGCGCTGAAGGACGGGGCGGAAGTGCACCCGGACGAACTGCGCGACTTCGTCAAGGAGCGGGTGGCCGCCTACAAATATCCGCGCCGGGTCTGGTTGGTCGACGCGCTGCCCAAGGGGCCCACCGGCAAGGTGCAAAAACGCGATATCACCGTTCCGACAACCGAAAGCACACGATAGTCATGACAACCACGGCCAAAGTCGACGAGCTGGCTGCACCGCTCGACCTGCTTCTCACCAGCGCCACAAAGCCCTTCGCCAGCCGGATGATGCCGAACGCCACCTGGGCCCGCTTCGCCGGCAACCTCGCTCAGCACCCCGGCGCGGTGGCCGACCGAGTGGGCGCGCTGACCCGTGAGCTGGGCAACATCGCCGTGGGCAAGTCGCACCGCGCTCCGGGACGCGCCGACAAGCGCTTCAGCGACCCTGCATGGCAGGAGAATCCATTGCTACACAGGATCATGCAGGCCTATCTGGCGGGCTCCGAGACCGCTGAGGAGTTACTCGCGGACGCCCAATTGGATTGGCGCGACAAAGAGAAGATGCAGTTCGTTATCGACAATTTTGTCGAAGGCCTGGCGCCGAGCAACAACCCGCTGATCAGTCCGCTCGGCTGGAAGGCGCTGATCGACACCGGCGGCCTGAGCGCGGTACGCGGCGCGAGGGCCTTTGCCCGAGACATGCTTTCGAAGCCCCGGGTGCCCGCGATGATCGAGCCCGACGCCTATGCGGTGGGGGAGGACTTGGCTGTCACCAAAGGGGCCGTCGTACTGCAAACCTCGGTGTTCGAATTAATCCAGTACGCCCCGCAGACACCCAAGGTGCGTGCGATCCCATTGCTCATGGTGCCCCCGGTGATCAACAAGTACTACGTCATGGATATCGCCCCCGGGCGCAGCATGATCGAGTACTTCGTCCAGCAGGGCCAGCAGGTCTTCACAATTTCATGGCGGAACCCGCAAGCCCGCCATCGGGATTGGGGCTTCGATACCTATGGGGCGGCGATCGTGGAGGCGATGGACGCAGCGGAGAAAATCACCGGGACCGACAGCACGCACCTGTTGGCCACCTGTTCGGGCGGCATTCTGGCAGCGATGACGGCGGCTCATCTCGCCGAGATCGGCGAGGGCGACCGGGTCGCGGGCCTCAACCTGGCGGTCACCGTGCTGGATGAGACTCGCGCCGGATTTGCGGCCGCCGCGATGAGCGACCGCGCAGCGCAGGCGGCGATTCGAGTCTCGTCGAGGAAGGGTTTCCTGGACGGACGCGACATGGCGGAGATGTTCGCCTGGCTTCGTCCGACCGACCTGGTGTGGCGGTACGTGGTGAACAACTACGTACAGGGCCGCAAGCCCGCGGCGTTCGACGTGTTGTTCTGGAACGCCGACACCACCCGGATGGCCGCCGCGCTGCACCGCGACCTGGTGCTGATGGGACTGCGGAATGCGTTGGTCACGCCCGGTGGGGTCAGCATGCTGGGCAGCCCGGTGGACCTCGGCAAGATCACCGCAGACGCCTACATCGTCGGTGGCATCGCCGATCACATCTCCCCGTGGCAGGCCACCTATCGCAGTGCGCGACTGCTGGGCAGCAAGGACAACCGCTATGTGTTGTCCACCAACGGTCACATCGCGGCGTTGGTGAACCCGCCAGGTAACCCCAAGGCGTCGTTCCGCACTGGCTCGGTCGACGCCGAGGATGCTCAACAGTGGCTGGACTCTGCCGAGAAGCACGCCGACTCCTGGTGGCCGGACTACACGGCCTGGCTGGCCGAGCGCAGTGGTGCAGAGGTTGACGCTCCAAAAGCGCTTGGTGGGGAGGACCTTCCGCCGCTGGGCCCCGCTCCGGGTAGTTACGTGATGGAAAAGTGAAGTCACAAGTTGGCGACAAGCGTCGAGAGGCCCGCGATCGGCGACGCCTTCGTGCGGTACCCGTGAGTCAATTTGGCGAGGAGTGCTACGTCGCCACCGGCGGGCAGCGGATCCGGGTGAACGTGCGGTGGGGAACCGGTGTGCCGCTGGTGTTGTGCAACGGCATCGGGGCGAGCCTGGAAGTGCTTGACCCACTGGTGGAGCAGCTGGATCCGGATACCACTGTCGTCAGATTCGACGTGCCAGGAGCCGGCGGATCGCCCACATCCCCTGCTCCCTACGGGTTCCCGTACCTTGCCTGGGTGCTCGGCCGGGTGCTGTCCGAGCTGGGAATCGGCGTGGTGGACGTGCTGGGGCTGTCCTGGGGCGGGGCGCTTGCGCAGCAGTTCGCCTTCCAGAACCCGCGCCGGTGCCGCCGCCTGGTTCTGGTGGCGACAGGTACCGGTGCGCTGATGGTGCCTGCTCATCCGCGGGTGCTGGCGAAAATGGCCACCCCCCGCAGGTTTTCGGATCCGGACTACGCAGCGTCCATTGCCGGTGAGCTGTACGGCGGCACCGTCCGCGCTCACGGAGACGATGTGGCGCGACTATTTCTCCAGCAGTTGCACGCCGGATCGAAGATGGGCTACCTACACCAACTTCTCGCGGGTTCGGTGTGGTCCAGCCTCTTCGCGCTGCCCGCTGTGCGGCAGCAGACGTTGATCGTGGCGGGCACCGATGATCCGATCATCCCGATGGTCAACGCCCACATCATGAACGCATTGCTACCCCATTCGCGACTGCACCAACACAGCGGCGGCCACATCGATCTTGTGCACAACGCCATCGAGCTCGTGCCCGTCATCGAGGCATTTCTGCACGAACACGGCGAGCGGCCTTGAGCCGCAGCAACTAACAAAGACCTGGGAATAACCATGACAACGATGCCAACACCGCTCAGCTCGTTTGAGACACGAGGTGCAAAGGACGCCGATCCAGCCACCGCCTCGCTCGTCGGGGACATCGGCGTTGCCCGGGAGACCGACTATTTCCTGATGGCCGATCAGCTGACCGACCCGGAAAAGGCGATCTTTGCCGAGGTCCGGGCGTTCGGCGAGGCGGAGATCCTGCCGATGGTCAACGAGTATTGGGAGCGCGGCGAATTCCCGTTCGACCTGATACCGAAACTTGCCAGGCTGAACATTATCGGCGACTACAACCTGGGCGACCGCGGGTGCACACCGATGAGCGCGGTCGCCGCCGGCCTCGTCACCTATGAACTGTCCCGCATCGACGGGAGCATGGCCACGTTCTTCGCAGTACACCTCGGGTTGGCGATGCAGTCGATCAACATTCTGGGCTCCGAGGAACAGCGGCAACGCTACCTACCGGCGATGGCGCGCCTGGAAAAGATCGGCGCGTTCGCCCTGACCGAGCCCGAGCACGGTTCGGACGCCGTCATCTTGGAGGCCACCGCGGAGCGGCAAGGCGATGAGTGGGTGCTCAACGGACGCAAGCGCTGGCCGGGCAACGCCGTCTGGTGCGATTACATCGTTGTCTACGCCCGCGACACCGCAGACAACCAAGTCAAGGCGTTCGTGGTGGAGAAGGAGAACCCTGGCTACGCGGCGACCAAGATCGGCGGCAAGATGTCGCTGCGGATGGTTCAGAACGCGGACATCACCCTCACCGACTGCCGGGTGTCCGAAGACGCCCGACTGCAGAACTGCAACAGCTTCAAAGATGTGGGCAAAGTGCTTGCGGGCACCCGCAATTCCGTCGCATGGGGGTCGGCCGGACACGCCGTCGCGGCCTATGACATCGCCCTGAACTACGCCCTGCGGAGAAGGCAGTTCGGCAGGGCAATCGCCCGGACCCAGGTCATCCAGTCGATGCTGGTGGAGATGCTCGGTGATCTCACCTCGATGCAGCTGTACGCGATTCGAATGGCCCGGCTCATCGACGACGGCAAGGCCGAAGAGACGATGGCCGCGCTCGCCAAGTATTACTGCACGGTCAAGGGCCGCAACGTGTGTCGACTGGCCCGCGACGTATTAGGCGGCAACGGGGTCTTGCTCGACTTCCATGTCATGCGCCACCTGTGCGACATGGAGGCGTTGGTCACCTACGAAGGAACCGCGGAAATCCAGTCCCTCATCGTCGGCCGGCACATCACTGGGCAGAGCGCGTTCTCCTGACCAGTTAGCCGAGAATTCCTCGGTTCAGTTAGAGTAATCCTCGTGCCACGATCTGTTGTCCGTGATGCCCGGAGCCGGCTGCTGCTGACGGCCCGCCGCCGGTTCGCGGCCGACGGGGCCCTGGCGGCGACGCTCGACGAGATCCGGCGCGACGCCGACGTCAGCGTCGGGGCGCTCTACCACCACTTCCCGGACAAGCCGACGCTGGCGGCCGCGGTCTATGCCGAGCTGATGAGCGAATACCAAACGGGTTTCATCGCGATGCTGCGTCGGCACGACGCCGCTGAGGCGGGCATCCGCGGCGGCGTCGCACATCATTTACGGTGGGTCGCCGCCCACCGCAACGAGGCGGCGTTGTTGCTGGGTGACTGGTTGGACAGCGCCGCGCTGCGTGAAGCCAACCGGGTGTTCTTCGCCGCGGTGCGGGATTGGTGGCGGCCACATCACACCTACGGCGTGCTGCGGCCGATGCAGGCGGGCGTCACGGCCGCACTGTGGTTCGGCCCCGCTCAGGATTTCAGCAGGTACTGGATCGCCGGTGACGAGCCGAGAATGCCGCGCGGGGTGGTCAAGACCTTCGCCGACGCGGCGTGGATGGCGCTGCGAGCCAACACTACTGAGGACAGCCAATGACGAGTGAAGCCGAATCGCTATATCGCAGCCTGGTCGCCGACGGCGACGATCCCGAGGCACCGCGACGGGTGACCGTCGAACACCGCGGCGACCGGGCGATCGTCATTCTCGACGAACCCGACCGGCTCAACGTGCTGTCCGCTCCGTTGGTACGGCAATTACGTTGCGCGATAGAGGATCTCGCCGCCGATTCCGATGTCCGTAGCGTGGTGCTCACCGGCCGCGACCCGGGGTTCAGCGCGGGCGGCGACCTGAAGATGATGCGGATGGCGACCGAGAATCCGGGTCGACCGGAGGGTGTGGCCGACGTCTGGCGCTGGATCCGTCGCGAGTTCGGCGGCGTCGCACGGCTGATCGCCGGGTCGGACACGATCTACGTGGCGGCGATCAACGGGCCTGCCGCCGGCGTCGGCCTGGCCTGGGCGCTGAGCTGCGACATCGCCATCGCCAGCGAGCGCGCAGTGATCGTGCCCGCGTTCGGCCGGCTCGGCCTGCTGCCGGAGGTCGGCACCAGCTGGGCGCTGACCCGCCGGCTCGGCTATCAGGGCGCGCTGGCCTACTACCTGCGCGGCGAGCACATCGACGCCCACGAAGCGCAGCGGCTCGGCCTCGTGCAGCAGGTCGTCGCACACGACCAACTGCTGGTCGCCGCCGACGAGTGGTGCACACGGGTCGCCGCGATGCCCAGCCACGCCGTCGCGATGACCAAGCCGCTGTTACGCGCCTCCGCCGACGCCGGCTGGCACGAGTCGCTGACGATGGAGGAATTCGCCGAGCCCACCTGCTTCACCACCGCCGCGTTCGCCGACAGCGTGCGGACGATGCTGGCCAGATCTCAGGCCTGAATAGCCGCGGCCACCGCGCCGGTGAGCCTGATCAGGTCCGCGGGCGCCACCGCGACATCCCAGCCCCGCCGGCCGGCGCTGCAGTACACCCGCTCGCATGCCAGCGCGTCGGAGTCGATGACCGTCGGCAGCTGCGTGCGTTGGCCGAACGGCGACACCGCGCCCAGCACGTAGCCGGTGGCCCGCTCGGCGGTGCGCTGATCGGCCAGAGTCGCTTTGCCGACCCCCAGCGCCGATGCGGCGGCCTTCAGCGACAACCGCGCCGGCACCGGCAGTATCGCAACGGCCAGCCCGTCGGGGATCGCGATGACGAGCGTCTTGTAGATCTGCGCCGGCGATACCGCACCCGTGGAGGTCAGCTGCCGCACGGCTTCATCCCCGAACGCGCGCTCCCGCGGGTCGTGGGAGAACTTCACCACCTCGTGCGGCACGCCGGCATCGGCCAACGCCGCGAGCGCGGGCGTCGCCGCCACGATCAGGGCCCTACGAAGGCTGCGTGTAACCCGGCGGGTTGACCCCGTCCACCCAGAAGTCGACGCCGAGGGTGCCGCCCGGCACACAGTCGTAGACCGACAGGTCCGAGACGCCCGAATCCACCAGCACGTCCTCGCACAGCAGGGTGTTGCCGGTGTACTCCTTGGACGGCTTGTTAAGGATGACGTAGGCGGCGTCGGAGTAGACCTCCGGCTTGCGGGCACGGGCCATCGCCTCGGCGCCGCCGAGCAGATTCTGCACCGCGGCGGTGGCTACCAGCGTGCGCGGCCACAGGGTGTTCGACGCGATGCCCTCCTCGCGCATTTCCTCGGCGATTCCGAGCGCGCACAGTGTCATTCCGAACTTGGCCATCATGTACGCCGTCGGCTTCAGCCATTCCTTGCCGAGCAGCACCGGCGGCGACAGGGTCAGGATGTGCGGGTTCTCGCGGCCCTTCATGTGCGGAATGCAGGCCTGCGACACCGCGTAGGTGCCACGCACCTGGATGCCGTTCATGAGGTCGAACCGCTTCATCGGCACCTCGGTGATCGAGCCCAGGTTGATCGCCGACGCATTGTTGACGCAGATGTCGATGGCCCCGAACTGCTCGACAGCCTGGGCCACCGCCGACTCGACCGATTCCGGGTCGCGGACATCGCCCACGATCGGCAGTGCCTGGCCGCCGGCCTCCTCCAGTTCCTTGGCGGCGGTGTACACCGTGCCCTCCAGCTTGGGGTGCGGCTCGGCGGTCTTGGCGATCAGCGCGATGTTGGCGCCGTCCTGCGCGGCACGCTTGGCGATGGCCAAACCGATTCCGCGACTGGCACCCGAGATAAACATGGTCTTGCCCTTGAGTGACATGAGCGTCACAGTAACGCTGCTCACAATCGCCCCCGATCGGCGGCCCGGAAATAGCCCGGCGATCGTCGCTGTTGATGCTGCTGTCTAGTCGGGCAGACATATGTCGGTAGCAGCATTTAGATTGGGAGAGGGGAGTCGGGTGTCGACGGCAACCAGCCTTCGCGAATCGGGTCCGGTATTGATGGACCTGTTCAGCGGCATCGCGACAGAAGGGACTCTGTTACCCAATATGGCCGACATCGATGGCGCGACAGACTCAGGGATCGCGGCGGCCGCCGAGGACTTCACCGAGACTCGTGGACGCGACCGGTCGAACGAGACCGACGCCGAGCTGACCGCGCGCTTCGAGCGTGACGCGATTCCCCTTTTGGACCAGCTCTACGGCGGTGCCCTGCGGATGACCCGCAATCCGGCCGACGCCGAGGACCTGCTGCAGGAGACCATGGTCAAGGCCTACGCCGGTTTCCGCTCCTTCAGGGAGGGCACCAACCTCAAGGCCTGGCTGTACCGCATCCTGACCAACACCTACATCAACAGCTACCGCAAAAAGCAGCGTCAGCCGGCGCAGTATCCGACCGAAGAGATCACCGACTGGCAGCTGGCGGCCACCGCCGAACATTCGTCGACCGGGCTGCGCTCAGCCGAGGTCGAGGCGCTCGAGGCACTGCCCGACACCGAGATCAAAGAGGCGCTGCAGGCGCTACCCGAAGAGTTCAGGATGGCGGTCTATTACGCCGACGTCGAAGGCTTTCCCTACAAGGAGATCGCCGAGATCATGGGCACCCCGATCGGGACGGTGATGTCGCGACTGCACCGCGGCAGGCGTCAGCTGCGGGAGTTGCTGACCGATGTGGCCAAGGACCGCGGCTTCATTCGTGGTGACCAGGCACCCGAGGAGGTGTCGTCGTGAGCGACGTCTCGAAAGATGCCGGTGGCGCGATCCCGCCCATCAAGGCCGAGTGCGCCGAGGTGATCGCCGAAGTGTGGACGCTGCTCGACGGCGAGTGCACCGCGGAGAAGAAAGCGAAGCTCAGGCAGCATCTCGAAGACTGCCCGCCGTGTTTCCAGCTCTACGGGCTGGAGGAGCGGATCAAGGGTCTGATCGCGACCAAGTGCAGCGGGGAGAGGGCTCCGGATAGTCTGCGCGAGCGGTTGCGTTTCGAAATCAGCCGGACCACCATCATCCGCGGTCAGTTCTAAGCCGCACCTCGATCGTCAAAAGACGAAGGCGCGGGCCGCCTGTCGGACGGTCCGCGCCTTCGTTGGTCGTTATGCGTTCGGCCGCTTGCCGTGATTGGCCTTGCTGTGCTTGCGGTCGCGCTTCTTTCGGCCACGCTTGGCCATGATGGGTCCTCCTCGCAGGTCTGCTTGACGCCCAGTCTTTCATGCCGGAGGCGTCAGGCAGAAAACGGCTAGACCACCGGCACCGCGCTGTGTGCCAGAGTGCCGCCGGTGGCACCGGCGGATGCGATCGGACCCGACTGGCCGGCCTGCGCGGCCGGACCCAGACCGCCGGGCGCCAGCGGGCCTTGAGCGCCGGGCACAGTGCTGCCGGGGTAGCCGCCCAAGCCGGGCGTCTGCCCGGGCAGCTGGCCGGGGAGTCCGCCGGGATAGCCCGGCGTCTGACCCGGGAGGCCGCCAGGGATTTGGCCCGGCAGGCCGCCGGGATAGCTGCCCAGGCCGGGCGTCTGACCGGGATAGCCGCCCAGGCCGGGGGTCTGACCGGGATAGCCGCCCAGGCCGGGGGTCTGACCGGGAATCCCGCCGGGGATGCCACCGGGGATGCCACCCGGGAGCCCACCGCCGAGCCCACCCGGGAGCCCTCCGCCACCGAGTGCACCGGTGGCCGGCATCAGCAGGTCACCGGTCCCCGGAAGCACGTTGTTCATCAGCCCACTGAGCGAGCCGAAGAGCGAGTTCGCGATGTTCACCGCGTTACCCGCGCCGGGCAATCCGGGGAGCGGATCATCCGCGGCGAATGGTTGCTGGGGAGCGGCCGCAGCGGCGCCGGCACCCAGGCCGATCGTGGCGACTGCTGCCACCGCGGCGCCGATGCCGGTGGCCATGCGGGTCAGGGGCCCGCGAGTTGCGGAATGCGCAAACATGTTCTCGGACAACGGAATTCTCCTCAGTATCGGCTCAGTCACTCGGTCTTCTCTGGGCACTCCATTCACTTTGGACACTCTGCTTCTCAAATGTCACAACAGCATCACGACACGATCACCGGACGGACTCTATAGATCGGCTTACCATTCTTGGAGTTTGCTTATCTTTGGTCACATCGCCATCACGCTGCGATTACGCGCCGCGGAGACGGCCTGGTAGCCGTATTCGGGCCAACGTCGACACGCCCGGCCGATCGCCTTTGCTCCCGTGCAACTGGGGAATTTCGATTGTGGTTCGATGGGGTCACGCAATTTGCGAATACCGGGTTGGTGACGAACGGGGTGAGGATGGCCGAGGACGTCCGGGCAGAGATCGTGGCCAGCGTGCTCGAAGTCGTGGTCAACGAGGGCGACCAAATCGGCGAGGGCGACACTTTGGTGTTGCTGGAATCGATGAAGATGGAGATCCCGGTTCTGGCTGAAGTCGCGGGCACCGTCAGCAAAGTCAGCGTGTCCGTCGGAGACGTCATCCAGGCCGGCGACCTCATCGCCGTCATCAGCTAGCCCTTGACCCGTCCGGACCTGATGGCGGGAGTCGCCGATGTCGACTTTGGGTGACCTGCTTGCCGAGCACACCGTTCTGCCGGGCAACGCCGTCGATCATCTGCACGCGCTGGTGGGTGAATGGCAGCTGCTCGCCGATCTGTCGTTCGCCGACTATCTGATGTGGGTGCGCCGCGACGACGGTTCGCTGGTATGCGTCGCGCAGTGCCGACCGAATACCGCGCCCACAGTTCTGCTGCGCGACGCGGTTGGCACCGTCGTCGACGCCGACCGGATGCCGCTGATCGCCGCGGCGCTGGATTCGGGCGCGATCAGCCTGGAAAGCGATGCGGGCCAACAGTATTCGTGGCAACAGACCGGAGTGAACATCGAGGCGGTGCCGGTTCGGTATGGCGACCGGGTAGTCGCCGTGCTGACCCATCAGACGGCCGTCGCCGACACTCCGAAGTCCAGCCCGCTGGAGACCGCCTACCTCGACTGCGCCGCCGACCTCGTGCACATGCTGTCCGAGGGCACCTTTCCCAACGTCGGCGATCTGGCGATGTCACGCTCGAGCCCGCGAGTGGGCGACGGATTCATTCGGCTCAACGTCGTCGGCGAGGTTTCGTATGCCAGCCCGAACGCGTTGTCCGCCTTTCACCGGATGGGCCTGACCTCCGAGCTGGAGGGCCACAACCTGATCGCGATCACCCGGCCGCTGATCTCCGACCCGTTCGAGGCTCACGAACTCGCCGAACACGTCCTGAACTCGCTGGCCGGTGGCGCCAGCATGCGCATCGAGGTCGATGCCGGCGGTGCGACGATCCTGCTGCGGACGCTGCCCCTGGTGGTACACGGCTCAGCGGCCGGGGCCGCGGTGCTCGTTCGCGACGTCACCGAGGTCAAACGCCGAGACCGCGCCCTGATGTCCAAGGACGCCACCATCCGGGAGATCCACCACCGGGTGAAGAACAACCTGCAGACCGTCGCGGCGCTGCTGCGCCTGCAGGCCCGCCGGACCAGCAATCTAGAAGGTCGAGAGGCGCTCATCGAATCGGTGCGCCGGGTGTCGTCGATCGCGTTGGTCCACGACGCGTTGTCGATGTCGGTCGACGAGGAAGTCAACCTCGACGAGGTGATCGATCGGATTCTGCCGATCATGAACGACGTGGCGACGGTGGACGCGCCGATCAGGATCAACCGCACCGGCATGCTCGGCGTCTTGGACTCGGACCGGGCGACCGCGCTGGTCATGGTGATCACCGAGCTGGTGCAGAACGCCATCGAGCACGCCTTCGACCCGGTGGCCTGCGAAGCGGCCGCCGCAGCCGGCGACTCGGTGACGATTCGTGCCGAACGGTCAGCACGCTGGCTGGACGTCGTGGTTCACGACAACGGCCGAGGCCTGCCCGAAGGGTTCAGCGTCGAGAAGTCCGATCGGCTGGGTCTGCAGATCGTGCGAACCCTGGTCTCCGCTGAGCTGGACGGCTCGCTGGATATGCGGGATGCCCCCGAAGGCGGGACCGACGTTGTGCTGCGTGTCCCGATCGGCCGCCGGGTCCGCACCATGCAATAGGCCCGCACACAATGATGCGGCCCCGACATTTCGTCGAGGCCGCATCATCGAGGGTCTTGATCAGACTCCGCTGCGGGCCTTCGTCCGAGCGTTGCGGCGCTTGAGGGCGCGCCGCTCATCCTCGCTCATTCCGCCCCACACGCCGGAGTCCTGACCGGTGTTAAGTGCCCAGGACAAGCAGTCGGTGGTCACCGGACAGCGGTTACAGACCAGTTTCGCGTCAGCAATCTGCGCGAGGGCCGGTCCGCTGTTCCCGACAGGGAAGAACAGCTCCGGGTCCTCGTCGCGGCAGACCGCGGTGTGGCGCCAATCCATAAGTCGTTACTCCTCACTGTGTGCGCAGCAATGCGCACGAATGATTTTCTTCGGCTGTTAACGCAGGCACAACAAAAGTTGTCATACCGTTGCGTGCGTTCATTTGATCGTTTCACAGGCTCAACAGATGTCAAGAGTGCTCGTTGGTCCGTGGTCTATCTCACTTTAGAGATCTGTTACCAAACCTCTTAATCGTTTGTACTACACTCGCGGCGGGCCTGACCAGTGCTTTTGGCCACATTCGGCTACCGTTGCAGGTCAGGAAGCTGTTTCGGATGCGGTGCGACGACGTCCAGCACATCAGGAACGGCCCGAAATGTCATCTTTTCGCGAACCCCGAGGTAGTCGCCGTCGAATTGGCACGCCATCGGCGGATCTGCGCAGGTCACTTGCACGCAGGCCGCGTCGTCGTCGCGCACCACCTGATCGCCCTCGATCTTCGGTCGTTTGGAGAACATCTGCGCAACGAGCCGCAGACTCGGGATGACCTTCAACCGGGTGACGCCGAACACCCCCAGGCCGGCGTCGAAGCTGGTGCCCGGGTTGGTGCACATCGGGCGCTCGTTGGCGAACGTCCAGGGGCTGGAGTTGGAAACGAAAACGAAGTAGACGCCCGAAATCGGGTCGCGTCCCGGCAGCGTGACGGTCAGCCGCGGTTCCTTGCGGGAGTATCCGATCGTGGCCCGGGTCGCAGCGAGGATGTAGCGCGTCGGCGTGACCTTGCGGCCCTTTTCCCGTTGCTTCTCCACCTTGGCCACCGCCTCGGCGTCGACGCCCATGCCGGCGTTCAGCACCGCCCAGCGTTCGCCGCAGTCGATCAGCCCGATCCGGCGCCAGTTCTTCTCCGGGCCGTATTTGTCGAGCAGCCAGATGAGCTGGTTGGTGGCGTCGATCGGACCCGGCGGGATGCCCAGTGACCGCGCCGTCACGTTCGCCGAGCCGCCGGGGACGATTGCCAGCGCCGGGATGTGCCCCGTGGGCCGCTGTCCCGGTCGGCCGAGAATGCCGTTGACCGCGTTGCTCACGGTGCCGTCACCGCCGTGCACGACGACCAGGTCGACGCCGTCCTGTACCGCGGCCTGAGCTATCTCGCCGCCGTGGCCGCCATGCCGGGTGTGCTCGACGGTCAGATCCAGGCGGCTCTGCAACGCGTGTGTAAGTAGGTCGCGCCCCGCTGTGGTGGTTGAGGTCGCGGTGGGGTTGACGATCAGCACGGCGCGCATGACGCCAAAGCCTACGGGAGCTAAGCGGCGACGATGCCGGCCGCGGCGCGGCCGGAGGAGGAGCGGGATTTTCAGCCCGGTGGTTACGCTGAGACGGTGACTGAGCGCCCGCCGACGACTGTCCGCGGCGCGGGATTGATCGCCGCTGTGCAGGGTGCGACGGGCTTGGTCGTCGCCGCGGTGCTGGTGTTCCGGGCGATCGGCGGGGCGGATCAGCGGGTGGCCAACGGGTTCGGTACCGCGATGTGGTTCGCGCTGGCCGGGGGAGCCGTGCTGGCCGCCGGCTGGGCGCTGCTGGTCGGCAGGCGCTGGGGTCGGGGACTGGCGGTGTTCGCCGAGCTGCTGCTGTTGCCGGTGTCGTATTACTTGACCGTCGGCTCGCATCGGCCGGCGATCGGCATTCCGGTGGGCCTGATCGCGCTCGCCGGGTTGGCGCTGTTATTCAGTCCGGCCGCGCTGCGCTGGGTCTCAGGTCAGGGTCCGGCGAGCTCAGCCAGCTCGGCACCCGACACCCGATAAGTCGTCCACTCACTCTGCGGCCGGCCGCCGATGGACTCATATAGCGCGATCGCGTCGGTGTTCCAGTTCAGCACCGCCCAGGACAACCGGGTGTAGCCGTTGTCCACGCATTCTTTGGCCAGTGCAGATAGCAGGCCGCGGGCCAACCCGAGACGGCGAAAGCGCGGTTGTACGAACAGGTCTTCCAGGAATATGCCGTCGACGCCGTCCCAGGTCGAGAAGTTCAGGAACCACAGCGCCATCGCGGCGACGTCGCCGTCCACCTCGGCGACGTGCGCCCGTAACGTCGCGGGTTGATCGAAAAGCGCTGTCCTGACTTGTGTCTCGACGACGGTGCATTGTTCGGGTGCCCGTTCGAACTCGGCGAGGCCGTGGATCATCGCGGTGATCGCGGCGGCGTCGGCGGGGGCGGCTCGGCGGATGCGAACGGTCACGGGTCGACTCCCAACGCGGTCAAGATGGTGCGGAATTTCGTTGTCGTCTCGGCGACTTCGCCGTCCGGGTCGGATTCGGCGACGATGCCGCCGCCGGCGTGGGCCAGCGCGCTGAGCCGGTCGGCGGCCAGCTGCGCGCCGCGGATGGAGACCACCCAGCGGCCGTCGCCGCTGCTGTCGCACCAGCCCACCGCGCCGGCGTAGAAGCCGCGATCGCCTTCCAGCTCTGCGATGAGCTCGGCGGCGGCGGCGGTCGGCACGCCGCCGACCGCCGGGGTCGGGTGCAGCGCAAGCATCAAATCGATTGCGGTGGTGGATATGTCGCGCAGCCGACCGACGATCGGCGTGCTGAGGTGCCACAGCGCCGTGGTGCGGCTCAGCGTGGGCGTCGATGGAAAAGTCAGCTCGCTGCACAACGGGCGCAACGCCTCGGTCATGGTGTCGATGACGAGTTGGTGCTCGTGACGATCCTTGGCGGAGTCGGCGAGCGCGGCGCCGGCAGCGGTGTCGCGCTCGGGGTCGGCGGACCGCGGCGCAGAGCCGGCGAAGGGCTGACAGGTCACGCGGTCGCCGTCGCGCGCAACCAGCAACTCCGGGCTGGCGCCGACCAGGGCCATGCCCGAGTACCGGCCGCCGGCCGCCGACAGGTCGACCAGATAGCCGTATGCCGCCGGGTCGTCGTCGACCAAGCGGCGCAGGATGGTCCGCGCGTCCAGCGGCGCCTCGGCGACCAGCCGTAAAGCCCGGGCCAGCACCACCTTTCGCAGTGAACTCCCCGCGGCGTTGAGCTGGTCGCGGGCCCGGCTGACCCGGTTGCGGTGCTCCTCCGGCGCCGGAATGGCGCCGGCCACGCGCACCGAAGGCAGCGGTCCGGCCGGCCAGTCGGGTAACTCGGGCCGGTGCTGGACGGCACGCGGCGCCATCAATGCCGCCGGTCCGTCAACGTCAAAAGCCAACGCGCCTAACACAATTGGCACCGATCCAGAACGCAATGCCGATTGCGCGTCGGCCACCCTGTCGAAGCACGCGGTCACGCCCTCGGCGATCAGGACGCCAGCCGGCCCGCACAGCACGAAGGGCGGCTCGGTGGTGCTCACCCGGCTGTGATGGCCTGCGGGAGACCGGTCAATCCGAGCGCGGCGAGCTGCCGCACGCCGTGCTCGAACCCGCACACGGCTATCGAGCCGGCGAGCATCCAAAAGCGGCTGCCCTCGACCAGCGGCAGCTCGACCCAGCGCGTGATCACCGAACGGGAGAAGTGGCTGTGGCCCACGAACACGACGTCGCGTGAGGCCATGTTCTCCAACGCCAGTGACACGGCCTGATCGGCTCGGTCGCTGACTTCAGCCACCGTTTCGCCGCCGGGACAACCGTGCGTCCAAATCAGCCAATCAGGATCTGATTCGTGGATCTGCGGGGTCGTCAACCCCTCGTACTCGCCGTAATCCCATTCGGCGAGCAAGGACGAGACCTCGTCCACGGCGAGCCCGGCCAACTTGGCCGTGGTCAGGGCACGTATGCGCGGGCTGCTGATCACGAGCGGGTCGGTGAGTTTCAATTCACGCAGAACGCGCCCAATCAGCTCGGCCTGGACCCGGCCGGCGTCGGTTAGTTCGAGATCGGTGCGCCCGGTGTGCTGGCCGGACTTGGACCACTGGGTCTCCCCGTGGCGCAACAACACCAGATGGTGGCTCTCGACGCCCATGCTGACCGATTCTGCCTGACACACATGGCCATCCGCGCGCGGGCACCACGGGTTTGATGCCAGGATGGGCAGTGATAACCCGCCCGCAACGAAGAGGAGCCGCGCTCTATGACCACTCGGGTGCTGGCCGTGGCCAACCAGAAGGGCGGGGTAGCCAAAACGACGACGGTCGCCTCACTGGGTGCGGCGATGGTGGACGCCGGACGACGAGTGCTGCTCGTCGATTTGGACCCTCAGGGGTGTCTGACGTTTTCGCTGGGCCAAGACCCGGACAAGTTGGCGGTGTCGGTGCACGAGGTGCTGCTCGGTGAGGTTGAGCCCTCGGCCGCCCTGACCGAGACCGCCGAAGGTATGACGCTGCTGCCGGCGAACATCGACCTGGCCGGCGCCGAGGCGATGCTGTTGATGCGGGCCGGCCGCGAGTACGCGCTCAAGCGTGCGCTGGACAAACTCGGCGACAACTTCGACGTCGTCATCATCGACTGCCCGCCGTCGCTCGGTGTGCTGACGCTGAACGGTTTGACCGCCGCCGGCGAGGTCATCGTGCCGTTGCAGTGCGAGACGCTGGCCCATCGCGGCGTCGGCCAGTTCCTGCGGACGGTGTCCGACGTGCAGTCGATCACCAATCCGAAGCTGAAACTGCTGGGCGCATTGCCGACGTTGTACGACCCGCGCACCACCCACACCCGCGACGTGCTGCTCGATGTCGCCGACCGCTACGACCTGCCGGTGCTGGCGCCGCCGATCCCGCGCACGGTGCGGTTCGCCGAAGCCAGCGCGTCGGGCTCGTCGGTGTTGGCCGCCCGGAAGAACAAGGGCGCGGTGGCTTATCAGGAGTTGGCCAACGCGCTGCTCAAGCACTGGAAGTCGGGCAAGGCGCTGCCGACGTTCACCATCGACGCCTGACCGGTCAGGTCAGCCCAGCGCCACCAGGTTGTTGCCGCGCTGCTCGAGCAGCTGCGCACCCGCGACGGCGGGGACCACCGGCGAGCTGCCCGGCTGCCGGCTCACGGGTAGGAAGCCTTGGTCGACCCCGGTGGCCGGATCGCAGATCGCGACGCCGTCGGTCACCGGGATCAGCAGCTTGCCGGCCATCAGCGTCGCCGGTCCCAGCGGAACGGAGTGCCCGGCCGGGCCGATCGAGTAGCGATAGCTCAGATTCGAGGCATCGAAGACCATCACCGTGTCGCCGGTCCACCAGGTGATCAGGTTTCCCGGCCGCGATACCACGCTGGACGCCGACGGCGGTTTGGGCAGCAACGTGCTGCTCACGGTCACACCGCTCTCGTCGACGACGTCGATGCGCGGTTGTGGCACCGGCAGATACACCGCCGTGCGGGTCTCCGCCACGGCCACCACCCGGGCGCCCGAGCCCTCGCTGATTCCCGGCTCCGCGACATCACGGCGCTCGGGCTCGTCCTCCTCCTTGCTCGGGCGCAGCAGCGCGAGCCGGAGATCCGCTTGCCTACCGCATGCCTCCAGCACGGACACCGCCGAGGAGCTGGCCGCGGCCGACGTCAGCCGGCACCCGGTGTGCAGTCCTTTCGAGGAGGGCTTGATCCGGGCGTCGATCTCGCCATAGGAGAGCATTCGGACCATGTCGGAGCGCCACAGTTCCAGTCGGGTGTCGCCGGCCGACAAGACCGTCGTGCCGTCGGAGGACAGCGTGACCTTGTGGTCGGCGTAGCTGCTGCGGGCGGGTCCACGGGTACCGGTGGGCCCTTCGATCGTGCTGACCTGACCGCAGCCGCGGTCGTCGCGGTAGACCGCGACCGCGAAGCGGTACACCCCGGCGACCCCGCAGAGATCGCTGTCGCGCGAGTAGGTCCACCGCACCTGGCCGGTGACCGGATCACGCCCTTGGACCACACGCCCGTCGGCGGTGACGACGGTTCCGGCCACGACGACGGGCTGGTCGGTCGGCGCGTTGGGTGCGGTCCAGAGCTGCTTGAGCGATGCCGGTACCTCGCGGGCCAGCCTCGGGCTGGGCGCGGGCCCCGTCGCCGGCCGGCTGATCGTGGCGCGAGCATCGCTGTTCCACCAGATCAGTGCCGCGGCCACGGCGACCACCGCCGCTATCGCAGCCGCCGCCAACACATCAGCCTTGGTTCGGCGTTCCGGCTTGACCATCCAGCGGGATGTCGGATCAGTTGGCGGTGGCGGTCGCGCCCGCTGACTTGCGGGGGCGACGACGGCGACGGCGTGCGGGGCGTGCGCCGTCACCGGACGGTGCGTCGGCTGCCGGCGCCTCGCCTTCGGCTTGGCCGTTGACGCCGGCCGCGGGGTGGCCCGTCGCCGCTTTGCCGCCGCGGGTGCGGCGACGCTGCCGGTCGGTGTTGCGCTGCGGGGCGGGTTGGTCGCCGTTGCGGGATTCCGAGGCGGCACGCTTGGCCGGAGCCTTGCGCGCGGTGCCGACGGAGCCTTGCGTTCCGGTGGGGATATCGAGTTCGACGTACAGGTGCGGCGAGTTCGAGTAGGTCTCTGCCGGATCCGGGCAGCTCAGGCCCAGCGCCTTGTCGATCATCGTCCAGCGAGCCAGGTCGTCCCAGTCGACGAGGGTGACCGCGATACCGGTCTTACCGGCGCGTCCGGTCCGGCCGATGCGGTGGACGTAGGCCTGCTCGTCCTCGGGGATCTGGTAGTTGATCACGTGGGTGATGTCGTCGATGTCGATGCCGCGCGCCGCCACATCGGTGGCGACCAGCACGTCGATGCCGCCGGTGCGGAATGCCTTGAGCGCCTTCTCGCGCGCGATCTGGCCGAGGTCTCCGTGCACCGCGCCGACGGCGAAACCGCGCTCGGCGAGTTCGTCGGCGACTTTCTGTGCGGTCCGCTTGGTGCGGGTGAAGATCATGGTGGCGCCGCGTCCGCGGGCCTGCAGTACCCGGCTGATCAGTTCGACCTTGTCGAGGGCGTGTGCGCGGTAGACGTACTGCTTGGTGGAGTCGTGCACCGCGGAGGAGTGCGGCGCCTCGGCCCGGATGTGGGTCGGCTGGTTCATGAAGGTGCGGGCCAGGGTAATGATCGGATCCGGCATGGTCGCCGAGAACAGCATCGATTGCCGCACGTCGGGAATCTGACGCAGAATCCGCTCGATGTCGGGCAGGAAGCCCAGGTCGAGCATCTCGTCGGCCTCGTCGAGGACCAGCACCGACAGGCCACCAAGCTGCAGGTGGCCCTGCTGAGCCAGGTCGAGCAGCCGGCCCGGGGTGCCCACGACCACGTCGGCGCCGGCGCGCAGCGCCTCGACCTGGGGCTCGTACGGCCGGCCGCCGTAGATGGACACCACTGACAGCGGTCGGCCTTCGTCGGCGCTCAGGTACTTAGCCGCGGTCGCGAGGTCGCCGTGCACCTGCAGGCACAGCTCGCGGGTCGGCACGACGATCAAGGCCCGGGGAATGCCGTTGAGCGGGCGATCCGCGCCTGGAGTGGTGATCCGCTGCAGCAGCGGGACACCGAACGCGAAGGTCTTGCCCATGCCGGTGCGGGCTTGGCCGATCAGGTCGTCGCCGGTCAGGGCGAGTGGCAGCGTGAGCTCCTGGATGGCGAAGGGATGCTCGATGCCTTTTTCGCTGAGTGCCCGGACGATTTCGGGGCGGATGCCGAGGTCGGCAAAGGTGGATTCGGATGCAGCACGGTTAGGTGCGATAAGTGGGGTCATGCGCTAAGCACGTACGCCTTTCGGTTTCGTATTCGATTGGTCAATCGTTGCGGTCAAGCGCGCACCAGTTGACTGTCGAATACGTTGCCGATTCGCGGGGGCCCTGCACTGAGTGAGGCGGGCCAACTGCGTGCACGCACATTGCTTGGGCAGCAGCGATAGGGATCTATTGCCAGTACCCGTGGCAATCATAGCTGTTAACGCCTCAAGACCCGAGTTGGCGGGCCTGCCGTGCACAGCGGGCGCCAATGAAGCACACCTAGAGTGGTCGGCATGACTCCGCTTTCGCCGGGTGACCAGCTGGCCGATCCGCCTTCGTCGCGGCTGCCTGCGGATCATCCCGGCGTCAACGAATTGTTCGCGCTGCTGGCGTACGGCGAGGTCACGGCGTTCTACCGACTAACCGAAGAAGCGAAGATGGCCCCGGATCTGCGTGGCCGGATCTCGATGGCCAGCATGGCCGCCGCCGAGATGGCGCACTACGAACTCCTGCACGACGCGTTGGAGAGCCGTGGCGTCGACGTGGTGCCGACGATTTCGAAGTATGCCTCCGCGCTGGACGGCTACCACCGGCTGACCACGCCGAGCACCTGGCTCGAGGCGCTGGTGAAGACGTACATCGGTGACGCGCTGGCAGCCGACTTCTACCTGGAAATCGCCGACGTGCTGCCGGACGACGTCGCGGACGTGGTGCGCGCCGTGATGGCGCAAACCGGGCACTCCCAGTTCGTCGTCGCCGAGGTGCGCGCCGCGGTGACCAAGAGCACCAAGCAACGCAGCCGGCTGGCGCTGTGGTCACGCCGTCTGCTCGGCGAAGCGATCACGCAGGCCCAGTATGTGCTGGCCGAACACGACGAACTGGTCGACCTGGTGATCTCGAAGACCGACGGCCTGACGCAACTCGCCGGGTTCTTCGATCGCCTGCAGCGCACGCATGACGAACGGATCCGCGAGCTCGGCCTCGCCTAGCGGCCCTGCGGCCTAGCGCGCGCAGGTGGCGATCATCGCCGAGCTGGTCGACATCGAGATCGGCTGACCGACGCTGTCGGTGATCGAGCAGTTGAGATGGCCGGTCAGGCTTGTCGCCACGACGGACCGGATCTCGGTTCCCGGGTTCATCACGACGGTTCGCGACCACGGCAGTGACACGTTGAAATCGGTCTGCGGTGCGCCCTGCGCGTCGGTGTAGACGATCGAGACGAGGTCCAGCAGGCCTTTGGTCCCGGTCACTCGGTAGGTGAAGGTGCGCTGCGATACGTCCGGTGGCGGGACGGGTGCCGGGGGCGGGGTGTCCGGCGCGGTGCTGGTGGCGGTCGGGCCGGGCTGCCGTGGCGGCGGCGCGACGGTGGTGATGGTCTCCGGCGGCAGGGTCGTCGGCGGCGTTGCGGTCATGCTGCGGCTCGGCGGCACCACGACGGTGGCCGAGGTCGAGGCGCTGTCGCCGCCGTTGACGATCACCACGCTGGCGATGACGGCGAGGACGAAGACGATCCCGGCGATGGCCGCGATCGGGCGCCAGCGTTGGTCGACGGAGCCGAACAGGTCATCGCCGTCGGCGTAGATGTCGTCGACGGCGTCCTCGGGGTAGTCCTGGAGGTCGTCACCCAGGTATTTCGTGGTACTGATGGTGCAAATGTTATCGATGTGACACCGGACGGCCTGTCTGCATGCGCGCGTGTCAGGTCACGATTTGCCAACGTCGGCCCGCCGTAGCACGACCTCGCGAATCGTTGGTGCCGACCGGCTTTCAGCACTCCACCCAAGCCTGGTCTGATTGCCCTGCTCCTCTGAAGGGCGCTACGCGCTCTGCATCGTCGGTATGGCGGGGTTTTCTTGCCCTGCTCCTCTGAAGGGCGCTACGCGCTCTGCATCGTCGGTATGGCGGGGTTTTCTTGCCCTGCTCGTCCTCAGAGCGCTACGCGCTCTGCATCGTCGGCATGGCGTCCACTAGCCTGCATGACGGAGCACGATTACCGAGCAACTGGGAAGGGGCCGACGTGGAGGTCAAGATCGGTATCACGGACAGCCCGCGCGAACTGGTCTTTACCAGTCCGCAAACCCCCAGTGAGGTCGAGGAACTCGTCACCACAGCGCTGGCCAAGGGCTCCGACGTGCTCGGCCTGACCGACGACAAAGGCCGTCGCTTCGTGGTGAACTCCGCCAAGATCGCCTACGTCGAAATCGGTGTCGCGGACGCGCGCAAGGTCGGTTTCGGAATCGGAAGCCACGCCGCTAAGAGCGGGTGAGCGGCACGTGTGACAGTCCGCCCCAGGCGAACATCACAGTGCCGTCAATGGCGTCCTCTTTGGAGATCGGCCGGTCGGAATCCAGCCAGTACCGGGCGCAGTCGACGCTGAGCGCCACCAGCGATACCGCGATCATCCTCGCCCGGTGCGGGTCTAATCCGGAGTCGGCGCTGATCAAGTCGAACACCGCATCGATGCAGGATTCGGTAGCCACTCGCACCTGCGCGGCGACGTGAGGCTCGGTGGTGTAGTCGTTCTCGAAGATCAGCCGGTAACCCTGGCTGTCGTGCTCGATGAACTCGAAGAAGGCCTGCATCGCAGACCGCAGCCGCTGCCGGTTGTCGGTGGTGGTGCGAAGGGCTTGGCGCACACCGGACACCAGATTTTCCACGTGCCGCTGCAAGACCGCGAGGTACAGCTCGAGCTTGCTCGTAAAGTGTTGGTAGAGAACGGGTTTACTAACCCCAGCGCGTTCTGCGATTTCGTCCATGCCTGCGGCGTGATAGCCGCGGTCGACGAAAACGTCGCTGGCGGCGATGAGCAATTGGCCTCGGCGTTCGTCACGAGGCAGCCGATTGCCGCGGCGAGAGGAGGTGGCGGGCTTGGACCCGCTCCGTCCGCTGGCGCTGGCAAGGTCGCTCATCGAGTCCTCAATCTGATGTCTACGCCGGTACAGGCGATACGCGGCTAATCGCACCGACACTACTACCGACTCTCGTGCACAATCGTCACCTACGCTCTGAATGTCGGCATCTCGACGTCGTGCGATTGCCTCTTGGCGCGCCGAGAGTCCCAGCTAGCGGCTGTTGTGCAATCCTGTGAAAGTGACCTACGACCCCGACCGGCGCGGGGGCAACCGGACGCCGGTCCTTCGTGACGATTGGCGCGAACCGCTCCGCGCCCAGCGGGACCCGCTGGCATGGGGAGGCGCGGGCCGGGTCCGGTCGAATCGGGACAACACTCGGTGGCGCAAGCAGAGTTGGCTGGGACGCTTTGTGTCCACCTACGGCTGGCGGGCCTACGCGCTACCGGCATTGGTCGCCATCACGGGCGTGGTGCTCTACCAAACGGTCACCGGCACGAGCGCGTCCGCGCCGGCGTCCGGACAACCGGTGCAGGGCCCGCCGAAAATCGGCGCCGTGGGCACCGTGATCATCGATGCCCCGCCCCGCGGGCTGACCCAGTTCGATGCCAGCCTGCCGACCGGAATGCTGCCCAACGGCGGCCCGTTCACCGGAGCGGGCGCCAAGTCGTGGCAGGTCGTTCCGGGCGGCACGCCGCAGATCGGTCAGGGCACCGCCAAGGTGTTCAAATACACCGTCGAGGTGGAGAACGGTGTGGACCCCACCGCGTTCGGTGGTGACGACGCGTTCGCCGCGATGGTCGATCAGACGCTGGCCAACCCGAAGAGCTGGGTCCACGACGCGCAGTTCGCGTTCGTCAGGATCGACGCGAACGACAAGAGCAAACCCGACATCCGCATCTCGCTCAGCTCACCGATGACCGTTCGCGAGGGGTGCGGGTACGAATTCCCCCTCGAGACGTCCTGCTACAACCCGTCCTACGGGGCCGGGGTCGAGCCGCGGGTCTTCATCAACGAGGCGCGCTGGGTGCGCGGCGCGCTGTCCTTCCAAGGCGACGTGGGTTCCTACCGGCAGTATCTGATCAACCACGAGGTCGGCCACGCCATCGGCTACCTGCGGCACGAACCCTGCGACAAGCCGGGCGGCCTGGCGCCGATCATGATGCAGCAGACCTTCTCCACGTCCGACGACGACAACGCGAAGTTCGACCCGGAATTCGTCAAGCCGGACGGTAAGACCTGCCGGTTCAATCCCTGGCCGTACCCGATCGCCTAACCCGGGCAGGTCTAACCTCGGTGGAGTGCTTCCACCGCTTGTCGAGCCGGCAGCGGAGCTGACCCGCGACGAGGTCGCCCGCTACAGCCGCCATCTCGTCATCCCCGATCTGGGTGCCGACGGGCAGAAGCGGCTCAAGAACGCGCGCGTGCTGGTCGTCGGCGCGGGCGGACTCGGCGCACCGGCGCTGCTGTATTTGGCGGCGGCCGGCGTCGGCACGATCGGGATCGTCGACGACGATGTCGTCGACGCGTCGAATCTGCAGCGCCAGATCATCCACGGTGTCTCGGACGTCGGCCGGTCCAAGGCGCAGTCCGCGCGCGACTCGATCGCCGAGATCAACCCGCTGGTCGAGGTCCGCTTGCATGAGGTGCGGCTCGACCGGCACAACGCCGTCGACATGTTCACGCAGTACGACCTGATCGTCGACGGGGCCGACAACTTCGCCACTCGCTACCTGGTCAACGACGCCGCCGTGCTCGCCGGCAAGCCCTACGTGTGGGGGTCGATCCACCGCTTCCACGGTCAGGCGTCGGTGTTCTGGGATGACGCTCCCGGGGGTCGCGGCCTGAACTATCGAGACCTTTATCCGGATGAGCCGCCGCCGGGCCTGGTGCCGTCCTGCGCCGAAGGCGGTGTGCTGGGCGTGCTGTGCGCGTCGATCGCGTCGGTGATGAGCACCGAGGCGATCAAGCTGATCACCGGCATCGGGGAGCCGCTGCTGGGCCGGTTGCTGATGTACGACGCCCTGCAGATGAGCTATCGCACCATCGCCGTTCGGAAAGACCCGGCGGCGCCGAGGATCACCGAGCTGGCCGACTACCAGGAATTCGGTGGCGTGGCCGCCGCAGACCCCGCCGACACGGGCGCGATCACGCCGCGCCAACTGCGTGACCTGCTGGAGTCTGGCCAGAAGGTCGCCCTGATCGACGTGCGTGAGCAAGTCGAATGGGACATCAACCACATCGAGGGCGCCCAGTTGATCCCGACAGGCCTGATCAGCTCCGCGGAGGGTCTGGCGAAGCTGCCGCTCGACCGGACGCCGGTGCTGTACTGCAAGACCGGTGTGCGCTCGGCGGAGGCCTTGGTGGCGGTTCGCAACGCCGGGTTTGCCGACGCGGTGCACTTGCAAGGCGGCATCGTGGCCTGGGCGCAGCAGATGCAGCCCGACATGGTGATGTACTGATCCGCGACGGAATTGCGGGTCTTCGTGTCGGATCCCGAGAGTTCGCTGGGCCAGATTAGGCTACCCGTGTGAGTGTCGAGCCGCCGCCGGAGCACGTGCTATCGGCGTTCGGTTTGAGCGGTGTACAACCGATACCCCTGGGCGCAGCCTGGGAAGGCGGCTGGCGCTGCGGCGAAGTGGTGCTCTCGATGGTCGCCGAGAACGCCCGCGCCGCCTGGTCGGCCCGGGTCCGCGAGACGCTGTTCGTCGACGGTGTGCGGCTGGCCCGCCCGGTGCGATCGACCGACGGGCGCTACGTTGTCTCCGGTTGGCGAGCAGACACTTTCGTGGCCGGCCAACCCGAACCTCGTCACGACGAGGTGGTGTCGGCGGCCGTTCGGCTGCACGAGGCGACCGGCAAACTGGAACGGCCGCGATTCCTGACCCAGGGCCCTACCGCGCCGTGGGCCGACGTCGACGTCTTCATCGCCGCCGACCGCGCGGCGTGGGAGGAACGACCGCTGCAGTCGGTGCCTGCCGCGGCCCGCACCGCATCGCCCACCGCTGATGGGCAGCGCTCGGTCGACCTGATCAATCAGCTTGCCGGGCTGCGTCGCCCGACCAAGAGCCCCAACCAGCTGGTGGACGGCGACCTCTACGGCACGGTGCTGTTCGCGGGCGCTGCCGCCCCGGGAATCACGGACATCACCCCGTATTGGCGGCCCGCCTCATGGGCGGCCGGAGTGGTCGTCGTCGATGCGCTGTCGTGGGGTGAGGCCGACGAAGGTCTCATCGACCGCTGGAACGCGCTGCCGGAGTGGCCGCAGATGTTGTTGCGCGCGTTGATGTTCCGGCTTGCTGTTCACGCATTGCACCCGCGGTCGACGGCGGCGGCATTCCCGGGTCTGGCCCGTACCGCCGCGCTGGTGCGACTGATCCTCTAGTCCGGGAACTGGTAGCGGACCTCGTCGAGCGGGATCCTGCCGTCGCTCGCCAGAACCCCTTCTGCCCGAAGCAATTCCAGCTGTCGTGTGGTGAGATGCTTTGCGGGGCGGCCCGATGCGGTGATCACCCGATGCCAGGGCAGGTCGAGCGAGTCGATGCGCATGATGTACCCGACGATGCGCGGGCTGGAAAGCCCTGCGAAAGAAGCGATATCGCCGTAGGTCGACACCCGGCCCGCTGGGATCGAGGCGACCAGCGCGCGCACCCGCTCGACCTGATCGTCGGTCACCGGCGCCATGGTCAGATCATCCGCTCACGGATCAGCGCGGCGACTTCGGCCGGCTTGGTCTCTGCGACCATGTGGTCGCATTCGAACGTCGCCAGCCGGAAGTCGGAGCCCAGGCGCTCTGCCAGCGCAGTGGTCAGCCGCTCGGTCACATAGCACGGCGACGTCCATGCGGCGCGCACGACCGTAGTTCCAATACCGTTGGGCGGCAACACGATATCGCGCGCCAACTCGCTCCAATACGACATCATCGCGGGCATGCTGATCCGCCAGCCGTACCGCCCACCCGGCAGCGCAACGAGGTGTTCGTCGAGCTCGTCGTCGACCACGGCAGGGTCGACGTCCGCCCAGGAGCCGTTGGTTTTGGCCGCGCGGGCCTCGGTGGGATCGGCGTAATCAGGGGACGCGAGCATCGCGTCGGCGATCTCGCGCATCCATCCGCCGTCCAACCCGATAGCGGGATCGAGCAGGACCAGTGCCGCCACCTGATCGGGATGTGCGGCGGCCAGATGCATCGCCAGCGCGCAACCGAAGGAGTGCGCGACGATCACGACCGGCCGCTCAGCATCGCGCTCGATCAGCTCGGTGAGCGCGGCGACGTTGGCCTCGATGGTCCACGGCGCATCCCAAGTCGATCGGCCGTGCCCGATCAGATCGGGTGCGGCAACGGCGATCTCGGGCAGGTGCTGCGTCGCCAACGGCGCCCAGCGTTTACCGTGTCCGGTCAGACCGTGCAGCGCGAGCAGCCGCAGCGGACCGGTCGGGCCGTAGCGGTGCACGTGCAGGCGGGTCACGCGTCGATGGTGCCAGCCCGGCTTGGACCCGCCGGCGGCCGGGGCCGACTTGTCGGACCCCCGTGGTGATATGCCGCTATGCATTTCCACTGGGACCCGCAGGCGGCCGCCGTACTCGATGCCGACGCGCGCGGGGTGGTGCGCGTGCTGGGCGGACCGGGCACCGGGAAGAGTTCGCTGTTGATCGACGCCGCGGCGGCTCGGATCGGGGCGGGTGCCGACCCGGAATCGGTGCTGCTGCTGACAGGTTCGGGCCGGATCGGGGCGCAGGCACGTAACGCGTTGACGACGACATTGCTGCGCTCCCAGCAGGCCGGTCCATGCCGTGCGGTGATTCGTGAACCGTTGGTGCGCAGCGTGCACAGCTACGCGTTCGCGGTGTTGCGGCTGGCTGCCCAGCGTGCGGGCGGTCCGCCGCCGCGGCTGGTCACCAGCGCTGAGCAGGATGAGATCATCGCCGACTTGCTGACCGGTGAGATCGCCGACGGTGCCCGGGGGTGGCCGGCCGAGCTGCGGGCCGCCCTGGGCACTGCGGGGTTCGCCGCGCAGCTGCGTGAACTGCTGACGCGTTGCGCCGAACGTGGGGTCGACCCGCAGCGGTTGGAGCGGGTGGGCCGGCTGTCGGGCCGGCCGGAATGGGTGGCCGCGGGCCGTTTTGCGCGCACCTACGAGCAGGTGATGCTGCTGCGCGCGGCCGTCGGCACGGCGGCCCCGCAGGCGACGACGCCCGCGGTGGGCGCCGCCGAGCTGGTTGGCGCTGCGCTCGAGGCGTTCGCCGCCGACCCCGAGCTGCTGGCCGACCAGCGCGCCCGGATCAGCGTGCTCCTGGTCGACGACGCGCAGCAACTGGACCCGCAGGCGGCGCTGCTGGTGCGGGTGCTGGCCGCCGGCGCCGACCTCACGCTGCTCGCCGGCGACCCCTCCCAGGCGGTGTTCGGGTTCCGTGGCGCTGAGCCCGCGGCGCTGTTGGGCGGCGACACCCCGTCGGTGACGCTGACGACCTCGCACCGCTGCGCGCCGGCGGTGGCGCGCGCCGTCGCGGGGATCGCCGGCCGGCTGGTCGACGGGTGCCACATCGACGGCACGGGAGAGGAATTCGGCTCGGTGACGGTGAGGCTGGCCGCGTCCGCCGATGCCGAAGCCACGCTGATCGCCGACTGCCTGCGACGCGCGCACCTCACCGACGGCGTGCCGTGGTCGCAGATGGCGGTGATCGTCAGGTCGGTGCCGCGGGCTGCGGCCGGGTTGGCGCGGGCGTTGGCGCGGGCCGGCGTTCCGGTGGCCCCGACGGCGGCGACGGGTCCACTGACCGCCCAGCCCGCGGCGCAGGCGTTGCTGACCGTGCTGGCCGCTACCGCCGGCGGGCTGACCGGCGAGCAAGCGCTGGCGCTGCTGACCGGTCCGATCGGGCGGGTCGACCCGGTGTCGCTGCGTGCGCTGCGGCGCACGCTACGCCGCGCCGAGAAGAACGAGACGCCAAGGGAATTCGGCGACTTCCTGGTCGACGCGTTGCACGGCGAATCGACCGCTCGGCTGACGGCGGCCCAGACCTGGCCGCTGCGACGGGTGCGTGCGGTGCTGGACGCCGCAGCTGTTTCACACGAGAGCGGCGACGACCCGCGCGACACGCTGTGGACGGCGTGGCATCGTTCGGGCCTGCAGCGCCGCTGGTTAGTGGCGTGCGAGCGCGGCGGGGCGGCCGGCGCGCAGGCCGGGCGCGACCTCGACGCGGTGACCGCGCTGTTCGACGTCACCGACGACTACCTGGCCGGCGCCGCCGGTGCGTCGCTGCCCGGCCTCATCGAGCACCTGTCCGCGGCGCAACTGCCGGTCGCGGGGCCCGAGCCCGCCGCCGCGGCCGAGCGGGTCGCGGTGCTCAGCGCGCACGCCGCGCTCGGCCATGAGTGGGAGTTGATCGTCGTCGCCGGCCTGCAGGAAGGACTGTGGCCCAACACGATTCCACGCGGGGGAGTGCTCGGCACGCAGCGGCTGCTGGATGTCCTCGACGGGGTCGACGAGAACGCGTCGATGCGGGCGCCGCTGCTGGCCGACGAGCGGCGGTTGCTGGTGGCCGCGGTGGGCCGGGCCCGGAAGCGATTACTGGTGACGGCGATCGACGACGAGGCCAGCATGCCGTCGCCGTTCTTCGCCGAGATCGCGCAGTATGCATCCGGTGCCGTCGAGGAGCGATCGGCGCTGCCGGTGTCGTCGCCACGGGTCCTGTCGGCGGCCGCGGTGGTGGGCCGGCTGCGCGGTGTGGTGTGCGCGCCGCGGGGGGCGGTCAGCGATGCGACACGCGCGTGTGCGGCAACGCAATTAGCCCGGCTGGCTGAGGCAGGAGTCCCTGGAGCCGACCCCGCCGGGTGGTACGGCATGACGCCGGTCAGCACCGACGAGCCGATGTGGAGTAGGGAAGAGCACCCAGAACATGTCGTCACGCTGACCCCGTCGAGTCTGCAGACGCTGACCGACTGCCCACTGCGCTGGCTGGCCGAACGTCACGGTGGGACGGACCCGCGCGATCTGGGCTCGACAATCGGATCGATAGTGCATGCGTTGATCGCGGAACCCGCAGCCAACGAGTCCCAGTTGCAGGCGGCGCTGGAGCGGGCGTGGCAGCAGCTGCCGTTCGAATCCCGTTGGTACGCCGACAATGAGCTCAATCGGCATCGCGCGATGATCCAGGCGTTCCTGGACTGGCGGGCCCGCACCCGCGGCGAGCTGACCGAGGTTGGCGTCGAAGTCGAGGTCGACGGACCGGTCGATGCGACCGTTCGGTTGCGCGGCCGGGTCGACCGGATCGAACGTGATGCGGCGGGCCGACTGGTGATCGTCGACGTCAAGACCGGCAAGTCACCGGTCAGCAAGGACGATGCGCAGCGGCACGCCCAGTTGGCGGCCTACCAGTTGGCGGTTGCAGAGGGCCTGGTCGCCGACGGCGAGGAGCCGGGCGGCGGCCGGCTTGTCTATCTGGGTAGGGCGGGATCGTCGGGTGCGGCTGAGCGCGAACAGGATCCGTTGACGCCCGAGGCGCGCATGCGGTGGCGTGACCAGATCCGCGAGGCGGCCGACGAGACCGCCGGCCCGCAGTTCATCGCCCGCGTCAACGACGGCTGTGCGCATTGCCCGCTGAAGCCGAGCTGCCCGGCGCACGCCAGTGTCGACGGAAGGGGAGCGGTATGACCGTCATCGCACCGGCGCGCTACAGCCCGGCTGAATTAGCAAGCGCGCTCGGACTTTTCGAGCCCACCGAAGAGCAGGCCGCGGTGATCGCCGCCCCGCCGGGTCCGCTGGTCGTCATCGCCGGTGCGGGCGCCGGGAAGACCGAGACAATGGCCGCACGGGTGGTGTGGCTGGTGGCCAACGGCTACGCCGAGCCGGGCCAGGTGTTGGGCCTGACGTTCACCCGCAAGGCAGCCGGCCAGCTGTTGCGGCGGGTCAGGTCGCGGCTCGCCCGCCTCGCCGGAACCGAACTGGCCGTCGCGAGCCCGTCGGTCGGCGAGCCCACGGGCACACCGCTGGTCAGCACCTATCACGCCTTCGCCGGACAGCTGCTCGGCGAATACGGCCTGCTGTCGGCGGGCGCGGGGCAGCCGATCGAGCCGGACACCCGGCTGCTCAGCGAGACCGAGATGTGGCAGCTGGCCTTCGACGTGGTCAACGGCTATCCAGGTGAGCTGCACACCGACAAGAACCCGGCCGCCGTCACCGCGACCGTGCTGCGGCTGTCGAGCCAGCTCGCCGAGCACCTCGTCGACACCGGTCAACTCAGCGACACCCATGTCGGGCTCGAACAGCTGGTGCACACCTTGCCGGCGGGCCGCTACCAGCGCGACCGCGGCCCCAGTCAGTGGCTGCTGCGGATGCTGGCCACCCAGGCCGAGCGTGCCGAGCTGGTGCCGCTGATCGACGCCTTGCACCGCAGGATGCGGGCGGAGAAGGTGATGGACTTCGGCACGCAGATGGCGTCCGCGGCCCGGCTGGCCTCGGCGGTCCCGCAGGTCGGCGAGCAGTTGCGCAGCCGATACCGGGTGGTGCTGCTCGATGAGTACCAGGACACCGGATACGCCCAGCGCGTCATGCTCTCGGCACTGTTCGGCGGCGGCGTAGACGCGGAGTTGGCGCTGACCGCCGTCGGCGACCCGATCCAGTCCATCTATGGCTGGCGCGGCGCGTCGGCAACCAATCTTCCGCGGTTCACCACCGACTTCCCGCTGCCTGACGGCAGCCCGGCACCGGCGCTGGAACTGCGCACCAGTTGGCGCAATCCGCCGACCACCTTGCAGGTGGCCAACGCGATCTCGGCGGATGCGCGTCGCCGGTCGGTGGCGGTGCGGGCCCTTCGCTCCCGGCCCGACGCCGCCCCCGGCACCGTGCGCTGCGCGCTGCTGCCCGACGTGCAGGCCGAGCGCGACTGGGTCGCCGATCATCTGCAGCAGCGCTACCGGCAGGCCGGCGCTGACGGTGTGGCGCCGCCGACTGCCGCGGTTCTGGTGCGGCGCAACGCCGATGCCGCGTCGATGGCCGCGGCTCTGCGCGCCCGAGGGGTGCCGGTCGAGGTGGTCGGACTTGCCGGCCTACTGTCGGTGCCCGAGGTCGCCGACGTGGTCGCGATGCTGCGCCTGGTCGCCGACCCGACTGCGGGAGCGGCCGCCATGCGGGTGCTCACCGGCCCCCGATGGCGGCTCGGTGCCCGTGACGTCGCGGCGCTGTGGCGGCGCGCAGTGGCGATCGCAAGCCCGGCGGAGCCGGGCGCAGCGGGTCGCCGCGGCCAAACCGCCCGCACCGGTGACACGGCGGAGCCGGGCGCAGCGGGTCGCCGCGGCCACACCGCCCGCACCGGTGACACGGCGGAGCAGATCGCCCAGGCGGCGGGGCCGCAGGCCGACACCGCGGGCCTGGCCGATGCACTGGCCGATCCCGGTCCGGCCACCGGCTACTCGGCCGACGGGTACCGGCGCATCGCGGCGCTCGCCGAAGAAGTGGATGTGCTGCGCAGCCACCTCGGCCACCCGCTGCCCGATCTGGTGGCCGAGGTGCGTCGGCTACTCGGCGTCGACATCGAGGTGCGCGCGGCGCTGCCCGCGGGCGGATGGGCGGGAGCCGAACAGCTCGACGCATTCGCCGACGTGGTCAGCGGCTACGCCGAACGGGCCACTGCCGCAACGGAGTCCGTGGCCTCCGTCGGCGGTCTGCTGGCCTATCTGGACGCCGCGACGGTCGTCGAAAACGGTTTGGCGCCGGCGCAGACCGTCGTCGCGCCCAACCGGGTCCAGGTGCTGACCGTGCATGCCGCAAAGGGTCTGGAATGGCAGGTGGTCGCGGTGCCGCACCTGTCCGGCGGACTGTTCCCGTCGACCGGCCAGGCTCGCACCTGGCTCACCGACGTCGCCGAACTGCCGCCGTTACTGCGCGGCGACCGGTCCACTCAGGGCGTGCATGGCGTGCCGGTGCTCGACACCGCCGACGTCACCGATCAAAAACAGCTCTCGGACAAGATCTCTGCGCATCGCAGCCAACTGGATCAGCGTCGACTCGACGAGGAGCGCAGGTTGCTATACGTGGCGATCACCCGTGCCGAAGACACCCTGCTGCTGTCCGGTCACCACTGGGCAGCCACTGGCATCAAGCCGCGCGGACCGTCGGATTTTCTTCTTGAGCTCAAAGGCATCATCGATGAGTCAGCAGCCGCCGGCGAACACTGCGGCGTCGTCGAGCAGTGGGCGCCCGAGCCGGCGGCCGGCGATCCAAACCCGTTGCGCGACCGTGTGCATGAAGCGATCTGGCCGATCGACCCGCTCGGCAGTCGCCGCGCCGACGTCGAGCGCGGCGCCGCGCTGGTCATCGCCGCCATGTCCGGCGACGAATCGGACGAGATCGAGGATCCCGAAAACTGGGCCGCCGACGTCGACGCGCTGCTCGACGAGCGGACACGCGCCCTGCAACCGCAGGCGCACCCGCTGCCCAGCGGGCTGTCGGTCAGCAGCCTGGTCGACCTCGCCCGCGACCCCGAGCACGCCGCGCAGCGGTTAACCCGCCGACTGCCAACCCGCGCGGAGCCGCATGCATTGTTGGGCAATGCATTTCACGACTGGGTCGAGCGATTCTACGGCACCGAGCGACTGTTCGACCTCGCCGACCTGCCCGGCGCCGCGGACGCCGACATCGCCCAGCGCGACGCCGAGAAGCTGGCCGAGTTGCAGCAGGCCTTCCTGGGCTCCCCGTGGGCCGCGCGGACACCGGTCGCCGTCGAGGTGCCGTTCGAAATGGCGATCGGCAGCCGGGTGG
Organism: Mycobacterium cookii; assembly: GCF_010727945.1. NCBI lineage: Bacteria > Bacillati > Actinomycetota > Actinomycetes > Mycobacteriales > Mycobacteriaceae > Mycobacterium > Mycobacterium cookii. The sequence goes on from NZ_AP022569.1 coordinate 4,846,448, forward strand.
TGCGTGGCCGCATCGACGCGGTGTTCGCCGAGCCCGACGGTGGCGCAACCGTCGTGGACTGGAAGACCGGCGAGCGACCGCGCGGCGCGGAAGCCGAACGTCAGGCCGCCATCCAGCTCGGCGTCTACCGACTCGCCTGGGCAGCGCTCAGTGGCTGCGATGAATCGTTGGTGCGCACCGCTTTTCACTATGTGCGCAGCGGGGCCACCGTCACTCCCGACGCGCTGCCGGATCCCGACGACCTCGCGGCGTTGTTAGAAAGCGGCGTCGCTTGACAGTTAAGAGTTGCGGCTGACCTTGAGCGCCGCGGTGACCATCGGAATCTGCAACGGAAGTCGGGCCAGCGCGAAGATCCGCATCGGCCACGGCTTACCCCACCACAACCGGACCATGTTCACATTGCCCGGAAAGACCGCAACAAACAGCGCGGCAGCTGCCAGCGCCGCAAGCCGACGCGTGCGCCGCACCAGCAGCAGACCGCCGATGCCGACTTCGGCCACACCGGAGGCATAGGTGTAGAACCGCGGGCTTCCCGGAAGCTCGGCGGGGATGATCCCGTCGAACGGTTTCGGGGCTAGAAAGTGCAGGGTGCCGACGCCGAGGAGCAGCGCTGCGATGCGGTATGCGCCGGTTTGCCCGGCGTCGCGCGGAGGACTGGATGTGATGGCGGTCATGGTTACATTGTGTCGTGCGCCGGGTCCAGCCGATGAAGTGTGGTCAAAGTTAGGCGGCGGGGAAGCGATGTCGACGAGCCGCTGACCGCCCAGCCCGGCTACGCACTGGTCGGCGTGCTGCGTGTTCCCGAGACGCAAGTCAGCCCAATCCGGGCGATCTGGCGCCGGGTGGCGATCGCGTTGCTCGCCTTGCTCGCCGCGGTGGTCACCGTCTACCTCGGCCGCGGCGGATACACCGATGTCCGGGGCGCGCCGCTGACGTTTCTGGACTGCGTGTACTTCGCGACGGTGTCGCTGACGACCGTCGGATACGGCGACCTCACCCCGTACACCGAATTCGCCCGGCTGATCAGCGTCGTGGTGCTCACGCCGCTTCGCATTCTCTTCCTTGTCGTCTTGGTCGGCACGACCCTTCAGGTACTCACCGAGCGGTCGCGGCAAGCGTGGAAGATTCAGCGTTGGAGGAGCAGAGTGCGCAACCACACCGTCGTCATCGGTTACGGCACCAAGGGCAAGACCGCCGTAGCGGCCATCCTCGAGGACGCGACGGCCAATAAGGACGTCGTCGTCGTCGATTTCCAGCAAACGGTGCTCGACCATGCCGGGGCCGCCGGGCTGGTCACCGTGCACGGTGACGGCACCAGATCCGATGTGCTGCGGCTGGCCTCGGCGCAGCATGCGGCCGCGATCATCGTCGCGACTGGTCGCGACGACACCGCCACACTGGTAACCCTCACCGCTCGCGAAGTCGCCCCGGACGCCAAGATCGTGGCGTCGATCCGGGAGGCCGAAAACCAGCATCTGCTCAAGCAATCCGGCGCCGATTCGGTGGTGGTGTCCTCGGAGACCGCCGGCCGGCTGCTCGGCGTGGCCATCACCACGCCCAGCGTGGTCGAGATGATCGACGACCTGCTGACACCGGCGCACGGATTCGCGATCGCCGAGCGCGAAGTCGAGCGGACCGAGCTCGGCGGTTCGCCGCGGCATCTGTCCGACATCGTGCTCGGCGTGGTCCGCGACGGTCACCTGTTGCGGGTCGACGCGCCCGAGGTCGACGCCATCGAGGCCGGCGACCGACTGCTCTATGTCCGCACGACGGGGAAGTAGGGGCTGCAGCGTGGATTTCGAGTTGCACAGCGTTCCGTTGCTGTCGCGCATCGGCGCTGACCGGGCCGATCAGGTCCGCACCGACACTGATGCCGCAGTCGCCGGGTGGGGGGACGCGGCGCTGCTGCGGCTCGATTCGCGCAACCAGGTCATGGTCGCCGACGGCCGGGTGCTGCTCGGCAAGGCGAAAGACTTGGCGGACAAGCCGCCGCACGACGCGGTGTTCCTCGGTCGTATCGAGGACGGCCGGCACGTGTGGGCGGTCCGGGCTCCGCTCGAGGCGTCGGACGATCCGGACCTCACCGCCGAGGTCGCTGATCTGCGTCGCGGCGGCCAGCTGTTTGACGACGTCGGCGCGCAGCTGGTCTCGGCAGCCGCGGCGCTGCTGAACTGGCACGCCAGCGCGCGGTTCAGCTCGGTGGACGGCTCGCCCACCAAGCCGATCCGGGCGGGCTGGGCGCGGGTCAACCCAATCACCGGTCACGAGGAATTTCCGCGCATCGACCCTGCTGTGATCTGTCTGGTGCACGACGGCGGCGACCGCGCGGTGCTGGCCCGGCAGACGGTATGGCCGGAGCGGATGTATTCGCTGCTGGCCGGTTTCGTCGAGGCCGGCGAATCGTTCGAGACCTGCGTCGCCCGTGAGATTCACGAAGAGATCGGGCTGACCGTGCGCGACATTCGCTACCTCGGCAGTCAGCCGTGGCCGTTCCCGCGCTCGTTGATGGTCGGCTTCCACGCCGTCGGCGACCCCGACGAACCGTTCGCCTTCAACGACGGGGAGATCGCCGAGGCCGAGTGGTTCACCCGCGACGAGGTCCGCGCCGCGCTGGCCCTCGGCGACTGGAGCAGCGACTCGGACTCCAGACTGCTGCTTCCCGGGTCGGTGTCGATCGCCCGGGTGATCATCGAATCGTGGGCGCAGGCTGGCTAACAGGCCAGCTGAGCAAGCTTCGCCTTCACCTCGTTGGGACCCGGGTTGGTCAGTGTCGAGCCGTCGGCGAACTTCAGCGTCGGCACCACATGATTGCCGCCGTTGACCGAGCCGACGAATTCCGCAGCCGCGGGATCCTGCTCGATGTCGACCTCGTCGTAGGCGATACCGGCAGACTTCAACACGGTCTTGAGCCGGTGGCAATAGCCGCACCACTGCGTGCTGTACATGGTCACTAAGGCGTTACTCATAGTGCGTTCAACGTACCGCGTGGCGCTGCCCGACGATTGTCGGTGATCACTGCCAAGATGGACGCCATGCCGGTGATCGCAGATTCTTTGGTCGCCGACCTTGACGACGAGCAGCGCGAGGCCGTGCTGGCTCCCCGCGGGCCGGTCTGCGTGCTGGCCGGTGCGGGCACCGGAAAAACCCGTACGATCACCCACCGCATCGCCCAGCTCGTCGCCGCCGGCCACGTCGCTGCGGGGCAGGTGCTGGCGGTGACGTTCACCCAGCGCGCCGCGGGCGAGATGCGTTCGCGGTTACGGGCTTTGGGCGCGGCCTCGCAGAGCGGTGTCGGCTCGGTGCAGGCGATGACGTTTCACGCCGCCGCGCACCGGCAGCTGCGGTATTTCTGGCCGCGGGTCGTCGGCGACACCGGCTGGCAGCTGCTGGACACCAAGTTCGCCGTCGTGGCGCGCGGCGCGAACCGCGCCGGCCTGAGCCTGGGCACCGACGACGTCCGCGACGTGGCCGGCGAGATCGAGTGGGCCAAAGCGTCGCTGATCTCGCCGGAGCAGTATCCCGAAGCGGTGGCCGCGGTGTCCCGTGATGTCCCGCTGGACGCCGCGAAGGTCGCCGCGGTGTACGCGGCCTACGAGTCGCTCAAGTCCCGCGGTGACGGTATCGCCCTGCTCGACTTCGACGACCTGCTGCTGCATACCGCGGCGGCGATCGAGAACGACGCCGCGGTCGCCGACGAGTTCCGGAACCGTTACCGCTGCTTCGTCGTCGACGAATACCAGGACGTGACGCCGCTGCAGCAGCGGGTGCTGTCGGCGTGGCTGGGCGATCGTGACGACCTGACCGTCGTCGGCGACGCCAACCAGACCATTTACTCGTTCACCGGGGCCTCCCCGCGTTACCTGCTGGACTTCTCGCGGCGCTTCCCGGACGCCGCCGTGGTGCGCCTGGAACGCGACTACCGATCGACGCCGCAGGTGGTGTCGCTGGCCAACCGGGTGATCGCCGCCGCGCGGGGCCGGGTGGCCGGCAGCAAGCTGCATCTGGTCGGCCAGCGCGACCCCGGTCCCGAGCCGACGTTCCGCGAGTATTCCGACGAGGTCGCCGAAGCCGCCGCGGTCGCGAAGTCGATCAAAGGGCTGGTCGAAGCGGGCACGCCGGCGTCAGAGGTCGCGGTGCTCTACCGGATCAACGCCCAGTCGGAGGTCTACGAAGAGGCGTTGACCGAGGCCGGCGTCGCGTATCAGGTCCGCGGCGGCGAGGGGTTTTTCAGTCGTCAGGAGATCCGGCAGGCCCTGCTCGCGCTGCAGCGCGCCGCCAACCGTGACGTCGACGGCCCGCTGCCTGATGGCGGCGACCCGCTTCGCCCGGCTTCGCCGGGCTCGCGATCGCCGCTGCCGGAGGTGGTCCGGGGGCTGCTCGAGCCGCTCGGTCTCACTGCCGAGCCGCCCACCGGTGTGCGGGCCCGTGAGCGGTGGGAAGCCTTGGCGGCGCTGGCCGAACTGGTCGACGAGGAAGTCGAGCACCGGCCGACGCTGGAGTTGCCCGAGCTGCTGGCCGAGTTGCGGACCCGCGCTGATTCCCGCCACCCACCGGTCGTACAGGGCGTCACGCTGGCCTCGCTGCACGCCGCCAAGGGTTTGGAATGGGACGCGGTCTTCCTGGTCGGGCTGACCGACGGCACCCTGCCGATCTCGCACGCATTGGCCCATGGCGCGGAGAGCGAAGCCGTCGAAGAGGAGCGCCGGCTGCTCTACGTCGGAATCACCAGGGCCCGAATGCATTTGGCGCTCAGCTGGGCGCTCTCGCGTAACCCCGGCGGCCGGCAGAGCCGCAAGTCGTCTCGTTTCCTCAACGGCCTATCGCCGCAGACGCAGTCTGACCCCACGCCCAAAGGCTCACGACGAAATCGGGGACCGGCGTCACGCTGCCGGATCTGCAACAACCAGCTGACCACGCCGGCGGCGATCATGTTGCGCCGCTGCGAGACCTGCGCCGCCGACATCGACGACGAGCTGCTGCTGCAGCTCAAGGACTGGCGGCTGCGCACTGCCAAGGAGATGAACGTTCCGGCCTACGTCGTGTTCACCGACAACACGCTGATCGCCATCGCCGAGCTGCTGCCCACCGACGATACCGCGCTGGTCGCCATCCCCGGCATCGGTGCCCGCAAGCTTGAGCAGTTCGGCCCGGACGTGCTCGACCTGGTCCGCGGCCGGGGTTAAAAGCCCGTGGCGATTGCCAGCGCGGCGAAGCCGGGTGCAGCGGGTCGCCACCATAAGCCCGTGGCGATCGCCAACGCGGCGAAGCCGGGTGCAGCGGGTCGCAACCATAAGCCCAGCTCAGAAAATCGCTTGCGGCGTCTCGCTGCTACGATTTAACCTCGAAGCGCATTTTTCGCATGCCTAGACGAGAGGGGGGAGTCACGATGATCACCGTCAACGCCTTCGGCGTATGCCCGACCGGCAACGCTGGCTCCCGCCATGCTGCCCATGCCGCGGCCGCCGCCTCGGCGGCTGCGCACAAGCGCATCGCCGCCGCGACCGACCGTCCGTGGATCGGGGCATTACCTAGGTAATCAGCCCGCTCTCAAGCCAATTGGCCACGGACCCGAAGTCACCAGGATCCGTGGCCAAAGTCTTTTGGTCGACAAGCCGCCACTGGTCCGCAACACCGCAACACGCCCGCCAGACCAGGAAGCAGGTGAACGACATGTCGACGGAAACAGACCCCGACGATCAGCAGCCGGAAATACCGTGTCATGTCAGCGATCCCGACCTGTGGTTCGCTGACAGTCCGTCGGATCTAGAACTCGCCAAAGCGCTTTGCGCCGACTGCCCGATTCGTCGAGCCTGCCTGTCGGCGGCGCTGGAACGCGCTGAGCCGTGGGGGGTGTGGGGCGGCGAGATCCTCGACCGCGGCAGCGTGGTCAGCTACAAGAGGCCGCGCGGACGTCCCCGCAAGGTCGCCGCCTAGTCGTCAGACAGCCGCGGCGTCGGGGTCGGCGAAGCCGGGAACCAGCTCGTTGGACAGCGCCTGGGTCGGCACGTGCGCGTCCAGTTGGCACAGGATCGCCATCGACGAGGCGAGCACCCGCATCGGGATCGCCAGCTTGGGCGGCAGATCCATCTGTCGCGCTGTCTTGATCTGGGCCACACCCTGGTTCAGCTGACGATATGTCATGCGCTGCAACCACTTACGTGTGTAGTGAAAGACCTCGACCTCCACCGGTTCGACATACTGGCGCAGCATCTCGTCGATGTCGCGCACCGACACCTGCTGGCCCTTCTGGATGAAGCCGACCTTCTCCATCGTCGGCAACACCTGGTCGTAGTTCTTGTCGCGGGCCAGCCGGATCGTCGCGCCGAGCTCGACCGGGAATCCGCCGGGCAGCGGGGCCACCGCGCCGAAGTCGATGACGCCCATCCGCCCGTCGGGCAACAGCATGAAGTTGCCCGGGTGGGCGTCGCCGTGGATCATCTCCAGCCGGCGTGGTGAGTCGAAGATGAACGCGGCCAGCCGGGTGCCCAACAGGTCGCGCTGTTCGACGGTGCCGCTGCGGATGATGTCGGACATCGGGATGCCGTCGATCCATTCCTGGATCACGACTTTGGGCGCGCTGGCCACCACGTGGGGGACGAGGAAGTGTGGGTCGCCGGCGTAGGCTTTCGCGAACGCGCGCTGGTTGTTGGCTTCCAGCCGATAGTCCAGCTCCATTTCGGTCCGCTCGATCAGCTCGTCGACGACGCCTTGCACGTCGACGCCGGGTGCGAGCTGCTTGACCACCCCGATCATGCGTCGCATGGTCTTCAAGTCGGCCCGCAACGCTTCGTCGGCGCCGGGGTATTGGATCTTGACGGCGACCTCGCGTCCGTCCGACCACACCGCTTTGTGAACCTGGCCGATGCTGGCCGAGGCGACCGGGGTGTCGTTGAATTCGGAGAACCGCTGGCGCCACTTGGTGCCCAGCTGGGCGTCGAGCACCCGGTGCACCTTGTCGGCGGGCAGCGGCGGCGCGTCCTTTTGCAGCTTGGTGAGCGCTTCACGGTAGGGCTCGCCGAACTCCTCGGGAATCGCGGCTTCCATCACCGACAACGCCTGGCCGACTTTCATCGCGCCGCCCTTGAGCTCGCCGAGAACGGTGAAAAGCTGCTTGGCCGCCTTCTCCATCAGCTCGGCATTGACCTCGTCTTGCGACCGACCGGCCAGCCGCTTGCCGAACCCGAGCGCCGTGCGGCCGGCGATGCCACCTGCCAGGCCTGCTAGCTTCGCGTTGCGTGCGGCGCCTCCGCGCTTGATGTCTGCCACCTCACCATCATCCATGACCGGTGGCCACTTGCCCCCACCGATCTGGCAACTGGTGCTGTCAGCACGAACACAGCGGATGCCTGGGCCATTGCCGCGCCACGATCGAGCCGGCGTGGACGTCGAACTCCAGTGTGGCGTTCAGCGCCTGCGGCGGCGCGGGATCCGAGCCCCGTACCGCGCCGATCACCCGGTTGACCTGGCTGAGTGCCAGCGCCGCGGTGGCCAGTACGGTCGCGCGATCGGCCACGCCGACGGTGTCGCGGAGCTGCGCGGCCACGGCGGGCCACGCCGCGTCACGGTCCCTGCGGTGCAGGTCCGCGCAGCCCAGGCAGCTCGTGACACCAGGGACGACGAGTGGGCCGACCAGGCCGGTGCCGTCGCGAACCCGGACCGCGAGGTGCGCGACGCCGTTGGCGTGCAGATCGCGCAGCATCCGCGGGTCGGTGACCAGGTTGTCGGCCAACACCACCAGGTCGGCCTCGGCGGCGGTCACCGCCGCGTGCCGCTGGCTGCTGTGCTTCACGCGTGCACCTGAGCAGCGCAGGCCGTCCAGTAGCAGCTCCGACAGCGGGCCACGGCCGTGCACCCGGATCGACGCCGACCGGGCAGGTCTTTGCCGGCGACCCCGCGTGGCGACCCCCGCTGTCACCAGCTGCCCGACCAGGTCCCGCAATTCACCGTCATTCAGGCCGTCGGCCTGACGTTGCAGCTCGCTCATCGGGACCGGCGAATGCATGGCCCGCAGCAGTGTCGCCAGGCCGGTGGCGGTCAATCCGCGCGGCGGCCGGATCAGCACGGCGCGGCGCGGACTCCAGCCCACCTGCACGGCGCCGTCGGGTCGCAGCAGTACGGGGAGCGCCGGGTCCAGTGCGTACAGCGACGGCATGGGCTGCGCCATCTGAGGCACTGTGCCACGGACTTCACTCGGGCTGGTTCAGCTCTCCACAGGACCGTCGGGATCGGTCAGGCCGGCAGCAGTGCCCCGCTCGAACTCGGCGATCGCCTCATCGATTCCGCTGGTGCCGCCGCCGATGATGCGTCTTACCGGATCAACTATTGAGAACATTTCCGAGCGCGATGACTCGGGCTGTTTTTCTGCGATCGGTGACCGGGGCGACGCGGGCCAGCCCGCGCACAAGCCACGGTGCGCGCATCGCGATCACCTCGACAACGCGATCCGATCGGCGCATCGTCGTCCGACGGCCAGGAGTGGGCATTGACGCCAGTTCCGCCTCGGCCGATCCCGCCCGCGGGCCGTGGCGGTTGACCGCCAGCAGCTGCCAAGTGCCGGGCACGCCACGCAGCTCGACGCTGCCGCGGTCCTCGAAGCCGGTGCCCGAGCCGACCACCAGGTCACGCACGGTGCGGGAGACGAGGATTTCACCGCCCCCGGCCTGGCCGAGGATCCGCGCCGCGATGTGTACCGCGATTCCTCCGATGTCCGCGTCCAGCAGTTCACACTCGCCGGTGTGGATGCCAGCGCGGATCTGGATGCTCAGTGTCTCGGCGTCATCGCGCAGGGCCTCGGCGCAGCGGATGGCCTGCGTCGGGCCGTCGAACGTGGCGAGGTGGCCGTCGCCGGTGCTTTTGACCACCTTTCCACCGAATCGTTCCGTGAGGTCGGCAGTGATCTCACCAAAGCGGTGCAGCACCGCCCGCCATTGCTCGTCGCCGCTCGCTGCGGCGTGTTGCGTCGACGCGACGATATCGGTGAACAGCACGGTGCGCAGGGCACGATGTGACTGCGCCGGCGCAGCATGGCTGCCGGTGAGGAACTCCTCGACCCCGGCCAGGATCTTGTCAGGCTCGGTTAAAAAGGGTGCGTGGTCCACACCCTCGACCTCCAGGTACCGCGCGCCCGGGATGTGGTCGGCGAGATACCGGCCGCCCTGCACCGGAACCACGTTGTCTTCGCGGGCGTGGATGACCAGGGTTGGCGTGGTGAGAGTGGGCAAGATCGGCCGCACGTCGGTCAGAAACGCCGCTTCGAATGACGCCCGCGCCATCCCCGGACTCGCGCACATGCGCTCCAACATCGCGAGCTGGCGCGTCGACCGGAACGACGGAGCGCTGAGGCTGGCTGCCGCACCGCTTCCCCACCCGGAGCGCACGGCGCGGCCGCCTTCCTGGAAGCGGGCGAGCTGCTCGATCGACGGCGTGTATTCATCGCCCAGTTCGGCAAGGAATCGCGACCGCAGCTCGGCCGGGTCGCGATCCATGTCTTCCCATCCCGTAAAGCTCCAATACGCGATAGTGCCGTGAAGGATCAGCGCCCGCACTCGCTCGGGCCGCGTTGCCGCGAACATCATGGCGACCGGTCCACCGTCACTCAGACCGGTCACGACGGCCTGCCCGAAGCCGACCGCATCCATGACAGCCTCGAGCTCGGCCGCTCGCTCCTCCAGCGTGCGAACTTTTGACACCGGGTCCGACAGGCCGACCCCGGCCTTGTCGAACACGGCAACGCGGCAGAACGTGGCGAGCTGATCAAGGAACGCTTTGAATTGGGGCAGGGTCCAGGCCAGCTCGAGGTGGCTGACAAACGGCTCGACGATGATCAGCTCGACCGGCCCGTCGCCGAATACCTGATACGCCAGGCTGAGATCGCCGCACATGGCGTATGACGTTTCCGGCATCGCATGAGCGTACTGCTGATCCCGCCGCTCGCCGGGGCACGAGTGACAGTCCCCGGGTATTTCCACACCACCGGGTCGGCCTCGGCGGCGGTGACCGCCGCGTGCGGCTGGCTGCCGTGCTTCATGCGCGCTCCCGAGCAGCGCAGGCCCTCCAGTAGCAGCACGGGAAGCGCCCGGTCCAGCGCATACAGCGACGGCGTGGGCTGCGCCATCTGAGGCACTGTGCCACGGACCTCAGGCAGGCTGGTTCAGCTCTCCACAGGACCGTCGGGACCGCGATCGGGATCGGTCAACGCCGCAGGATCATTACCTGCATCGGACCGATAGATTTTCGCAATACATTCCGACGCCACCCCAGTCGGTTGATGTGCGAGACGTTCCGGCACCGCCCCGGCCGGCGGCTGAGCCTGGGCCGCCTTGAAAGCCCGGCGGCGCCCACAGCGATGGAGTCGACGTAATCAATTGATCGACTATCGGGGGCACCGGTAGCGGATTTGGGTCTACCGGCTGGGCGCTCGCTACGCCTGTGCCGCCCGCGAGAGCTATGACGCTGATCCCGCCGGCCAGCAGTGCCCAAGCACAGCTATGACGTTTCATCGTCATCCCCTCTGTGGTCCGCCCGCGACATATTTGCAGTCTCCTCTAGCTTTCTGCGCCCAGGTCGCATACCGGCCACAAACCCACAACAACTTTGATTTCGGCGACCAGTCAAAACCGCGACGCGAATCGGCCAGGGCTTACGGTGTCGGGCATGACACGAGTGGCCGTGGCCGTTCGGCGCGCTGCGGTTCTTGCTGTCTGCCTCGTCATGTCTGCGACCACAGCGCCTTTCACAGGCGCTGACCCCAACCCTGCTCCTGCCCCACCCGATGCGGCGCCACCGGCCGACGGACGGGTGCCCTCGGGCAATCCGGCAACTGTCAACACTCCCGACGGCTGGAACCTGCTCCTCGGCGCAAGGGACGAGATGCAAATTCCGGTTGCGCCGTTGACCACCGCGGTCTCGTCTCGCGAATACCTCGCGAGCGGAACATTCTTCGCTTGGCTGAAGGGACCGGAGGAGCCTCGAGGCGTCCTCGAGGTGGGTTACGAGATCGGCTGCGGAATCGATATGAGCACATCCAACGGCGTCACGATGGCGGGTAGCGCGGGCGTCAACCCGGGCGTCGGCTTCCCGTTGACCGGTGGCTTTATTCCGTTGGTCACCGTCCCGGTCAACGGCGTGATCACCGTGGGGCTCAAGCCCGGCCTGGTGATCGTGGTGCCGGTGGACAAGAAGGAGTTCAAGGGAGCAAATCCGTGGGTCATGATCAACAAGTTCCACGTCAAGATCGACGGATGCGTGGGCCAGTCGTTCATTCGCTCCTACGCGACGCTGACCCGACAGACCGACCAATCCGACGTCGTGCTGTCCTACGTCGGCGTCACGAAAGCCGTCTGATCGCGGTCGCCGCCGGGTCCAGCGCAAACAGCGACGGCATGGGCTGCCCCATCTGAGGCACTGTGCCATGGACTTCGGTCGGGCTGGTTCAGCTCTCCACAGGACCGTCGGGGCCGTCGCCGGGGCCCCGATCAGCGTCGCGCTCGAACTGGGCGATCGCCTCGTCGATCCCGCTGGTGTCGCCGCCGATGACGCGGTCGATGAAACCGGCCGGGTCGTCGAGATCCTCGGAGTCGGGCAGCAGATCGGGGTGTTGCCAGATGGCGTCGCGGGCATCGACGCCCGCGGCTTGGGTCAGCCGGTCCCATAGCGCTGCGGCCTCGCGAAGCTTGCGGGGCCGCAGCTCCAGGCCGACCAGTGTGGCAAAGGTCTGTTCGGCCGGCCCGCCGGTGGCCCGGCGGCGGCGCAACGTCTCGCCCAGTGCGGCCGCGCCGGGGATCCGTTCGCCCAGCGCCGCATCGACGGTGGTCTGCACCCAGCCTTCGATCAGCGCCAGCAAGGTTTCGAGCCGCTCTAGAGCCTGGGTCTGCTCGGGGGTGGCCTTGGGCTCGAAGACGCCCTGGGTCAGCAGCTGCTCGACGGCGGCCGGATCGTTCAGCGACGCGGGGTTGAAGTCGCGGGCCAACTCCTCGATGCCGTGCATGTCGATCTTCATGCCCTTGGCGTAGGCCTCGACGGCGCCGAGCAACTGGCTGGACAGCCACGGCACATGACTGAACAACCGGTGATGGGCAGCCTCACGAGCCGCCAGGAACGTGACGATCTCACTGCGGGACTGCTCGAGGCCGTCGGCGAACGACTCGATGGCGTCCGGCAAAAGCGCGGCAATACCCTTGGGCCCCAACGGCAATCCGATGTCGGTCGACGTCAAGACCTCGCGGGCCAGTCTGGCCAGCGCCTGGCCGAGCTGCGAGCCGAACGCCATGCCGCCCATCTGCGACATCATCGACAGCAGTGGGCCGGCCATGCTCCTGGCCTCTTCGGGCAGCGACGACGCCCACACGGTGGCGATCTGCTGAGCCATCGGATCGCACAGCCGCTTCCAAGTCTCCAGCGTGTGGTCCACCCAGTCGTTGGGCGTCCAGGCGACGGCCTTCGTGGTGCCCGCGGGCAGCGCGGTCACCCCATCCAGCCAGGTCTCGGCGAGACGGACGGCGTCGCTGATCGCATCGCGGGTACCGGCCGGAATCGGCGCCACGAACCCGATCGAGCTTGACGCCAGTTGCCGGGCCAGGTCGTAGTTGACCGGTCCGGAGGTGCTGGTGCCCATCGCCGAGCCGGCGCCGCTGAACATCTGTCCGAGGCGGGTGAAGATCTGGCCCAGGTCGGCCATGTTGAATTCGCCGCCGAGGCCGCCCAGACCGAACGGGTCGGCGGATCCCGAGCCGGAAGCGGCATCGTCATCCCGGCGCTTGTCGCGGTCCGGGTCATCTCCGGCGGAGAATCCGAAAGGCAGGTCAGCCATGTCCTCAACGGTACTCATCGGCGAAGCGCGACGCGCGACCGTCCGTCCGCTCTGAGCGAACCCGAACTCGGACAGCGCTCCGTCTAGTGTTAGCGACGTGAACAGGCGGATTCTGACGCTGTTGGTGGCGCTGGTCCCGATCATGGTTTTCGGTGTGCTGCTCGCCGCGGTGACGGTGCCGTATGTGTCGCTGGGTCCGGGTCCGGCGTTCGACACGCTCGGCGAGGTCGACGGCAAACAGGTGGTCGACATCAAGGGCACTCAGACTCATCCGACCACGGGCCACCTGGATATGACGACGGTGTCCCAGCGCGACGAACTCAGCCTGGCCGAAGCGCTGACGTTGTGGCTGTCCGGCCAGGAACAACTGATGCCGCGCGATTTGGTCTACCCGCCGGGGTCGTCGCGGGAGGACATCGACAAAGCCAACGACGCCGATTTCAAGCAGTCCGAGCACAACGCGGAGTTCGCGGCCCTGGGTTATCTGAAGTACCCGCAGGCGGTGACGGTGGTGGTGGTCAGCGAGCCTGGGCCGGCGGTGAACAAGCTGCAGGCCGGTGACTCCATTACGGCGGTCAATGGCACGCCGGTCGCCGACGTCGACCAGTTCACCTCCTTTCTGAAGCACACCAAACCCGGACAGTCGGTTTCCGTCGGCTTTCGTCGCAAAAACGCGCCGCCCGGGGTCGCCCAGATCACGCTGGGCAAGCACCCGGACAAGGATTACGGCCTGGTCGGCGTCTCGGTGACCGACGCCCCGTGGGCGCCGTTCTCGGTCGACTTCAACCTCGCCAATGTGGGCGGACCCTCAGCAGGTCTGATGTTCAGCCTGGCCGTCATCGACAAACTCACGACAGGCAACTTGGCCGGCTCGAAGTTCGTCGCCGGCACCGGCACCATCAAGCCGGACGGCGAAGTGGGCCGCATCGGCGGGATCGTGCACAAGATGAGCGCGGCTCGCGATGCCGGGGCGACGGTCTTTCTGGTGCCGGCCGAGAACTGCTACGAGGCGAACTCTGACAAGGTGCCTGGTCTGCAGTTGGTGAAGGTCGACAATCTCGGTGGCGCAGTGGAGGCGCTGCACGCCGTCACCGCAGGCAAGCAACCGCCGAGTTGTTGACGATCGGGGCGGTGCAGATGAGATGCGTACAGTTGAAACGTCGAGCACAACCGAGCAGGGAGCGTAGCTAGTGGGGATGCGGCCTGCCGCCAGAATGCCGAAGCTGACTCGACGTAGCCGGACCCTCATCGCGGTCGCGCTGACCGCGATCGGCCTGCTGCTCATCGGCCCGCGACTGATCGACGCCTACGTGGACTGGCTCTGGTTCGGCGAGCTGGGTTACCGTTCGGTGTTCTCGACCGTCCTGGTGACCCGGTTGATCGTGTTTGTGGTGATCGGCTTGCTGGTCGGCGGCATCGTGTTCGGTGGTCTGGCGCTGGCCTACCGAACCCGACCGGTGTTCGTGCCGAGCAACGGCAACGACCCGGTGGCGCGCTACCGCACCGTGGTGATGGCAAGGTTGCCGGTGATTGGCGCGGGCGTCCCGGTGGCGATCGGTTTGCTCGCCGGGATTGTCGCGCAGACCTATTGGGTGCGTATTCAGCTGTTCCTGCACGGCGGCGACTTCGGCGTTCGCGATCCGCAATTCGGTAAAGACCTCGGGTTCTACGCCTTCGAGTTGCCGTTCTACCGGCTGGTGCTCAGCTTCCTGTTCGTTGCACTGTTCCTCGCATTCGTCGCGAACCTGTTGGCGCACTACATCTTCGGCGGCATCCGGCTTTCCGGTCGCACCGGAGCGCTGAGCCGCTCGGCGCGCATCCAGCTTGTCAGCCTGGTCGGAACGCTGGTGCTGCTCAAGGCGGTTGCCTACTGGCTGGACCGCTATGAGCTGCTGTCGCACACTCGCGCCGGTAAGCCGTTCACTGGGGCGGGGTACACCGACATCAACGCGGTGCTGCCCGCCAAACTGATTCTGCTGGCGATCGCGCTGATCTGCGCGATCGCGGTGTTCTCGGCAATTGTGTTGCGAGATCTGCGGATTCCGTCCATTGGACTGGTCCTGCTGCTGCTGTCGTCGATGATCGTCGGCGCCGCCTGGCCGCTGATTGTCGAGCAGATCAGCGTCAAACCCAATGCAGCGCAGAAGGAACGCGAATACATCAGCCGCAGCATCGGCGCGACCCGTCAGGCCTACGGGCTGACCGAAGACGTGGTGACCTACCGCGACTACAGCGGCGACAGCCAGGCCACCGCCGAACAGGTCGCCTCCGACCGCGCCACCACGGCCAACATCCGACTGCTCGACCCTACGATCATCAGCCCGGCCTTCACGCAGTTCCAGCAGGGCAAGAACTTCTACTACTTTCCCGACCAGCTGTCGATCGACCGCTACCGCGATCGCGACGGCACGCTGCGCGACTACGTCGTCGCGGCCCGTGAACTCAACCCGGATCACCTCATCGACAACCAGCGGGACTGGATCAACCGACACACCGTCTTCACACACGGCAACGGCTTCATCGCCTCGCCGGCCAACACCGTGCGCGGTATTGCCAACGACCCCAACCAAAATGGCGGATACCCGGAGTTTCGGGCCAGCGTGGTTGGCGCCAACGGCAGCGTGCTGTCCCCGGGTCCGGCACCGCTGGACCAGCCGCGGGTCTACTACGGACCGGTGATATCGAGCACGCCCGCGGATTACGCGATCGTCGGCAAGAACGGTGTCGACCGGGAATACGACTACGAGACCAACACCGAGACCAAGAACTACACCTACACCGGCAGCGGGGGAGTGCCGCTTGGCGGCTGGTTGTCGCGCAGCGTCTTCGCCGCGAAATTCGCCGAGCGAAACTTCCTGTTCTCCAACGTCATCGGATCCAACAGCAAGATCCTGTTCAACCGTGATCCGGCGCAGCGGGTGGAGGCGGTGGCGCCGTGGTTGACGACAGACAGCGGCGTGTACCCGGCGATCGTCAACAAGCGGCTGGTGTGGATCCTCGACGGTTACACCACGCTGGATAACTATCCCTACTCCGAGCTCACGTCACTGTCGTCGGCCACCGCCGACTCCACCGAAGTGGCGTTCAACCGGTTGGCACCCGACAAGCAGGTGTCTTACATCCGCAACTCGGTGAAGGCCACCGTCGATGCCTACGACGGCACGGTGACGTTGTATCAGCAGGACGAGCGCGACCCGGTGCTCAAAGCGTGGATGAAGGTGTTCCCCGGGACGGTCAAACCGAAGAGCGACATCACGGCCGAATTGTCTGCCCACCTGCGCTATCCCGAAGACCTGTTCAAGGTGCAGCGAATGCTGCTGGCCAAATACCACGTCAACGACCCGGTGACGTTCTTCTCCACGTCCGATTTCTGGGACGTGCCGCTGGACCCGAATCCGACGGCGAGCAGCTATCAGCCGCCGTATTACATCGTCGCGAAAGACATTGCCAAAGGCGACAATTCGGCGTCGTTCCAGCTGACCACTGCGATGAACAGGTTCAAGCGGGACTATCTGGCGGCCTACATCAGCGCCAGTTCCGATCCGGAGAACTACGGCAAGATCACCGTGCTGACCATTCCCGGTCAGGTCAATGGACCCAAGCTGGCCAACAACGCGATCACCACCGACACCGCGGTATCCCAGGACCTCGGTGTGATCGGCCGGGACAACCAGAACCGGATCAAATGGGGCAACCTGCTGACGTTGCCGGTTGCGAAGGGTGGACTGCTGTACGTCGAGCCGGTGTATGCCTCGCCCGGTGCCAGCGACGCCGCGTCGTCATATCCGCGGTTGATCCGGGTGGCGATGATGTACAACGACAAAATCGGCTACGGCCCCACCGTTGGTGACGCGCTGACCGGGCTGTTCGGTCCTGGTGCCGGTGCGACTGCGGCCGGTATCGCGCCCACCGAACCGGCCGCGCCCGCTGGCAGTCCGCCGCCCGAAGGTTCGCCGCCGACACCGCCCCCGGCGGCCGCTGCCATCCCGCCGCCCGGCGGCGCCGTCACGCTCTCACCAGCCAAGGCCGCCGCGCTCAAGGACATCGAGTCGGCGCTGGGCACCGCGCGCGAAGCGCAGAAAAACGGCGACTTCGCCGCATACGGGTCGGCGCTGCAGCGGCTGGACGACGCGATCAACAAGTACAACAACACCAAGTGAGTCGGTTGATGCTGATCAAGGCGCGATTTGGTGGCCTAGCGCGGGTTCGGTAACCTGATATTCACCCGTCGCGGGGTGGAGCAGCTCGGTAGCTCGCTGGGCTCATAACCCAGAGGTCGCAGGTTCGAATCCTGTCCCCGCTACTAGTAAAAACGGCCCTCGGAGATCACTCCGGGGGCCGTTTTCATGCCGCTTGGGAACACTTTTGGGAACATTCGCACCGCTAACGACTGATTGTCGACGGACGAGTTGTCTGGCCGGACTAATCCGTTTAGCGGCCGGGCGATATTCGTGGCACGGCAGGGATGCGTCGCACTGGAGGGATTGTCGCGGTCGCCTAAACAGGGCCCACACGCCGGCTGAGGGACACGCTCGCGGCTTAGGGCCGATGTGACTAGCTGCCACCTCCGGTGGAGAAGCCGCCGCAAGCCGACGCGTCAACTTCTTGTCAGTCGGCGTCGCTCACCGAAGCGGGTCAACCATCCCGACCGAAAGGTTGATATGTCAACCCTTACGAGTAGTATCGGAAACCGATGACTGATCAGAAGGGGCTCACCGACGATGAGCTCGATGCATACCGCAGCTTCATGAGTATGAACCACGTCCTGGGGCGGCATCTGGCCCGGCACCTCAAGCAGGAGTTCGGGCTCTCTGATTCCGATTTCGAGATTCTGGTCAACTTGTCGGAGTCACCACATCGGCGGATGCGCGCGGTCGAATTGACCCGGGTCACCCAATGGGATAAGACCCGTTTATCGCATCACGTGAGCCGGATGGAGAAACGTGGCCTGATCCGCAGGGAGGCCTGCGAGGCTCGTTATCCCGACATCGTGCTCACCGACGCCGGCTGGGACGCTATTGTGACTGCCGCGCCAGCGAACGCGGCTCGCGTCCGGGAATTTTTCATCGACGTGCTTGGCCCTCAGCGGCTGGCAGCACTACGCGACGCCGCTAAAGATGTGATTGCCGCGATCGAAGAACACATGAATACGGACTGCCCACCTGAAACAAGCCGATCCTGAAGCCAAGCGCAAAGCTCTACCGGGCTGTGGGCTGTCGCGGCCTGTTCACAACGAAGACCAATCGAGTTAGACGGGTCAGTCCAGATGTGCCGAGAGCAGCCAGGCTGCGATGGAGATGCGTCCGTTGGATTCGTGCTTGAACGATATTTCATCGAGACTGTACTTTTCGGGGAGCGTCCCATGTATCCGGGCGGGCTTGAGGTCGTCGATGACCCAGTATGGCGAGACCACTTCGCGTAGCTCGTCGGCGGTCACCGCATACGGGGGACTCTTAGGCCTCGCGGCTTTGTCGAAGACGAGCACGAAATAGGACGCGCCGGGTGCGGCGGCGCGGACAATCGATTGCTGGTAGGCATCGCGGGCCTCAACCGGGATCGAGTGGAACAAGGTGCTGTCGACGATGGTGCCGAAGCGGCCGTCGTAGCCGGTGAACGACGTGATGTCGGCCACCTCGAAGCTGGCGTTGCTCAGGCCCCCCTTGGCGGCCTCACGCCGTGCTAGCTCGACGGCGGTGGGCGACAGGTCCAATCCGAGCGTGGTGTAGCCGCGTTGGGCAAGAAACAGCGACATGGCGGCTTCCCCGCAGCCCACATCGAGGACATCACCATGGAATTCGCCGGCTTCAACGAGTGCGGCGAGTTCAGGTTGGGGCTCACCGATACTCCACGGCGGGCGGGCGCCCGCCAACTCAGGGGCCTCGCCGCGGTAGGCCGATTCGAATCGGTCGGACATTTCAGTCACGGCTTGACTGTGATCGTTTTGACTCATGGCCCTTCTTCTTTCATAGCCGATCCGATGAAATAGATGTCTCAATCAGCGGTGTACGCCACCCGGCGGCTGGCCGGGTCAGTCGAGATGCGCCGAGAGCAGCCATCCCGCCACCGAGTGGCGGCCGTCAGGCTCGTTCCTGAAAGCTGTCCCAGCGAAACCCGCGAAGTTCGGGGGGAACTTGCCATGCAGGCGAGCGGGTTTGACGTCGTCGATCACCCAATATGGTGCGACCGCACCACGTAGCTCGTCGGCGGTCACCGCATAAGGTGGCCCCTCCGGTATCGCGGCTTTGTCGAAGACGAGCACGAAATAGGACGCGCCGGGTGCGGCGGCGCGGACAATCGATTGCTGGTAGGCATCGCGGGCCTCAACCGGGATCGAGTGGAACAAGGTGCTGTCGACGATGGTGCCGAAGCGGCCGTCGTAGCCGGTGAACGACGTGATGTCGGCCACCTCGAAGCTGGCGTTGCTCAGGCCCCCCTTGGCGGCCTCACGCCGTGCTAGCTCGACGGCGGTGGGCGACAGGTCCAATCCGAGCGTGGTGTAGCCGCGTTGGGCAAGAAACAGCGACATGGCGGCTTCCCCGCAGCCCACATCGAGGACATCACCATGGAATTCGCCGGCTTCAACGAGTGCGGCGAGTTCAGGTTGGGGCTCACCGATACTCCACGGCGGGCGGGCGCCCGCCAACTCAGGGGCCTCGCCGCGGTAGGCCGATTCGAATCGGTCGGACATTTCAGTCACGGCTTGAGCTTGGTCGCTTTGACTCATCAATTCTCTTCTCTCGTTCACGGTCTCTAGGTTGACTTATCAACCTAAGAACGACGCTACTCTACTGCTGGTTGATATGTCAACCGCTGACTCATATCAAAGGCCACAAGTTGCGACCGTCCATCGTGCGCTTGTTACTGCTGACGGCTGTCGTGCCAGCGAGAATGACTGCGCCGATCCCCAGCGACCTCCCGCAGGCAGACATGTTTACTTGGTGACCTGCGGTATCGCGCTCGAGTCACGGGGGATTTGATCCTTGTGCACTGCGAGCCAGTCGCGGAAAGACTGCAGCTCGGGATTGAGCTCGCGCACCACGGCTAGATCCCGGTCCCTGCTGTACCGCTCGGAGTCCTCGGCGAAGTACTGGAACATGTTGCCCATCTCCACCGCGCCCGGGAACGGAAGGGTCCGGAACTCATCCCAGCTGACCGGCCTGTACGAAACCTTCTCGCCGAGCGCTTCGGTCAATGCGGCCGCGTATCCGTCTCCGGTCAGGTGATCGCCGGCGATGCTGACGGTCTTTCCGATCAATTCAGGGCCCCGCTTGAAGATGCCCAGCGCGCTCTTGCCGATGTCATCCACGGCGATGCCCGGCACCGGCTGGTCGGCCATGGGCAACGCGAGCACCAACTCACCGCTGGGGGCGCGCACGGGTCCGAACCCAGGGAACATGAACAAGTTCTCGAAGAAGAACGAGGTTCGCAGGAACGTGGTGGGCACGCCGTATCGGACAAATATCTCGTCGGCCTCGGCCTTGGCGTCGAAATGCGGCACTTTGTACCGTCCCTCCAGAGTCGGCACCTCGTCGGGGTTAGCGAAACGCGTCCGCGTGTCCTCCAGCGTTGACCAGACGAGGTGAGCGACGCCGGCGTCTTTAGCCGCCCGCGCGGCTACCTCCGCCTGCTCGAGTTCCATCTCCGCTGCTGTGCGCCGGCTTTCGTCCTCCGGGCTGCGCACGGCGAAATAGGCGGTCACTACGAAGGCGCCGTGCGCTCCGTCGAACGCTTTCCGCATGCTGACCTCGTCGTCGAGGTTGGCTTCGACCACCTCGGCGCCGGCCGTGGTGAGTGCCTGAGCGTTCGCGGAATTAGCGTTGCGGGTCAGCGCTCTTGCCGCATATTCGTGTTCGGCATCGGCGAGGATCGCCCGGACCAGTCCGCCACCCTGCGTTCCGGTGGCACCGACCACGGCGATGCGCTTGTTTTCATTCATGTTTTTCTCCCTTTTCTTGTTTCCCGCCGCCGCTGTGCGCGGGGGATGTCAGTGCCGTTCTGCGTTTAAGAAACGCCGAAGTATCTTATTTTGAAAGGTTAGTTCGCGGCGTTACGAAACGCAACAGTATCTAGCGTGCCGAAGGATTAGTGGCGAGTTCAACCGCGTGACGATGTCCGCTATCACCAGCTACGCCTCTCTAATTCACACGTAGTAAGCCACTTCTACGGGGACGCGGATGCACGAGTCGCACCGGGTCGGCGCCGATACCAAGCCCGGGCAAGCCATCCAAGCTCGATACGGATTCGTATCTAACCCAGCTACGGCCACCGTGGCTGCGGCAACCAAGAGCAGTAAGCCGGGTGTATTGCCGCTGGGCGCCCTTTCACGCGCCCGTCAGGGCCGCCAGGATGCGTGAGGGGGTAAGGCGCCGTTCGGGGTCAATCGCCGTCTGAAGCCGGACCAGCCGTTGCCCCGCTACCGGTGGAAGTGCGTCGGCGACTTTGGCGCGGCCCTGGGCGAACGATGCGGCTGCCTGTCCTATGTCGGCGGATTCCGCGGCTTCACGGACTCGGGTGAGCCCGTTTTCGGTGGCCGCGCGGGAATCAGGGTCGGTTACCCGTCCCACCGCATGCAGCACAAAGGGGCCGGGCGCTTTGGTTAGCGCGCCATCGCGCGCTGGCGCCGGGGTGCCCACGTTGCGCAACTCGATCATCGTCGTCGGCGAGTCCGGCGCGGCCGCAGTGTCCAGAACGTCCGCGGCCAGCTTCGGCGTTGTCGCACTGAGCCAGCGGCCGGTGCCGAGCACGGGTGTCGGATTTGGGGGATCGAGGTGGATCTGAGCCAGCCGGGCCGCATCGGCGGGTGCCCAGGCGCTGTCGAGCACAGGCGGTGGTGCGCCGCGTAGGGCACGCAGCAGCGGGGCGGCCGCGTCGGGGCCGGCGGGCGAAGCGAACGCCAGGTGCACGATCGGAACTCCCCGCAACCTCGTCGGGAATGGCCAGTCCGGCGGGGTGTGCACGACACTGATATGGGTCGACAGCGCATCACCGATGTCGCTCATGGCCTGCGCCCATGCCTCCGCGACCGGCCGAAGCGCAGTGATGTCCCACAATTGGTAGCCCGCCCATACCGCTTGAGGCGCAACGAGATCCAGTGTGAGGCTGGTGGCGATGCCCACACCGCCGCCGCCGCGGAACGCCCATAAGGCTGCGCGGTCTACCGGATTAGGTGCATCTTCGGTCGCCCTGCGCAGGCGTCCGTCGCCGTCGATGTAGTCCACAGCTACCAGTGCCGAGCTGGCCATCCCGTATGGATGGGTGAGCCATCCCACGCCGCCGCCGAAGGTGTAGCCGGCCACCGAGACCGTCGGCGAGGACCCGGCCAACCCGAACAAGCCGTCCCGCTGCGCCCGGGAGTTGAGGGCGGACCACGTCGTCCCCGCGCCCACGCGGGCGAGGCGGGCGCCGGCATCAATCGATACCGTGTCCAGCGCAGCGGTGTCGACGAGCACGCGGTGCGGTCCGATCGGTGCGCCCGCGCCATGTCCGGTGGCCTGCACGGCCACGCCCAGATTCCGATCGGCGGCCCAGCGCACCGCCTCGGCCGCCTCCCCGGCACTTTGCGGACGAGCCACAACCGCCGGCTGCTGCGTCACGCTGGAGTTGCGCGGGGTGGTCGCGGCTTGATATGCCGCGCTGCCCGGCCATGCTAATAAATCGTTTCTCATCTCACTAAGCTCCTTTTTTTGTGAAACCGCCGCGCTAAGCACCGGTGGCCCTTGTCAATTCGGCTGTCGGCGCGACCGCCGGCGCCTCTACTGCGATGAGGGTCAACGAAGGCGCCCCCCCGCTGTCCGCCGACGGGCACGACGACCTGCTGACCCAGGGCACCGCGCGTCAGCCGATCGGGATTTGATCCTTGTGCAACGCCAGCCAGTCGCGGAAAGACTGCAGCTCGGGGTTGATCTCGCGCACCGCGGTCAGGTCACGGTCGCCGATGAATTGCTCAGCGTCCTCGGCGTAATACTGGAACATGTTGCCGAACTCGACCGCGCCGGGAAAGCCCAAGGCTCGGTAGCCATCCCAGCTCATCGGTTGGTAGGCAACCATT
Source organism: Mycobacterium cookii (assembly GCF_010727945.1). Lineage (NCBI taxonomy): Bacteria > Bacillati > Actinomycetota > Actinomycetes > Mycobacteriales > Mycobacteriaceae > Mycobacterium > Mycobacterium cookii. The sequence goes on from NZ_AP022569.1 coordinate 4,869,304, forward strand.
TCGCCAAGCGCGTCACTGAATGCCGCCGCGTACTGCTCACCGGTCAAGTGATCGCCAGCGATGCTCACGGTCTTGCCGACGAGATCTGGACGCTTGAAGATGCCCAGGGCGGTCTTGCCGATGTCATCCACTGCGATGCCCGCCACCGGCTGATCACCCATGGGCAACGTAAGCAGCAGCTCACCGCTCGGGATACGCACGGGTCCAAAGCCAGGGAACATAACGAAGTTGTCGAAGAAGAAAGTGGTTCGCAAAAAAGTCGTAGGAACACCGTGTCGGACAAAGATTTCGTCGGCCTCGGCTTTTGCGTCGAAGTGCGGCACTTTGTAGCGCCCATCGAGGGTGGGCACCTTCTCGTCGTCGACGAAACGCCCGCGGGTGTCCTCAAGCGTGGACCAGATGACGTGAGCCACTCCGGCGTCTTTGGCTGCCTTGGCCGCGATTTCGGCCTGCTGGAGCTCCATCTCGGCTGACGTCCGCCGGCCGTAGTCCTCCGGGGTGCGTTGCGCGAAATAGTTGGTCACCACGTAGGCGCCGTAGGCCCCGTCGAACGCTTTCCGGATGCCGGCCTCGTCTTCGAGGTCGGCTTCGACCACCTCGGCCCCCGCCTTGACCAGCCCCTGCGCACTGGCGGAATGCGCGTTACGCGTCAGGGCTCGTGGGGTAAATCGTTGTTCGTCGTCGGACAGGATGGCCCGCAGCAGTCCGCCGCCCTGCGATCCGGTGGCACCAACGACAGCGATTCGCTTTTGTTCGCTCATGATCATTCTTCTTTCACTAGTGAGATCCGACTTGGGTTGATATATCAACCTAGGTATAGACGGTACGAGGTTTAGGTTGATATGTCAACCCGTGGGAGTAGAATCGACGTCATGACCGGTCAGCAGGGGCTTAGCGAGCAGGAGCTCGCTGCGTGGCGCAGCTTCATGACCATGCAGCATTCGCTGGGCCGGCACCTGACCCGACGCCTCAAGCAGGAGTCGGGGCTCTCGGATTCCGATTTCGAGGTGCTGGTCAACTTGTCGGAGTCACCCCACGGGCGGATGCGCGCGGTGCAGTTGGCCGCAGTCACCCAATGGGACAAAACCCGGTTATCGCATCACCTGAGCCGGATGGAGAAACGGGGCCTGATTCGCCGCCAATCCTGCGATGCTCGCTACCCCGACATTGTGCTCACCGACGCCGGCCGGGATGCCTTCGTCGCGTCGGCGCCGGCGAACGCTGCTCGCGTGCGCAGATGCTTCATCGACGTGCTCGGCCCTCAGCGGCTCGAAACGCTACGCCAAGCCGCCGAAGATGTGATCGCCGCCGTGCAAGGTCAAATTGAGCCGACGCCCATCTGAAAATACGCGAGATGCAGGGGGTTTCGCTCTGGTCGCGCATCGGCCAATCGAGCGTGTTCAGCGCGGTGTTGTGCCCCTGGTGCTGGCATGACTTCGCCTCCTAGTTGCAGATGCGCAAAACCGTTGCGGCGCAGGCCTGGTCGCCCTCCGCGGACGTCATCGGAAGTTGGATTCCCTCGATGATCAGATCGAGCATATGCGTTGATGACGCCGGTTGGTTTACGCTCGAAGGCCCTCGCCACAGGCTGCTCATCAAGAGCACCAGTTCGCGAGCGTCGACATCGGATCGGATCTCACCGGCGTCCTTGCCGGCGTCGAGCAATCTGGTGGCGGCACCAATCAGCAGGCTTTCCTCGTTTTCCTCCGCGGCCGGCGAGGCTACGGGAAGGGCGGCGGCTAAGTCCTGTTTGTTGGCAGCGAACGACGCTATAACGCCGAACCATAACCGTAACGCGGTCAGCGGTGGATGCGTCCTGAGCAGCGCCTCGGCCAGTTCTTCCAACATTTGTAGGTCGTTTCGGTACACCTCCGCCAGCAGCGCCTGTCGGTCGGGAAAGTGGCGGTAGAGGGTTCCCTGGCCCACCCCCGCCTCCTTGGCGATTGACCGCAAGGATGCATCTTGCGAGTTGGCGAGAACGGTTCGCGCGGCATGCACGATTCGGGCATGGTTGCGTTGCGCATCCGAACGAGGCAGTCGCGACCTCGTCGGCACCTCGTCTTGCTGATGGGCAATGACGTGGTTGGCACGGCTAGCCGCGTCGGCCCCGTCGGGCACCGTTCCCACGGTGTGGAGTGGGGATTGGGCACTGCTGGACACGTCAATCACCTCTAAGATACGCGACAGTTTCTTATCTTCAAAGTAACTGTGTGCCGCGAGAACCGCAATAGGTCTTGGAGGGTTGCTTCGAAAGGCGTTACGTCGCAAACGGTAGAGCCGTGGAGCTCGGGGGTCGCGTGCTCATGCCTCGTTCTTCCGAGGTACTATTGCGTTTCTTGCGTCCAACGAGTTAACTTGGCTTCGCAAGAAGCCGAACCGTCCTTTCGAAGGATGGCGCGGCAGCTTCGCCGACGCTGTGTGTTCTTTCCCGTTTGAACGCTCGGCACGTCGCTGTACGGGCCTGCTTCCGGCGGAACATGGACCCGAGGAGATGAGTTGAAGGTCTGTATCGGGTTTGGCCGCCAAAGTAGCCTGTTCGCCTAACTTGTTGCGATGCTTGGCATTTGGTTTGGCTTCGCTGCGGGGCTGATTATCGTAATCGGTGCTCTGTCCAGCGTCGTTGGCACGCTTGTCGTGCCACGCGCGGTCAACTCTCGAATCTCGCGCGCGGTCGGGCGGAGCCTCGACGGCGTGTTCTTGGTATTGGTTCGGTCGGTTCGCTCCTATGAGCGCCGCGACCGGATTTTGGCGTGGCAATCGCCTCTGACCTTGCTTGTCCGGCTTACGGCGTGGCTCGCTTTGCTCGTCGCGGACTTCACGCTGTTGCTTTTGCCGAGTGTGAAAGGTCATCTGGGACAGGCTGTCTCCGAGGCCGGTTCGTCGATGTTCACCCTGGGGTACGCAGCGCCGATCGGCGCTGGCGGTACCGCCGTCCATTATCTGGCGGCATTCACCGGCTTGGTTGTGATCGGATTGCAAGTCGGATACCTGCCTGCGCTGTACGCCGCGTTCAATCGGCGTGAAACGGAGGTCAGCTTGCTTGGCTCACGCGCGGGTGTCCCCGCGTGGGGGCCAGAAATTCTCGCTCGTACCAAGTGGGGCATTCAAGACGGCGACATCCGACCGGTCCTCGAGACGTTGTTCGTTTCCTGGGAGCGGTGGGCCGCGGAGGTCGCCGAGTCCCACACCACCTATTTGACCCTGGCCCGGTTCCGCTCTCCTCAGCCGATGTCGCACTGGTTGATCTCGCTGATTGCCGTGATGGATGCCGCCGCAATGCATCTGGCGCTAGCCCCGTCGTCGGAACCCAAACTGGCCGCGCGCCTGGCATTACGAACGGGCTTTGTCGCGCTGGAACAGATCGCCCGTGCAATGCAGCAATCGGTATCCGACGAGCCGGACCCTGATGCCCCAATTTCGGACACATACGACGAGTTTCGAGGGGCCAGCGCGATGTTGCGCGAACTCGGCTACCCGATCGACCGCTCCGATGAAGAGTCGTGGTCGCACTTTCGCGGTTGGCGCGCCAATTACGATGCCGTTGCCCTTGTGCTTGCACAGCTTCTTGACGCGCCCCCCGCATTATGGACAGGAACGCGGCGCTGGCCCTCAACCCAGATACCGCCTCGCCGCCCAGCCGCCATGCTGGCACGCGCTGCCGGTCACAAGCGAATTTAGTTGCTTGCCGTCGAATTCGCCCTGACCAATGCCACATTGACGGTGAAGCTGGTAGCCCGGTTAGGGTGCATGTTGGCCGGAGTTCTACGGCTGGGCCGCTCTGGCGTGGAGACGAATTACCGGCATCAAGCGGTCAGTCTTCTCGGTGTATTTAGCGAACCTCGGTGATGCCTTGATAATTTGGCGCCAGGCTGATTCGCGATCGGCACCATGGAGCTGTTCGGCGCTCACCGGAATGCTGCGGCCGGCCAGATTGATTTCCACTTGGTCTGGATGGGCGGCGAGGTTGTAATACCAGGACGGGTTCTTGGCTGCCCCGTTCGCGGACGCCACGATCAGCCAGCTGTGGTCGCTGTCGGCAAACCATGCCACGGGTGTGTCTCGTTTTTCTCCGCTTTTGCGGCCAACGGTCGTCAGCACCAAGGCGTCGAGTCCCATAATCTTTCCGCCTTTGCGACGGATACGGTTCATGTTCCAGTTGTTGATTGCCTTCATTAGCCGTCCGCCAGGCTGGCGGGCGCCGCGCGTGCCGTTGCGGGTGTCAAAAGTCATGGCCTGTCCTTTTGGATGGATGGGTTAGGCGCGACGTAGCCGTGTTGTCTCTGTGGGCTTCGATCGTTTGGCCCAATAATTCTCGTGTCAGTCCGAGCACGGCCGCGACGCCATCTTATGGTGGATAGGTCGAGCCTCCAGGCTGCTGCGGCCGGGGGCGTCGAAGAAGCTCTGGTGGTTAGGAGGGGCCGTTGAGAGCAGGGGTGCGACGACGGCCGCCACGTCGTCGACCGACGGAATCGGCCCAGGGCGCACCAGCAACGCACGGACGCCTCGCGGTTAGCACTTCGGCCAGCCAGGCGGGTGTTCTTGTTGCCATACCTGCTGGCCGTATCGGCGGCGCCCAGGGGTGATCGCGGTTTTCCCGGCATCCGGACACCTCTAAGATACGCAGATGTTTCTTCTGACTCGACGGTAGTCCGTAGGATCAAGGGGCGCAACAGTTTCTTAGAAAGGATTTTTTATGGGCAAGATCCGCCGGCACGGCGCGGAACTCGACGCCGCGATTGAGTCGGCAGTCTTGGAGCTGGTCACACGGCACGGCGCGGCCGGCGTCACGATGGATGCCGTTGCCGCGGCTGCCAAGACCAGCAAGCCCGTGCTGTATCGACGCTGGCCTGATAGCCGGTCAATGCTACGAGACGTGTTGCTGCGCATGGTGATAGCAGTCGCTGCCCCCAGCGTCGATACCGGCAGCTACCGCTCCGACATGCTGGCCGTCCTGCGTGCATGGAAAAGGATGTTCACCGGTCCGCGCGGCCCGGCGATGCGGGCCGTGATCGCCACTATGTCGCACGACGCCGTTTTGGCAGAGGCCTTCCGTAACGGTGTGATCAGCTGGCGGCGCAAGGAAATGGCCGCACTACTGGACCGCGGCATTGCTCGCGGGGATGTGCGCGCCGACGTGCCGACCGACATTGTGTGGTCACTGGCGCAAAGCGTGCTGTTTCACCGCCTGCTCATCTCGGGCGAGCCCATCACCGACGAGCTCGTGGTCCGCCTCGTCGACGAACTACTCGTGCCGTTTGTCGCCCCCCACGCCAGTGCCCAGCCGAAGACGCAGCCCACCCGGCGCCGTTCCCCCGCCAGAAGGAACAAGCCTCGACGTCAAGACCCTATTGCAGGATAACTGGTGGCCGTTCAACTCCTCTAAGGTACTGTTGTGTTTCTTCCGTCCGAGGTCTAGCCTGCTCCTTATAAGAAACTAAAAGTTTCTTGGAGGACCGGGCGCAGTACCGTCAACCGACTGAATTTCTTCACCCCGCATGGACGGTCGGCCACTGAAGCTGCACTGCGCAGGTCGGTGGACAGGGGAAAGTAATGAAGCTCGGTATCGGTTTGCCCGTCAACAACCCCGACGTGCTGCTCGACTGGACGACCCGGGCGGAAGCGACCGGCTTCAGCAGCGTGGCCGTCTATGACCGGTTGGCATATACCAACGCCGAAGCACTGGTGACGCTGGCGGTGCTGGCCGGAGCGACCTCACGTATCGGGTTACGCCCGCAGATCCTAATCGGACCACTGCGCGGTACAGCGCTTCTGGGCGCGCAAGCTGCGACCCTCGACCGGCTCTCGGGAGGCCGGTTCACCCTGGGAATGGGCGTCGGAGGGGATCGTCCCGCCGACTTCGCCGCCGCGGAGGTCGACATCAAAGGCCGCGGCGCCCGCTTCGATCAGCAGATCACGCAGCTGCAACCGGTCACCCCCGGCGGCCCAAAAATACTCCTGGGCGGTGTGACCGAAAAAGGGGCCAGCAGAGTGGCCCGACATGGGCTGGGCTGCATCAGCGCCTTGCCGCCACAAGTCGGAGGCCAGCTGATCGAGCTGATCAACCACCAATGGGCCGAAGCTGGGCGGCCCGGACGTCCACACGTAGTCGGACAACTCAACGCCGCACTCGGCCCTGATGCGGTTATCGATGACGCGAAGAATGCTCTGGCCGCGTACTACACGGAGCAAGGACTTGCCGAGTTCCAAGTCGAGCATCTGGCGACGTCCCCACAGCAGATCCAGGACACCATCGCGGGATACGCGGATCTCGGTGCAGCTGAGGTGAGCATCTACTGTTGGTCTGCTGACCCGAGCCAGCTCGACCGCTTCTCCGACACCGTCCTCTGATCGCCCGATAGCTGAAACGCCCTTGTGGCAGCGCCACTGCATCCTCACAGCCGGGCCGTGCGGTGGCATCCTCCTTGCTGCGGTATCGATCACATGATGGCCGATGGTGGGTAACTCAGGCGCCGATGGAGCGAACCTGGCGGGAGTAGATAGCCCAAGATTTTTGGGAACAGATTTGGGAACAAAACACCATGAAACCGCCCAGAATCGGTGCGATTTGGCGCAACGGGTCAGACATCTGAACGCGGTTGAGCTGCGCTTTTGAGATCAGGCGCATACGGGAAAATCCCTGGCGCGTAGCTCATAACCCAGAGGTCGCAGGTTCGAATCCTGTCCCCGCTACTAGTAAGGAACGGCCCTCGGAGAATCCTCCGGGGGCCGTTTCCATGCCGCTTGTGAACACTTTTGGGAGAAAATCGGTTTGTACGATGGCAAACAGTGCCAAGCGGTCGTCTGGCCCGACGTTGCCGATGCTGATGTATTGGAGATTGACCCGAAAGTCGGTCCATCCCACGGTGTGTTCGTCAAGGACTCGCAGGAAACCCACAGGGCAGCCGCGGAATTGGACGTAGGGCCAGCCGGCAAAACCAAAACCGCAGCATAGCTGCCTTTCCTTCTCCCCAGAAGTTCGTTCGACTACAAGAACAGTTTCGGCGCGCTAATACTTCAACGACATGCCGTCCGGTCGCCGGGACCCAAAATCGATACCCACGCAAATTCCACCAACCGCCCCAGCGGCCACAACCGCGCAAGGGCAGATATCGCATAACGCTGCGCGCGGTGAGCAGTGCAGACTGCCCTGCCACCCGGCTTTGGCTGGGCCATAATCAGTTACCAATCCACGACAGGAGTGCGCGGTGGCGAAGCTGATCTCCGTGAATGTCGGCCTACCCAAAGACGTTCCCTGGAAGGGCCGCACCGTGTACACCGGGGCTTGGAAGACGCCCGTTACCGGCCGCCGGATGGTTCGGCGGCTCAACATCGACGGAGACGGCCAGGGCGACCTCGAGGGCCATGGCGGGGAGAACCGCGCCGTGCTCGTGTATCAACTCGATTCATATCGTCACTGGGCCAACGAGTTTCACCGCGACGACCTGGCGCCCGGGTTTCTTGGTGAGAATCTGACCGTCGAAGGTTTGCCCGACGATGAGGTGTGTATCGGGGACCGATACCGGATCGGGGACGCGGTCTTCGAGGTGACCCAACCGCGTGTTACTTGTTATCGCGCAGGTATGCGCATCGGCGAGCCCCGGATGGCTGCACTGCTGGTCTCTCACCGGCGGCCCGGTTTCTACTGCCGGGTGATTACCGAAGGGGAAGTCGAGGCGGGTCAGGAGATCGTCAAGATCGCCGCCGGATCTGAGGGGATCACGGTCGCTGAGATCGACGCATTGCTCTACCTGCCCGGACATCCTCGAGACGCTCTGCAACGTGCTCTCCGCATCCCCGCGCTCAGCCCGGGCTGGACAGCCTCCCTGCAGAGTTTGGCCGAACAACCCGTTTCAGAGTCAGGATCAGGCAACGTCGGTTTGACTCCGGCCACGAGTCCGCCGCCGGCGTGGACCGGCTTTCGGCCACTCCAAGTAACTGCAGTTCACGACGAAACCCGATACGTACGCTCAGTGTCCCTGGCCGACCCCAGCGGTGCGCTCCTACCGGAATGGCTTGCCGGCCAGTCGATCACGCTGCGCCTTTTCCCCGATCCGAACGATCCCCCTCTGATCCGCAACTACTCGCTGTCCAACCGGCCCGGCTCCGGTGAATACCGGATCAGCGTCAAACACGAACCCCATGGGCAAGCGAGCGGACACATCCACGCCCACGTCCAACTCGGTGACCTCCTCGACGTCGCCGCACCACGCGGCACTTTCTTTCTGTCGGACGGAGACGCGCCCGCGGTCCTGCTTTCCGCCGGAATCGGAGCCACCCCCGTACTGTCCATGCTGCACATGCTCGTCAGGTCAGGCTCGGCCCGTCAGGTGTGGTGGCTGCATGGCGCCCGCAACAGCTCCGAGCATCCCTTCGGCGCAGAAAGCCGCTCCCTGCTCGATCAGTTGCCCCACAGTCAATCCCACATCTTCTACAGCGGCCCGACGTCCGCTGACCGGCAGGGTGTCGACTTCACCGAGCACGGCCGCCTATCAATCGAATCGCTCCGCGAACTCGGCCTGCCCCGCGACGGGGACGCCTACCTGTGCGGGCCCGCGGCGTTCATGGCCGAACTCAGCGCCGGCCTCGTCACCTACGGACTTGATCCCGCCCGCGTCCACACCGAACTCTTCGGGGCGGCAGGCGCGCTCACACCCGGGATTGCGCCGACGTCCGTCCTTCCGCACCTGCCCGCTGGGCCTCCCGGTCCAGGACCTGCCATTCAATTCGCCCGCAGCGCCATCTCGGCACCCTGGGGTCCTGCGAGCGCCAGTCTGCTCGAATTCGCCGAAGCGTGCGACGTCCCAACCCGCTGGTCCTGCCGCACAGGCGTATGTCACAACTGCGTGACCGCACTGCTTTCCGGGAGTGTCTGCTACGACCCCGAACCCCTAGAACGACCCGCCGAAGGAAACATCCTGATTTGTTGCTCACAACCCGCAGAGGCCATCGTGCTCGACCTGTGACAGTCACCCCGGTGCATCTTCGGGTAAGTGGACTAACAGAAGGTCTCGGTGCTGCCGGCGTTGACGATGGCGGGCATATTAGGCCTCTCAGGCTCGTCGCGCGCTGCGGTGGGCAGATCTAAATCTGGACTTTTCCGCCGTCGATGAAGAGTTCGGCGCCGGTCATTAAGCTGCCTTGGTCGGATGCGAGAAACGCTTACCGGAGCAGATGGGCGCAAGCCGTCTTCGCACGATCCGACCATGGCGCTGCGCCAATTGCCGGCACCACCTGAGGACCCATTGGCCGTGCTCGGTCTCAAAGAGCCCCTGCGACAGACCTATTTACGACGTGCTTGGCGCAGGTTCGCTTGACGTCATCATCCGGATCGCGGGGGACGCAGGGACATCCGCCCGCGGACAGAGCGCTTATGACGAACTCACCCGGCGGCTGAGCGCCGACGACTGATATGCGGCGGATGTCACCACGGCCTGCTGACTGTGAGCATCCCCTCTTCGTGGTCAAGCGCTCGCCCCAGCGCGCGAAGGCTGCGGTCGGCGAGCAGGCCGGCGTCACGCCAGCGCACCATTTCTTCGCGCTGAGCATCGATTGCCGCGCGCCGAATTTTGAGGAGCGCCTCGTCGTCCGGGAAAGCTGGGAGATCGTCGGCATCGGATACCTCGAGCACATCCAGTTGTTGTTGCTGCGCCGCTAGCCGGGCCGACAGCTGTTGACGCACAACGTCAATGGCGCGGCGGTCGGCGGCTGGAGTGTTCGGGTGATTGAGTTCGTCGAGTCTGTCGAGTGCCGCCCGGATGGCCGCGACGCGCGCCAGTTTCCGGAGCCGCGATTCGTCGGCGGCCTTGACGCGAATACCTAGTGCGCGCGCCAACGGTGCAAATGTGAGGCCCTGCCCGATCAGCGTCACCAGGACAACCACCAGCGTGCAGAACAGCAGCAGATCGCGTTGGGGAAACGGCGCACCGGTGTTGGTCACGAGCGGCACCGTAAAAATTGCGGCGAGGCTGACAACACCGCGGGTGCCGGCCCAACTCAGAACGAATAGCTCACGGCCGCTGAGCCGTTGCGAGTCTCGGTCGGGTGTCGGACCGACTGGCGCTGACGCCGCTGAACCGTCGAACGCCGTGTTCGAAAGATCCCCGAGTCGAGTGTGCAGTGGTCGAGGCAGTATCTGAGTGAGTAGCAACCACAGGGGCCGCACCAACAGCACCACCGCCAGGGTGATTGCGACGGCCACGATGATGATCTCCAGGGAGTAGTCGTCGAGGCCCTTGAGGATGCGCGGTAATTGCTGGCCGATCAGCAAAAACACGAAGCCCTCGAGCAGGAAGTTGACCAGTCGCCAGACCGCGCGGGTCTGCAGTCGACTGGCGCCCGATTCGGACCGCGGTAGGTCATGTCCGACGATGAGTCCGCACACGACCACGGCCAACACCCCGGAGGCCGAGATCTCCTCTGCCACAAGGTAGGCGACAAAGGGCGTGGCGAGTGAGACCGCGTTGAGCGTCAGGATGTCGGACGTCCAGCGGCTCAGCAGACGACGGCACACTGCGATGATCGCGCCGACCGCGAAACCGCCGACCGCTGCCAGTAGGAATTCCTCGACCGCGGCGGGCGCGGAGAAGCCGGCACCACTTGCTGCCGCGATCGCGACCGACAGCGTGGTCAGGGCCGTCGCGTCGTTGAGAAGTCCTTCACCCTCGATGAGCGTGATGATGTTGGGCGGCAGCCCGACTTTGCGGGCCACGGCGAGTGCGGCTACCGGATCCGGTGGCGCAACCGCCGCTCCGAGCACTGTGCCCACCGCGAAGGTTGCGCCGCCGACCAGCAGGCCGAACGCGACGCCGACCGAACAGGCGGTCAGCAACACCAGCGCTACCGACAAGCTGATCACGGCGCGCATGTTGCGCCGGATCGCGACAAGGGAAGATTCCAACGCCGCGTAATAGAGCAACGGCGGCAAAATGCAGTACAACACCGGTTCGGGATGAAGGGCGACGTTTGGCCCGGGCAGAAACGCATAACCGATGCCACCGAGAGCCAGCAACGCCGCGCTGGGCAGGCCGGTCCGTTCAGCGATCCAGTGCACCGCGACGATCACACCGACGGCGCCCAGCAACAGCAGCAGAACTATGTGCAAGCCCATGTCCCCATCATCCCGGTATCTCGGAGTGGGTTGGCGTCTGTCGCCATGAGGCGACTCGGCATCCGGTGCTCTACTGGCCGCAGTGGCCGGCGGCTTGATCGACCGCGATGAGTTCGTCGCCGTTCTTGCCGAAATTGGCCTGCAAGAACTCGTCGGGCTCTTTGTACCAGCCGCCGTATTCGTAAATCATTGTCACGGCGTGTGTCACGCCCATGGTGTCGAAGTGGATGACTGCCCGCTCGGGGCTGTCCATGCGGCCGCCGGATGCCTTCATCGTCAAGCCTGTCGGAGAACACTTTTGGGAAAACTCGACGAACGACTGCTGGGAGATGTTGTCGCGCAGATCTTTTGTGAACAACAACCATTCGCCGGCGAAGTCTCCGGAGGTATGCCGGTCGGCTTTCTCTTGCGCCGCGGCGGTAGCGGCCGCGAGATCCTTCGGCGCTCCTGCAGACGCGCTGGTCGCCGACGGCGTGCTCGGCGCGGGAGTTATTGGTCGCGGGGCTGAGTGACACGCACCGGCGATCAGCACCGCGCACACGGCGATTGTGACGCGACGCCACCGCCGGTTGCCCATGGATTCGCAGGCTACCCGCGTTGCTCCCCAACCGCGCGCCGTCGATCAGCACCACGGTCCTGACCAGATGGGTAACACTTTCTGCAATAGATCGCGTAGTATTGATGGAGTCGAAATTCTAAGTGTTCGTGTTACATACACGCTCGCGCAGAAACTTGGTGCGGGCGTCTCTTTCTCCTTGCAGGGCAAGCCAGAAGCAGCCGTCTGATCATTCGGCCACCGGTCCGCACGGTGCGGACCGGTATCTCTGACATAGGAGAAACAAATGACACAGGGAACTGTGAAGTGGTTCAACGCCGAAAAGGGCTTCGGTTTCATCGCGCGCGAAGAAGGTCCGGATGTCTTCGTGCACTACTCCGAGATCGATGGCGGCGGCTTCCGCAGCCTCGAGGAGAATCAGAAGGTGGAATTCGAGGTCACTCAGGGCGCCAAGGGTCCGCAGGCCAGCAAGGTCCGCGCACTCTGACCGAACCGCGAGGCAACGTAGGCCGTGCCCGCTCTGTATTGAGCGGGTGCGGCTTCTCTCGGTTGGCATGACGCCACCGCGCTCGTGGCCGCGCCGCGTGGCGCGTGTTGGTCTGGGTGCCTTCCTGATATTCACCGGTGTCAGCCATCTGAGCTTCGGACGAACCGCGTTTCGCGCTCAGGTTCCGCCCTGGCTGCCGGTCAACGCCGATGTCGTGATCATCTCCTCCGGCGTCGTCGAAATCGCACTTGGAGCGGCCTTAATCCTGCTGACTCGGCGGCAGATGTCGGTCGGGTGGGCCGCGGCGATCTTCTTCGTTCTGGTGTTCCCCGGCAACATCTCCCAATTCGTCACGCACGCAAGCGCTTTCGGACTCGATTCCGATCTTGCCCGCGGCATCAGGCTAATGTTTCAGCCCCTGTTGGTGATCTGGGCGATGTGGTGCACCGGGGCATGGGCGGCCCTTCGACGGGACAGACGTTCAGCGGACCGGCAATAGCTGTCCGTGGACCATCCACGACAAAACTCAGCGAGAAATCCTTCGCGCCTTTAACGTCGAAATACACCCTGGGCGCCTCGACGACGAGCCAACCTGGAACGGTCGTCGCGACGCGGTGCGTTTCGGACGGAGTGACGTGGACATCGAGCCAAACTGATGCGTGCTTACACCGTGCAATTCGCGGTCGACGCGCCCCCGCGCAGGGTGTGGCGCATCCTGCACCCTCCGCCGCCTCCCGATGCGACCGTCCCCCGGCTCGTCGAATACCCGGCGGGCAGCATGGAGATCTTGTTCGAGGGCGACGAGGCCGGCAAGGGACTGGTACGCACCTGCGTCTTCAACGTTCCCCGCTATCTACTGTCCGGCGGCAAGGCGAGGTCGTGGGAAGTGATCACCGAGGCCAAGGTCAACGAGATCTCGCGTTACGTCGCGATCGGCAAGCCGTTGTGGTCCCGCGCTGAGGGTTACCACCAGCTCGAGGAGCAGCCGGACGGCACCACGGTCCTCACCTTCCACGAGACTTATCACGTCTTCAACCCGGTGCTCCGCGCGCTTCTCGAACGCCGCGTGCATGCCAAGATCTCGGCCGACAACCTGGCCACCTACGAACACGCGCTGGGCTTCGCCGGTAAGACCAGGAGGATGTCGTGAGCTACGACTTGCTCATTCGTGGCGGCACGGTCGTGGACGGAACCGGAGCACCGGCCCGCACCGCCGACGTCGCCGTGAACGACGGCCTGATCGTCGAAGTCGGTCGGGTCGACGGCAGGGCCCGGCGCACCATCGACGCCGACGGGCTCACTGTCACACCGGGATTCGTCGACATCCACACCCATTTTGACGGACAAGCGACCTGGGATCCGCACCTGACGCCGTCGTCCTGGCACGGTGTCACCACCGCGATCATGGGCAACTGCGGCATCGGATTCGCGCCGGTGCACCACGACCGGCACGACTTCCTCATCGAATTGATGGAGGGCGTCGAGGACATCCCGGGCAGCGCATTGGCCGAGGGCATCAACTGGCAGTGGGAATCCTTCGGCGAGTACCTCGATGCCTTGGAGAGAATGCCGCGCGCGGTCGACGTCGGCACCCAGATTCCGCAGGCTGCGTTGCGGGCCTACGTCATGGGCGACCGGGCTCTGGACGCCCCGACCGCCGACGATCTGGCCGCGATGAGCCGAGCCGTCACCGACAGTTTGCATGCCGGCGCGCTCGGTATGTCGTTCGGGCGCACCGCCGGACATCGCAGCGCGAGCGGACAGCCCGTCCCGGGAACGTACTCCGAGGAGGACGAACTCGCCGCCTTGATGGCGGCGATGGCCAAGGCGGGAACCGGTGTCCTGCAGGTGGTTCCGGCCGGGGTGGGCGGCGAGATGGGCGGTGACCAACGGCACTCCATCGACGCCGAAGTGGAGTGGATCTGTCGACTGGGCCAGCAGTTCGGCATACCGCTGACGTTCTTGGCGATGGTCAACGAGCAGGACCCGCACGACTGGCAACGCTGGTTCGCCGACGTACGGACCGCCAACGCCGCGGGCGCCAACGTGCGACCGCAGGTAGCCAGTCGCGCGTTCGGAATGCTGATGGGACACCAGTCGCGGATGAATCCGTTCCGGCATCGACCCAGTTACCGCGCGCTGATGGACCTGCCACTCGAGAAACGCGTTGTGCTGCTGCGGGATCCGGAGTTGAGGGCACGGATTCTGGCTGAGCCACCGGATGCCGGCGACGGCCTGTCGGCCGATCGGCTCAATCGGCACACCTTCAAACGCGTGTATCCGCTAGGGGACCTGCTGGATTACGAGCCGTCGGCCGACAACAGTATCGCCGCGATTGCCGAACGGGAGTGCCGCGATCCGTGGGAAGTCACCTACGACACGTTGCTCGGCGCCGAGGGCCGAGAGTTCCTGCTGTTCCCGTTGCTGAACTATGCCGGCAATGACTATCACCACTTGCACGACATGATGTCGGATCCGGTGAGCCTGCAGGGGCTAGGCGACGCCGGAGCCCACTGTGGCATCGTCTGCGACGCCAGCATGACGACCTATCTGATGTCCTACTGGGTCCGTGATCGGACCCGCGGTCCGCGGATCCCATTGGAGACAGCGGTGCACCGACTCACCGGTGATCCGGCTGCGTTCTACGGCCTCGGCGATCGCGGTGTCCTGGCCCCCGGCCGACGTGCCGACATCAACCTCATCGACCTCGAAAATCTCGGACTGCACTATCCCGAGCTGGTCGAGGACTTGCCCGCCGGTGCGGGCCGCCTCATCCAGCGGTCCGACGGTTACGTCGAGACGCTGGTACGCGGCCAGACCATCGTCGACCACGGCGAGCTCACCGACAACCGGCCAGGCGGTCTGGTCAGAGGAGCTCGCCCTGCGGCGGCTGCCTAACCGGGTGAATTGAGCGACACGCTTTTCATGCCACTCTCGAGCGATTCGGCTGACATATCTTCATGCGATGGGCCGACTTGGTCGAGTGTTGTGCTGGGGGATCCCGTTGCTGGTGGGATTCGCGTTGGCGTCGGCGTGGGTGCTCTCGGGCGGCTTCTTCGCTCCGGGCCACGACGCGTACAGCAAGGTGCCAATCCCCGGCGAGATCACGGTGACGTTGCCGGCCGGACCGGCCCGGCTTTACGTGCAAGAACACGGGTACTTCGGCAAAGGCCGCAGCGCAAGGATCCCGCGTGGTATCGAGGTCAGCTCGCAGCCTGCGGGTGGTGGTGCGCCGCTATCGCTGAACTCGAACACAAATGCGGCGGTGACCACTGTCAATAACGAGTCGTGGAATACCTACGCGGCGTTCGACGTACCGACCGCGGGCATATAACGCATCACGGTGCTCGATCCCCGCCACAACGGAACCTCCCGCCACAGCGTCACGGTCGGCAAAGGCCCGTGGGCGCCGGTGTCACCCTGGTTGTTCGGGCTCGGGATCATGGCCGTCGCGGTCGGCATCGGCTTCACCGCCGACCGAATCCGCATGCGAGTCAACGACGGTCGCGCGGCAGAGCGCCTCGACGGGTCACCGGGGCCATGACCGGTGACTGCGCGATCGGCGCTGACAGCGCTTGAACGTGCGCGGGAGCCGTGCAGCTATCTGTCCGCCAGCAGGACGCGCGCGACCCACTCGACGCGACTCAGCGATTCCTCCAACGTCATCATCCCGGACAGCACCCCGGCAAGAGAACTGCTCAGCGCGGCGTTCAATCCGAACGTGATGTTCGGAATATCCTCCGGTGCAACACCTTCCAGCAGCCTGTTGAACATCTCGGTGTTTGTGCGGTTCATCTGGTCGATCGTTGCCCGGGCCTGGGCGTCGGTCGACGTCGTCGTCTGGAACATCAGCGCGGTCATGTTAGGGCTGCGGTGAAATGCACGCTGCGCGCGACCCAGGTAGTCCAGGATGCCGGGCAATGGATCCCGGCCGGCGTGGCCCACCCGCGACGCGAGGATGCGGCGGGTGAGACGCTTCTGCCAGTCCTCGAGTGCCGCTGCCAGGAGATAGTCCTTGGAGTTGAAGTATCGGTAGACGGTGGCCAGCGCTACTCCGGAGCGCTTGGACACGTCGCGCATCTGCACAGCCTCGGCGCCCACCTCGGCGATCAACTCGATCACCGCTTCGATGATCGTGGCCCGCCGGGCGAGCTGACGGCTGGTCATGTCGGAGAGCGAAACGACGGCGGATTCGGGCCGCGCGACGGGAACGCTCACGACGCGACCTCCGGCTCGGGCCTTCCGGCGGAACAGAACATTCTTCTCGCAAAGATGCCTCACAGCACGACATCTGTCCAGTAAGCGTTCTGTTATCGCAGCTAGAGCGATCGCAAGGCCTTGACACAAGTAGAACCGTGTTTCAGTATGGGTCGACAGCGATGGTGCTCGCGATCGGAGGATTCATGCCCGGACCGGTGGGTCTGCCGGTGATCGACACGATGGTCGGATTTCCGCACGAGGGCTCCGCCCAATACGACTTCATCCGCAAGCAGACCAAGGACCGCGAATCCAAAGAGGACTTCGAGTTTCCGGTCGAGTACATGTTCAAAGACGTGCCGCAGGGACTGTCGACCGACGACCCGGTGTCGCTGGTGCTGCAGCAGATGGACCGGTTCGGCATCGAGAAGGCGATGATCGGGGTCGGCGAGGAGTCCGCGCAGCTGGCGCTCAAGACGTTCCCGGACCGCTTCGTGCCCTCCGGCGCGCTCGTCGATCCCAACGACGTCATGGGCTCGGTGAATGCGATTCGCCGCGAGTACGAGCAGTTCGGCATCCGCGCGACGTCGGTGTTCCCCGCCGGAACCTTTCCGCAAGTACCCATCGACGACCCGAAGATGTACCCCATCTACGCCACCTGCGCCGAACTGGGCATCCCGATCTTCGTCTGCGCCGGCGTTCCCGGTCCGCGTGTTCCCTTTGCGCCGCAAGAAGTCTCACGAATCGATGTCGTGATGTTCGACTTCCCCGACCTGGTCTTCGTCACCCGACACGGTTGCGAGCCGTGGGAGGATCTCGCCGTCAAACTCATGTTGAAGTGGCCCAACTTGTACTACTCGACGTCGGCGTTCGCGCCGAAGTACTACCCGAAGGCCATCATCGACTACGCAAATTCCCGCGGCGCCGACAAGATCCTCTACGCCGGCTATTTCCCGATGGGCCTCTCCCTGGAGCGGATATTCAGCGAGCTGCCCAAGGTCCCCCTGAAAGACGAAGTCTGGCCGAAGTTCTTGTACGGCAACGCCGCCCGCATCCTCGGGCTGGAAGGCTGACAATCGATGACGCTGGCGATCACCGCCGAGCAGGAGCAACTCGTCGACGCCGTGAGGCGTTTCGCTGCCCGACATGCGCCCATCGATAAGACTCGTGCCGCCTTTGACTCGATCGCCGCCGGCGAATTGCCCTCGTGGTGGCCGGAATTCGTCGACAACGGCTTCCACGCAGTACACCTGCCGGGCCATGCCGGCGGCCAGGGTGGCACCCTGGCCGACACGGCCTGTGTGGTCGAGGCGGCCGCCGCGGCGCTGTTGTCCGGTCCGCTGCTGAGTACGGTGACGGCAAGCGCGGTCGCGACTCTTGGCGACGCGTCCGCCAAACCGCTGCTGGTCGACCTGGCTGCGGGGGCAACGGCGGTCGTCGTGCTGCCTGAGCACTGCGACGTTCGCGCCGTATCCGAAGGAAACTCGTGGCGACTCAATGGCGTATCGGACTCCGTATTGGGAATCTCTGCGGCGCAACGTATTCTGCTGCCCGCTCGCACCTCGGTCGGGGATGAACGATGGTTCGTGACCGCGCCGGGTGCGGGCCTGAAAGTCGAATCAAAGCAAGGCACCGACTTGTGCACAGATGTGGGGTTCTTCGAGCTCACTGACCACGTCGTGCCGGACAGCGCGGAGATCTCCGGGATATCGACCGAGCGGGCCCGCTGCGTCGTGGTGGCCCTTGCTGCGTGCGCAGCCGCCGGAGCGGTCCGCCGCTGCGCTGACGCCGCAACCGAATACATCCGCACCCGCGAGCAATTCGGTCGACCCGTCGGCTCTTTCCAGGCGCTGCAGCACAAAGCAGCGACCCTGCTGGTCGACTCCGAACTGGCCGCGTCGGCGGCCTGGGACGCGGTCCGTGCCGAAACAGAGTCGATCGATCAACATCGACTCGCGGCGGCTTCGGCTGCGGTGATGGCGGTGGGTGCGGCACCGGACCTGGTGCTCGACGCGATGCTGATGTTCGGCGCGATCGGCTACACCTGGGAACACGACACCCACCTGTACTGGCGGCGTGCCACCAGTTTGGCGGCGTCACTGGGTCCGATGACCCGCTGGACCCGCGAAGCAGGCGAGCTGGCATGCACGCTGAAGCGTTCCACCGCAATCAATCTCGGCGACGGCGAGGCCGAATTCCGCTCATGGGTGGCCGACACACTGGACCAGGCGCTGGGGTTGTCCAACCATCACTATTCCGGCGACCCCAGGACGCCCGGCTTGGCCACCGGTCCGCAGCGTGACTTGCTGGCGCGGCGGGGGCTGGTGGCGCCAAATCTGCCCGCGCCGTGGGGTGTTGGCGCCTCGGCGGTACAGCAGGTGATCATCGCCGACGAGTTCGACAAGCGACCCGGATTGGTCCGGCCATCGCTCGGGATCGCGGAATGGATTCTCCCGACGATTCTCAACAGTGGATCAGACCTGCAACGTGAGCGATTCGCCTGGCCCGTCGTGCATGGCGTACAGCGCTGGTGCCAGCTGTTCAGCGAGCCCGGCGCCGGCTCGGACTTGGCGTCGCTGTCCACCCGGGCCACCAAGGTCGACGGCGGGTGGCTGATCAACGGGCACAAGATCTGGACATCGCTGGCGGACCGGGCTCAGTTCGGCGCGTTGCTGGCCCGGACCGACCCCGAGGCAAAGAAACACCGCGGCATCGGCTATTTCCTCATCGACATGGCATCGCCGGGCGTCGAGGTCTCGCCGATCAAACAGGCCAGCGGACGCTGGGAGTTCAACGAGGTGTTTCTGACCGATGTCTTCGTGTCCGACGAGATGCTCGTCGGTCAACCCGACGACGGCTGGAGCCTGGCGGTATCGACGATGGCGGTCGAGCGAACGGCCATCGGCAATTACGTCACGATCGACCGGACGAACGTGCTCAGGGAAATCGCCGGAACAACCGGCTCGGAACAGGACGCCGCGCTGCGTGCGCTCGGCGATGTCGAGTCATACAGCACCGCGATCAAAGCCTTGGTGCTGCGCGAAACTCTGCGCCTCGTCGAGGGGCAGGGACCCGGCGCGACGTCCAGCATCGCGAAGTACGCGATGGTCACATTGCTACGCCGCGCGTGGACCGCCACGCTCGACCTCAGCGGTCGTGTCGCGATGCTGGAAAAGTCCGAACCGGCAGTCGTTCAACCGTATTTCGACGCACCCGCCGAACTCCTCGGCGGCGGCACCCCCGAAATCCAGCTGACGGTCATCGCGTCGATGGTCCTTGGCTTGCCGCGCAACTGAATCATTGCTGAGGAAAGGGCACCCACGATGACGACACAGCTTCCTTTCAAGTTCTTCGACTGTGACAACCACTATTACGAAGCCCTCGACGCGTTCACCCGACATATCGATCCGCAGTACAAGAAGCGGGCGATCCAGTGGGCTCAATTGGACGGCAGACAACGTCTTCTCGTCGGCGGCAGGGTCAACAGGTTCATCCCGAATCCGACGTTCGACCCGGTTGGCAAACCCGGTGCGCTCGACGAGTACTTCCGCGGCCGGAACCCCAGAGGTGCGGATTTGAACGCACTGTTCGGCGACTTGGAGCCGATCCCGTCGGCATATCGGGATCGTGACGCGCGACTGGCTTTGATGGACGAACAGGGCATGGCGGGCTGCATCCTGTTGCCCACCCTCGGAGTGGGAATGGAACAGGCGCTGCTGCCAGACCTGGCCGCGACGGTCGCGACGTTCCGGGCGTTCAATCGCTGGATGGACGACGACTGGGGATTCGCTTACAAGGAAAGGATTTTCGCGGCGCCCTACATCACCTTGTGCAAGCCGGACGAGGCGGTCCGGGAGCTCGAGTGGGCACTGGATCGCGACGCGCGTTTCATCGTGATGATTCCCGGCCCGATCACGACGGAGGTCGGCATGCGTGCGCCCGGCGACGCCATGTTCGACCAATTCTGGCAGCTGGCAAACGATTCCGGGATTACCGTGTGCTACCACTCGGGCGAGACGTACTACTCGAAGTTCATGCCGGCCTGGGGCGAATCGGACTACATGATGTCGTTCCAGGCGCTCCTCGGCTTCCGGAGTCTGTTTTCCGGCGATGCCTTGCAGGACACTTTCGCCAATCATCTGCACAAAGGTCTTTTCTTGCGGTTCCCGAATCTGAGGATGGCGTGCATCGAGAGTGGATCGACCTGGGTGTTCCACCTTTTCGAAAAGCTGACCAAGTCCTACGGCCAGATTCCGCAGATCTATCAGGAAGACCCGCGGGAGAGCTTCAAGCGTCATGTGTGGGTGTCGCCGTTTTACGAAGACGAACTGGCCAGCCTGCTCAAACTACTCGGCGAGACTCAGATCATCATGGGTTCGGATTACCCGCACGTCGAAGGCCTGGCCGATCCCGCCTCGTACGTCAAGGACTTGGAGAACTTCGACTACACCCCGGAGCAGTGTCGAACTGTCATGCGCGACAACGGTCTTGCGCTCTCTATCCGCCGCCCGGTGTGACAGTTTTGTGACCGTCAGCAAGCCCAATCTGGTTGCGATGCTTTCCGGGGTCGGCGAGGAGAATGCGGCGGTGCTGCTGTCGCGCTCTGACCTGCCTGACGAGATCGACCTGCAGCGCGACCTCGACTCGTTGTTGGCATGCGGGCTGGACCGCGACCAACTCGACGAGGTCGCGCAGCTGACGAAAGGCGTCGTCGAGTCCGAACGCCGCCAACGTGACGAGACGGAAACCACCATCTCCCGGCGATGGGCTGACCTCGTCGAGCAGTGGCTTCATTAGGGACAGGTAATGACGAAACCGCAACTCCCGCAAGGGTTCAACTTCACCGATCCGGACGTGTATGCGGTGCGGCTGCCGACCGAGGAACTACGCGAGCTGCGGCGAGCAGCGCCCGTGTGGTGGAACGCGCAACCTCCAGGAATCGGGGGATTCAGCGATGGTGGCTACTGGGTGGTGAGCCGGCACCGCGACGTGCGGGAGGTATCGCGGCGCAGCGACGTATTCTCCAGCGCCGAGAACTGCATCGTCCCGCGCTACGTCGACGAGGAGACGGCCCGCGGGCAGATCGAGGCCGGCCGGTTCTCGATGATCAACATGGATGGTTCGCAGCACACCCGAATGCGCAACATCGTGTCGCGGGGTTTCACGCCACGCGCGGTAGATCGCCTACGTCAAGACCTGACGGACCGGGCCCGCCGCATCGTGATGGACGCATCCAGCGCCGGGACCGGAGACTTCGTGGCGCAGGTGGCCAGCGAACTGCCGCTGCAATTGATCGCCGGTCTGCTCGGCGTTCCCTTCGAAGACCGATCGAAGCTTTTTCACTGGACCAACCAGATGGTGGGCGACGAAGACCCCGAGTTCGCCGGGTCCGAAGCCCTGGCGTCGGCCGGTGAGTTGATGTTCTACGGAATGCAACTCGCCGCGCACAAAGCCGACCATCCTGGCGATGACATCGTCACCCAGCTGATCACGGCCGATATCGATGGCCACAAGCTCTCCGATGAAGAGTTCGGATTGTTCATGGTGACGTTGACGATCGCGGGCAATGAGACGACCCGCAACTCCATCACCCAGGGCATGATGGCGTTTCTCGACAACCCGGATCAGTGGGAGACGTTCAAGGAGCGACGCCCGGTGACCGCCGTCGACGAGATCATCCGCTGGGCGACGCCGATCACGGCTTTCCAGCGCACCGCCGTGCGCGATGTCGAGGTCGGCGGCGTCACCGTCAGGCAGGGCGAGCGATTGGCGTTGTTCTACCGGTCGGCCAACTTCGACGAGGATGTGTTCGACGACCCGTTCTCCTTCAACGTGCTGCGAGATCCCAATCCGCACTTGAGTTTCGGCGGCACCGGCGCCCACTACTGCCTGGGGGCCAACCTTGCCCGGATGACCGTCGGGGTGATGTTCAACGCGATCGCCGACCTGACCCCCGACCTCACCGCGCTGGGCCCTCCGGAAAGGTTGCGATCGGGCTGGCTGAATGGGATCAAGCACTGGCAGGTGAACTACTCGTCGTCTATTACTCCCGCGTGACGAGCCCGAGTCGAACGTGTTGCATATGCGACTCCGGTTGCAGGACATCATAGTTGGTTCTCTGCTCAGGTGGCGCTGCGCGGCATTGTGGCCGATAGTCATACCAAGTATGAACCGCTGGTGCCAATGGAGGTGGTGCCCGAACTATGGGCGAAGTCTTCCAATTCCACCGCGAGATCATCGTCTGCGGTGACGACGCGCTGGCGAACACGATCATCGACGAGTTGCGCGGCGCCGGCGCGCGGATCATCCGGATCAACTCCGCCGCCGATCTGCTCGGAGCCGGAGTGCATCGGTCGCGGGCGGTCGTCTGCGCCGGACCCAACGATGCGGTGAACCTCGAGATCGCGCTGCTGGCACGGAGATACAGCCCGAACGTCCGCGTGGTCGCGCGTATCGCCGACAGCGTGCTGCGCGGTGCGGTGGACGCGGTCAGCGGGCCCGGTGCCATCTTGAACGTCGCCGACCTTGCGTCGCCATCGATCGTCGAGGCGGTCTTGTCGCGCAATGCGCATCAGTTCGAGACGGCGGGTATGGAATTCGTCGTCTGGGGATCCGAGGCTCGCAAAGCCGGCACACTGCGCGAGATCTACGGTGATCTGGCCCCCGTTGCAGTGGTCCACGGCAAGAACGCACCTGTCCCCGGCGACATCGTGCCGTGCCCGGGACGCGACCAGAAGGTCTTTCCAGGCGACTGGACCTCGATGATCGGGGTGAAGGACGAACTCGAAGCTCGGGGGATCAACGTGCCGCCGTCGACCGCGACGCGCTCGAGCCAGTCCAGGGTGCGGCACGCGATCGACGCGGTGCGCGCCATGCGGGAGGATGCCAACCCACTGCTCTTTCCCTCGTTGATATTCACCCTCGTGCTGATGTTCGGGGCGACGGCGATGGTGCGTTTCAGCTATGTGAATCCGCGGATGTCGTGGCTCGACGCCCTGTACTTCACCTCCGAGACCATCACCAGTGTCGGCTTCGGCGATTTCAGTTTCGCAGCGCAGTCCTCGGTGCTGCGGATATTTGCCATCGGGCTGATGTTCGGCGGTGTGATGATCACGGCGATACTGGTGGCGATCGTCGCCGACCTGCTGCTGTCGCGCCGCTTCGTCCACACCGCAGGCCTGAGGCGCGCGCGCCGGATGCGGGACCACATCGTGGTTGTCGGGATGGGTTCGACCGGAATCCGGGTCGTCAGAGAACTGACCGCGAATGGGTACGACGTGGTTGTCATCGAGCAAGACGAAAACAACCGATTCCTTTCCACCCTGGCCGACCTCGACGTGCCGGTGATCTTCGGAGACTCGACGATGCACCAGACGCTGCAATCCGCGCGCGTCGATCACTGCCGCGGAATCGCCGTCATGACCCAGGACGACATGGAGAACATCCGAACCGGCATCGTGTTGCTGGAGATCCTCGGGCCCGATACCAAGCAACCGATCGTGATGCGTGTTCAAGGGCGTGCGCTCAGCGCCGCGGTCAGTCAGCAGTTCGGCTTCGAAAACGTGCGCTCTATCGTCGATTTGGCGGCGCCGTGGTTCATCGGCGCCGCGATGGGCCTGAAGGTGCTGGGCACGTTCTGGGTCGGTCAGCGCTCCTTCATGGTCGGCGCGATGTTGGTGGCCGAGGGCAGTGAGCTCGACGGGCTGAAGATGGTCGACATGTCGACGCAAACCCGCGTCATCGCGATCACTCGCCCGGAGGGTGCGGTGAGCCTGCGGCCACGACGCAATTCCCAGTTGCGCGCCGGCGACACGGTTTATCTGATCGGCCCGTATCGCGAGCTGATCGCGACATTGCGTAAGGGTCAGCCGCCGCCGATCACCGCGATCAACGGTGATAGCGCGTTGGCGCTCGCGGCCGCGCGCGGCACACAGCGCCCGGAGGCGCGTCGGCCGCGGTGGGCGCCCGATCCCGTCGAGTGAGAGCGGTGGGCTGGAACTCAGGCCGCTTCTGTGCCGACCGCCTGCGTGACAGTCACACTTCGGAAGTGCTCGATGCCGTTTTCGTCCGTCAAATCTCGTATGACTTCGGCCAATTTGGTTCGCACTTCACTGGGTGACGAGTACTGCGTGATCGCGCGCGCGCCGTCATCGAACTCAATAGTCACCTGGTAGTTGCACACGGCGAGCCTCCTCATGCCGATTCGGTTGCTCAACGCTAACCCGAAAGCATCAGATGCGCCCACCGAATAGCTGTGAAACCGCTGAACATTCGGCTGATCTCGATCGTCGTATGGCTCTGCGGACCTTGGGACGACGACGTTGCTTGGCGACACCTTGCGCTCGATCTGTCACACGTCGTAGTACAGGGCGAATTCGTACGGCGTGGGATGCAGGTTGTACGGCGCAAGCTCGTAATCGCGTTTGTAGTTGATCCACGTCGCGATCAGGTCGGGCGTGAAAACGCCTCCCTCGGTGAGGTATTGGTGGTCTTCCTCCAGCCGGTCGATCACCGCGGACAGCTGGGTCGGAGCCTGCGGAATGTCGGCGGCTTCTTCCGGCGGCAACTCGTAGAGGTCTTTGTCGATCGGGGGAGGCGGCTCGATCTTGTTTTTGATGCCGTCCAGGCCGGCCATCATCATCGCCGCGAATGACAGGTAGGGGTTGCCCGACGCGTCGGGACATCGGAATTCGAGTCGCTTGGCCTTGGGGTTGTTGCCGGTGATCGGGATGCGAACGCAGGCCGAGCGATTGCGCTGGCTGTAGACCAGGTTGATCGGTGCTTCATAGCCGGGCACCAGGCGCTTGTAGGAGTTGACCGTGGGATTGGTGAAGGCCAGCAGCGACGGGGCGTGATAGAGCAGCCCGCCGATGTAGTGCCGCGCCATGTCCGACAGACCGGCGTACCCCGCAGCGTCGTAGAACAGCGGGACGCCGTCCTTCCATAGTGATTGGTGCGAGTGCATGCCGGAGCCGTTGTCGCCGAACAGCGGTTTGGGCATGAACGTGACGGACTTGCCGGCCTGCCATGCGGTCTGCTTGACGATGTACTTGAACATCTGGTGGTCGTCGGCCGCGTGCAGCAGCGTGTTGAACTTGTAGTTGATCTCGGCCTGACCGCCACTGCCCACCTCGTGGTGGCCTTTCTCCAGACAGAAGCCCGCGTTGGTCAGGTGGGTGAGCATGACGTCACGCAGGTCGACGTAGTGGTCGGCGGGGGCTACCGGGAAATACCCGCCCTTCGGGCGGACTTTGTGGCCCAGGTTGGGGCTGCCGTCCGGCTCGGTTTCCGCTCCGGTGTTCCACCACCCAGATGTCGCGTCCACTTTGTAGAACGATTCATTGGTGCGCGAGTCGAAGCTGACCGAATCGAAAATGTAGAACTCGGCTTCTGGGCCGAAATAAGCGGTGTCGGCGATGCCAGAGCTGATCAGGTAATTCTCTGCTTTGCGGGCAACATTGCGCGGATCGCGAGAGTACAACTCGAGGGTGAAGGGGTCGTGCACGGAGAAATTCACGATCAGCGTTTTGGCAGTGCGGAACGGGTCGATGGTCGCGGTTTCCGGATCGGGAAGCAGCAGCATGTCGGATTCGTGGATCGACTGGAATCCGCGAATCGATGAGCCGTCGAATGCCAGACCTTCCTCGAACACGGTCTCGTCGAAGGCATAAATCGGAATGGTGAAGTGCTGCATTGTGCCCGGCAGATCGCAGAAGCGGACATCGACGTACTCGATGTGCTCGTCTTTGGCGAGTTTGAAGATGTCGTCGGGCGTGGACACGGCTACCCCTTTGCTTGGCGAAACCGCGCCGTCGCGGCGTGCCACAATTCACGCACGCCGTGACACTTTCCGCATCCGGGGCGAACAACTCCGCGACGGTTGCTAGGACGTCAGATCTTTGCGGGGGGTGTCCGCGGTGACTCCGCCGTCGACGACGAACTCCGAGCCCGTCGAATATGAGGATTCGTCGCTGGCCAAATAGAGCACGAGATTGGACACCTCGATCGGCTCCGCGGGCCGGCCGAGCGGTGCGGCGACGATGTCGTCGGGAAAATGAGCCGTCATGGGTGTGCGTACCAATCCGGGGTGCACCGAGTTGACCCGGATGTTGTAACGCCCCAGTTCGATGGCTGTCGACTTGGTCAGTCCAACGTACTGCCCATTTGGAGGCTACGTAGGCGTGCGCGAACGGGGCGCCCCGCAGCCCTTCGATCGACGAGATGTTGATGATCGAGCCTCCGCCGGACCGGATCATCTCGTCCACCACGGCCTGGGTGCCAAGGAAGGTGCCGGTCAGATTGACGTCGAGGGTGTGGCGCCAGCGTTCGAGTTCGAATTTGCGCACGGTCTTGCGGCCCGCGACGCCGGCATTGTTGACCAGGACGTTGAGATGCCCGTACCGCCGCACCGTTTCGGCGACGGCCGAGGTCCACTGCTCGGGCTGGGTCACGTCGAGACGCAGGTAATGTGCGTCGTCGCCGATTTGCTCCGCGACCGCGCGACCTTCGTCGTCGAGTACGTCGCCGATCACTACCTTGGCCCCTTGGCTGACCAGCAGGCGCGCATGTTCGGCGCCCATCCCGCGGGCACCGCCGGTGATTAGCGCGACCTTGCCGTCGACCCGCCCCACGGCGAATCTCCCTTTACCGGCTCAGCCGCCGTAGGTGGGGCCTTGTACTCCGTTGGTCCAGGTCGTGCACTTGTTGCCGGTGCAGCACGTCTCCTGTAACTGCGGGTCTTGCCCGAAATGCGCGCTCACCTGGCTCTGCGAGTACTGACCACCGGAACTCTTGCACTTGTCCTCGATGTCTGTCTGCGCGTGAGCGAAAGGTGCGGCCAGGATCATCGCCGCAGCCGGGATGGCGAAGGTGGCCGCAGGAATCATGGTGAAGACCGGGCGTTTCATATTTCTCCGTTGCTCTGGGTGTTGCGCCAGTTTAGCGACTCGGCGCAATCAGGCCGGCGGCGTCGGCGTCATCGATCCGATGTAGTAGATCTCGTGACCGGTCGGATAGCCGCCGCCGTCGGTGGCTATGTGGACATGGTCGTAGTGATTGGCGGTTTCGTTGCCCATGTTGGCCGTCCAACTCGGCTTGCCGATTCCGGGATAGATCTTCTGCCGCCAGATCACATGGTCGATACCCCACCGTTTGGCGTTCGCCAGGGCGTATCCGGCGATCTGATCGCCGAGTTCGATGCCTTCAGGGCTGGTGTGGTCCGGGATCATCACGTCGATCGCCAACCCGCTGGGATGCCACCGCAACGCGTCCTGGCGATACCCGCCGATCGTGGCGATCTGGGGGAACAACAGGCTGATGGCACGGGCTGCCCAGATGGTCTTGACCTGCAGACCACTTTCCGGCGCGACACCGGTGGGGAGTGCGAATTGGAAGCTTTGGGCGGCGGCGGGTGCGTCGGCGGCCAACGATTGCACCTCGGCGGCACTGGCAATCCGTGGCGGTCCCGCGACCGGCACGGCGGCAGGCGCGGGTTGCGGGCTCGGTGCGGGCGCAGCGATCGGCGCGGTGGCCGCGACCTTCTTGACGCAGCAGTGTGGCTCGGTGCCCTGGGCGTAGAGCATGCCGGCCGACACGACCAGCGCGCCACCGAACGCCAGCCAGCGACCCCGGCTGCTGGCTGACCGGTTTGTGCTCACGAGCAGCACTTTAATGTTGTGTCAGGCGCCGCGTGGCAACTTTCCCCAGGTATCAGCGGTCTATCAGATCAATAGATGACCGGCGAGAAGGCCGCCGAATTGCCGGTGCCCTGGCAAGTCACGTCGACGGCATAGTGCCCGCCGATCTGCTGGAAGATGATCGTGATCGGCGCCGACGGATTCGGCCCAGTGACAGTCGTCTGGCGATTGTAGGGAAATGCCGGGGTGCCCTGAACTCCCACTGCGTGGTATTGGCAGAACTCGGTCACACCTTCGGGGTTTCGGCTGTCGACGACCGTTGCGAATATGGCGCCGCCGCCACCGCCGTAGATGACTTGCATGCTGTTGTCGCTGTTGTAGAAATATGTCGGCTCGGTTGCCGACGCAGTGCCCGCGCCCGCAAAGAGCATGAGCGGCAGCGACATTGCCGCAATGGAGCCGATCGACATTGCGCGCCGCACCGCGATGTTCCGATGTCTTGTCATATTCAGCTCCTGCTCCCGTCGAACCAACGCCTCACTGCATCTTATTTGCGCAGCGACAGTGGGTACCCGATTCGCGACGAGCTACAACCCGGCCGTGTTTGCTCGAGCGCTAGAAAAGCCGCTGCAGCTCCGCCGAGGGCCGGGGGCGTCGTTGGGCCGCTTCGGGGGCGAAGATGACGTGCGATGGGTTATAGGTGGGCGTTCGGTGCGCGGGCGGCGTCGCATGTTTGCGGGCGGCGCGCTCGCGATCACGCTCGACGCCGGATTCGATGAAGTCGGCAGCGATCAGCCATGCGGCGCAAAACGCCACCGCGATACCGAACTCCAGCGGTGAGCCGGCGGTCAGTGCCACCAGCGCGCAGGCGCCTGACACGACAGACATTGTGATGGCCCAGATGTGAAGTGAGGTCCGGCGCGTGGGCGTGTCCATCGCGTCCTCCTTTTGCAGTCAGTAACCGTGACCTCAATGTTTCGTGATTGTGACCGCCTAGAAGAGGGCCTCACGTCACAGTCGACGAGGGCCGATGGCCCCGACGAATGGACCAAAGTCCCAGCAGGCAACGGACTCAGCGCACGACCGTCAGGCGGGCGGCGCCTCGCGAGATTGCGGCGTGTGCCGCCAGCTGGTCTGCAAGGTCCGATAGCGCACGCGCAGTTGCCATTTCCTGGCGGGCATGGTCATTGAGGTAATCGGACGGGTGCCGATAGGCGACCCCGGTCTCAGCCAGATTCCTTCCGGCCCAAGCCAACTCGACTCTGGTGTGGGTGCGCCCCGCACTCTCGCTGATCGAGACATGCATGGTCGATGGCGTCGCAGTGTGCGTGGGGGGACCGCTGGGATGCATCGTCGTGAGCCTCCGTGAATGTCTTGCTTCGAGCCTAGAGACGGCAAAATCGGGCTATAGGGTCGTTTGTCACCACCATCGTCGCCTTTGGGCATCATTCGGTCGCGGGCGCCGCTCTCCATACGCGCTGAGCTAGACCGTCACACCATGACTCATCCCGCGCCGGAAGCCTTTCGCCACTACTCCGGGTCGTATGAAAGCCTCTACCGCGGAGGGCCTGCGTTTCCGGGTGCGCCCGCGCCGACGGCCATCCCGTGGGACATCCGGCAGGCTCAGCCGCGGCTCATGGAACTCGAAGCGCTCGGTGCAATCACCGGGCAGGTGCTCGACGCCGGCTGCGGACTCGGCGACAACGCGATTTACCTGGACACTTTGCAAAGCACCGGGTGGCACATCGACTTTCTGGGGCCGGCCACATTTGTGTGCAACGCGGCAGGTTTCACCGGCAGCTTCGGCAAGCTGCCAGAGACCCTGCTGGAGCATCTGCCACCCGGGCTCGCCGGGCAGATGCGCCAGCTGGGCGAACGAATGGCCACCATCGTGCCGCTGCTCGACGACGGCCTCATCAACCTGCCGTGCAACGTCGTTCATGCGACGAAAGCCAATCCATAACCAGCGGCGACGCCGACCCTTGACGAGCTCCGCACGGGGCTGCTAGACATGGCTTGCGCCCGGAATTGGGCGATCGCCCAATGTTTGTCTGCGGAGGTTTCCCGATGGGCCGGATGGACGGCACGAAGGACGGTATCGATGACCACTGTTGATGAGGCACACGAGACCGACGTCTACTACGACCCCTACGACACGGGGATCAACAATGACCCGTATCCGACCTATGCGCGGCTGCGCGAGGAATCGCCGATCTACTACAACAAGAAGTACGACTTCTGGGCGATATCAAGGCATTCCGATGTCGAGCAGGCGCTGGCGAACTGGCAGACCTTCTCCAGTCGTCGCAGCGACATTCTCGAGTTGGTGAAGTCGGAATTCGACATGCCGCGCGGCGTGATGATGTTCCAGGACCCACCTGAGCATTCGATGCTGCGCGGCCTGATGTCACGGGTCTTCACCCCCCGCCGGATGGCCGAGATCGAAGATCAAATTCGGGCCTACTGCGTCGGATGCCTCGACCCACTGGTTGGGTCCGACGGATTCGACATCATCGCCGAACTCGCGTCGATGATGCCGATGCGGGTGATCGGCATGCTGCTGGGAATACCAGAGTCCGAACAGATCTCGGTTCGCGACGCCAACGACGCCAACCTGCGCACCAAACCAGGCGCACCGCTCAAGATCGCCAACGCCGACTCCATTGCCGACGGCCGGATCTACGCGGACTACGTCGAATGGCGGTCCAAGAACCCGTCCGACGACTTGATGACGACGCTGCTCAACGTCGAGTTCGACGACGAGAACGGCGTGCACCGCAAGCTGACCCGTAAAGAGGTGCTGCACTACACCCAGGTGGTTGCCGGCGCGGGCAACGAGACGACGGGCCGGCTGATCGGCTGGCTGGCGAAGGTTCTCGCCGAGCACCCCGACCAGCGGTGTGAGATCGAGCAGGATCGATCGCTGCTGAATCGGACGGTCGACGAGACTCTGCGCTTCGAGCCCACTGGGCCGCACGTCGCCCGTTGGATGGCAAAGGATTTCGAGTGTTACGGCACGACGGTCCCGGCGGGCAGCGCCATGTTGCTGTTGTTCGGCGCGGCCAACCGCGACCCGCGGCGCTACACCGACCCGGACAGCTTCAACATCCACCGCGACAACATCTCGCACATCACTTTCGGCAAGGGCGTGCACTATTGCCTCGGCGCCAACCTCGCCCGGCTGGAAGGCCGCGTCGCGCTGGACGAGATTCTCAACCGCTGGCCAGAGTGGGGAATCGACTACGACACAGCGCAACTCGCGTCGACGTCCACCGTCCGTGGCTGGGAGCGGTTGCGAATCACCTTGCCTTAGGGGAGCGTGGTTCCAAGATCCCACGCGCCACGGATCCTCCGGTATGGGCTTTCTGCCCGCCTCCCAGCGACAACCATTGCACGACGCGCTGCTTCGCGGGAAGATCGTCCCGTTTGTCGCTATGAGGTGGGCAAAAAGACACTCTCTGCTCTGCGGGGAGGCGAGTGACCGGTGGGGACGGCCGTCTTTAACGCGACTGGGCGCCCCGACGCGCTTTCGGTTGCGGCATCTCGAACCGGTCGAGCATTCGGTGCACCAGCGCGATCGCTTCGTCGTGACCGCCGACGGTGCCGAGCCCTTGTTCGAGAATAAGGGTGCGGCCGATCGCGGCGATGACGACCGCCAGTGCGGCGGGCGGGAATTCGTCGGTGTCGATGTCGTGTTCGCGGACGATGAAGTTCAGTGCGGTGATCTGCTGTTCGCGCCAGCGCTCGGACCAGGCGGCGATCTCCGCTCGGATCTCCTTGCGGTGGTTGGCAAGCCCCATGAACTCCAGCAACAGTCGGGTGTCCTTGGGCGCGATCAGAGTCTCCCAGAACGCGTGCAGCGGACGGTCGGAGGCCAGCGCCTTCTGTTGCCGATCCAGATAAACCGTGGCGCCGATGCGGAAGACCGCCAGATACAGATCGTCCATCGTGGGGAAGTAGTAATGCACGAGAGCCGGTTTCACGCCGGCCTGAGCCGCGACGCGACGTGAGGTGGCAGCGGCGTAGCCCTCTTCGACCATGATCTGAGTCGTCGCCGCGATCAGCATGTCGCGCGTGGTGGAGTCGCGGGCCTTCGGGCGCGCGGATGCGGTCACCTGCATGGTCCTATCACACCGCGGGCTCGGCGACCATCTCGAAGAACGCAGCGCCGGAATCCGGGATCCGATTCTGCTTGAACACGTTGACGGCGTAGGAGACCAGAATCATCGAGTACAGCAAATGCAACAGCCGTGTCGCGTCGTCCGGCAAGTCGTCGATGTCGAGCCCGTTGAGGTAGGCGATCGCGTCCTCGGCCCGCGGCGCCACCGCGTCGTAAAAAGCGACCAGTTCGTCGAACGGCTTCGACAGCCTTGCCTCGTAGCGCTGCGCACGCGTCGGCAAAGCCCAGTCCGAGACGAAGGATTCGAGGTCGGAGAAGGGCTGCGGCAGAGTCGAATCTGACATCAGGACTCCTTTGCGGACTGATAGGCGCCGACGGTGTCGCGAACCACGGTGTGGAACTGACGAATCAGCAACTCCTGATCGCTGAGGTGGAACGTGTTCTGCGCGCGGGTCTTCAATGCCGAATGGGTGGCCTCGATGGTGTTCACGTCTTGCATGGCGAACTCGATGGTGCTGTCCACCACCAATTCCTGCGCGAGGCGATCGGCCGCGTTTGCCGGCGGCACAAAGTACAAGTCGATCTCGTAGATGTGCGAGTCGACCGTCTCTGGCCAATACGTGTAGGTGATGTAGTAGCCGCGGGCCCAGATCTGGATGGAGATGTTCGGGAACAACCAGAACTGGTCGTTGCCCCACGAGGCGATGTTGCCGCGGTTGAGAAAATCTGACCGCGGGCCCGAAAGGTCCAAGTCCGGCACATCGTCCGGGCCGAAAAGGCCTGCGCGGAACAGCTTGTAGACCCAGCGCTGGTCCTGGCGGGCGGGGCCGGCGGTGCCGGGTTCGCGGGGTGGCAATGGTGGTGGCCCGGGAACCGAGGTCAGCATGTGCGGCCGGAACAACTCATAGTGGTAGGAGTCGACCGGCGGCACCATCATCTCGGCTTTCGACACGTCCGGATCGATGAACCGGCCGTGCACGTACGGCGGGTGATACCACTCGCACACCGAGTCGACGGCCAGCTTCCAGTTGCCGTTGATCCGGGTTGAGAAGCCGTAATGCTGGGTCATCTTCTCAAAGGGATAGCCCTCGATGGGCAGCAGGCCGTCGCCGAGGAATTCGCGCAGCGGTGCCGGATCGTCGGCCAGGTTGATGAAGATGAAGCCCGCCCACACTTCGCAGTGCACCGGCGGCATCCGTAACGTGCTCTTGTCCAGGTTGAAGAACTCACCCTCGTTGGTGATGTGGTTGACCTTGCCGTCCAACCCATATCGCCAGCCGTGGTATTTGCAGGCGAACGCGCGGCAGTTTCCCGATGACTCTTCGCCCGGGTGTTCCTGCCAGACAACCTTGTTGCCGCGGTGGGCGCATACGTTGTGGAACGCATGCACGGTGTCGTCGACGTCGCGCGCGATCACGATCGAGGCCAGCCGGCCGGGCAGGTCGCGGGTGAAATACGAGCCCTTGCGGGGGAGTCGCTCGATCCGTCCGACGCACAACCAGTTTCGCTTGAACAACGCTTCGCGCTCGGCGGCGAAGAACTCCGGTGAAATGGAGTCCTCGTAGTTGACCGGAGCTGTCCCCAATTCCGGGTAGTCGGTGGTGAACTTCCCCCGCCCGGTGGACAGCCGTTGCTGGATGCTGGTCACGAGTGGGCTCCTTCCTGTGCGGGCGCCCCGTTACGCGGGGTACTCCAAGGCTCGTCGTCCCAGGCCCGGTCCAGCGGTGCCATTTCGCCACCGAACGGGAAAAACACACGCTGGGCGTAGGTCTCGCGGCCCAGGCCGTGGCCGAGCTCGTTGACGAAGGCCCGCTTGAGCGGGTTGGTGAACAGCTGCCGCGTGTACCGCAGTGTCAGCGGTGGTCGCTTGATCAGCTCGCGTGCGTGCTCCCAGGCGCGGTCGAGCAATCGGTCCTTGGGCAGCACCTCGTTGACCACGCCCCACTCCTTTGCTTCTTGCGCACTGAGCTTTTGACCCGTGAGTAGGAAGTAGCGCGCGCGGTTGTGCCCGGCGAGCACACTCCAGATCACGTGCTGACCGTCGCCGGGCACCTGCCCGCGGGGGAAGTGCGAGGCGTCCTGGAAGTAGGCGTCTTCTGAGGCCAGCACGATGTCGCCCATGATCGGCACCTCGGAGTGCATGTTGCACGGGCCGTTGACCGCGCTGATCATCGGCACGTCGACGTCGAGCACGTTAAAGATGAGATGGCGCGCGTACCAAGCCTTCTCGTCTAGCTTGTGCGTCCCGCGGTCGTCTGGCATGGCCTGATAGATGGGGTGCTCGGGCGGTTCGCCGTTGGGCAGGCGTCCCCAGTTGGCGTTGTAGTTTTCACCCGTGCCGGTGTGGATGAGCACCTTGATCTCGCGGTCCCCGGCGATGTCGGCGAATGCGTCGGACATCTCGTCGTGCGCCTTCCAGCTCCACACCAGGCTGTCACCGTTGGTGTGGCACTGCATGAACAGGATTCCATCGTCGGTGAGCTCGAACTTGTAGTTGGCGTAGCTGTTCTGGTACTCGCTGAATCTGGTCCGCTTTGCCATTGAGCTGTCTCCCCAGTGGTGATGGTGGAGCTGACACTATTTGAGCGATCGCCCAATAGTCAAGGGTTACCGGCCGGCTAACCGCGCGACCAGCGGTGCGAACGTCTCGATCTGGTCCTGCTGCACCGTGACGTAGTTGACGCCGAGCGAGCCTCGGCGTGAATACAGTGTCTCCGCAACAGCTTCCAGCGAGCCGATCAATACGTTGGGATGGTCGCGCAGCACGTCGGCGGTGATTCCCGTCGCCTTGGCGGCGGCGGCCAGTGCGGGCTCGGGGTCGTCGGTGATCGCCGTGAAGTAGGGCGAACTCTCGACGTCGAGGCGGGCGTAACGCTCGCCGGCGGCGGCCTGCACCACCCTGATTCGGCGCTGTGCGACCGCCGTCGGATCGCGCCCGTCGGCGTCACGCGCGACGAACGGCACGCTGGACATGCTGACGATGTCGGCCTCGCGTCCGGCGAAGGTCAACATCCGCGGTCCGCCGCCGCCGATCATGATCGGTGGATGCGGGTGTTGCACCGGGCGGGGACGGCCCGCGTAGCCGCGCACATGCACGAAGTCGCCGGAACAATCCAATTGTTCCCCTTCGCAGTGCTTTCTGATCAGCGACACCACCTCGGCGAGCTTGGTGATCCGACGGCCGGGCCGGTCGAACTCGAGCCCCATTGCGTTGTACTCGGTTTCGCTCCAACCCGCGCCGATGCCCATCTCCAGTCGGCCGTCCGACAGCAGATCCAGGGTCGCCGCTTCCTTGGCCAGTACCGCGGGCACGTGGTAGTCGACGCAGAAGACCCGGCACCCGATGCGCAGCGTCTCGCTCACCGCCGCCGCAGCTGCCATCGCCGCGATCGGCGCGAGATCTTGCCGGGGTGTGCGCGCACGCTTCTGCGCCGGACCGGGTCCCAGATAGTGGTCTGCGAGGAAAAGCGTTGAGTACCCGAAGTCTTCGACTTTGCGGACGGTGTCGCGCCATTCGCGTGCGCCGGCGGCGTTGGTCGCCTGCACGGCGAAGCGGAACGGGGGCCTGTCCATGGGCTTGACCATAATCGACACGGGGTGATAGGCATGTGGAGTTTGGGCAGTCGCTCAGGAAAGTGGGTCCGGGTTTGAAGACGGCGGTGGTCACCGGCGGCGCATCAGGTATTGGTCGCGCGGTCGCCGAACGATTGCGCAAGGACGGACTCCAGGTTGCTGTCATCGACCTGTCGCCCACCGACGACGGATTCGGCCACATCGCCGATGTCACCGATCGCGCGCAGGTGGACAACGCCGTCGCGGCGATCCGTGAGCAGTTCGGCCCGATCCTGGTGCTGGTCAACGCGGCCGGGGTGGAGGGCTTCCAGAAGTTCTCGAAGATGTCCTTCCCGGAATGGTCCAAGGTGATCGACGTCAACCTCAACGGCGTCTTCCACACCATCCAGGCGGTGTTGCCGGACATGGTCGAAGCCGGGTGGGGTCGCATCGTCAACATCTCGTCGTCGAGCACGCACTCCGGTCAGCCGTTCATGGCGCACTACGTCGCCGCGAAGTCGGCGGTGAACGGCCTCACCAAATCGCTGGCCCTGGAATACGGTCCGGCCGGGATCACCGTGAACGCCGTGCCGCCGGGGTTCGTGGACACGCCGATGCTGCGCAGTGCCGAAAGCCGGCATCTGCTCGGCGGGACCGTGGAAGATCACATCAATCGGACGCCGGTGCGCCGGGTGGGCCGACCGGAAGACATCGCGGCCGCCTGTTCGTTTTTCGTATCCGACGAGGCCAGCTACATCACCGGGCAGATCCTGGGCGTCAACGGCGGTCGCAACACCTGAAAGGTTGAGATGTACCAACGGGATCAGATCTTCATCGACGGCAAATGGGACGCCCCCGACACTGATGCCGCCATCAGCGTGGTGTCACCGCACAGCGAGGCGGTGATCGGTCACGCGGCCTGCGCCGGCCCGGCCGATGTCGACCGCGCGGTGCAGGCGGCACGAGCGGCGTTCGACGCCGGGCCGTGGCCGCGGATGCAGCCGGCCGAACGGATCGAGGCGATCACCCGATTGGCCGGCATCTACAAGGAGCGTCGGGCCGACATGGCCGCGCTCATCTCCGCCGAGATCGGGGCGCCGATCTCGTTCGCGAAGCGGGCCCAGGCCGGACTGCCACTCATGATGATGTCGGCGTTCTGCGGGATGGCGGCGACCTACCAGTGGCAGCATGACCGTCCAGGCCTGTACGGCAACGACATTCGGATCAACAAGCAACCCGTCGGTGTCGTCGCCGCAGTGGTGCCGTGGAACATGCCGCAATTCCTGACCGTCACCAAGGTCATACCCGCACTGCTGGCCGGGTGTTCGGTGGTGCTCAAACCCGCACCCGAGTCGGTGCTCGACGCGCTGCTGCTGGCCGAGCTGGTCGCCGAGGCGGACCTGCCACCCGGCGTGTTCAACGTGGTGCCCGGCGGCGTCGAGGTCGGCGAGGCGTTGGTCGGTCACGACGGTGTGGACAAGGTCTCCTTCACCGGATCCACGGCGGCCGGGCGCAAGGTCGCGTTGGCCTGCGCCGCGGGGCTCAAGCAGGTCAGCCTCGAGCTCGGCGGCAAATCCGCGGCCATCGTGCTCGACGACGCCGACCCCTCGGCGGTGGCCAGCGGCGTGCAGATGGCCAGCCTGGCCAACAGCGGACAGGTATGCAACGCGTTGAGCCGGATCCTGGTGCCGGCGGATCGCGAAGCCGAGTTCGTCGACGCGCTGGCGGCGACGATGGCGGCGATGCCGGTCGGCGACCCCGCCGATCCCGGCACCGCGATCGGCCCGCTGGTAGCCCAGCGCCAGCAGGAGCGGGTCCGCGGCTACATCGAAGCGGGCAAGAGCGAGGGCGCGCGGCTGGTCGTCGGCGGCAGCGAGATGCCCGACGGGCTGGACTCCGGCTGGTACGTCAAGCCGACGCTGTTCAGCGACGCCCGCAACGACATGCGGATAGCCCGCGAAGAGATCTTCGGCCCGGTGCTGACCGTGATCCCTTACCGCGACGAGGACGAGGCGATCCGGATCGCCAACGACTCCGAGTACGGGTTGGCCGGCTCGGTGTTCACCGCCGACGTCGACCGTGGATACGCGGTGGCGGCCCAGGTCCGGTCGGGGACGTTCGGCATCAACCAGGGCTACATCATGGATCCCGCGGCGCCGTTCGGCGGCGTCAAGAACAGCGGCTACGGCCGTGAGCTCGGGACCGAGGGGATCGACAGTTACACCGTCAGCCAATCGATTTCGGCTGCACCCTAACGTTTTCCGCCGACTTCGGCGGGCAGGGGTGGCGGTAGCGGTTTAGCCGGTGCCGTCGACGTTTGAGGCGCTGCCGGTGCCGCCGCCGGGGTTGTCGGCGACCCGGCCGCGGCCGGTGTGGTCTTCGGTCCGTGATACGACACCATCGGCTCGCTGCGGATCACCCCGCTGGCGTCGCTGACCACCAGCGCGCTCGACGTCACCGTGTAGGTGACGCCGTCCTGCTTGGCGACGAAGCTCCCGTCGGGCGACGCCGTGGCCAACGCGATCAACTTGGCGCCGTCGCTGACCCGCACCCCGTGGTAGCCGTACTGGCCGGCCGGACTCTTGCAGATCGCCACCCGCGAATTCGCCGTGCTGCCGAATGCCACGGCCGTGTTCGGTGCCGCGCAGCGCGCGCTGGAATCGACGAAACCCAGCGCATCGGTGGACGGGTCGGCGGAGGCCGCGGGCGTGCCGATCGCGAACAGCGTCCAGCACGCCGCCGCAACGACGGCAAGACGTCGGGTGCAAGGCAGGTAAGAGGACATAAGTTCTCACGACAACACGAGCAACCAGCGAGAACCCGCACCCACGCCGCGCTATCGCCGAATCGTTAGCTTCTCGAGACCCACACCGCTAGATTCGACCGCCATGGGACTGCTCTTCGATCCGAATGCCTACGACCCGTCGCACTTCGACCCCGAAACCCGACGTCAACTGCGGGCGGTGATCGACTGGTTCGAAGCCCGCGGCAAGGCCAAACTGCTGCGCGACGACCTCGAAGCGGCCTGGGTGTCGGACTTCCTCGACTTCATCAAGCAGGAAAAGATCTTCGCGACCTTCCTCACCCCGTCCGAGTACAGCGCGGGCGACCCGAACAAGCGATGGGACACCTCGCGTAACGCCGCGCTCAGCGAGATCTTCGGCTTCTACGGCCTGTCCTACTGGTACGCCGAGCAGGTCACCATCCTGGGACTCGGGCCGATCTGGCAGAGCGACAACATCAAGGCCAAGGAACGCGCAGCCGCCCAACTCGAGGCGGGCGGCGTGATGGCGTTCGCGCTCTCCGAACGCGAGCACGGCGCCGACATCTACAACACCGACCTGCTGCTCACGCCCGCACGCGACGACGACGACGAGGGTGTCGTATTCCGGGCGTCGGGGGAGAAGTACTACATCGGCAACGGCAACGTCGCCGGCATGGTGTCGGTGTTCTCCCGTCGCACCGACGTCGATGGCGCGGACGGTTATGTGTGGTTTGTCGCCGACAGCGGGCACGAGAACTACGAACTGATCGGCAACGTGGTGCACGGTCAGATGTTCGTCAGCAACTTCCGACTCAACGACTATCCGGTGCACGAAGAGGACATCCTGTGCACCGGGCCAGAAGCGTTCTCGGCCGCGCTGAACACGGTCAACGTCGGCAAGTTCAACCTGTGCTCGGGCTCGATCGGGATGTGCGAGCACGCTTTCTACGAAGCGATCACCCACGCCAACAACCGCATCCTGTACGGCAACCCGGTCACCGACTTCCCGCACGTGCGAGCCAGTTTCGTCGAGGCCTACGCAAGGTTGATCGCGATGAAACTGTTCAGCGACCGGGCGATCGACTACTTCCGCAGCGCAAGCCTCGACGATAGGCGCTATCTGCTGTTCAATCCGGTGACGAAGTCCAAAGTCACCTCGGAAGGTGAAGCCGTCGTCACGCTGCTATGGGATGTGCTGGCCGCCAAGGGTTTCGAGAAGAACACCTACTTCAGCGAAGTGGCCCGGCTGATCGGAGCCCTGCCGCGGCTGGAAGGCACCGTGCACGTCAACGTCGCGCAGATCCTGAAGTTCATGCCAAACTACATGTTCAATCCCGCGACGTATCCCGAGATCGGCACCCGCAACGACCCGGCCGACGACGTGTTCTTCTGGGCCCAGGGTCCGGCGCGCGGCGCCTCCAAGGTGCAATTCGCCGACTGGGCCGCGGTATACGAAAAGCACACCAGCGTGCCGAATGTCGCGGTGTTCTACGAGCAGGCCGGTGCACTCAAAGAACTGCTGGCCACCGCCGCGCCCGACCCCGAGCAGATGAAAGACCTCGACTTCCTGCTCGTCGTCGGCCACCTGTTCACGCTGATCGTCTACGGCCAGCTGATTCTGGAGCAAGCCGACCTGATCGGGTTGGACCCCGACCTGCTGGACCAGATCTTCGCCGTCCAGATCCGCGACTTCTCCGGCTACGCCGTCGCCCTACACGGAAAGCCGAGTTCCACCGCGGCGCAGCAAGACTGGGCGATCAAAGCGGTGCGCAAACCGATATCGGATGCGCACCGCTTCGACCGGGTGTGGGAGCAGATCAGGGCTTACGACGGCGCCTACGAGATGCGGCCCTAAGCGCCCCTAGGCGAACGGCACGTCGTCCGGAGCCGCCCGGCGGGCGGCCAGCAACGCGCGGGCGGGGTCACCGATCGGCAGCCGCAGCGGCAGCTGTGGCTTTTCGGCGGCGTCAGCGATCTCGGTTGCCACCTGTTCCGGGGTGATGATCGCGCGGCGCACTTCCTCGTCGCCTGCCAAGCCGGCGTACGGATCGTCAGGCAGCGTGTAGCTCTTGACGTTGTCGAGCGCGCCGGAACTCACCGCTCCGGGCTCCAGCAGCGTGGCCTGGACGCCGAACGGCGCCACCTCGATCGCCAGGGCTTCGACCAGCGCCTCCAGCGCCCACTTGGTCGATGCGTAGGCCGCCCCGGTCGGCAGTACGACCCGGCCGAGGACGCTCGACATGAACAGCAACTTGCCCTCGCCGCGGGCCCGCATGCCCGGTAGCGCGGCTTGCGCGACGCGCAGCGCACCGACGGTGTTGAGGTTAAAGATGCGCTGCAGTTCGTCCAGCGGAATGGCCTCGACGGCGGCATAGAAGATGTCGGCGGGATTGACGACGACGATGTCGACGTCTCCGGCGGCCGCGAACGCCGCGGCCACGCTGGCGTCGTCGGTGACGTCGAGGGCCAGACGCTGGGCGAGGTCCAGGCCGTCGAGTGATCGCGGGTCACGTGCGGTGCCGATGACCCGATGGCCTCGGCGGATGAACTCTTCGGTGATGGCGCGGCCGATTCCGCGACCCGCTCCGGTTACCAGGACAGTGGACATATCAAGACTCCTTAGCAGTGACAACGGCGTTCTCATCGCTTGTAAACCGATCGGTGTACGTTCTTGTTCCGCCGTGGCCGAGAATTCCTGGGCATACGATCGGCTGATGCGAGGCGCCAAGATCCTGATCACCGGTCCGACCGGACAAGTAGCCAGTCCCATCGCCCAGGCCCTGGCGGCCGACAACGAGGTGTGGGGCATCGCCCGGTTCACCAACCCGGCGGCCCGCGAAGTCCTGGAAAAAGCGGGCATTCACTGCGAGACGGTCAACCTGGCCGCCGGCGACTTTGACCGATTGCCCTCTGATTTTGACTACGTGCTCAACCTTGCGGTGGCCAAGAGCGGCGACTGGGACAAGGACCTCGGCGCCAATGCGGAGTCGGTCGGCCTGTTGATGGCGCACTGCCGCACCGCAAAAGCGTTCCTGCACTGCTCATCTGCCGCGGTCTACGACCCACCCGACGACGAACCACGCAGTGAGCGCGCCGCCCTGGGCGACAACCACAAGCCGCTGTTCCCGACCTATTCGATCTCCAAGATCGCCGGCGAAGTCGTCGCCCGCACGATGGCCCGCGTGCTCGATCTGCCGACGATCATCGCCCGGCTCAACGTCCCCTACGGCGACAACGGCGGCTGGCCGTTCTACCACATGGAGATGATGCTGGCCGGCATCCCGATTCCGGTGCCCGCCGGAGATGCGGCCCGCTACAACCCAATTCACGAAGACGACATCATCGCCACGATTCCGAAGCTGCTCGAAGCCGCGTCGGTGCCCGCCGTCACCGTCAACTGGTGCGGCGACCAAACCGTGAGCCTGCAGGACTGGTGCCATTACCTCGGCTCCCTGGTCGGCAAGGAACCCGTCTTCGAAACCAGCCCACAGGCGTTGCGCGGCAACCCGACTGACGTGTCACGGATGCACGAGCTGGTGGGCGCCGGCACGGTTGACTGGCAGGACGGACTTCGCCGCATGGCGGCAAAGTGCCATCCCGAGCTTGTCGGCTAGTCCTCTTTGGCGATCAGCTTCTTCAACGCAGCGCGGTCGGAGCCGAGTAGCTCGTCGATGCGCGGCTGGTTCACGTCGGCGACGATGATCTCGCCGACTTCCTGGTACACGTTGCTGAAGATGCCGTGCGACTTCATCTTCTCGGTCTGATAGATGTTGTCCTCGGTCGGCGTCACGTAGTACACGATCTCCGGCTTGAACCGGTGAATCAGCCACAGGTGGATGACGTCCATCAGCCTCTTCTGCCGCATCTTCTCGGCGAAGGTGTTCTGGTCACGCACCGTCAGGATGTTGCGACCGTGCCGGTCCTTGATCGGGTCGACGACCACGTTGGCCAGCGGCTCGTCGCCGCCACCGTAGATCCCGAGTTCGAGCACGTCGGACCCGGCCCGCCGCGGGCGTAGCTGCACCGACAGCTTCTCGCCGATCTGGTAGTGGTCGCCCCAGAGCGCCAGCCACTCCTCGAGCAGCTTCTTGGGCACCTCGGTCTGCACCAGGTGCTGATGCTGGGTCGAACCCGCGCCCATCGCCTTGGTGGTCGCCGTGCGGCCGGAGGACGCCGCCAGGGCGGCGTCGCTGCGCGGCCCACCGACCAGGGTTTGCGGTGTGCGGTAAGGCGATTCGACCAGGCGCATCTTGCGCTGCAGCCGCGCCAACGCCAGCATGCCGTCCTGACGCAGGTTGGTGGCGAACTCCTCGGAGGCGACACCGTCGATCTGGTGTCCGCCGTAGGTGATGAAGTTGAAGACGAAGCCCATCTTGCCGAGTTCTTCTGGGAATGCCCGCATTTCGTCGTCGGTCATGCCGGTGGTGTCCCAGTTGAACGACGGCGAGAGGTTGTAGGCCAGCATCTGGTCGGGGAACTCGGCGTGAATCGCGTCGGCGAATTCGCGGGCGTCGACGAGATCGGCTGTCTTGGTTTCCATCCAGAGCAGGTCGGCGAACGGTGCCGCGGCCAGTGACTTGGCGATCGCGTATGGAATGCCGCCGCGAATCTGGTAGTAGCCCTCCGGCGTCTTGGCCAGCTCGCAGTCCCAGTCGGGGGCGGCGCTCAGCTGGCGGGCCTTTTCGCGCGCGGTGTACAACGGCGCCCGCTGCGCGAACTTCCGCCATTCGGCCACCGTCATGTCGCGCGATTCGCCCTCGCCCTCGGCGAATTCGAGCAGCTCCGCGACGGCTTCGCCGTAGGTCATCAGCCCGGCGTCGTTCTGCCAGGCGTCGACGAACTTCGACTCGATCTCGTCAAAGAGGGCATCGATCGACCCCTGGGCGTGGTCCGGCGACGCGGCCGCGCTTGCGATCAGTTCCGCGATGCCGTGCCGCTCCAACCAGGCATCGGCGACGGCGTACTCGCCGTCGGGTAGCGCGTAGAGCAGGTGACCGTTGAGTTCGTGGAAGCCGGCGTTGTAGAAGCGCCGCACCATCGCGAGGAAACAGGACTTGTACGACGGGATCTTCAGGTTGGTGGTGCCGAGCAGGAACGGCTGGTCACGCTCGTCGGCGCGGCTGTCGAGCAGGTTGGCCGCTTCGGCATCGGTGCGGGCGACGATGATGCCCGGCACCCGCATGATGTCGAGCTGGAACCGCGCGGTGTTGAGCCGCTTGATCTGCTCATCCGACGGCACGAGAACCTTGCCGCCCTGGTGGCCACACTTCTTGGTCCCGGGGCGCTGGTCCTCGATGTGGTATCCGGGCACCCCGGCTTCGACGAAGCGCTTGATCAGGTTGCGCACGTGCGGATCTCCGCCGTGACCGGTGTCGGCGTCGGCGATGATGAACGGCCGGTAATCCGTCGCCGGAGTCCGCTCGCGCTGCTCCTCGCTCATCCGCAGCCGGAGGTATTGCTGGTTGCGGTCGGCGGTCAGCAGCGCGCGGACCAGGCCGGCGGCTTCGTCGGGTACCTGGCTGAGCGGATAGCTGGCCAGGTCGGGTCCTGGGTCTTCGCTGATGGAGCCTTTCGCCGAGGTGGCCCACCCGCCGAGGTAGATGCCCTCGATGCCCATCCGCTTCATGGTCACCGCCTGCCCGGGCGAATACGGGCCGAAGGTGGTGATGCTCTTCTTTTGCGCGAAAAGCTCACGTAGCCGCGGGTAGAACGCTTCGGCCGCCTTGCGCGCAGTGATGTAGTCGGCCGGGATGGTGCCGCGTTGTTCCGCGACCTGGCGCGCGGAGTACAGGCGGGTGATTCCGTCGAAGCGCGGAGTGTCGAAGTATTGCTGAGTGGCGGCTACATCACTCTCGAAGCTGTCGTGCGAGCCCTGTCCGAACGGTGTCTGCGTCTGTGCAGCCACTTCGATGGTCGACATGGTTGCTCCGCTCCTTCTTAGCTGGTTTTCGCCGAATTTCGCTGATCCGTCGCCAGTCTATGGCTGCGCCGGGCGGCGAACTTTCGAATCGGCATCTCTGCTGTACAGGCCCGTTGCGCAGGCAAAAAATGTCGCCACGGATATTTTTTCGACTTTCTGGGTAATGAAGCCCGATACACTCACCGAACGCGGCATCGGCGCCGCATCAAAGGGGGCGGCCATGACTTCTCCGCAATCGACCCGCGGGCGGAGCGACTTACCCGTGGCCTTGCCGCCCAGCCGTACCATCGAGGTTCGCTCCACGGACGGAACCCGCCTGCACACCGAGGTGTTCGGGCGCGAAGACGGCTATCCGATCGTCCTGGCACACGGCATCACCTGCGCGATTAGGGCGTGGACGTACCAGATTGCCGAGTTGGCGCAGGACTACCGGGTGATCGCCTTCGACCACCGGGGTCACGGCCGCAGCGGTATCCCCCGGCGCGGGGGCTACAGCCTG
The DNA here is from genome assembly GCF_010727945.1 of Mycobacterium cookii. Classification (NCBI taxonomy): domain Bacteria; kingdom Bacillati; phylum Actinomycetota; class Actinomycetes; order Mycobacteriales; family Mycobacteriaceae; genus Mycobacterium; species Mycobacterium cookii. The sequence goes on from NZ_AP022569.1 coordinate 4,914,142, forward strand.
AGTCACCTCGCGGCTGACGTCGACGCGGTGCTGGAGGCGACACTCGCGCCCGGCGAACGCGCCGTCATCGCGGGGCATTCGATGGGCGGAATGGCCATCGCCGCCTGGTCGGACCGATACCGCCACAAGGTCCCGGCGCGTGCCGATGCGGTCGCATTGATCAACACGACCACCGGTGACCTGCTGCGTGAGGTGCGGTTGCTTCCGGTGCCGGCGCCCCTCGCGGCCGCGCGGGTACTGGGTGGACGGGCGCTGGTGGGAACCTTCGGGTCGTTCGCGGTGCCGCCGATGGTGCGGCGAGTGAGCCGGGAGATGATCTCGATGCTCGCGGTCGGATCTGAGGCCCACCACAGCGTCGCGGCGCTGATCAACGAGCTCTTCACCGCCACCTCACCGGCCGGCCGTGGCGGCTGCGGAAAGGCGCTCGTCGACACGATGGGCCGCAGGCACATCAACCTGACCGGGCTGACCGTTCCGACGCTGGTGATCGGCAGCGAACGCGACCGGCTGACGCCGCTGATCCAGTCCCAGCGGATCGCCGCCGCCCTGCCGAACCCGGCGGGGCTTGTCGTGTTGCCCGGCGGGCACTGCTCGATGCTGGAACGCCCGACCGAGGTCAACCGTGAACTGCACGCGCTGGCCGGATCGGTCAGCCTGCGCCGCGCCCTATAAGCCGCGCCGCGACGATGCAGAGCGAAGCGATGAGGAGGAGCGGCGCTCACAGCCTTGCGTGGACTTCGGCGGCTGCCCGCTGCCCGCTGCGCACCGCCCCATCGAGGAATCCGGTCCATTCGTCAGCGGTCTCGGTGCCGGCCCAGTGGATCGGGCCGACTGGGCGCCGTAGCCACGGTCCATAGCGCGTCCACGATCCCGGCGGCACTGCGGCTGTCGGGCCGCCCGCCGCGAATTGCTCTGCGCCCCAGCGCTGGTCGATGTAGTCGAGCGGTGTGCGGGCCTCGTCGCCGAACAACGACGCGAAGCACTCCAGCGCCCGCTGTTTGCGTTGGTCGGCCGGTAGCCCGTCGAATGTGCGGGCGTCGACGAAGCCCAGCAGCACACCCGGCCCGTCGGGCTGCGGGCTGACGTCGAAGGTGATGAACACCGGGCCCTCGTCGGACAACGCCTCACCGGAATAACCGTGCTCGCGCCAGAACGGAGTCGCGTAAGCGGCGTAGGCCTTGCTGAGTCGGCCCTGCGGCCAGTGGGCGACGAGCTCTTGATGCTCGACGGGCAGCGGTGGAGCGAACTCGATGGAGCCCCGATGCTCCGGCGGAATGGCGAGGACGGCGAATCGGGCATCGGCACAGCCCTTTTCGGTGGTGACGCGCACCCCGTCGTGGCGGTGGTCGATGTGTTTGACCGGCGCCTGCAACACCAGCCGGCTGCCGAGTTCGGCGGCTGCCGTGTCGGCGACGTGTTGCGTGCCGGACGGGAAACGGTCCTGCTGGGCGCCGTTTTCGACGTCGAGCATCCGGTCCAGGCCGCCGGCTGCGCGCACGTAGCGGGCGGCGTGCAGCATCGACACATCGTCGGGTTCGCACCCCCAGGTCACCCGCGTCATGATCGCCAGCAGATCGCGTGCGGTGGAACCCGCGTGCACCGATCGCAGCCAGGCCCCCAGCGACTGGCCGTCGAGCCGGGCGGCGCGACGGGCGGTCCAGGGCTCGCTCAGCGAGATCGTCTTGGCGATACGCGCGAATTGCCAGCGCACGCGGGCGAGATCGATCAGGCCGCCCAGCGACAGCCGCGGGATCGTCCCGCTGTACGAGCGGACGGCGCCGCGCCACCGGATCAGGTTGGCTCCGTCGTGGTACGTCGGCTCGGTCGAGACGCCCAGATCGTGGGCGAACTTGAGCACGGCGTCCTGCGTCGGGCCGACGAACGTGCCACCCATGTCAACCGGGATGCCGGCGACGTGGCTGGTGTACGAGCGTCCACCGACCCGGTCGCGGCCCTCGAGCACTAGCACGTCGTGACCGAGCCGGGTCAGCTCGCGGGCTGCGGCGAGGCCGGCGAAGCCGGCTCCCACCACGACGACATCGGCGGTCCAGGTCGGGTCGGCCATGCCCCTTAGTCAACATCATGGGTGCTGCGTGATGTGATTCACCGGTGAAAGTCTTCACTGCTCTCTACGGGCTGAACGACGCAGCCGAGCGTGCCCGGGAATTGCGCGACGCCGGCGCCAGCGGCGTCGCCACCTTCGAGGGCCCGCACGACGTGTTCGCGCCGCTGACGTTGGCGGCCACCGTCCCAGACCTGAATCTGATGACGAACGTCGCAATCGCGTTTCCGCGCAACCCGATTCATCTGGCGCACCAGGCCAATGACCATCAGCTGCTGAGTTCGGGCCGATTCATCCTCGGCCTCGGAACCCAGATCCGCACCCAGATCGAAAAGCGGTTCGGCGCGCAGTTCGACAAGCCGGTGGCCCGGATGACCGAACTGATCGCGGCGCTTCGGGCGATCTTCGCGGCGTGGAACACCGGTGACCGGCTGGATTTTCGCGGCGACTACTACCGGCACACCCTGATGACGCCGACGTTCAACCCCGGCCCCAATCCGTATGGGCCGCCGCCGATCTACGTCGGCGCGCTGGGACCGCGGCTGACCCGGGCCGTCGCCGAGCACGCCGACGGTTTGCTGGTGATGCCGTTCGGCAGCAAGCGATTTCTGCACGAGCACACCATGCCAATGGTGCGGCTCGGCGCCGCGGGCCGCGACGGCTTCACGGTGCTGCCCGAGATCATCGTGTCGGCGGGTGAAACCGACGCCGAACGCGAGCAGGCCGACGCGCGGACGCGTGCGCTGCTGGCGTTCTACGGATCGACGCCTGCCTACCGGCCGGTGCTGGCCGCGCACGGCTGGCAGGATCTGCAGCCGGAACTGAACGCGCTGTCCAAGCAGGGCCGCTGGGACGACATGGGCGGGCTCATCACCGACGAGATCCTGCACACCATCGCCGCGTGCGGCACCCCGGCCGACGTCGCACGGCACATCCGCGACCGTGTAGACGGCATCGCCGACACCGTGTGTCTGTACCAGGCGGCGCCGCTCAGCCTGGAGACGCTGGCTGCGATCGTCGACGAATTACGTTAAGGCGCAACGGTTAGCCAATCTGTGAAGCCTGACGGGTCGTGCCGGCCCAGCGCACCGTGCTCGTAGAGACCCCAGCCCTCGACCGGGGCGCCGTCGCCGTCGCGGCACACCGCCCGTCCGACGTGGTCGATGACCCCGAAACCGGAGCGCCCGATGATCGCCGGATCGGTCATGTCGTAGGTCAACCGCTCTACGAACTTCTCGCCCTTCCACATGCCGTGCAGCCAGTCCGAGTCGCCGCCGTAGCCGCCACCGACGTGGATGGGCACCGGCAGCTTGGATTCGACGTGGAAATGGACGGGCGTGCCGTCGGGAGCGGCGGCGTCGATCGTCGCGCCGGTCGGGATGCGGGTGCCGGAGCGGTAGTGAATCTTCACCCGCGGCCAGCCCAGCTGTTCGACGCGGCCGTCGCGCCAAATCCGGGTGCAGTCGTTCAGCGAGCGGAAGCCGTTGGGCTCTTCCTGGATGATCAGCACGACCGCGAAGTCGTCGAACGCGATCGGCACATACAGCCACCACATGCCCTCGAACGGCGGGTCTGCGGGCCGGCCCGCCGGCTCGGGCTCACCGATCGGCCGGATGCCCCAGGACCGATCGCGGCTGCCGATCCAGGTTGCGGGGTCGACGGCAATTTCCTTGCCGTCCACGATGATCCGGCCACTCCAGCTACCGAGCTGCGCGAAACGCTGCGCGTCGAGAGTCACCCGGTTGCCGGAGCGCATCAGGTGCGGCTGTTCCTGGACGACGTCGAACAGGCCTTGCCAGGTGAGATCGGCTGAGATGCCTTCGGTTTCGTCAAGCGTGATGCGCAGCTTGTGCAGCGGGTCGATCACCTCGACGCGATAGCCGTTGACGTTCTGGTTGAGCCGATCCTGGTCGATGGCATCCGAGAGGTGCACCGCGGTCTGGGTGTCGCCACGCCTGATGAGCAGGAACGCGTCTTTCACCCCGAGGTTGGGGTAGTAGCCGATGCCGCTGATGACGAAGATGTCACCGGTGCGGTCGTGGGCGTTGAAGTAGGACCGATCGTAGAAGTTGCGGTCGGAGGAGCCCGGCCATGCGATCGGTTGGGGGACTTGATGTACCGGGAATTCGTCGAGCGGTCCAAGTGATCGGGGCATTAGCGGTCCTCTCCGATAAGACGTCTCATCAGTCCAGAGTGGTAGAACAGCGATTCGACGTCGTCGGGCTTCTCGGTCTCGCCGAAGTGCACGCGTCGCGCGCCGGTGCGCATGAACACACAGGCCCACATCACGCCGGAGTAGACGTAGAACCAATGCAGGTCGCCGATGTCGACGCCGGTGAGCCGCTTGTAAGTGGCGCGGACGTCGTCTTCGCGCATCACATCGGGCAGGCCGGGCAGTGTCGCCAGGCCGGCCAGCTCCTGAAAGACCATGTGCGCAAAGATCATCCATGCGACGTCCAGCTCGCGCGGACCCAGCGTCACCATCTCCCAGTCCAGTACGGCCACCGGGCGGAAGTCGCGGTACAACACGTTGCCCACCCGGGCGTCGCCCCAGAGCAGTACCGGTGCGGCGGCGGCGGCTTCCTTCGGCCAGTGGTCTTCCAGCCAGTCGAAGGTGCGCTCCAGCAACGGCGACCGGCCGATGTCGGGCACCGCGAAGTCGTACCAGGACTTCACCCAGTTGACATGCCTGCGCAGAGCCGAGTCGTCCGATTGGCCGTCGGCGAGAAATCCAAACGTCTTCTCGGCGTTCGGGATTGAGTGCAGCGATGCCAACACCGATACCGTGGCGTCCTGCAGTTCACGCTGGCGTTCGGCGGGCGCGTCGGCGAACCAGTTGCCGCCGAAGGTGTAGGGCATGACGTCGGGCGGCACTTCGCCGTCGACGTAGTCCATCAAGAAGAACGGTGTGCCCAGCACCTCGCCGGTGTTCTCCAGCCAGCGCACCCGGGGGACCGGGACGTCGGTCAGTTCGCCGACCTTGCGGATCACGTCGAATTGGTGGTCGAGCCGATACGTCGGGAACACCTGCACGTCCTCAGCAGTCGGCGCCACCCGGGCGACCAGCTTCTGCGTGACAGGCTTGCCGTCCTGCTCCCAGCGGGCGGTCAAGATGATGGTCTCCGACGACATGCCGGTGGAGTCGATCCCGCTCTCCACGGTGATGTCCGGTGTGGCGCCGCCGGGCAGCACCGTCGACATCCATCGCGACATCACCGCCGGTAATGTCGACTTGTCGCGGCTGGAGCGCTGGAGTCGATCGACTTGATCGAGAACAGGTTCATTTGGCATGAGGTGCCCTCTTCGTTGAGGCAGGCAATTACGATACGGTGGGTAGCGTTATGAAAGCAGACCCATCCGCGGTTGACAAGGTCTCGGGCGCCGGACGGCCCCGGGATCCGCGTATCGACGCTGCCATATTGGCGGCGACCGCGGATCTGCTTGTGCAAATTGGCTATTCGAATCTGACATTGGCGGCCGTAGCCGAGCGGGCCGGTACGACGAAAACAGCGCTGTATCGGCGATGGTCGAGCAAGGCGGAGTTGGTGCACGAGGCGGCGTTCCCGGTCGCCCCGACGGCGTTGGTCGGCCCGGCTCGCGGCATGGCCGCTGACCTGCGGGCGATGATCGCCGCGGCCCGTGATGTGTTTACCACCCCGGTGGTCCGCGCCGCGCTGCCCGGGTTGGTCGCCGACATGAGCGCCGACGCCGAGCTCAACACCCGGGTGATGTCCCGCTTCGCGGGGCTGTTCACGGCCGTGCAGGATCGGCTGACCGAAGCGGTGGATCGCGGTGAGGTCCACCCGGACGTCGACCCGACTCGGTTGATCGAGCTGATCGGCGGGGCGACGCTGCTGCGGCTGCTGTTGAGTCCAGACGAACCGCTCGACGACACCTGGGTGGATCAGGCCACGGCCATCCTCGTGCACGGTGTCACCCGAGATGTAGGGTCGGCCCGGTGACGGGACGACTGGACGGCCGCGCCGCGATCGTCACCGGCGCCAGCCGCGGATTGGGCCGGGCGATCGCACTGGCGCTGGCAGCAGAAGGCGCTTCCGTCGCGGTCGTCGGGCGAACCGAAAACGTTTGGGACGAAAGGCTTCCCGGTACCATCACCGAGACCGTCGCGGATATCGAAGCGGCGGGTGGACGCGCGGTGGCCATCAGGGCCGACCTGCTCGACCGGGACGACATTGCCCGGCTCGTCGACGAGGCGCGAGATGCGCTGGGCCCCATCACGATTCTGATCAACAACGCGGCCTTTACCGCGCCCGGTCGCCCACCGAAAGCCGGCGACTCAGCACGACCCAAGTCGGCGAAGGTTCAGCACGGTGGAATCAAGCCGGACTGGCCGCCGCTGCTGGGGACGCCGCTGAGCGCATATCGGCGGCATTTCGAGATCGCGGTGTTCGCCGTCTACGAGCTGATCCAGTTGGTCAGCCCGGACATGATCGCCGCCCACGGCGGTTCGATCATCAACATCAGCTCAGTCGCATCGCGGCTGCCCGGCGACGGCCCCTACCCCGACCGCGGTGCCGGCGTGTTGCCGGGCTATGGCGGGTCCAAGGCCGCGCTGGAACACCTGACCTGGTGCGCCGCCTACGATCTGACCAACCACAATGTCGCGGTCAACGCGCTGTCGCCGTCGAAAGCGATCATGACGCCTGGCCTTTCGTATTACGCCCGCGATTTCGCGGAAGTGTCGACCCCGGAGGAGTTCGCCGAGGCCGCCGTCGAGTTGGCGTTGGTGGATCCCACGGTGGTGACCGGGCGGACGATCGGGCACCGGCAGGTGCTAGACGGCAGCTTCCGCAGGTTCGAAGCCTAGGCCGCCACTTCCGGCGGGTCCGGGTCGCCGCGCAGCAGTTCGTCGGGATTGTGGGCATGGTTGATCTCTGGCGGGCCGGTGCCGTCGGTCCACCCCAGTCGGCCGTCGACTACCTCGGTGCGTAGTTCGCCGCGGCTTGCCATCCCGTGGTTGGGGCCGCAGGCGAGGAACAGCGAATCGGCGTCGGTCCGACCGCCGAGCCCCCAGTCCGGCGAATGGTGCACCTCGCAGCGGTAGCCGGATACCAGGCAGTTCGGCCGCGTGCAGCCGCGGTCGCGGGCGTAGCAGATCAATCGTTGATCGGCGGTGGCCACGCGCTTCTGTCGGCCCAGGTAGAGCGGTCGCTCGGTGTGCTCGGCGAACACTCGATACATCAACCCGCGGTTGACGCGCTCCTGGGTTTCGAGCCGCTCGGCGATGTCGGCCCGAAACCTATTGCCCACCAGATCCGATGGTGTCGAACGCAGCACGTCGTGAGCAGCATCGATCGCGTCGAGAGCGGCGGTGATCCGCTCGCTGCAGACCGTTGGACTCATATCTCGAGGTTATGAATCAACCCGACAATTCCACCGTGAGCGGATCACACCGACCGCAGCCTGTGGATCAACTGCCAACTGTGGATAACTATCGGCGTTCCGCGAGAGCTTTCAGGTTGAGCAGTTGCCGGCGCGCCATGACGAGGTCCCCGACCGAAAGCCAGGGCGCCGCCCAGCGGCTCGTGCCGCTGACGAGCTTCATCAGCAGCCGAGTCGACTGCCCCTGCGGCTCAAGGACATACGAGATGTATGCGCCCATGATCTCGCCAGTGAGATGGTTAGGCCGCTCGACGGCGTGAATCCGCCCGAAGGGCCGGGTTGCGGCGGTAGAGAAATGCTCGCCGACGACCGGCTCGGGCAGACCCATCAGTCGCCGCGGCGACCGGCGGCCGAGGTTGTCGATCCAGTCGTAGGAATACGGGGCCAGCCTGATCTGACTTACCCACGGCCACAGCGTCTCTGGCGTAGCGAACACCGTGACCCCGCGCCACGCCTGCAGAGTCGGTGCGGTGACGAAGTCGTCGCACGGGTAGTGGCGGGCGACCTCGTCGTCCGATACATTCCACCGATCGCCGATCACACGCTTGCCCGTCCAACGGCTTGCACGGCGTCCGCCACCGCATCGGCGAGCGAGTCGACCTCGTCGGCAGCTAGTCCCGATACAGTGACCCGGATTCCCGGCGGTGACCCGACCCTGAATCGCGTGCCCGGCGCCGCGGCCCAACCCGCGCTGAGCAACCGGGTGATCGCCACGGTCTCGTCCGGCACCGGAATCCAGACGTTGAGACCCGATCGGCCGCTCGACGCCACACCGCGGTCGGCCAACGCCGTCTGCAACGCCGAACGGTTTCGGGCGTAGACGGTTTCGGCCTTCTGCACCAACCGGGTGGCGGCCTCGTCGCGCCACAGACCGACGGCGAGGTCCTGCAGCAGATGACTGATCCAGCCCGGTCCCAACCGCAACCGTCCCTGCACCCGCTCGACCGTGCGCCGGTCGCCGGCAAGCAGTGCCAGCCTCAGGTCGGGCCCGTAGGCCTTGGCCGCCGACCGGACGAACGCCCAGTGTCGGGTCGCCCCGGCCAGCGGGTGCAGCGGCGCGCCGGCGATTCCCGCGCAATGGTCGTCCTCGATGAGCAGCACGTCGTCATGCTCAACAAGCAACGCGCGCAACTCTTTTGCCCGTACAGCCGATACCGCCGCACCGGTCGGATTCTGGGCGCGACTGGTCACCACCACCGCGCGCACACCGCGACGCAGCGCACGAGCGACGTCGGCGACCAATGGACCGTCGTCGTCGACGCCGATCGGCTCGGCCGAAAATCCCAGCGCAGCAAGCAGATCGAGAAGATTGGCCCACCCCGGATCTTCGACCGCCACGCGGTCCCCGGGGCGCAGATGGGCGGCGAGCACCCGCTCGATGCCGTCGAGCGCTCCGGCGGTCACCGCGATGTGGTCGCCCGGTACGCCATCGCCGGTCAGCGTCGACTGGGCGTAGTGCGCCAATTCCGGCGAGACCGCCGGTTCGCCGTACAGGACTGGCCGCAAACTGACGTGCGCGATCGGCAGCAGGCCGGGATCCGGGTTGCCGGTGGACAGGTCGCGCACGCCCGGCGGGACGGCGACGCCGCGCAGTGAACGCGGCGTGGTCGCCGGCCGGTCGCGCACCCGGGTGCCACGCCGTCCGGCGGTCTCGACGGCGCCGCGTTCGCGCAGCAGGCGATAGGCGGCGGCCACCGTGTTGGCGTTGACGCCGAGCCGGCCGGCCAGCTCGCGGATCGGCGGCAGCTCGGCACCGGGTGTCAGGGCGCCGGTGGAGACCGCGTGTTCGACGTCGGACGCGATCGCCCCCGCGCCCGTACCGCGAATCGTGTATTGTTCTGGCACAGAACATATTATGTACTAGAACAAAATGGGAGGCAACGGTGGAGTCATATACGCGCACAGCGCGGACAACACCGACCAGGTATCGCGAACGTGCCCGCTACGACCGCGAGACGGTGCACGGCATTCTCGACGAGGCGCTGACCTGCCACGTCGGCTACGTCAACGGTGGCCGGCAGGTGGTGTTGCCCACCCTGCACGCGCGCCTCGGCGAGATTCTCTACCTGCACGGATCCACCGGCAGCGGACCGATGCTGACCGTTGCGGGATCGCCCGACGGCCTGCCCGTCTGCGTCACCGTCACGCTGGTCGACGGCGTGGTGCTGGCACGGTCGGCGATGCACCACTCGCTGGAGTACCGGTCGGTCGTCGCCATGGGCAACGCACGTCTGGTGACCGACCCCGACGAGAAACTGCGCGCGTTGGCCGCCGTGGTCGATCACGTCGCGCCGGGCCGGTCCGCCGACAGCCGGCCACCCAACGCCCGCGAACTCGCGGCGACCGCTGTGCTCGCACTCGACCTCGTCGAGGTGTCGGCGAAGGTGCGCACCGGTGGCCCGGTCGACGACGCCGATGACCTCGCGCTGCCGTACTGGGCCGGGGTCATACCGCTCACGGTCCACGCCGGCACCCCGGTCCCCGCCGACGATCTGGACCCGTCCGTGCCGCTACCGTCCTACGTGTCGGACTATCGTCGGGCTTGATGTCTGACACTGAAGTCCCGCGGGTGGTGAGTGCGAGTCGCGATATCGCCGCCGGCGCAGCCGAGATCTTCGAGTTGATCGCCGACCCCGCACACCAGCCGCGTTGGGATGGTAACGACAATCTCGCGAACGCCGAAGCCGGGCAACGGGTTCGCCGCCTCGGCGACATCTTCACGACGACCTTGACCAACGGCGGCGTCCGGGCTAATTACGTCGTCGAGTTCACCGAAGCCCGTCGCATCGCGTGGACGCCGTCGATCGCAGGCGAACGGCCGTTCGGCCAGCTGTGGCGATGGGAGCTCGAGCCGCTGGACGACACCCGCACGCGGGTGACCCACACCTACGACTGGTCGCGGTTGACCGATCCGCACCGACTCGAGCGTGCCCGTGCCACGACGCCCGAAAAGCTGCAGGCATCGCTGGATCGGCTGGCCGAGCTCGCCGAGCGCCGCTGAACTGCGCCGATCGCTGGCCGTCCGCGTCGACTCCGTGCCACGATGAGTACTTGACGAGTGGTGTGCCGAGGTTTGACAGGGCGACCGGCCGCGTGGTCGCCGTGATCGTGCTGCTGATCGCCATCGCCGCCGCGTTGCGCGGGTACCTTCCCGGCGCCGACCGCGGCGACCAGCGTCCACCGGACAGCGGCGCGTCGCTGGTCTACGTCGTGGCTCTGCTCGCCGTGTCAATGGGGATCGTGGCGGTCGCGCTCATCGCCCGCCTGCGCGACCCGCGCCGATTGCCGAGCACCGCCAGTGCTCTGTCGGAGAGGTTTTCCGACGGGCGCGGCCGGCCGCGGTGGCGGGTGCTGTTGATCGGTGCGGCGGTGCTGGTGACTTGGCTGGTGCTGGTGTGGCTGCTGTCGCGATTCTTCGTGCCGCACGGGGCCGGTCAGCCGCAGTCCGCGCCGCAGTCGGCCGCACCCAGTGCTGCTGCCAACGCGCCACGACGACCCGAAGCGCCAGACGCGGGCCCAGATCGGAACGTGCTGCACTTGCTGATCGTCAGCACCGCGGTGATGTTCGCGATGATCATCGTGGGCGCGATCGCCAATGTTCGTCGGCGTCGGCGTCGGCGCGGCCGGCCGGCCGTCGACTCGACTGAAACACCGGGCCTGCCAGAGCCCGCGGTTGCGGCCCCGGCTCTGGTGCGGGCGGCCGAGAGCGGGCTGGCCGAAATCGAAGACACCGATCACGAACCGCGAGAGGCCATCATCGCGTGCTACGCGGCGATGGAACGCCAGTTATCGTATTTCCCCGGCGCCGTTCCGCAGGACTTCGATACTCCGACAGAGGTTTTGGCCCGCGCCGTCGAACACCGTGCGTTGCACATCGACACCGCCGTCGAGCTGGTGAACTTGTTCGAAGAGGCCAGGTTCAGTCCGCACGTGATGGACGAGTCGCATCGGACGAGTGCGCTGCGGGTGTTACGGCTGGTTCTGGCCGAGCTGCGGAGTTCGGTATGAAAAAGATTGTCGCACTGGGCGTCTCGATTGTCTTGAGCGCGGAGCTGGCCGCGTTGTCGTTGCACGATCGCCGGTTCGTGCTGTGGGCGGCCGGCGCCGCGGCCCTGTTCGCCTTGGTCAACGTCCGTCAGGTGCTCGGCGCCGACGACGACCCTCCGCCGCCCCCGTCGGAGAATGCGCTGGAGGAATCGCTGCGGGGCTGGCTGTCTCGCACGCAGACGCTGATCCACCGGTCCGAATCCACCCGGGCGGACTGGGACCGGCACCTGCGCCCGATGCTGGCGCGACGGTTCGCGATCGCGACCGGACAGAAGCAGACCAAAGACCCGACGGCCTTCGATGCAACCGGCCGAACGCTTTTCGGCGCGGAACTGTGGGCGTGGGTGAACCCGAACAACGTCGCGCAGACCGGTGCGCGCGAACCCGGACCGGGCCGGGCGACTCTGCAGGAAATTCTCGAGCGGTTGGAGCAGGTATGACGGGGGGGGCGGGTATGAACGCGGATATGGGTCGAGGATGACAGAGACGGCGGCGACGACGACGGCTCGCGCGATGGCGGTGCTCGACGAGATCGAGCACGCCGTGGTGGGTAAGCGGTCCGCACTCACGCTGATCTTGACCACGGTGCTCGCGCGCGGGCATGTCCTGATCGAAGATCTGCCCGGCCTCGGTAAGACGCTGATCGCACGATCCTTCGCCGCGGCGCTCGGACTGGGCTTCACCCGGGTGCAGTTCACGCCCGATTTGCTGCCGGCCGATCTGCTCGGGTCGACGATCTACGACATGCAGTCGGGTCGCTTCGACTTCCGCCCCGGCCCGATCTTCACCAACCTGCTGATGGCCGACGAAATCAACCGCACGCCGCCCAAAACCCAAGCGGCACTGCTGGAGGCGATGGCCGAGGGGCAGGTCAGCATCGACGGCGCGACGCACCGGCTGCCGCAGCCGTTCATCGTGTTGGCCACCGACAACCCGATCGAGTACGAAGGCACCTATCCGCTGCCGGAGGCTCAGCTGGATCGGTTCGCGGTGCGCCTCGAATTGCGTTATCTGTCGGAGGCCGACGAGGCATCGATGCTGCGCCGCCGGCTCGATCGCGGATCGGCTGAGCCGACGGTCAATCAGGTCGTCGACGCCCACGATCTGCTGGCCATGCGCGAGGCCGTCGAGCAGGTCAGCGTGCACGAGGACGTCTTGCACTACGTGGTGTCGCTGGCCGCCGCGACCCGACACCATCCGCAGGTGGCGGTCGGCGCGAGCCCGCGGGCGGAACTCGACCTGGTTCAGCTCGCGCGTGCGCACGCCCTGTTGCTCGGCCGCGACTACGTGATACCCGAAGACATCAAGGCGCTGGCCACGCCCGCCGTCGCGCATCGGATCACGCTGCGGCCGGAGATGTGGGTCCGCAAGATCCAGGGCTCGGACATCGTCGAGGACTTGCTGCGCCGGCTGCCGGTGCCCCGAGCGCGCGGTGGCCCGCAGTAGGTCCCGTGATCGAAACCCGGGATGTTCAACTGCATTGGCGCGCATCGAGTTTGACGCGGGCGATCGCGACCTGCGCGGCACTCGCGCTGGCCGCAGCGTTGATCGGTTCGCGTTGGCAGCTGATCGCGTTCGCCGCGCCGCTGCTCGGCGTGCTGTGTTCGGTGAGCTGGCAGCGGCCGCTGCCCACGGTCACGGCGCATGCCGAACCCGGTTCGCAGCGTTGCTTCGAATCCGAACAGATCCGGCTGATCGTGTGGGCTGACACCGAAACATTCGGCGTCGCAGTAAAACTGACGGCCTCGGCCCCTGACGGGATGACTCTTGAGGTCGTGGAACGCACGTCGCGGGGACGGCAGACCGTCGTGACCAGCGCCGAACGCTGGGGCCGCTATCCGCTTCGGGCCACGGTCGAGGCCGTCGCGTATGGCGGGTTGCTGGTCGGGAAGGGCGCCGTCGATGTGACCGATGTGACAGTCTTCCCGCTGACGCCGCCGCAGGCGACGATGCTGCCGCCGACGGAACTGCTCGACCGGCTGGGCACCCACTTGACCCGGCACATCGGCAGCGGCGTCGAATACGCCGACATCCGTGCTTACGTCCCCGGCGATCAGTTACGCGCCGTCAACTGGCCGGTGAGCGCCCGCCGCGGCCGCCTGCATGTGACTCAGCGGCTGACCGACCGGTCCGCCGACGTCGTCGTGCTGATCGACGGCTATCCGCAGCCGGCCGGTCCGGCGACCGATGCGACCGAGCGGATTGTCCGGGGTGCTGCGCAAGTCGTGCAGACCGCGCTGCGCAACGGTGACCGGGCCGGCATCGTCGCGCTCGGTGGCCGAAGGCCGCGCTGGCTGGGCCCCGACATCGGCCAGCGCCAGTTCTACCGGGTGCTCGATGCGGTTCTCGGTGCCGGCGATGAATTCGAAAGCACCACTGGGACATTGGCGCCGCGCGCGGCAATGCCACCAGGCGCGATCGTGGTGGGATTCTCCACGCTGCTCGATACCGAGTTCGCACTGGCGCTCATCGAGTTGCGCAGACGGGGCCACGTCGTGGTGGCCGTCGACGTGCTGCAGGGATCGCCTTTCCGGGCCGCTCAGGATCCGCTGGTGGACCGGATGTGGACGTTGCAGCGCTCGGCGATGTACCGGGACATGGGCACCGTCGGCGTCGACGTGGTGGCGTGGCAGGCCGACCGCACGCTGGACCAGTCGATGCGGGCGGTGCCCGATCACCGGCGACTGCCGGCAGGACGGCGGTCATGAATCGGGCGATGACGGCGCACCTGCTGGCAGTGGCATCGGGTCTGGCGATGGTCGCCGTCGTGGGAACCGGAACCCACGGACCGCCCGGCGTCGCGGCGGTCTCGGCCGGGGCCGCTGTCGTGGTCGCCGTCGTACTTCGCCCGGTCGCCACGCTGGCGGTGCTGCTCACCGTCGCGGTGATCGCGCTGTCGAGCCCGGACGCCGCCCTGGTCGGGATGTCCGGGTTGTTCGCGGCCGTGTACCTGGTGCTGCGGCACGCGGCCGCCGGCTCTGTCGGCCTGAATTCCGTCAGCGGAGCAACCATGGTGTCGGCCGTCGGCTTCACGCTTGTCGGCGTGGTCGCGACGGCGTTCCCGCTGCAGCTGCCGTGGTTGCCACTGCTGGCGCCGTTGGCTGTGTTTGCTATTTACCTGCTGGCCACCCGCCCGTTCCTGCGGGACGAAGACGGTTAGCAGTTTGCTGGCGAACGTTATCGGGCCGGACTGTACCTCGGGCGCGGCGAGTTGAAAAGAATTCTCATCGTGGCGAATGCCTCGGTAATCGGGTGACCAAAGCGCCTTGACCAGCATCGGGCTGGCGGCCACAATATCGGGATGCCGCAAGAAGAGCGGGTGTTGCTTCATGGGGTGCAACGTCGCCTCGCGAATAAGCACGCCGCGCTTCCCGTCGATCACATTGCCGCCGTCGTGCAGCACGCGTATTCGCAATTTCAGAGTTGCCGGGTACGCGAATTTCTGCCGTTGCTAGTTGAGCGCCGCGCCGAAGAAGAACTCGAGGAGCTCAGTTTCCTGCGCCCCGAACTCGCGGCGGCCGCGTTGGGGGAGTTGGGCGTCGCGGCGGTATAGCCGCCTGAACCACGTTGGTCGACCGCCGTTTTCGCATCGCGGGTTCCGGCCGTATTGCGGAGGTATGTCTGTACGGTAGGCCCGCATAGGGGTTGTCGGCCGGGGGGTGCGGGTGAGCAAGCTGGGGGCGCGAGCTGTCGTCTGCGGCGCGGGCATGGGTGGACTGCTCGCCGCGCGGGTGCTCGGTGATTTCTACGACGGGGTGACTGTCGTCGAGCGGGACACGCTGACCGACGCCGGCGAGCAGCGTCGCGGAGTTCCGCAAGGCCGGCACTTCCACGTGCTGTGGAGCCGCGGCGCCCAGGAGCTGAGGCGACTGTTCCCCGGCATCCACGACGACCTCGTCGCCGCGGGCGCGGCCGTCTGCGACGACGGTGACCTGTCCCGGGTGTCGATCCGGGTGGCCGGCCACGAGCTGAGCCGAGCGGGCAAATTCAGTGATCCGTCGGCGGTGACGTTGCACCTGCTGAGCCGTCCATTGCTGGAGGCCGAGGTCCGGCGGCGAGTCAGCGCCATCGACAACGTGGAGATCCTCGACGGCCACGACGTCGTCGAACCGATCGCGCCGACACCGCAACGGGTGACCGGCGCCCGTATCGTCAACCGCGAGACCGGTGTCGAGCAGCGACTGGACGCCGACCTGGTGGTCGACGCGATGGGGCGCGGCGGCCGTACCCCGGCCTTTCTGGAGGACCTGGGCTACCAACGACCGGTCGTCGAGCGTTCCACGACGAGCGCCAACTACGCCAGCCTGCTGATGCGCATCCCCGAAGGCATCATCAAGGAGAAGATGACCTTCGTCGTCCCGGAGCCGAAAAAGCCTACCGGCGGCGCGTTTTCGATGTACGAGCACGACACCTGGATCTTCACGCTGACCCGCGTCGCGGATAACGAGCCACCCGAGGACCTGACCGGAATGATCCGGATGGCAACGCAATTCGCACCTCCCGCGCTGCTGCGGGCGCTCAAGCGAGGCGAGACCATCAGTGAGATTTCGGTCTTTCGCTACCCAGGGGCGACCTGGCGGCGGTACGACAAGGTAGACCGGTTCCCCGCGGGCTTTCTGGTGTTCGGCGACGCGATCTGCAGCACCAACCCGATCTACGGGCAAGGCATGACCGTCGCCGCGCTCGAGGCGAGAGCATTGCACGACGCGCTGGCCGAGGCCGACGGCGACCTGAGCCGACGGTTCTTCGCGCTGGCTGCCGAGCAGATCGGCCCGCTGTGGGCGTCCAACCAATTCAACGACCGCTACATGGACGACGGCAACCCGGAGCACGCGCCGTCGAAAGAGCTGCTGGACTTCCGCGAGGCAATGCTGTCCGCCGCTGAAAGCAGTCCGGCGATGGCCGAAAAGCTGTACCGGTCAATGAATCTCGTCGACCCGCCGACCGACTACAGTCCGCTGTTGACCAGCTAACGCTGCGGCGGAATCTGGCTGCGGTTGCGCTCGGTGACCTCCGCGAAGCGATCTTTGAGACCGGCCTGGTCCAGCGTCTGGGCACCGGCGATCGCCTGTTCGGCAGCCAGCGCCGCGTCGGTGGTTGTCGCCACCCCGGTGACGTAGATGTCCTTGAGGCCGGCCATGATCGGCGCGGGCACTTCGGCGATCTGCCCGGCCAACTCGACCGCCCGTGGCAGCAGTCGGTCGTGCGGCACGACTTCGGTGACCAGCCCGATGCGCTCGGCGCGGGCGGCGTCGACCACCTCGCCGGTCATCGACAGTCGACGTGCCATCGCCGCGCCGACCACCTGCGGCAGCCGCGCCGTCATCCCGCCGCCCGGCAGGATTCCGACCCGGGCGTGTGTGTCGGCGAAAACCGCACGCTCGGAAGCGATGAGGAAGTCGCAGCCCAGCGCCATCTCCAAGCCACCGGTGAACACCGCGCCGTTGACGGCGCCGATGATCGGCTTGTGCATCAGTGCGGTCTGGCGGATGCAACTCTGCCGCTGGAACTGCTCGAAGTACACCGAGCCGAGTCGCTGCGCCGCTTTGAGGTCGACGCCCGCGCAGAATGCCGGGTCGGCTCCGGTGAGCACCACAACCCGCACCGACGGGTCGTCGTCCGATTCCCGCAACGCCGCGTAGAGCGTCTCGATGAGCTCGGGGCTCAACGCATTTCGTGCCGCGGGTCGATTCATGGTCAACACCCGGACCGCGCCGGTGTCGTCGCTGAGAACCAACGCGTCGGTCACGAGATGAACTGCGAGGCCTGCCGAACGAGATCGAGCAGCGGCTGGGGGAACACACCCAAGCCGATGGTGACGATCGCGCACGCGGCGATGGCCGCCTTACTCCAGAAGCTCGGCATCACAACGTGTACCGGCTCGGCATGCGCTTCGGTGAAGAACATCAGCACGATCACCCGGACGTAGAAGTAGGCGGCGACCGCGCTGGCCATCACACCGATGATGACCAGCGGCACCGCCCCGCCGCTGGCCGCTGCCTGGAACACCGCGAGCTTGCTGATGAACCCGCTGGTCAGCGGAATACCGGCGAACGCCAGCAGGAACATCGAAAAGAGCAGGCCGACAACGGGATAGCGCTGCCCCAACCCGGCCCAGTGCGCCAGGGTGGCGTCCTCGTCACCGTGGGCGTCACGGATCAGGCTCACGACCGCGAACGCTCCCACAGTGCTGAAGCTGTAGGCGATGAGGTAGAACATCGTCGCCGCGAGACCGATCGAGTTGTCCGCGATCACACCGGTGAGGATGAAACCGACGTGCGCGATCGACGAGTAGGCCAGCATCCGCTTGACGTCGGTCTGGGTCACCGCCGTGACGGTGCCGACCGCCATGGTCAGGATCGCGATGGCCCACAACACTGGTCGCCATTGGTCTTGCAGCGGCGGCAGCGCCACGTAGAACACTCGCAGCAGCGCGCCGAACGCGGCCACTTTGGTGGCTGCGGCCATGAACCCGGTGATCGGAGTCGGCGCACCTTGGTAGACGTCGGGAATCCACGAATGGAACGGAACGGCGCCGACCTTGAACAGCAGCCCGACCGACAACAGCGCAATGCCGAGCAACGCCGTCGAATGTTTCTGTTGGCCGGCTAGCGCGTCGGCGATGGCGGGCAATGACAATGTGTCGGTGGCGCCGTAGAGCAGCGCAACGCCGTACAGGAAGAACGCTGACGAGAACGCGCCCAGCAGGAAGTATTTCACCGCCGCTTCCTGGGATAGCAGGCGGCGATGACGGGCCAGCCCGCACAGCAGATACAGCGGCAGCGACAGCACTTCCAGCGCCACGAACATGGTCAACAGGTCGTTGGCGGCCGGGAACACCAGCATGCCGCCGACAGCCAGCATCGTCAGCGGGAACAGTTCGGTCTGCGCCGCCCCGGCGCGTTCCGCTTCGTGTTCGGCGGCGCTGTCGGGCACCGCGGAGGCTTGCGGCGTGAAGGAGTCCAGGCCCGCGGGGGCGTGGACAGTCGCTGTCGCGGCGCCCGGGCCCGCGGCCGGGTTGTCGCCTCGGTAACGCTCGGCGAAGAAGAGGACGGCCAATACCGCGACCAACAGGATGGCGCCCTGCAGGACCAGGGCGGGGCCGTCGACCGCGAGCGCATTGAGCACGGCGCTGCGGCCCGGGGGGTCGAGTTGCCGACCGACGACGACGACCGCGACGAACGCGGCGATCAGACCGCCGAGCGCGAGGAGAACCTGTGTGCCGTAGCGGACGCGGCGGGGCAGGAAGGCCTCGACCAGAACACCGGCGATGGCGATACCGAAGACGATGAAAATCGGTGACAGCAGCCCATATTCGACGCTCGGAGTGGGCATGGGAGTCGAGGTCATCGGTGCGGTCCTTCCGCCATCCCAGGTACGTGCGCAGTGCCAGGCCGCACGATGGGTGCAGGGTCATGCTGGCCGATGGTCGTCATGGTGTTGCCCACCGCGGGATTGATGATGTCCAACACCGGCTTCGGATAGATCCCGAGCACCAGCAGCAATGCGATCAACGGTGCGACGACGAAGATTTCGCGTGGCACCAGGTCGCGTATCCGTTCGTTGCCCTCGGCGACGGGCCCGGTCATCAGCCGTTGGTAGAGCCAGAGAATGTAGATCGAGGACAGCACGAGCGCGGTCACGCCGAAGGCGGCCGCCAACCAGTAACGGTTGTATGCGCCGACCAGGACCAGGAATTCGCTGACGAACGGCGCCAGGCCCGGCAATGACACGGTGGCCAGACCGGCGATCAGGAACGTCCCGGCCAGGACGGGGGCCACCTTCTGGACGCCGCCGTACGCGGCGATCGACCGAGTGCCGCGCCGCGATATCAGGAAGCCGGCGATCAGGAACACCGCCGCGGTCGATATGCCGTGGTTGAGCATGTACAGCGTCGACCCGCTCTGCCCCTGGGTGGTCATCACGAAGATGCCGAGAATGATGAAGCCGAAGTGCGAGATCGACGTGTAGGCGATCAGTCGCATGATGTCGGTCTGTCCGATTGCCACGATCGCGCCGTAGATGACCCCGATCACCGCCAAGACCACGATGAGCGGGCGGAAATACGTTGACGCGTCGGGGAACAACTGCAAGCAGTAGCGCAGCATGCCGAACGTGCCGACCTTGTCCATCACCGCGGTGATCAGCACCGCGGTCGCCGGGGTCGACTCCACCGCCGCGTCGGGCAGCCAGCGGTGGAACGGCCACAGTGGCGCCTTGATGGCGAACGCGAACATGAAGCCCAGGAACAGCGCCTTCTCCACGGCCGACGACGTCCCCAGCGAACCGGTCGTCACGGCGGCGACGATCTGCCGGAAATCGAATGTCCCGGTGCCGTGCTCAGCGGTCACCACGTACAGGCCGATCACCGCGGCCAGCATGATCAGACCGCCGACGAGGTTGTACAGCAAGAACTTCACCGCGGCGCGAGAGCGCTGGACGCCGCTGCCGAAGCCGCCGATGAGGAAGTACATCGGGATGAGCATCGCTTCGAAGAACACGTAGAACAGCAGCACGTCCAGCGACACCACCGAGATCACCACCATCGACTCGATGGTCAGCGTCAGCGCGATGTAAGCCTGTGTGCCGCGCGGTTTCTCGCCGCCGTCGTTCCAGCCCGCCAGCAACAGGAACGGCACCAGAACCGTGGTCAGCAGCACCAGCACCAGCGCGATGCCGTCGACGCCGAGGGTGTAGCCGGCACCGAATGTCGGTATCCAGCGGTGGGATTCGACGAACTGGTAGGTCGGCCCGCCGGCCTTGAAACCCAGCCCGACGCCGATCGACAGTGCCAGCACGGCCACCGACACGGCCAGGCCGAGCCACCGGGCGAGCTTGCCGGCCGCGGGCGGCAGCAAGATGATCACGACGGCGCCGACCAACGGCAACAGCCAAAGGACCGTCAGCCACGGCACGTTCATTACGTCCACAGTTGCACCGCCAGAATCGCCACGGCCACCAGTGCCGCTCCCGCCAACATCGACAACGCATAGTTGCGGGCGAATCCGGTCTGGAACCCGCGCAGCCACTGAGAGGTGCGGCTCACCAGATCGGCCAACGCGTTGACTGAACCATCCACGCCCTTGTCATCGAACTCCACCAGCGTGTGCGTGAGTTGCGCACCCGGCCGCATGAACACTTCCTCGTTGAACGCGTCGCCGTAGAGGTCTCTGCGGGCGGCGACGGTCAGCACCGACACATCGGCGGGGGCCGTCTCGGGCACCGTCCGGCCGAGGTAGCGCCACAGCGCGATCAGGAAGCCGATGGCGACGACGCCGACTGCGACGGCGCTGACCACCCACTTCGGCCCGGCGTGCGAGCTCTCCTCGAAAGTGGTCACCGGCTCCAGCCAGTGCTGCAGCGTGCCACCGAAGCCCAGCAGCCCACCGGCGAACACCGATCCGAACGCGAGAATGATCATCGGCCAGGCCATCGACGCGGGCGCCTCATGCGGATGTGCGTCGGCGGCCCAACGCTTTTCGCCGAAGAACGTCATCAGCATCACCCGAGTCATGTAGAACGCGGTGATCCCGGCGCCCACCAGGGCGGCGCCGCCGAGCACATAACCGGTGACGCCGCCTGTTCCCAGCGCGGCTTCGATGATCGCGTCTTTGGAGAAGTAGCCCGCGAACGGCGGCACGCCGATGATGGCCAGGTAGCCGAGCCCGAACGTGGCGAAGGTGATCGGCAGTGCTTTACGCAACCCGCCGTAGTGGCGCATGTCCTGCTCGTCGTGCATCGCGTGAATGATCGAGCCGGAGCCGAGGAACAGTCCGGCTTTGAAGAAGCCGTGCGTCAGCAGATGCAGGATCGCGAACGCGTAGCCGGCCGGACCCAGGCCGGCGGCCAGCACCATGTAGCCGATCTGGCTCATCGTGGATGCCGCCAGCGCGCGCTTGATGTCGTCCTTGGCGCAGCCGATGATCGCACCGAACAGCAGCGTCACCGTGCCGACGATGATCACGCCGAGTCGGGCGTCCGGGGACAGGCTGTACAGCGGGTTGGACCGCACGATGAGGTACACCCCGGCGGTCACCATGGTGGCCGCGTGAATCAGGGCCGACACCGGAGTGGGGCCTTCCATCGCGTCACCGAGCCAGGCCTGCAGCGGGACCTGAGCGGATTTCGCGCACGCACCCGACAGCAGCAGCAAGCCGATCGCGGTGAGAGCGGCGTGGTTGGCGCCGGCGGCCAGGCCGAACACCGCAGAGTAGTTCAGCGTGCCGAAGTTGGCGAAGATCGCGAAGATCGCCAGCGCCAGGCCGGCGTCGCCGACCCGGTTCATCACGAAAGCCTTCTTCGCGGCGGTGGCCGCGGTCGGCTTGTGGTACCAGAACCCGATCAGCAGGTAAGACGCCAGGCCCACGCCTTCCCAGCCGAAGTAAAGGACCAGGTAGTTGTCGGCGACCACCAGCAGCAGCATCGCCGCGAGGAACAGGTTGAGGTAGGCGAAAAACCGTCGGCGATCGGGATCTTCGGCCATGTAGCCGACCGAATAGATGTGGATCAGCGAGCCGACCCCGGTGATCAACAGCACGAAGCAGATCGACAACTGGTCGACCTGCAGACCGAAGTCCACCTGGAAGCCGCCGACCGGAACCCAGGAGAACAAGGTCGCGTTGATCGAGCGGGCGTCGCCATGCCGACCGAGCATGTCGTTGAGCAGCGCCACACCCACGCCGAACGATGCCAGCGCCGTCAGACAACCCAGCAGATGTCCCCAGCGATCGGTGCGCCTGCCGCCGAGCAGCAGGATCGCGGCACCCGCCGCGGGCAGCGCGACGAGCAGCCAAGTCAAATGTGTCATCCCCTCAGCCCTTGAGCAGGTTGGCGTCGTCGACCGAAGCCGATTTGCGGGCACGGAAAATCGTCATGATGATGGCCAGCCCGACCACCACCTCGCAGGCGGCGACGACCATCGTGAAGAAGGCCACCATCTGACCGTCGAGGTGACCGTGCAGCCGGGAGAAGGTGACGAAGGCCAGGTTGACGGCGTTGAGCATCAGTTCGACGCACATGAACATCACGATCGCGTTGCGCCGCAACAGCACACCGGCAGCGCCGATGGTGAACAGCAGCGCCGAGAGATACAGGTAATTCTGCGGATTCATGACGCACCGTTCTGACCGTTGGAACCCTTGATGGCCGGTACGTCCGGGGGGTCGAAGGTACGGATTTCGAGGACCGCGGGCACCGACAACCGGGAGTACGACCCGTCCGGCAGCCGCGCGGCGGAGTCGACCGCGTTGTGCCGTGCGTAGACGCCGGGACCGGGCAGCGGCGTCGGGTGACCGCCGGCCCGGAACCGTTCGATGGACAACTCGCGCTGCGTCTTTCGACGTTCGAACCGCTCCCGGTGCGCGAGGATCATCGCCCCGATGGCCGCGGTGATCAGCAGCGCGCTGGTCAATTCGAACGCCCAGAGGTACTGGGAGAAGATCAGCGTCGCCAACCCCTGGACGTTGCCGCCGGCGTTGGCCCGGGTCAGCCCGTTCAGATCGCCAGTGGCCACGTTGCCGATTCCGGCGATGAGCACGATGCCGAAGCCGACACCGGCGATCACCGCGGCAACTCGTTGTCCGCGAAGGGTTTCCACCAGCGACTCGGCCGAGTCGACGCCGATCAGCATCAGCACGAACAGGAAGAGCATCATCACCGCGCCGGTGTAGACCACGATCTGCACGACGCCGAGGAACACGGCGTCTTCGATCATGTAGAACACCGCGAGGATGATCATCGTCAACGCCAGAGACATGGCGCAGTAGACCGCGTTGGCGGCCATCACCACGCCCAATGCTCCGACCACCGCCAGAATGCCCAGCACCCAGAAGGTCACCGCCTCGCCGGTGGACGTGCGGGTGATCACGTCGGCGGCCAGCAGAGTCGTCACTTCGAGACGTCCGAAATCGGCAGTTGGCGAAGGCCTTCTGCGGTGATGTTGCCGCGGTAGTAGTCCGCGTCGGTCGATCCTTCGGCCCTGGGGTGCGGTACCGGGGTCATGCCTTCCAGCATCGGAGCGAGCAGGTTGACCTTCTCGTAGATCAGATCGGCACGGTTGTCGTCGGCCATCTCGTAGTGATTGGTCATCGTCAACGCGCGGGTCGGACAGGCTTCGACGCACAGCCCGCATCCGATGCAGCGCAGATAGTTGATCTGGTAGACGCGGCCGTAGCGTTCGCCCGGCGAATATCTGGCCTCGTCGGTGTTGTCGGCGCCTTCGACGTAGATCGCGTCCGCCGGGCAGGACCATGCGCACAGCTCGCAGCCGATGCACTTCTCCAAGCCGTCGGCGTAGCGGTTCAACTGATGACGGCCGTGGTAGCGCGGTGCTACCGGGCCGGGGTTCTCCGGATACATCTCGGTGATCGGGCGCTTGAACATCGCCGCGAACGTCACGCCGAATCCGGCGAGGGAACTGAGGAACTTAGGCCGGTCAGATTTAGCCATTGGCCACCTCCTTGGTCGCCGGTGTCAGCGCTTTGCCAGGCAGCTGCGGCGTGGGAAACGCGGGCTCGAGCGGTGCTGCCGCGGCCGACTCCGTGCGGCGTCGCTTCTTGCGGAGCTGCCTGTTGCTGAACGGCCGCTGCAGCAGATAGAGGAGCACGGCGGTGACGGCGACGCTGGTGCCGACCAACACTGGCGTCCAGTGCGGATACCCCTGGTTACGCAGGGTGCGGATCGCGGCGGCGATCAGCGCCCAGACCAGCGATACCGGGATCAGGATTTTCCAGCCGAGCGCCATGAACTGGTCGTAGCGCAGTCGCGGCAGCACACCCCGCAACCAGATGTAGATGAACAGGAACAACCACACCTTGGCGGTGAACCACAGCACCGGCCACCATCCGCTGTTCGCGCCGTCCCACATGTTCAGCGGCCACGGCGCGTGCCAGCCACCCATGAACAGCGTCGCGGCCAGCGCGGAAACCGTGGTCATGTTGATGTATTCGGCGAGGAAGAACATCGCGAAGCTCAGCGACGAGTACTCGGTGTGGAAGCCGGCGACCAGTTCGCCTTCGGCTTCGGGCAGGTCGAACGGCGCCCGGTTGGTTTCGCCGACCATGGACACCAGATATGTGCAGAACGACGGCAGCAGCAGGAAGATGTACCAGACCCGGTTTTGGGCCGTCACGATCTGCGATGTGGACATCGTTCCGGCGAACAGAAACACCGTCGCGAACGACAGCCCCATCGCGACCTCGTAGGAGATCACCTGCGCGGTCGAGCGCACCCCGCCCAGCAGGGGATAGGTCGAACCCGACGACCATCCCGCGAGCACGATGCCGTACACGCCGATCGACGACAGCGCGAGAATGAACAGCACCGCCACCGGCAGGTCGGTCACTTGTAGCGGCGTCCAGTGGCCGAACACCGACACCTGCGGTCCGAACGGGATGAACGCGAAGGCGGTGATCGCCGGGATTGTCGAAATGGCCGGTGCCAGTAGGAAAATCGGCTTCTCGACGCCGAACGGGATGATCGGCTCCTTAAGCGCCAGCTTGATGCCGTCGGCCAGGCTCTGCAGATAGCCGCGGGGGCCGACCCGGTTGGGTCCCCAACGCATCTGCATCCGGCCGAGGATCTTGCGTTCGGCGAGGATCGCGACCAGCACCGTCAGCACCAGGAACACGAAGACGAGCAGCGCCTTGGCCAGGATCAGCCACCAGGTGTCGTGCCCGAAGCCAGGAATCATTTGCGCCACTCCTCAGCATCGCTTCGCTCTGCATCGTCGAAGGCGGGAATCACTTGGAGGCTCCAATCTTCACCACGGCGCCGGGCGTGACGCCCAGTTGCCGGTGCACTGCCGAACCCGGGGAGTTCAGCGGCAGCCAGACGACGTGGTCGGGCATCTCGGTGATCGCCAACGGCAACGTGATCTCGCCGTGCGACGTGCTGACCGTGACGTTGTCGCCCTCGTTGGCTCCGGTCGCCTCGGCTGTCGCTGCCGACAACCGCACCACCGGGGTGCGCGCGGTGCCGGCCAGGTGCGGCTCGCCGTTCTGCAGCAGCCCGTCGTCGAGCAGCATCCGCCAGCTCGCCAGCACGGCCTCACCGGTGCCGGGCTTCGGCGCGGCCGCTGCGGCGACGGTCGGCGTCGCGGCAGGCGTGCCGTCCCAGGTGCCCAACCCGACCAACTCCGCGTGGGCGGCCTCGACGGTGGGGAATCCCAAGTCGATGCCCACTTCGTCGGCCAGCGTGTCGAGCACGCGAAGGTCCGGGGTGGCGGTGGGCGGCAGCGCGCCGGAGAAGCTGCGGTGCCGCCCTTCCCAGTTGACGTAGGTTCCGGCTTTTTCCGCCGCCGGGGCGATCGGGAAGACGACGTCGGCGCGCTCGGTGACCGCGCTGTGCCGCAACTCCAGGCTCACAACGAATCCCGCGGCGTCCAATGCGGACAGCACCGCGGCAGGGTCGGCGAAGTCGTCTGGCTCGATGCCGCCGACCAGCAGAGCGCCCAGCGAACCGTCCTTGGCGGCGGCCAGGATGGCATCGGCGTCTCGCCCAGGTGTGGACGGCAATTCGTCGACGTGCCAGCCCTGCAAAATCTGCGCGCGGGCGGTCTCGTCGCTCAGCGGGCGACCGCCGGGCAGCAACCCGGGCAGCGCGCCGGCCTCCAGCGCGCCGCGTTCGCCAGCCCGGCGCGGCACCCAGGCGAGCTTGGCGCCGGTCGCATCGGCGAGTTTGGCCGCGGCCGACAATCCGCCGGGCACAGCGCCGAGACGCTCGCCGACCAAAATGATGGCGCCGGGTTTGGAAAGCTGGGTCAGTACATCGCTGCCGGCGAGCCCGTCCAGTGCGGCGGCCTCGCCGCCGGGTGCTGTTTCGATCAGCGTGCCGTGCAGCTTCTTCAAACCGCTCGTCGCGAACGGCGCGATCGCGTGCACCTTCAGGCCGTGCTTGCGCGCGGCCTTACGCAGCCGCAGGTACACGATCGGCGATTCTTCCTCCGGCTCTAATCCGGCGAGCAGTACCGCCGGCGCCGCTTCCAGGTCGGAGTAGCTGATCGTGAGCGTCCTACCGGCGACGCGGGCCGCCAGGAACTCGGTCTCCTCGGTGGAATGCGGGCGCGCACGGAAGTCGATGTCGTTGGTGCCCAGCACAATTCGGGCAAACTTCGAGTACGCGTAGGCGTCCTCGACGGTCAGCCGGCCACCCGGCAGCACGCCGGTGCCATTGGCGGAACTGAGACCCTCGATCGCCGCGGCCACCGCGTGCGGCCACGATGCCGGCGCCAACTCGCCGTCCGCGCCACGCACCATGGGAGTGGTGATGCGGTCGCCCTGGGTCGCGTAGGTGAATGCCCAGCGGCCTTTGTCGCAGTTCCACTCTTCGTTGACTTCGGGCTCGTCGCCGGCCAGTCGGCGCAGCACCTTGCCGCGGCGGTGGTCGGTGCGCTGCGAGCACCCCGATGCGCAGTGCTCACAGACGCTCGGGCTGGACACCAGGTCGAACGGGCGGGCGCGGAACCGGTAGGCGGTGCCGGTCAGCGCGCCGACCGGGCAGATCTGCACGGCGTTGCCGGAGAAGTACGACTCAAACGGTTCGTTGGCGTAAATGCCGACCTGCTGCAGCGCGCCACGTTCGAGCATCTCGATGAACGGGTCGCCGGCGATCTGCTCGGAGAACCGGGTGCAGCGCGCACACAGAATGCAGCGTTCGCGGTCCAGCAGGACCTGCGAGGAGATGTTGATCGGCTTGGTGAAGGTGCGCTTGACGTCCTCGAAGCGGGAATCGGGCCGGCCGTTCGACATCGCCTGGTTCTGCAGCGGGCACTCGCCGCCCTTGTCGCACATCGGACAGTCCAGCGGATGGTTGATCAGCAAGAGCTCCATCACGCCGTGCTGCGCCTTGTCGGCGGCCTCCGAGCTGTATTGTGTGCGGACCACCATGTCGTCGGTGACCGGGATGGTGCACGACGCCATCGGCTTGCGCTGACCCTCGATCTCGACGAGGCACTGACGGCATGCGCCGACCGGATCCAGCAATGGGTGGTCGCAGAACCGGGGGATCTGCACGCCGATCAGTTCGGCCGCACGGATCACCAAAGTGCCTTTGGGAACGCTGATTTCGGTGCCGTCGATGGTCAGCGTCACCAGCTCCGGCTCGGCAACCTTCTTTCCGGTGTCAGCCGTTTGGGTCATGAGGCTCCGTTCGGGGCGAGCATGGACAGCTTGGGGTCGAACGGGCAGCCGCCGCCCTCGACGTGCGCGATGTATTCGTCGCGGAAGAACTTCAGCGACGACGCGACCGGGCTGGCGGCGCCATCGCCCAACGCGCAGAACGACTTTCCGAGAATCGCGTCGGCGATATCTTCGAGCTTGCCGAGATCCTCGACGGTGCCGTGCCCGGATTCCAGGCGGTGGTAGATCTGGCTCAGCCAGAACGTGCCTTCGCGGCACGGCGTGCACTTGCCGCATGACTCGTGCTTGTAGAAGTCGATCCAGCGGCCGACCGCTCGCACCACGCAGGTGGTCTCGTCGAAGATCTCCAGCGCCTTGGTGCCGAGCATCGACCCGGCCGCCCCGACGCCTTCGTAATCCAGTGGCACATCGAGGTGTTCGTCGGTGAGCAGCGGCGTTGACGACCCGCCCGGCGTCCAGAACTTCAGCGTGTGTCCGGCCCGCACGCCGCCGGCGTAGTCGAGTAGCTCGCGCAGGGTGATGCCCAGCGGCGCCTCGTACTGGCCCGGCTTGGTGACGTGCCCCGATAGCGAATACAGCGTGTAGCCCGGCGATTTCTCGCTGCCCATGGACCGGAACCAGTCCACGCCGTTGAAGATGATCGACGGGACGCTGGCGATCGTCTCGACGTTGTTGATCACGGTCGGGCAGCCGTACAGGCCGGCGACGGCGGGGAACGGGGGACGGAGGCGCGGCTGGCCGCGGCGGCCCTCCAGCGAGTCGAGCAGCGCCGTCTCCTCGCCGCAGATGTAGGCGCCCGCACCTGCGTGCACCACCAACTCCAAGTCGTAGCCCGAGCCGCCGATGTCGCGACCGAGGTAGCCGTTGGCGTAGGCCTCGGCGACCGCGTTCTGCAGGCGTCGCAGCACGGGCAGCACTTCACCGCGGACGTAGATGAACGCATGGCTGGCCCGGATCGCGTACGACGCGATGATCACGCCTTCGACCAGGACGTGCGGGGTGGCCAGCATCAGCGGAATGTCTTTGCAGGTACCGGGTTCCGACTCGTCGGCGTTGACCACCAGGTAGTGCGGCTTCGCGGCGGCACCGCTGTCGCCCTGCGGGATGAACGACCACTTGGTTCCGGTCGAGAAGCCGGCGCCGCCGCGGCCGCGCAGCCCGGAATCCTTGACGGCTGAGATCACCGCGTCGGGGTCCATTTTCAGGGCTTTGTCCAGCGCCTTATAGCCGTCGTTGCGGCGGTAGGTCTCCAGCGTCCACGATTCGGGGTCGTCCCAGAATCGGCTCAGCACCGGAGCCAATGGTGTTGGCGCTCCCATTATTTGGCTTCTCCTGCGGGCGGTGTCGATGTTTTGTGCCGCTCCTCAGCATCGCTTCGCTCTGCATTGTCGCCGGCACGCATGTTGTGTTCCTTGGCGACCTCGAGACCGGCCAGTGTCGGGGCACCGGCCCCGCCCTGGCCCTCGTCCGGCCGCTGGTCAGGGAAACCGGCCAGGATCCGCTCGGTCTCCTTGAACTTGCACAGGTTGCCGCGGGTGGGGGCCGGTGGGTTGCCGGAACGCAGCCCGTCGACGAGAGTCTTTGCCGATTCCACGGTTTGGTTGTCGTAGAACTCCCAGTTGACCATCACGACGGGGGCGAAGTCGCACGCCGCGTTGCACTCGATGTGCTCCAACGTGACCGACCCGTCGCCGGTTGTCTCGCCGTTGCCGACGCCGAGATGCTCTTTGAGCGAGTCGAAGATCGCGTCGCCGCCCATCACCGCGCACAGCGTGTTGGTGCACACACCGACCAGGTAGTCACCCGTCGGCCCGCGCCGGTACATCGTGTAAAAGCTTGCGACAGCGGCGACTTCGGCGCCAGTCAGGCCGAGCTGTGCGCTGCAGAATTCCACACCGGCGGGGGTGATGTAGCCGTCCTCGGACTGCACCAAGTGCAGCAGCGGCAGCAGTGCCGAGCGCGGGCTGGGGTATTTGCCGATGATCTCTTTGGCGTCGACCTCGAGTCGCGCCTGCACGTCGGCCGGGTATTCCTGCGGGGCGCCGTCGGTGACGAATTGGCCGGGCTCCTCGGGTGGGGGGCCGAGCCGGATGAATACTCGCTCGCCGTTGTTGCCGGCGCCGGGCACCTCTGCGGTCATCGGTCCACCCCACCCATTACCGGGTCGATACTGGCGACCGCCGTGATCACGTCGGCGACCATGCCGCCTTCGCACATCGCCGCTACGGCTTGCAGATTCGTGAACGACGGGTCCCGGTAGTGCACCCGGTACGGTCGGGTGCCGCCGTCGCTGACCATGTGCACGCCGAGCTCACCGCGGGGCGATTCGACGGCGACGTAGACCTGCCCGGCGGGCACCCGGATGCCCTCGGTGACGAGTTTGAAGTGGTGGATCAGCGCTTCCATCGAGCCGCTCATGATCTTGGCGATGTGCTCGGGCGAGTTACCCAAACCGTCCGGGCCGACTTTCAGGTCGGCCGGCCACGCGATCTTGCGGTCTTCGATCATGGTCGGGCCGGGCTTCAGTTTGTCCAGACACTGTTCGACGATCTTCACCGACTCCGACATCTCCTTGACGCGAATGATGTAGCGGCCGTAAGAATCACAGCCGTCATCCGTGATCACGTCGAACTCGTAGTCTTCGTATCCGCAGTACGGCTCGGTGCGGCGCAGGTCGTGCGGCAGTCCGGTGGATCGCAGACACGGCCCGGTGACCCCGAGCGCCATACAGCCGGTCAGGTCCAGGTAGCCGACGTCCTTGGTGCGTGCTTTCCAGATGGCGCTCTCGTTGAGCAGGTCGCCCATCTCGCGCAGTGCGACCTTCAACTTCTTCAGGGCCTCGGCAATCTCGGTCTGCGCGTTGGGCGGCAGGTCCTGCGCGACGCCGCCGGGCCGGATGTAGGCGCTGTTCATCCGGAGACCGGTGATCGACTCGAACAGGCTCAAGATGATCTCGCGACCCTTGAAGCCGACGAACATCGGCGTCATCGCGCCCAGTTCCATGCCGCCGGTTGCCAGCGCGACGAGGTGCGAGGAGATCCGGTTGAGCTCCATCATCAGCACCCGGATGACGTTGACCCGTTCCGGGATCTCATCGGTGATGCCGAGTAGCTTCTCCACGCCCAGGCAGTAGGCGGTCTCGTTGAAAAACGGTGACAGGTAATCCATCCGGGTCACGAACGTGACGCCCTGCGTCCAGTACCGGTATTCGAGGTTTTTCTCAATGCCGGTGTGCAGGTAGCCGATTCCGCACCGCGCATCGGTAACGGTCTCGCCCTCGATCTCCAGGATCAGCCGCAGCACGCCGTGGGTGGACGGGTGTTGGGGCCCCATGTTCACGACGATGCGTTCGCCGGGCTCGCCCTTGCGTGCCGCCTCGACGATCTGGTCCCAATCTTGGCCTTGGACAGCCACGATGGTTTCGCTCATCAGTTGTATGACCTCCGCTGGTCGGGCGGTGGAATCTTGGCGCCCTTGTACTCCACCGGGACGCCGCCGAGTGGGTAGTCCTTGCGCTGCGGATGCCCCTCCCAGTCGTCGGGCATCTCGATGCGAGTGAGCGAGGGGTGGCCGTCGAAGATGATGCCGAAGAAGTCGTAGGTCTCGCGCTCGTGCCAGTCATTGGTCGGGTAGATCTGGAACAGCGAAGGGATGTGCGGATCGCTATCTGGCGCAGCGACTTCCAGTCGTACGCGGCGATTGTGGGTGATCGACGACAGCGGGTAGACCGCGTGTAGTTCGCGGCCGGTCTCGTCCGGGTAGTGCACGCCGTTGACGCCCAGACACAATTCGAAACGCAGCTGTGGATCGTCGCGCAGCCGGCGGGCGACCTGCGGCAGAAGCTCGCGGCGGACATGCAGTGTCAACTCGTTGCGGTAAACGACGACTTTCTCGACGGCGTCCGCGAATTCGACGTCCTCGTCGGCCTTCAACGCTTCGGCCAGTCGGTCGACCACCTCGTCGAAGTAGAAGCCGTACGGGCGCGGGCTGCCGTCGTCGATGGTGACCTGGCGGACCAACCGCCCGTAGCCCGACGTGTCACCGCTGCCGCGCACACCGAACATGCCGCGGCGCACACCGATGACATCGGGGCCGGACTTCTCGGCGTCTACCGGAGCGCCACCCACCTCGCTCGCCGCCCGCTTCGGGTCGTGTTCGGGTGAACTCATCGGAGCAGCCCGAGGTGCTCGATCGTCGGCCGCACCGAGAGCGCCGCCTGCTCGGCCTCGGCGATGGCCTGTTCGCGGTTGACGCCCAACGGCATTTCTTGAATCTTGTCGTGCAGCTTGAGGATTGCGTACAGCAGCATCTCCGGGCGCGGCGGGCAGCCGGGCAGGTAAATGTCAACCGGGACAACATGGTCCACGCCCTGCACGATCGCGTAGTTGTTGAACATGCCGCCCGACGATGCGCAGACGCCCATCGCCAGAACCCATTTGGGCTCGGCCATCTGGTCGTAGATCTGGCGCAGTACCGGTGCCATCTTCTGGCTGACGCGGCCGGCCACGATCATCAGGTCGGCTTGCCGCGGCGTCGCCGAGAACCGCTCCATGCCAAAGCGTGCGATGTCGAAACGTGGCCCGGCAGTGGCCATCATCTCGATCGCGCAGCAGGCCAATCCGAATGTCGCCGGCCACAACGAGTTCTTGCGAAAGTATCCCGCGAGAGTTTCGACGGTCGTCAGCAAGAAACCGCTTGGCACCTTCTCTTCCAAGCCCACGTCTTACCTCAATCCCAAGTCAAGCCGCCGCGGCGCCACACATACGCGTAGGCCACGAAGACGGTGAGCATGAACACCACCATTTCGATGAGCGCGAACACGCCGAGTCGGTCGTAGCTGACCGCCCACGGGTAGAGGAACACGATCTCGATGTCGAAGACGATGAACAGCATCGCGGTCAGGTAGTACTTCACCGGGAACCGTTGGCCACTGCCCGCGTGCGGCGCGTTGGCGGGCTGGTCACTGGGCTCGATCCCGCACTCGTAGGCCTCGAGCTTCGCGCGGTTGTAGCGCTTGGGTCCGGTGATCTGGGCCAGCGCGACAGAGCCGAGGGCGAAGGCGGCGGCGATTCCTCCGAGCACGAGGATCGGTAAGTAGAGATTCATCCCGCGAAGACGCTTCCTCACTGTGGTCTATGGGCTGGATTGTGAGCGCAACCACAGCCTAGCGACCGTGTGTGGTCCCGCGCTCAGCAGTCTAGTTGTGACCTCTAGCACAACTAACGGGTGGTCAGTTCGAACGCGAACGCGAAGCCTCGAAGGCCGCTTTTTGTGCAGCAATTCTCAAGAGCCTAAGGCCGTTTCGACCATGCGCAAGTCGAAGCGGAAGACCCTTGCCAGTCTCGCTCGACGGGCGGTCGCGCTGCTGTTCAGCAGCCAGGACCTGAGTTATTGAACCGGGGTGCGCAGCAACTCGAGCACGGTCCGGCTGAGCCGGATCGGGTCGATGGGCTGGGGGACTGCGGCCTCCGCCCTCGACCACCTGGCCAGCCAGACATCGTCGCGCCGGCCGGTCAGCACCACGATCGGTGGTCCCTGGTCGATTTCGTCCTTGAGCTGCTTGGCGATACCCATGCCGCCTTCGGGAGTCGCTTCGCCGTCGAGGATCGCCAGATCGATGCCCCCGGCGTCCACCTGCTGGATGACGACGGGTCCGGTCGCGACCTCGACGTAGCTCAGCTCGGGCAGGTCCGGATGCACCCGCTTGCCCAGGGCCAGCATGACGTTCTGCCGGGTCTGGGCATTGTCGCTGTACACGAGGATCCGCAAGGGGCTGCTGTCAGGCACGAGCCAGATGTTACTGCCCGACGACGATGCGGGCCGCGTAGTGGCCCGAGAAGGAGTCGGGCGATCGGGTGATGTCCGGCGATCGTCAGCGCGCCGCCCGGACGAAGTACGCGTCGGCCGACACCGTCGCCGCCTTGCCGACCATGCCGAGTTGATTCCAGCCGATGTCGAACTGATCCCGGTCGACTTCGGTCTTTGCCGAGACCCGCACCGAGCCGTCGTCGAGCGCGCTGATCTCGACCGGCAGCGGCACCTCGGCGGTGACTCCCTTGATGGTGAAGGTCGCCCGCAGGTCGGCGGTGTTCGCTGCGCCGGGCTCCACGGCTGTCACCACCACGCTGATCTGCGGGTAGCGGTCCACGTCGAAGAAGTCGGCCGACCGGAGGTGCTCGTCGCGTTTTCCGATCCCGGTTCGCAACGAGGCCACCTCGATGTCGAGGCGACCGAAGACGGCGCCCTTGCCGGTGACCTGGCCGTCAGCGTCGACATCGGTGAACCGGCCTTTGACGTTGAGCAGACCCCAGAAGTTCTTGATCTTGAAGCCGACCGTCGACCGGTCGCGATCGAGGTTCCACACCCCTGCGGTGTCGGGGTCATTGAGCAAGGTTTCGATGGTTGTCATTTCAGCAACTCCTCGCCGGGTCAGCTCAACAAGGGAGCCATGCCGGCTGGGTCGAAGTATTCGTCGATACGGCTGATCAGGGCGTCAGCATTCAGCTTAATCACGATGCACACGCGCAAAGCGATCAATCCGCCGTTGCGGCCGGTGGCGTGAAGGATGTGTTGCTGGACGAATCCGTCGGTGAACAGCTGGCGATCCAGGATCTCGTAGTGCCGCTTCTCGGTGACGTCGATGAACCAGTGGATGACCCGCAGAGCCCGCGTTTTCTCGTCGTCGCGACGCGATCCGGCCCGCCATACCGCGATGCCGTCGTCGAACATCTGCTCCACCGTTGCTTCGTCGCCTCGTTCGATCGCCGCGAACAATAGATCGGCCGCCTTCACGACGGCGTCAGGAGCGGGCATCGGGTGCCTTTCTAGTCGTCCTGATATCCGGGGTGGGCGACCGAGAGCCGCCGGCCGACCAGCGCTCGCAGCGCCGACTGCACCTGCTTACTGTCGCCGTCCAGCTCGCCGGTCCGGATGGCGGCGGCCAGCTGGGCCTCGTCGCGGCAGCCGACATCGGCAAGCGCGGCGGCGACCCCGTCATCCGAGTCGGCCAGCAATTCGCGTTCGACCATGCGCAGCGCGTTGACCGCGACCCGGGAATGGAAGTTGACCTGACCGGTGGTCGACCCGCGGACGTCGGTTTCGAGGAACTCGGCGACCGCGGCGACCAGCTCTGCCGCTGTCGGTCGACCGTGGCCCGGCGCCATCAGGTCGCTGGGGCTTCGGGTCCGCGGTCGACGCCGGAGCGCAGCTTCACCGAGGCGGAGTAGGCCAGGGTGCGGAACCGGAGGACGGGGTCGTCGGAGGGTTCGATGCCGTCGGTGACGCGCATCGGGTCGAACACGACGATGTCGCCGCCGTGCTCGCGTTCGGTGTCGATGCCGGTGATCTCGAGGCTGCCGACGGTGACGGTCTGGGTGCCGTGCCAGGGTTTGGACGGGTCGACCGTCGAGTCGCCGTCCGCGGCGATCTGGACCTGGTAGTCAAACCGAACCGGTTGTGTGGCAACGCGTTTGTCGAGTTCGTCGATCAGGAAGTCCGCGCCCTTGGTCTTGGCGACGTCCGGCGGGACGAGGTGTTCGCCGGCTTGGGGCAGCAGGTGGTAACGCACGAATCGGGCGCTGCCGTCGGCGGCGACCCAGCGGAATGCGTGCAGGCCGTGATACGCGATGGTGCCGTAGCTTTCCGGCACTGTGTTCGCGGCGCGCACGACCGGCAGGGCTTTGACAAAGCTGGGGTGGGTGGCGATGTAGCCGAGAAGTCGCAGTGGAGCGGTGGGCCCAGGGCGCATCGCGTGCAGCAGCGAGACGAAGCCGTCGGGTGTGCTGGCCGGAAACAGTTGCGCCGTCTGCGTCGACACGTCGGTGGTCGACCCGTCCGGCAGGGTGAACTTCACCGCCATCCCGCGCACGCCCGGAGCGTTGTCCGGCTGCTTGGGATTGCCTGAGCCACTGGAGAATCGGATCAGCGCGGGCACTGCTGCGCCGCTGAGGTGTGCGGCGCAGGAGAGCTGAGCGGCCGCGGGTGTCGCGGTGAAGGTGCCGCGGTAGAGCTTGCCTTTGGCGTGCAGCGCGCGGTTGCCGGGCTGCGCCCCGCCGGTTTCGCGGATTGTCTCGATTGCCTGATCAGGTGTGACCACAACGAAATCCTAGGCGCTCAACCGACACGTGTGACCGCGTTATCGAGCAAGTCGAGCAAGTCCCATTCGGTCTCACAGACGCGGCGTCCTATGGTGGCCAGCTCCACCGAACGGCTCTGTCCGCTGAGGTGCCGTTCGGCCTGGTAGCGGCAGATCACGCCCCACCGCAGCGTGGCCAGTACCAGCCACCAGTGAAACGCCGCCCGGTCGACCGCCGCGCCGCCGGCCTTTTCGTAACTGTGAAGAAAATCCTCGACGCGGCCCAGGCCGCCGGCATCGTGGTCGGCCGGGGCGCCGAACCGCCAGGCCCGGATGCAGAACCAGGCGAGGTCTTCATAGAACTCGCCGACGTGCACCAGTTCCCAGTCCAGCACGGCAGCGAGATTGGATCCGTCGACGATGAGGTTGCCCATCCGGTAGTCGCCGTGCACCAGGTACGGCGGCGACGGCGCGGGCCGGTGTGCGGCCAGCCATCGGAAGGCCCACTCGAATGTGGCGGTGGTGTCGCCCATGTCGTCCAACCGGCCGCGCCACTCGGCGAGTTGGTCCTCGCGGTCGATCCCGGCGATGTCCGGGTCGGCCCGGTGGATGGCGGCCAGCGCTTCCGCGCACTGCACCAGCAGCCGCGCCCGGCCCGCTTCGTCCAGTTGGCGCTGGATGCGACGGACGATGGTCTCGCCCTTGATCTCGTCGCAGATCAGGAATGGATTGCCAAGCGTGTCAACGGAATCGTCGGCAACCAGGACGTGGGGGATCGGTGCGCCGGCAGCCGCGGCGGCGGCCTGCGCGCGGGCCTCGAGTTCCATTCCGGCGTGCACGTCGTCGGGCGGCCCGGTGCGCAGGATCAGCGAGCGCCGTTGCCCGCCGGTGACGGCCTCGAACGCCCAGGTGGTTCTGCTGGCTCCGCCCGTCAATGCCCGCAGATTTTCGACGGCGGTGCCGGCGCCGAGGATCGGCTGCAGCATGCCGGCGAGCCTGGGCGCCAACGCGTCGCTCACTTGCGGCCGAACTTGAACAGTCGCTGAGCCACCCGCCGGATTTGGATCTCCTCGGCGCCTTCGGTGATTCGGTAGCGGCGGTGGTGGCGGTAGATGTGCTCGAACGGCTCGTGACGGCTGTAGCCGAGGCCGCCGAAGATCTGCATCGCCCGATCGGCGGCGTCACAGACCAGACGGTTGGCGCGGTAGTTGGCCATCGACACCTTGTCCGACACCTCCATATGGTGGTCGCGATCCAGGTGCCAGGCCGCGTACTGCACCAGCAGCCGCACCATCTGCGCCTCGGTCTGCAGCTCCGCCAGCGGCCATTGGACGGCCTGGTTCGTCGACAGCGGCTTGCCGAAAACGGTTCGGGTGCCGGCATATTCGGCAGCCCGGTCGATGCAGTATTGCGCGGCACCCAGGCTGCTGGCTGCTTGCCGGATCCGGTTCTCGTGCAGGAACGTCTGCGCGACTTCCAGACCTCGATCAACCTCGCCGAGCACGGAGTCGCCGGGCACCCGGACGTCGGTCAACTCAACTTCGCCGTGGTCGGTGGGCATGTTGAACGTCCACCAGTAGTAGGGGACATCGAAGCCGGGGGAATTGGTGGGCACCAGGAACGCGGTGATGCCACGGGCTTCGCCTGGTTCCCCGGACGTGCGAGCGAAGATCAAGTCATGCGTGGCGCGGTGCACGCCAGTGTTGAACCGCTTGGAGCCGTTGATGATCCAGTCGTCACCATCGGGCTTGGCGTGGGTTTCCAGCCAGGTGGCGTCCGATCCGTGCAGGGGCTCGGTGAGGCCGAACGCCATCGAGCGTTCTCCGGTGATCAGCGCCTCGGACCACGCCGCGCGTTGCTCGTCGGTGCCGAATCGCTCCATCATGATCACCTGCGGGAAGTTCCCGACGATCGATGACTCGTTCTGCAGGTCGTTGTGTAGCCCAAGGCCTTTGTGCGCGAGATGCTCGCGGATGACCGCCATGTCGACGTTGGAGCCGTCGCGGCCGCCGAGCGAGGTCGGCAACCCGTACCGCAGCCAGCCGGCTTTGTCGGCACGTCGTCGCATCTCGGCGAGCAGGTCCTCCCACTCTTCGGTGGGAATGCCGTCGTTGTCCCAGTCGGTGCGGGCATGTTCGCGGCGCTGGTCGAAGTACTGCATGTTCTCGGCTTGCAGCGGGGCGATCTCGCGGTCGATGAACGCATCCATGTCGGCCAGCAGACCCGGAAGGTGTTCGGGCAACGTGAAATCCACTCTGATTTCTCCTTAGGTGCCGTACAGCGTTTTCTTCCATACCGTAGCGAGGGTTGCTATCGCGTCCTCGTCGCTGATCTCAATCCCCAGACCGGACCGGCCGACGAACACGGTGGTGAAATTCTCGAACAACAGGGCGATCGCGGCCGCGATGTGTTCGGGGTTGAGTTCAGTCGCGTACCCGTGCTGCTGAGCATGGCGCACCGAGGCAGCGACGATGTCCATACCAAAACGTCGAAACTCGTTCTGCAGAGCGGC
Source organism: Mycobacterium cookii (assembly GCF_010727945.1). Classification (NCBI taxonomy): domain Bacteria; kingdom Bacillati; phylum Actinomycetota; class Actinomycetes; order Mycobacteriales; family Mycobacteriaceae; genus Mycobacterium; species Mycobacterium cookii. The sequence continues at coordinate 4,952,376 of NZ_AP022569.1, forward strand.
GAACCGCTGCTGTGTCGTCGCGAGCTGCGCCACCGCAATCATGATGCCGATGTTCTGCTTGAACATGTTCCAGTAACCGGTGACGACTGAGATGAAGAACGCATCGTCGTCGGGGGAGTCCGGCAGGTGCAGGCTCAGCCCGGACGGCGTCACGACATCGTGCAGGAAAGACTCCGCGAGGGCGGCGAGCAGATCCTCCTTGTCGGCGAAATACCGGTAGAACACCGCGCCCGACTTGCCGGCAGCGGAGGTGATGTCGGCCAACGTGGCGCCGTGGAACCCACGCTCGGCGAACAACTTACGGGCAGCTTGCTCGATAGCCGCCCTGGTCTGGCGGCCTTTCGCGGTCAGGACCTCGGTCGGCATCAGCTGGTGATCCGATCACCGGCACGCAGCAGGGCACTCGGTAAGTCATGGCCGACAACCGATCTCGCGACCTCCGCCGCGGCGACAGCGGCCTGCAGGTCGACGTCGACCTCGATGCCGCTGTCGCGCAGCAGGTATACCAGGTCTTCGGTGGCGATATTGCCGGTGGCGCCCGGCGCGAACGGGCAACCGCCCAGCCCGCCGACCGATGCGTCCAGTCGGGTGACGCCCGCCTGGACCGCCGCATAAGCGCTGGCCAGTCCCGCGCCTCGGGTGTTGTGGAAATGCCCGCCCAGCGGCAGCTCGTCGATGACCGGACGCAGTTGCGCGATCAGCGAACTCACCCGCCCCGGTGTGGTCGTGCCGATCGTGTCGGCGATGGCGAACCGGTCGACGCCGTGATCGCAAGCGAACGCCGCGATATCGAGCACCCGCTGGGGCGGCGTGGGCCCCGCGAACGGGCAGTCCCAGGCGGTGGCGACGATGACCTCGACGGTGACGTCGGCGTCGTGGGCGATGGCGACGATGTCGTCGATCTGCTCGGTGGCTTCGGCGCTGCCGCGCCCGACATTGGCCTGACTGAACGCGTCGCTGGCCGCGACCACGTATTCGATCGAGCGCAGGCCCGCGGCGACCGCGCGCTTGGCGCCGTTGGGACTGGCCACCAGCGCGGAGAATTCGATGTCGGGATAGTCGTGCAGGTGCGCGGCGAGTTCGGCGGCGTCGGCCATCGACGGCACCTTCGAGGGGGAGACGAACGCGGTCGCCTCCACCTCGCGGACTCCGGTGGCGGCGACGGCGGCGAGTAGTTCCAGCTTGGCCGACAACGGGATCGGCTTCTCGATCTGCAGCCCGTCGCGCAGGGCCACCTCGCGAATCTGGACTCTCATACGACCTCCTCGGCGCGTAGCTGCTCCAGTTCTTCGGGGGTCTTGCCGAGCAGGCCGATGAAGACGTCGTCGTTGTGTTGGCCCGGATGCGCCGAGCCGGCGTTGCGCACGCCGCCGGGCGTTTCCGAGAGCACCGGCGTCACCCCGGGCCCCAGCACCGGGCGAGCCAGTCGCTCGTCGTAGTGTTCGACCAGCATGCCGCGCGCCCGCAGCTGGGGATCGTTGACCACCTCGGCGACCGTGTTGATCGGACCCGCGATCACGCCTGCGGCGCTCAGGGTTTCGATGATCTCGTCGGGTTGTCGTTCGGTGGCCCAGCTGCCGATGATCTTGTCGAGCTCGTCTTGGTTGCGGCCGCGGGCGCCGTGATCGGCGAAGCGGTCGTCGGTGGAGAGCTCCGGTCGTCCCATCGCCTGGCACAGCCGGGCGAACACGGTGTCCTGGTTGGCCGCGATCACCACCCAGGAGCCGTCGGCGCTGCGGTAGATGTTGGACGGCGCGATGCCTTCCAGGCGGGTTCCCGACGGGCCCCGCACCACGCCGCCGACGTCGTAGTCGGGAATGGTGGATTCCTGCACGGCCAAACATGATTCGGTGAGTGCCACGTCGACGACTTGTCCGCGTCCGGTGACACTGCGGCGATACAGCGCGGCCAGTGCACCCTGTGCGCCGAACATCCCGGCCAGGCTGTCGCCCAGCGACAGCGCCAGCCGGGGCGGCGGCCCGCCAGGGAAGCCGTTGAGGTGTCGCAGGCCGCTGGCGGCTTCGGCGACCGAAGCGTATCCGGCCTTGTGTGCGTCGGGGCCGGTCTGCCCATAACCTGACACTCTGACCAGGATGATGCCTGAATTACGTTGGCTGAGAACGTCGTATCCCAGGTCCCATTTCTCCAGCGTTCCCGGGCGGAAGTTCTCCACCACGATGTCGGACTTCTCGACGAGGTCGAGGAACAGCTCGCGGCCGCGAGCTCGGCGCAGGTCGAGCGTGACGGCCCGCTTGTTGCGCGCATGCACGGTCCAGAAGACGTGGTTCCCGTCGACTTCGGCCTGCCCCCAGGTGCGCAGCGGGTCCGGCGCTCCGGGCGGTTCGACCTTGATGACGTCGGCGCCCATGTCGCCGAGCAGCCGGCCGGCGAACGGTCCGGCGATCAGGGTGCCCAACTCCAGCACCCGGATGCCATCCAGCGGACCCGTGGTCACGTAGTGCCTGCGAACTTGTGGCGAACCAGCCAGTCCGTGACCACGGTGACGGCTTCGCGCAATTGAGCGCGCTGATCGGGTCCGGCGTAATAGTGCGTGGCGCCGTGGATTTCGTGCATCTCTTTGTCAGGGTGGCCGATGGCCTCGAAGAGGCGCCGGGTGTGGCTGGGCGTGCATGCGTCGTCGGCGAGGTTGCCGATCACCAGGGCGGGCACCGCAATGTCGCGCCCGCAGTCGACGCCGTCGCCGTGCGCGTCGTCGTAGCTCCACTGCGACAGCCAACTGCGCAGGGTGCAGAACCGGGCCAGGCCGACCGGGCTCATGTTCACCACTTGAGGATCACCCAGATAACAGGTTCCGGGAACCCGTTCGTTGGGATCGACCGTCGGATCCAGCCACCGCGGGTCGGCCATGGTGCCGTGCACGACGAATCCGAACTCGGCTACATCGCTACCGGGGCGCCCGCTTGACTTCAACTCGGCCAGTTTTTCCTTGACCCAGGCGGTGATGCGCCGGTTGCGGTCGATCTGAGCCTGCCGGTAGCGGACCAGGAATGCCTCGCTGTAGGGCGGTTGATTGGGGTTGTCCGGGTTGTACAGGTCGAGTTCCGGATCGCGTTTGGTCGGATCGGATTCGTCGAGGATCGACCCGTCCAGCCATTCGGTCAGCGTGCCGTGCCGGCTGATGTGGGCTGCCAGCAGCATGATGCCGTCGGCGGCGGGCAGATCGAGTTTGGTGAGATCGGGTCCGTCGCCGGACGGGCTGGACGTGACGGTCGCATGCTGGGCCTGCTGCTGATAGAACACCGACAGCGAACCGCCGCCACTCCAACCGGCCAGCACCACCTTCTCGTAACCGAGGCGGTCCTTGGCGTCTTTGATGGCGGCGCCGAGATCCTCGATGACCTTCTCCATCAGCAACGCAGAGTCGGTGCCGCGGAATCGGCTGTTGCAGTAGATGACGTGGTGGCCGGCCCGCGCCAGCGCGTTGATCATCGGCAGGTACGCGCCGCCGCCGATCGGATGCATGAACATCAGCACGGTGTCCGACGGGTTGTCTTTCGGCTTGAGCAGGTAGCTCTCCAGGACGGTGATTTCGGCCAGCCCGCCGTAGACGTCGCGGACCCCGGAATTGTTCTGGAAGGCAACCAGATACGGGATCCGGTCGTAGTCGTGCTTCACCGCTGTCGTCATAGCTGCTGTCCTTAGTGTTGTCCGAGATCGTGGGCGAGTACTTCTGCCGACGGCGTCAGCCGTTTGCGGGTGTCGATCGCGATCACCTGCCAGTCGACGCGCGAGTAGTCGTCGAATTTGCGACGGGCACGCTCGCGCGCTTTCTCCGGCGCGCCGTGGTGAACCCCTTGCGGGGCATGGGAAATCAGTCCGGGCGGCATCGGAATGCCGTACAGCGAACCGCCGTGGAAGAACGCGATCTCGTCGTAGTCGACGTTACGGTGATACCACGGCGTGCGTTCGGTACCCGACACGCTCTCTGCCGGTTTGGGCAGGAAGTTCATCACGTAGACGCCGGTGGCCTGCATGAACAGGTGCACGGTCGGGGGCAGGTGGACGCTGTCGGAGGTGACGACGTTGTAGTCGGCGATGTTGAAGGTGAACGCGAAGTTGTCGCCACGCCATCCTTCGACATCGAGCGGATTGTGTTGGTAGTACAGCGTTGTCGGGCCGCCCTCGTGGACGAGTCGGACCTCGTATTCGTCGCGCCCATCGTCGTCGAGTGGCTCGGGTTCGGGAATCACGGCCTGCGAGGGATCGAACGGAAAGTGCCGGCCCAGTGCTCCCGGTGGCGGCACCCGGAATTCGTCGGTGGCCTCGATCAGCAGCATCGTGGTCTCGGTGTCGGGGGACTGCCGCCAGGTGCAGGCCTTGGGCAGGTACACCCAGTCGCCGTCGCGGTAGCGCAGCGGCCCGAACTCGGTCTCCAGCAGACCGGTGCCCTGATGCACGAAGCACAGCAGGTCGCCGTCGACGTGGCGGACGTAGAACGGCATCGGTTGCTGACGGCGGGACAGCGAGACCCGGCAGTCCTGGTTGCTGAACATCAACAGCGGCCCGCCGCGCGCGTCGGTCGCGTCGCCGGGCTTGAGCTCACTGGACAACACGTCGACGGGGCGTAGCGGACCCTCCGACCGGTAGGCGGTCGGGTCGTTGCGGCGGTACAGATTGGCGGTGCGGCCGGTGAAACCGCCGCGGCCCAACTCGTCGTCCTTCAGCCCGTCGAGGTCGGCGTGCAGGCGGCGCGGAGTCTTGCCTTTGCGCAGGTGGATGAAGGATTCCATAACAGCTCCAAGGGTGCGACGGCGGTGGCGGCGGGGCGGAACTGAAAGTGAGATTACTTTCTCTTTTGGTTCGGCACAAGGGGCCGGGTGATCGCCGATTCAGCGGGTCTTGATGATTTTTGCAACCCGGCGGAGTCTCTACTGACATGACCAACGACACGATCACCGCAACCATCACCATCCCGGCTCCGGCCGAAACCGTGTTCGACGTCCTTGCGGACCCCACAACGCACGCTGCGATCGACGGGACCGGCTGGGTGAGAGAGGCCCTGGACGGCGAGCCGATGACTCGCACCGGCCAGATCTTCCGGATCGCGATGTATCACGACAATCACCCCGCCAAGAACTACGAGATGGCCAACAAGGTGGTCGCGTTCGACCGTCCCGACACCATCGCCTGGGAGCCCGGTCAGGACATGGCGCACGACGGGAACCTGACATTCGGTGGCTGGATCTGGCGCTACGACCTGCGCGACGAGACACCGTCCGAATCCCACGTCACGCTGACCTACGACTGGTCGGCAGTGCCACCGGAACTTCGCGAGCACATCCCGTTCCCGCCGTTCGATCCCGCGCATCTAGAGAATTCGCTCAAGCATCTGTCCGATCTGGCGGCGGCCCGAGTCACCAGCTGAGCCGGATCAGTCCCGAATGCGCAGGACGACTTTGCCTTTCGCGGTGCGATTCTCCAGCGACGCGATCGCCGCGGCGGCCTCCTCGAGCGGGTAGACCATTGGCTCGGGCGGCGGCAACTGGCCCGAGGCGAGCAGCTGCTCGAGCGCGGCCCACTGCTCGGCCAGCGCGTCGGGGTGCTTTCCTGCCCAGGCGCCCCAGCCGACACCCACCACGTCAATGTTGTTCAGCAGCAGCCGATTCACCTTGACCGTGGGGATCTCGCCGCCGGTGAAGCCGATCACCAGCAGCCGGCCTGCCGGGGCAAGTGAGCGCAGCGAGTCGGTGAACCGGTCTCCGCCGACCGGGTCGACCACGACGTCGACGCCGCGACCGCCCGTCAGTTCCTTGACCGCGTCTTTGAACCCGTCGGCCAGCACGACATCGGTCGCTCCGGCTGCCTTGGCGATCTCGGCTTTGTCCTGAGTGCTCACGACGGCGATGACGCGCGACGCCCCGAGCACCGGCGCCAACCGCAGCGCCGACGTGCCGATGCCGCCGGCGGCGCCGTGTACCAGCACCGTCTCACCGGCCTGCAGCCGGCCGCGGACGGTTAGCGCGAAATACACCGTCAGGTCGTTGAACAGCAGACCCGCGCCGGCGGCGAAGCTCACGTTGTCCGGCAGCTTGAACACCCGGTCGGGCTGCAGCACCGCGACTTCGGCCATGCCGCCAGTGAGCATGGTCAGCCCGACGACCCGATCGCCGGCCCTGACGTGTGCGCCCGACGGCGCCGAGCGGACCACGCCGGCGATCTCGGCACCCAACACGAACGGCGGGTCCGGCCGGTACTGGTAGAGGCCCCGCGTCAGCAGCGCATCGGGGAAGGCCGCTCCCGCGGCGTGGACGTCGACGACAATTCCGTCGCCGCTGGGTTCATCGATCTCGCCGACCTCGACGCCGTCCGGGCCATCGAGTCGCGTCAACTGTGCCGCGCGCATGCCAGCAGAGCCTACTGACGCGGTGGACCCGGCGGCGACGCCGGTGGCGGATGAATCGCGCGAGCCAGTCCGCCGACGATCAAATCGAGCCCAAACGCGAACTCGTCTTCCCAGGGCACCGGGAGGCTGTCCGCGACGGCGAAGGTGGCGGGGAACTGAAGCGGATCGAGGTTCTGGAAGACCTGGGAGAGGCCGTCGTCAACATCGGCGGGGATGCCGTTGAGCTGGATGGCGAAGCCCAGGATGTAGCGGGCCAATGTCGCGTAGGTGCGCGCGGCCAGCGCCGGTGGGAATTCGTTGGCGAGCAGGAATGCGATCATCCGTTCGCGGGCGGCCAGGGCGTTCGGCCCGACCGGCACGTGACCGGCGATCAGCGGCGTCACCTTCTGATGCCGGCGCAGCGCATCAAGCATGCTGTGCGCCGCCGCTTTACACGCCTCCTGCCACGGCATTGCGCTGAGGCCCGCGACGTCCAACTCGACCGTCCCGAAGATGTGATCGACGACGCTGGCGATCAGATCCGCACGGCTGGCGAAGTGCCGGTACAACGTGGCGGTTCCGGAATGAAGCCGCTGCGCCAGCGATCGCATCGACAGGGCGTCGGCCCCTTCGTCGTCGACGATCTGCAGAGCCGTCGCGACGATCCGATCCAGCGGGACCGGCGGGCGTCCGCGAGAGCGGGCGTGGCTGGTGGTCACCGCGTCAGTATGGCGGCTCTTGACAGCGGACCGCAATAACGGCAACACTGTATCCATAAATATCGACGAGGCTGGTGACCATGCTTCTTCCACTAGCGGACGAGCCGTTTACGGTTCCGACCGACCGCGACATGCTGCCTTCGGAACGGCGCACATTCGTGCGCACCCACCGCACCTGTGTCTACGGCTACCGCCGGATGCACGATGGACCGGCGATGTCGATCGTCTACTACATTCCGACCGACGACGACGAGCTGCTGGTGTCCACCATGGCGGGTCGCGGCAAGACCAAAGCCATTGCCCGCGATGGGAAAGTGAGTCTCTGCATCCTCGACGAGCGGTGGCCGTTCGCTTATCTGCAGGTGTACGCCGACGCAGTGATCGAGCGCGATCGCGATCTGGTAGTCGACGTCATGATGGCCGTCGCCGGGCGGATGTCCGGCCAGCCACTCGGCGAGGAAGCTCGGCCATTCGTCGAAGCGATGGCCGCAGAAGAGAATCGGGTCGTCGTGCGGTGCCGGCCATACGCGACGTTTGCCCAACCGCCGCGGCATCTGCATCGCAACGATCAGGAGGAGGTCATCACGCACTGGGTATCGGGCACGGTCGCATGGGACGCGGCGGACCCGGTCTGAATCGTGAGTCGCCTTCTGCTGCGCGGAGCCACGGTGATTACCATGTCGCCGAATCGGCCCGACGCAGAACGTGTTGACATTCTGGTGGAGGACGATCGGCTCGCCGGCATCGGCGAGTCCCCCGATCGACGCGACGCCGACGTCGTGGAGTTACCAGGGCGCATTGTCATTCCTGGTCTGATCAACGCTCATCTGCACACCTGGCAGAGCGCGCTCCGCCTCAAGGGCGCTGACTGGACGCTGCCGCAGTACCTGCACAACGTGCATGGCGACGTAGCGCCGCGATACACCCCCGACGATATTCACATCGGCAATCTGGCCGGTGCGTTGAACCAAATAAATTGCGGAACAACGACACTGGGCGACTGGTGCCACAACTGCATCACCCGTGAGCACACTGACGCGGCAGTGGAAGCTCTTCGGCAGTCTGGAATCCGTGCCGTTTTCCTGCACGGCACACCACAACGCGACCCTCCCGATGCCGCGCATCCGCTGGACGACATCGATCGGCTGCTCGACGGTCCGGGCGGCGCAGGGGAGTTGCTGACCGTTGGATTGGCCGTCCGGGGTCCGCAATATTCGACACCCGATGTGGCGGTTGCCGATCTGCGTGCGGCCGACGAACGGGGTCTGATCGCCTCGATGCACCAGAGTGGTGGGAGCCCGACGGGCGCATGGGAAGCGGTACGCACCGCGGTATTGTTAGGTCCTCGCACAAACGTCGTGCACGGCGCCGGCCTCACCGACGAGTGGCTCGCAACGCTGGTCGACTTAGGCGTCAGTTTCACCACGACGCCGGAAAATGAACTCGGTCAAGGCCACTGCGTACCGATGACCGGACGACTATTGGCGCTCGGTACCGCGCCGTCCCTTGGCACCGACACGGACACCGCGGTGTCCGGGGAGGTTCTGACCGCGGCACGCATCGCGTTGGCCCATCAGCGTGGCCTTGACCACGAGGAGCATCGCTGCGAGACCGGGATGATGTCGACGAGGGCGTCCATCAGTAGCAAGCAGGCGCTGTCGTGGGCGACCGTCGAAGGAGCACGAGCACTTGGTCTCACCGATCGGGTTGGCCGACTCGAGCAAGGCATGCAGGCAGATTTGGTCGTCATCGACCCTCGGTCGCTGAACCTCTGGCCGGCCCACGACCCGATTGCCGCCGCGCTGCACGCGGGTGTCGCCGATATCGAGGCGGTGATGATCGCGGGACGATGGCGCAAGCGCGACCACTCTCTGATGGATATCAATTCCGACGAAGTCAGAAACAGGCTGCGCGAGTCCGGCGAGCGGTTGCTTATGAGGCACTCGTCAGCCTGGTGACACCACGCAGGACGGATCGGCTGACCGTGTTGCGGATCCTCTGGCCTGGCGACTGCGAAATCGGTTGCGGCGCAGCTCCGAGGCGTGGAAACAGCCGCAAGGCGTTGGTGCGCTCGATGGCAGCGCGGCTGTCGGCGCCCAACCCCGGGTAGGTCTCCAGACCGGCCGCGAAGATCTTCCCGGCGACCGTCGGGGCGAACGGAAAGTCGGAGCCGAACGTGATGTGACCCGGTTTGGCGAACGCCAGCAGGGTCGGCAACGCAGCCGCACTGGAAGACAGGGCGGTGTCGAAGTAGAAGGTGGCGAAGTCGTCGAGCACATCGGCCGGGCTGCGACCGGTGTCGGCGGTGATCGCGACAGCCATCCGGTGACTGGCGTAGGGGACGAATCCGCCGGCGTGGCTGAGGATGAACCGGATATCGGGATAGCGGCTCCGAATCCCGTTGCGCACCAACAAGTATGCGGCTCGCGTCGTGTCGAGCAGAAAATCGGTCGCGAACGGCGGGACGCCGGGCACCGACGGCCCGGGCAGTTCGGCGGGGTGAATGAACACCACCGCGGACCGATCGTTCAGTGCGGCGAACAGCGGATCCTGACCTTCTTCACCCAGATACGTGCCGGCGTTGTTGGCCAACAGCACAATGCCGTCGGCGTGAAGTTCGTCGAGGGCGCGAGCGATCTCGTCGACCGATTCGTCGATGTGTGGAAGCGGCGCGGTGGCGAAGAAACCGAACCGGTCGGGATGTGCTTTCGCCAGAGCGGCGGCGTAGTCGTTGATGTCACGCGCGAGCGCGGCCGCGTCAGCCGGGTTGGGCAGAAACGCCGTACCGGGTGTCGACACCGAGAGGATCGCGGTACCGACTCCGAGTTCGGCCATCGCCTGCAGCGACCATTCCGGGCTCCACTCGGGCAGTTCTCGCCCGCCCGCGGCGCCGAGCCCAGCCTTCTGCAACGCTTTTCGATAATCGGGCGGGATCAGGTGGTGATGAGTATCGATGCGCAGCATCCCGGGCTCCTCGGAAGTATCAGTCTGGTATGCCGGCGCCGGCCAGCGCGGGCACGGTGTCTTCGCGGTGCAGCAGCGAATGGGCCGCGGTCTTGAACTGGCCGAGTTTGTCGATGATCGTCTGGCCCTGCCGAGTGTGCCCCCAGATACTGATGCCCTGATATGTGGTTGGCTCCCAGGTCTTCTCGTCGACGACAATGGGATTCCAGCCGACTTCCCATTCGAAGCCGGACGGCGTGACCGCGTAGTAGGACAGCTCCCGGTCGTTGGTGTGCTGCCCGACGGCCAGCGCCATACGGAACCCCTGATCTGTCACGCGCTGGTACGACGCGGTCATGTCGTCGAGATCGGCGACCTGGACGTTGACGTGCTGGACACGGGTGCGGATCGGGTTGATCGGCAGCCGGTTGACCGCCGCGATCGCGATGGAGTGGTGGCGTTGATTGACCCGCAGGAAGCGGATTTTGAACTTCAGGCCGCTGATCGTCTCGTCGATGTAGTCGCTCAGGCGGGCATCGAACACGGTGTCGTAGTAGCCGCGCATCCGATGCGGCTTGGTGGAGGTGACGGCGACATGGCCGATGCCGGCTTCGCCCGTGACGAAGCCGCCGCGCACCGCCATGTCCAGCGGCCCAACGCCGTTGCGGGCCCGGGTGAACAGTTCTTGCGTCAAGCCGTTCGGGCCGGGGAAGCGGACCAGACGTTCGACGCCCCGCAGCCCGGCCTGCTCCGCGGTCCCCTCGGTGACCGGCACACCGTGGCCGGTGACGCGGGCGAGTATTTCGTCGAATACGCCGTGGCTGTCGACCTGCCAGCCGAGAGCGGTGACATCCTCGGCGGGCCCGCGTTGCAGCAGAAACCGGCACGGGTTGTCGTCGAGGCGGAATCGCATCACGTCGGGCAGCGCGTCGTCGAGATGCATGCCGATGGCGTCGCGCCCGAAGCGCCGCCAGTCGGCGAACCTTTCGGTCTCGACGACGACGTAGCCGAGGTGAACCCGTCCAAACACGTTCATCGGTCGAAAACCGAAGGTGTGCTGAGGAAGTCGACCGCAATTCGGTTGAAAAGCTCGGCCCGTTCCCACTGCATCCAATGGCCGGTGCGCGACGTGATGACCAGGTCGGCGTTGGGCATCAGGCCGGCGAGCATCGGGCCGCCGCTCGGTCGGTTGACCTTGTCGTCGCGGCCCCACAGCACCAACGTCGATGTCTGAAGCTTTTTCAGGCGCTTGTCGCGAGTCAGGTCCATCCGCCACAGGGTGCGCAGCGCTGTCGGTCCGGACGGGCGGCGCAGCGGTGGGTCGGCGACCACCTCGGGGTCGACGGAGGCGGCGTAGCGGGTGTCGATCAGGCTGTCCGGCACGCAGGCACCCTCGTAGACAAGGTAATTGCGGATGAACGCCGCCAGCTTGTCGCGGCTGGGCCCGTCGCCGCCGTAATACGACAACAAGGCCTTGAGTCCTGCGGTCGGGGCGCCGCGGGTGGTGCCGATGCCGCCCGGACCCATCAACACGAGTTTGTCGACGCGCTGCGGTGCTTCCAGTGTCAATCGCAACGCCGCGGCGCCACCGTAGGAGTTGCCGACCAGATGTGCTGTCCCGATGGCGAGTTGGTCGAGCAGGCCGCGGATCATGTCGGCGAGATAGCCGAACGGGTCGGAGTGGTCGACGCCTTTGGCCGAGCGGCCGTAGCCAGGCATATCCGGCACGATCACCCGGAAATGCTCTGCGAGAGCGTCGATGTTGCGCGAGTAGTTGGACACCCCCGAGGCCCCGGGCCCACCGCCGTGCAGCATGACGACGGGTGCTCCGCTGCCGGTCTCCGCGACGAAGATCGGCTTGCCGGCGACGGTGACGGTGTGTTCGCGTAAGGCGGTGGTGGTCATGCGTTGGCCTCAGTTCTGGTGATCGCGGAACAGTTGTATCCGACCGGCGGCGGCGGAAGTGGCCGTCCGGCTTGGGCTGCGGCATAGATGAATCCGTCAGGACGCAGTACCACGGCGGCCGCCTTCTTGCGCCGCAACCAACCGACGAGCGTGGGTTCGGTGATGCGAAGCGTCGGAACTCCTGCTGCGGTCCAGGTGTGGGCGGCGGCCGGTGATGCACTGGTGTGCAGGACCGTCCATTGGCCGCCAAGCAGCTCGTCGAGGCGAACGCGTGCACCGTCGGCATCCGTGATCCATGGTTGCGGGATCTGCCAGCCAACGGCTCGGTGGCCGTCCGCGGTGAAGAAACCGTCGGCGTATCGGGCGTCGGGAATCCAGGTTATTTTCTGCAGCCGGGCATCCAGACCCGGCAGCCGCGTGAGCGCCCGAAACACGTGATTGCGCGCGGTGGCGACGATGCGGTTGCGTTCGGTGATGATCCGCCCCGTGCGACAGGCCCGCCGCGTCACCTCGGTGACATGTGGTTTGCGCTCGGCTTGATAGGTATCGAGCAGCGACTCCGGAGCTTGCCCTTTCAATACCGCGGCGAGCTTCCAGCACAGGTTGGCGACGTCGCGAACACCGGCCGACATACCCTGGCCGATCCACGGCGGCATCGCGTGCGCGGCATCCCCGGCCAAAAAGACCCGCCCTACCCGCCACCGGTCGGCGACGCGGACGTGGTGGCTGTAAATCACTGCTCGCAAGATCTCGACGTTCTCCTCGGTGATGCCCTGATCGTTCAGCACCTTCCAAATCGCCTCGTGGCGGAGTAAGTCCTGCTCGAGTTCGCCTGCCCGCGCGGGGTATTCCCATCGGTGGTGGTCCAAGGGGGTTGGACAGTCGACGGTCGGCCGGTCCGGATTGCAGTGAAATCGCAACCGGTCGTGGCCTTCCCACGGCCGCAGCACCTTGGTGTCGATGACGACCCAGCGCTCGCTGTAGGTCCGTCCGGTGTAACCGACGCCGAGTTGGCACCGGGTCGGCGACGACCCGCCGTCGGCGGCGATGACGTAGCCGGCATGCACCCGCTTCAGCGTGTCGGTTCGAAGGTCAGCCAGCATCAGCTCGACGCGGTCATCGTCGGAATGCACGCGCAGGCATTCGTGTTCCAGCAGCACCTCGACGTCGGCGAATCGCTCGACGCCGTCGCGCAGCACGTGATCAACGGCCGGCTGATACAGGAACTGTTGCGCCGGATGGCCCGAGCCCCGTGCAGTGATTTTCAAATCGATGAACGGCACACCGTTGGCGTCGACGAAGTTCAGCGGACGGTCGGGGAGCATGTCTCGCTGCAGCCGCTGGTCCAAGCCGACGGACTGCCAGATCCGCATGACCTCTTCATCGGTCGAGATCGCTCTGGCCCGGCCGTAGACATCCGGGTCACGCTCAATCACAAGCACTTTCAGGCCGAGGCGGCCCAATAGGTTGGCTGCGGTTGCGCCGGTCGGGCCGTAGCCAATCACCGCCACGTCGTACGTATCTGGAGTGGTCACGTTTTTCTCTCGTCGTCGAGGGATTGTTCTGTAGTGATCGATACGGTAGTGTAGCGATCACTACAGAGTCAAGACCCGAAGAAAGGGAGACCCGCGATGACGGGAAGGGGCCAGCCGAAACGGCGCATGCGCGCCGACGGTGAGTTGTCGCGTGAACGCATCCTCGACGCCGCCACCCAGATTGCCGCTGAGCGTGGATACGAGGGGACCAGCATCGCTCTGGTCAGCGCGAAATGCGGGCTGCCGGCCAGTTCCATCTACTGGCACTTCAAAAACAAGGACGACTTGATCGCGGCTGTGATCGAGCGCAGCTTCGCCGCCTGGCTCAAGGCTTGGCAGGTGCCCGACGACGGCGGGCCAGTTGACCGCTTGGCGAGGTTCGCGATGCAGGTCGCGAAGGCCTTGCTGGACTCACCCGACTTCATTCGACTGGGCCTGATGCTGGCGCTGGAACGTCGCCCGGTCGAGCCGCGGGCGCGGGCGATGTTCCTCGAGGCCCGGGCGCAGACCTACGACGGCCTGGTCGAGACCATCCGTGGTTTCGTCCCAGAGCTCACCGCTGACCAAAGACACCAGTTAGCCACCTATGCGATCGCGGGTGCTGACGGATTGTTCATCGCCAAAGAGCTCGGCGGCGAGGCGGTGGATCTGCTTGCGCAGTTGGAGTTGCACGCCTGGGCGCTGCGCAACACCGCGCTAAGCATGCTATCCGGGGATGCCGGCCAATGACGTTGACGCGCAATGTGGTCCACGAAGCTGCCGAATTGCTGTATGGGGCGCAGGCCGGGCGGTCACCGATCGGCCCGCTGACCGAGCGCTTCCCAGGCCTCGACGTCGCGGATGCCTACGCGATACAGCGGGTCAACCTGTCCCGGCGGCTAAGCGATGGACGCACCGTGGTCGCGCACAAGATCGGCCTCACCTCGGAGCCGATGCAAACCCTGCTCGGCGTTGACGAACCCGACTTCGGCTACATCCTCGACGACATGGTGTTGACGAACGGCGCGGCGGTGCCGGCAGACCGGTTCTGCGCGCCGCGGGTCGAGCCGGAAGTGGCTTTCCTCCTCCGCACGCCGCTGCACGGTCCCGGTGTCGTCGTCGACGACGTGTACGCCGCCACTGAGGCGGTGGCTCCCGCGCTGGAGATCGTCGACAGCCGCATCGCCGACTGGGAGCTGACCTTGCCGGATACCATCGCCGACAACGCCAGCTCCGGCGCCGTCGTCCTGGGTGACTGGGTGCCCCTAACCGGCGAGATCGACCTGTCCGGTGTGCGGGCGTCGTTGTGGCGCAACGGGACCGAGATCGACTCCGGTCTGGGCTCAGCGGTGATGGGCGACCCGGCCGCGGCGGTGGCCTGGCTGGCAAACACGCTGGCGTCTTTGGGCACCGAGATCCTGCCCGGCCAGTTCGTCATGTCGGGGTCCTTCACCACCGCCGCTTTCGTGCACCACGGCGATGTCGCGGCCACAACCATCAGCGGCCTGGGCGCAGTCTCGCTGAGCTTCACCTAGGAAAAGATGCCGACACAGAGCACATGGCCGGTGGCTATCCTCGGGTCGGGCAACATCGGCACCGACTTGATGATCAAAATCCTGGTCGGCGACGGGCCTCTGACCGTGGCGGCCATGGTCGGCATCGACCCTGACTCCGACGGGTTGGCTTACGCCGCCCGGATGGGCGTGCCGACCGCCGATTGCGGCGTCGACGGACTGCTTGCCATGCCGCACTTCGGCGACATCAGAATGGTTTTCGACGCGACCTCTGCTAGCGCGCACAGTGCAAACTGGTCCAAGCTGCGCGATACCGGGGTGCGGATGATTGATCTCACCTCCGCGGCGATCGGCCCGTGCTGTGTACCGACCGTCAACCTCGACGACCACCTAGATGCGCCGAACCTGAACATGGTCGCCGGCGCTGGGCAGGCTACCGTCCCGATAGTCGCCGCAGTGGCGCAGAGCGGGATCGTGTCGTACGCCGAGATCGTCTCGTCGGTCGCGGCGAAGTCGGCCGGTCCGGGCACTCGCGCCAACATCGATGATGTCATCGAAACCACTGCCGCTGCATTGCAAGCCATCGGCGGTGCGCAGCGCGGCAAGGCGGTGATGATCCTGAACCCCGCGGATCCACCCGTTCTGATGCGCAACACTGTCTATTGTCTGCTCGACGATCCGGCCGATCCTGGTCGGATCGAGACCGATGTGTTGGCCATGGTCGACAAGGTAAGCACCTACATGCCGGGCTATCGGCTCAAGCAACGAGTTCAATTCGAAACCTTCTCCGCGACAGACCCGCTGTATATCCCTGAGACCGGCAAGTTCACCGGCACCCGCGTCACGGTCCTCCTCGAGGTGGCTGGCGCCGGAGATTATCTACCCGCCTACGCCGGCAACGTCGACATCATGACGTCGGCGGCCAAGGCCACAGCCGAGCGCGTCGCCGCTCATGACGCCGAAACAGCAAGAGCAACAACATGATTTACATCAGTGACGTCACCCTGCGCGACGGCATGCACGCCGTGCGTCACCAGTACTCCGTCGAACAGGCGGTGGCGATCGCCACGGTGCTCGACGCCGCCGGTGTGGACTCCATCGAGGTTGCTCATGGCGACGGGCTGGGCGGATCCAGTTGCGTCTATGGTTTCGGCGCCCACACCGACCTGGAGTGGATCGAAGCCGTCGCGGGCGCGGTGCGTCGCGCCAAGGTCGCCACGCTGGTGCTGCCCGGTATTGGCAGCGTGCGAAACCTGAAGGACGCCCATCGTGCTGGTGCCACCGTCGTGCGGGTGGGCACACACTGCACCGAAGCCGACATCTCGGCCCACCACATTGCCGTGGCCCGCGACCTGGGCATGGACACCGTCGGCTTCCTGATGATGAGTCACCTGACCACACCGCGCGTACTGGCCGAGCAGGCGAAGCTGATGGAAGGGTACGGCGCCGGTTGCGTCTACGTCGTCGACTCCGGCGGCGCCATGACGATGCGGGATGTAGCCGAACGGGTCGATGCGCTACGTCAGACACTTTGGCCGACAACGGAGGTCGGCATTCACGCCCATCACAACCTGGCCCTTGGTGTTGCCAATTCGATCGTGGCGGTCGAACACGGGGCCCACCGCGTCGACGCCTCGCTGACGGGCATGGGCGCCGGCGCAGGCAATGCACCGCTGGAGGTCTTCATCGCCGCCGCCGACCGGCTGGGCTGGAACCACCGCTGCGATCTGCATGCCCTCCAAGACGCCGCCGACGACATCGTCCGCCCGTTGCAACAACGGCCCGTGCGCGTCGACCGGGAAACGCTGACCCTCGGCTATGCGGGGGTGTACTCCAGCTTTTTGCGGCACGCTGAGATCGCTGCCGAACGCTATGGCATTGATGCGCGAACCCTTCTCGAGGAAGCCGGGCGCCGCGGCATGGTCGGCGGGCAAGAAGACATGCTCGTCGATGTCGCGCTCGAGCTCACGGCCGACAGCGAATCAGCGCGATAGCCAATCCTGTTCTGAACCAAGGTGATCAAGGTCGGGGAGGGGCCGTTGGCAGATCTCGTGGGCCTCGTCGGCGTCCATGCCGAACAGGCGCAGCACGTCTTCGGTGACGCGGTCCGCCGCCGCAGCGTCGTCGCGATCGGGTTCGTCGGCCAGCAATTGACCCAACCCCATCAATGCACCTCCGGCGACGGCCAGGGCCAGGGCGGGATCGTCGACGCGGAACCTGCCCGCCTGGACGGCCGCGACGATGTCGCGCAGCGCCCTCGGGGCGAGGCCCCGATCTGACGACATCAGCAACACCCCGTTGGAGAGCAGGACCCGGCTCTCCTGGGGACGCCGTCGGAACAGTCGACCCGTGAGCCGGAAGCTGCACGCGAAAGTCTCGGCGGGATCCTCGAGCGATTCGGTGATCTGGTCGAGCAGCGCGCCGTGCACGTCGAGAGCCTCGTTGAGGGCAGCGGCGAACAGTTCTTCCTTGCTGTCGAAGTGGTTGTAGAACGACCCCATTCCGACGTCGGCCGCCTGGGTGATCTCCAAGACCGGTGCGTTCAGCTTGCCGGCGCCGATGAAAACCTGCGCCGCTTGGATCAGCGCGGCGCGAGTGCGCTGCTTGCGTCGCTCCAGGCGATTCGGTAATTCCGAGCGCTGGTCGGCGGGGTCTGCTGCCACCTCGGTCTCCTTCCTGTGCGGATATCTTAGCCGATTCGATCACTTCTGATGATTTCGTCAGAAAATCTTGACTGAGCGCGCCGTCGTATGTGACGATTTCGTCAGTCAACGGAGGAGTCACGATGAGCAGCACGGTCGGCACCCATACTGGACTGCACAGCGAGCTGGGCCGCCGACGCGGAGAGCACGCCGGACGGTCGGCGAACCCGGTGATCAAAGTGCACGATCTCGCCTGGCTGGAGTTCCACAAGCCGGACCTGGCGCGGGCGGAAGCGTTCGCCTGGGCCTTCGGTTTCTCGACGGTGTCACGCACCCCCGACGAGCTGCAGTTGCGTGGCAGCGATGCCGGCGCCGCATGTGTGCTGATCCGGCGTGGACCCGCGTCGCGGCTCACCGGGATGGCATTGCAGGCTGCCGACGAGGCCGACCTCTCGCGACTTGCCGAAGCGACCGGCGCCCGAACCCGGGCTCTGCCGGAATCGATCGGCGGCATCGCGGTCGACCTCACCGACCCGAGCGGCCTCCCAGTGCGGGTGGTCGCGGGCACCCACCAACATCAGGCGCTCTCGCCTCAGCGACCGCACACCTTCAACTTCGGGCACGAGTTGCAGCGTGCCAACGCCACCCAACGGCCCGCTCGCGAGCCCGCGCGGGTGCAACGGCTCGGCCACGCGGTGTTGCAGACGACGAAGTACCTCGAGGTGCTGAACTGGTACCTCGATCACTTCGGGATGATCGTCAGCGACTTCCTATTCTTCCCCGGTCAGCGTGAGCGGGGTCCGACGATGAGTTTCATCCGCTGCGACCGCGGCCGTACGCCGGCCGATCATCACACCCTCGCAATTGCGTTGGGGCCGAACAACCGTTACCTGCACTCGGCCTACCAGGTGTGCGATCTCGACGCGTTGGCGGCAGGCGGTGAACACCTGAAAGACCATGGCTATCAACGCTCGTGGGGCATCGGCCGACATATCCAGGGCAGTCAGATCTTCGACTACTGGCGCGACCCAGACGGGCTGATGGTCGAGCACTTCAGCGACGGCGACATGTTCGACTCCACTCTGGAGCCGGGCTGGGCGCCGTTCGCGGCATCTGGGCTGGCGCAGTGGGGGCCGCCAGCGACCAAGGATTTCCTCGGCGTCAACCCCAAAGCCCTTCCGTACGAGGCGCGCTCGATGATCGGCGCGCTGCGCGAACACAATGAATTCGATATCCGCCGCCTGGTCGGCATGATGAAAGTAGCCAACTCATGACAATCTCGATCCTGCGCACCGACGACGTCTGGTGGGTGGCCGGCGAATCAGGTGCGGTCAAGATCGGAAGCGACGCCGCCACCACTCGCGAACTGCTCGCCGATCGTGGGGCGATCGAGGCGGCTGCGACGTCAGGCTCGGGCAGCGTGCCGCTGGACAGCCTCACGCTCGTCTCGCCGGTCACGGCGCCGTGCCGGGTGGTCGCGCAGATGACCAACTTCGCCTCGCACGTCAAAGACGCGGGCATGGATCCCGCGTCGATCCCGCTGACCTTCTTCCGTAAGGCGTCGGGGTCGATCACCGGCCCATTCGACGACATCGTCAAGCCCAGCCATGTCCGCTTTCTGGACTACGAGGTCGAGATCGGATTGGTGATCGGCCGCGACATGCCCGTGGGCACCGCGATCTCCGAGGCGAACCTTGCGGACTACATCGCCGGCTTGGTGGTGACCAACGACGTCTCCGCGCGTGACGTCCAGCTGCCGAAAACGCAGTTCTACGAGTCGAAGTCGTATCCGACCTTCACCCCGGTGGGGCCGATGCTGGTGCTGCTGAGCGCTGACGAGCTCAAGCGGTTCGGCGATCTGCGGCTTCGGCTTCGAGTCAACGGAGACGTGCGTCAAGACATGGTTGTCGCCGGGGACATGATCTATCCACCGGTGCAGGCGTTGCAGGCGTTGAGTCGTTTCCAACGACTCGATGCCGGCGATCTGGTGTTGACCGGCACCCCGGTCGGCACGGCGCTCAGCGCTCCACCCAAACCGGTCGAGATCATCGGATCGCTATTACCACCGGCGGTGAAGTGGAAGGCATTCTTCAACCGCCAGGCCAAGAACCCGAAGTACCTGCACGACGGCGATCATGTCGAGGCCACCGTCGCCACCGACGATGGCGCTATCGACCTTGGCGGGCAACGCAACTCGGTTAAATACCTTTGATCAGCGCGTCGAGAAATCGAATGACTTCCAGCACTCCGAGAGCAGTCCCGGTAGTCGTGGTCGGTGCCGGCCCCACCGGGATCACGGCAGCGACCCTGTTGGCGCAGTACGGGATTGGCTGCCTGGTCCTGGACCGGTATGCGACCGCATATCCGCAGCCTCGGGCCGTGCATCTCGACGACGAAGTCCATCGCATTATCGCCAGGTTGGGTGTCGGCGCGGAATTCGCCGCGATCTCCCGACCGGCGATGGGACTGCGGCTCCTCGACCGAGACTTCCGACTGTTGGCCCAGTTTCAGCGTGATGCCGGCGCGAGCATCCACGGCTACCCCCAGGCCAACATGTTCGATCAGCCCGAACTGGAGGCGCTGTTGCGAGCGAACCTCGCGAATTACCCCAACGCGCAACTACGTGGCGACGTCGACGTCACGAATGTCAGCCAGAGTGATCCGGGCTGCGTCACGGTGGAATTTACCGACCGGTCGACCGGAGAGCAGCATCTGGTCGAAGCGCGCTACGTCCTGGGTTGCGATGGTGCCAACAGTATTACCCGCGCATCGATCGGATCGGCGATGAAAGACCTGGGATTCGAGCAACGTTGGCTGGTGGCCGACGTCGCGACAGAGGCCGAGCTGAATCAGTGGGACGGCGTGCACCAAGTCTGCAATCCGGTACGCGCCGCCACCTACATGAGAATCGGGCCGACGCGCTATCGGTGGGAGTTCCGACTGCTGTCCGGGGAAAGCGCCGACGACTACCGGACGTTGACGGCGCTCCGGCAGCTGATCGAACCGTGGGTCGAGGGTATCGATGACCGGCGACTGCAGGTCTTGCGCATCGCCGAGTACACCTTCCGCGCCCAGCTGGCCGATCGGTGGCGCGACCGCAACGTGCTACTCCTCGGCGACGCGGTGCACTTGACGCCGCCGTTCATCGGACAGGGCATGGGCAGCGGACTGCGGGACGCCATGAACCTGGCCTGGAAACTGGCCGCGGTAATCGGCGACGACCTGCCTGCCGGCAGCCTCGATACCTACGAGGCAGAGCGAAAGCCGCACGTACGCATGATGATCCGGTTGGCCTTGGGCATGGGCTGGGCGATGACCGCCGGCGGGCGTCTCGGCAACCTGATCCGTCGCCTGTTGGTGCCCCGGCTGTATCTGATTCCCGGGGTGCGCACGCGGCTGCTCAACAGCAACACACCACCGTTGCGCAGCTCTGCCCTGATCCTCAAGCCACGGCGACCACACGGGCTGTCCGGCAGCCTGTGTCCGAATCCCGTCGTCAGCGATGCAGTACGGCTGGACACGTTGTTGGGCAACGGATTCGGGCTCATCACCGCCAAGCCGCTGGACCAGCCGAGAAGGGAGGAGCTACGTCTGCGGGGCACCACCGTCGTCATCGCGCAACCTGGCAGCGAGTTGGCGCGCTGGCTGCGCAGCGGCCGGGCTCTCGCCGCCGTGGTCCGGCCGGACCGAACCGTCATGCAGAGCGGCCGACGTCTGCGGCCTCTCTGCAATGCGATACCGCGGTTGACCGCAGCCGTCGAGCCGGCTCGACCGGCGCCACTCGCCGTGACCGAGAAGATCTGAGATCACAGATGCCAATGCCGAAGCTGCCCAACGGAACTCCGGTCTATCGGCCCGACATCTACAGCGCCGACGCCATCGTCGACCCGTATCCGCACTATGCGCGGCTGCGCGAGCTGGGTCCGGTGGTGTGGCTGTCCAAGCAGCGGGTCTATGCGCTGCCGCGATTCGCCGAATGCAAAGCGGTGTTGCGCGACGATGCGACATTCGTCTCCGGCGACGGGGTGGCGCTCAACGCAATCGCCAACCGGCTCTCCCGCGGCACCACGTTGAACAGCGATGGTGCCGAACACGATCAGCGGCGCAAGCTGCTCGCCCACCGCATGTTGCCACGGGCATTGCGCAAGATCAGCGACAGGGTGGACGAGCAGGCGGACCAGGTCGTCGAGGCCGCTCTGGGCAGGGGTGAGGTCGACGGCGTGACCGATCTTGCGTCCGCACTGCCGCTGGCCGTGGTGCCCGACCTGGTCGGCTGGCCACGCGGCCAGCGAGATGATCTGCTGGCCTGGGGCGGAGCGACATTCGACATCCTCGGCCCGCTCAACGGGCAGTGGGTCAAGTCATTGCCGTCCAGCGTGCAGATGCTTCGGTTCGCGCGCGGGGTCGTGCGCCGACGCAGCGTGCTCGAAGGCAGCTTGGGTCACGACGTGCTGGTCGCGGCCGACCAAGGGCATCTGCGGCGCCGCGACTGCTCGCCACTGATGGTCGATTACGTCGCACCGTCGCTGGACACGACCATCAGCGCGATCTCCAGTGCCCTGTACCTGTTCGCCGCTTACCCCGAGCAGTGGGAGATCGTGAAGGGCAACCACGAGCTGATCCCGAACGCCGTCAACGAAGTTGTTCGCCACGAAGCGCCGCTGCGGGCGTTCTCGCGAAAAGTCGCTTGCGGGACCAGGATCGGTGACACTGACATTCCAGCCGGCTCACGGGTGTTGGTCATCTACGCCTCGGCCAATCGCGACGAGCGCGAGTGGGACGACCCCGACCGCTTCGACATCCGCCGCGACGCCACCCGGCAACTCGGCTTCGGTCACGGCAGCCATGCCTGCGCAGGACAGGCGTTGGCGCGCATGGAAACTCAGGCGATGCTGCGGGCACTGGTCGAGCGCGTCGACCGGATCGAGCTGACCGCGCCGCCGACGTGGGCGGTCAACAACATCATCCGCAGACACGAGCGCCTGCCGCTCAAGCTGATCGCCGCCTGATCGCGCCTATTTCAACTCCGACGACGACAGGCCGAGCAGCCGGCGCGCGACCACGAGCTGCTGAATCTGCTGGGTGCCCTCGAAGATGTCCATGATCTTCGAGTCGCGAGCCCACTTCTCCAGCAGCGTCTCCTCCGAATAGCCAATGGTGCCAACCATTTCGACGGCCTTGAGGGTGATGTCGCTGCCCACCCGGCCGGCCTTGGCCTTGGACATCGAGGCCTCTTTGGAGTTGGGAATGTTGTTGTCGGCCTGCCACGCCGCACGCAGGGTGAGCTGGTAGGCGGATTCCCATTCGGCTTCCATCCGGAGGAATTCGGCCGCGGCGGCACTTTGCGCCAGTGCCGGTTTGTCGTAGGAGATTTCGACACCGGCGTTGGTCAGGATCTTGCGCAGTTCCTCCAACGTGGCGCGGGCGATCCCGACCGCCATGGCGGCCACCACCGGCCGGGTGTTGTCGAAGGTCTCCATGACCCCGGCGAATCCCTTGCCCGGCTCGATGTCAGGGTTGCCCAGCAGATTTTCCTTGGGAATGCGGGCGTTCTCGAAGCGGATGGCGGCGGTGTCAGAGCCTTTGATGCCGAGCTTGTTCTCCAGTCGCTCGACGGTGACGCCGGGATGCTCGCGCGGCACGATGAATGACTTGATCGCCGGGCGGCCCTTCGACTTGTCCAAGGTCGCCCACACCACGATGTGGGTGGCCCGCGAGCCGGCGGTGACGTAGATCTTCTCGCCGTTGATGACGTACTCGTCGCCGTCCAGCTTGGCGGTGGTGGATACCGCCGCCGAGTCGGAGCCGAATCCCGGTTCGGTGATCGCCATCGCCGCCCAGACCCGGCCGAGCCGCTCGAGTTGCTCGTCGGTGGCGACGGCGGACACCGCCGCGTTGCCGAGGCCCTGGAAGGGGATCGACAGCAGCATGGCGGCGTCGCCCCAGCTGGCCTCCAGCGCCTGCAACGCCGCCGCCATGTTGGCCGCGTTGCGGTTCTCGCCGTTGCTCTCGCTGCTGCGAAGACCGTTGGCGCCGGCCATATCCAACGTGTTGGATTCGGAGGCGCCGGCGAACAGTTCAGCCAGCGTGTCGAGCTCGACGGGGTAGGCGTGCTCTTTGAGGTCGTACTTGCGGGCGATCGGCCGCATCATCTCCGCGGCGCCCTGGTGGGCCTTCTCGACCACCGCGCGCATCTTGCCGGGCAGTTCCAAATTGATTGCCATGATTGGTCTTTCGTTGGCAGTGAAGTGAAGGACTAGATAACGACAACGCCCTCGGCGACGCCGAGGACTCTCAGGTCGCGGTACCAGCGCTCGACGGGGTGCTCCTTGGTGAAGCCGTGGCCACCGAGCAGTTGCACACCGTCCAGACCGATCTGCATGCCTTTGTCGGCGCCGAGGCGCTTCGCCAACGCGGCTTCGCGGGAGAACGACAGGCCCTGTTCGGCCCGGGCCGCCCCACGCCAGGTGACCAGACGCAGCCCGTCGAGTTCGATCGCGATGTTGGCGCACATGAATGCGACGGATTGCCGATGGGCGATCGGCTCGCCGAAGGCTTCCCGTTCCTTCACATAGGGCACGACGTAGTCGAGCACCGCGTGCGACGTGCCCACCGCCAGCGCGGCCCAGCCCAGCCGGGACAGTGCGATGGCTTCGGAGTAGTCAGCATCGGTCGCGTCGTCCTCGCCGAGGCGCGCGCTCAGCGGCACCGAGACATGGTCGAGTTCGACGCGGCCCAGCGCGGCAGCGCGGATACCCATGCTCGGGTCGGCTTTGACGGTCAGGCCGTCGCTCGACGACTCGACGATGAACAGCGCCGGCTTGCCGTTGAGTTGGGCGGCGACGATGAACAACTCGGCATCGGCCGCGGCCGGGACCAGCGATTTGACGCCGTCGAGCCGGTAGCCGCTGGGGGTGCGGACCGCGGTGGTCTTCAGCGCGGTCGGGTCGAACAGCGGATGCGGTTCGGCGATGGCCACGCAGGCCTGTGGGACGTTGTCGCCGGCGAATTCTTTGAGGTAGGTCGCCTGCTGGCCGGCGCTGCCCCAGTGGGTCAGAGCAGCGGCGACGCCCGCCGGCGCCAGGATCGGCAGCGCCAGTCCCATGTCGCCGTAGGCCAGCGCTTCGGCCACCAGGACATTGGTGACGCTGGAGCGCTCGGCGGCGATGCCGTCGAAGTCCTCGGGGATGTTGATTGCGGTGATCCCCAGCTCCGCGGCCTTCTTGACCAGGTCGGCGGGATAGGTGGTGGCCGCGTCGGCGTCATGGGCGGCCGGGCGCAGGATCTCCGCGGCGAACTCCTCGACGGTCTCGACGATGAGCTTCTGGTCGTCGTCGGGCGTCAGGTCGTAGTAGTCCTTGCCGCTGGTCTTCAGCCTGGTCGCACCGCCGCGCAGGTTTTCGACCCTCTTGAACTGACGGTTGGCCACTCCGGCAACGGAGAAGATCTGCTTGGTGCCGAAGCGCAGCGTGCGGTTCAGCGGGTCGCGCAGGCCGTATTTGTCCAGGAACTCCTGACCGACGAGCGGTGTGAGCAGACCTATCGCCACGTCGATGCCGGTGCGTTTGTGGGTTTGCTCGCCGATCGCGGACTTGTTGCCGCTGCGCCTGGGGCGCGGCTTGGAGCCGTTTCCCGAGCCGTTCGTGGGGGTGACAGTGTTTGTCATGAATGCAGCCTCGGTCGTTGGGGCAGTGCGATGACTGTATCTTACTCCGGAGTAAGATAGAAGACGTGTGTTAACTAGTTCACACGTTCGAACCTATGCGGGGGACAGCCTCGTCACGACCGAATCGTGCAGCAAGCCGTTTGTCGCGACCGCGCTGCCGCCGTGCGGCCCGGCACGGCCGTCGAGGCTGGTGAACGTCCCGCCCGCCTCGCGCACCAGGATGTCCAGCGGCGCCAGATCCCACACCGACACCTCCGGCTCGGCGGCGATGTCGACCGCTCCCTCGGCCACCAGGCAGTAGGACAGGAAGTCGCCGAAAGCACGCACCCGCCACACCGCGTCGGTCAGATCGAGAAAGCGGTCCCGCAGACCGAGTTGCGCCCATCCGGACAGGCTGGAGAACGACAGGCTGGCCGAATCAAGCTGCGCCACCGAGGAAACCGAGATGCGACGGGCCGGCGCATCGCCGAACGTCGCGAACGCGCCCGCTCCGCCGGCAGCCCACCAACGCCGTTGCAGCGCAGGCGCACTGACCACCCCGATCTGAGGCACCCCGTCGTCGAGCAACGCGATCAGGCTGGCCCACACCGGCACGCCGCGGACGAAGTTCTTGGTTCCGTCGATCGGGTCGATGATCCACTGGCGTCCGGTGAAAGTGGTTGACCCGCCGAACTCTTCACCGAGAATGCTGTCGTCCGGTCGGACCCGGCCGAGCGTGTCGCGCAAGGCCGCCTCGACCGCGTGATCCGCGTCGCTCACCGGCGTCAGATCGGGTTTGGTGTCGACCTTCAGGTCGACCGCGCCGAAGCGGGCCAGTGTCACCGCGTCGGCCTGGTCGGCCAGGTGCAGTGCCACCGAGAGATCGTCGTCACGCATCACGACAGTAAAGCTTTAGTCGTCGCCGATGACCAAATGCTTAACGGCGTCGGATTCGCATGAGTCGACTCGCCACCGTCCGTACCATCGACCCATGGCTGACGAAAAGCGAGGGCAGGCGGCCCTTTTCGACGCGCTGACGACCAAGGGCACCGCGTTCACCGAGGCCGAGCGTCGCCGGTTGGGTCTGCTGGGGTTGCTGCCGACGAGGGTGAAGTCCCTCGACGAGCAGGCCCGGCACTGTTGGCACGAGTTCTCCACTCGCCACGACGATCTCGACAAACACATCTATCTGCGGGCGTTGCAGGATCGCAACGAGACGCTGTTCTATCGGGTGCTGAGCGATCACATCTCGGAGACGCTGCCGATCGTCTACACCCCGACGGTGGGGGAGGCCTGCCAGCGTTTCGGCGAGATCTACCGTCGCCCGCGCGGGTTGTTCGTGTCGTATCCCGACCGCGACCAACTCGACGAGGTGTTGGACAACCGGCCGCAGCGCGACGTCGACGTGATCGTGGTGACCGACGGGCAGCGCATCCTCGGCTTGGGGGACCAGGGCATCGGCGGGATGGGCATTCCGATCGGCAAGCTGTCGCTCTACACCCTGATCGGCGGTATCGATCCCGCTCGCACCCTGCCGATCGTCCTCGACGTCGGCACCGACAACGTCGAACTCCTCGACGACCCGCTCTACCTCGGTTGGCGGCACCGGCGCATCCACGACGACGAGTACTACGCGTTCATCGACCGGTTCGTGGCCGCGGTGCAGCGGCATCTGCCGAATGTGTTGCTGCAGTGGGAAGACTTCGCCACCGCGCACGCCCAGCCCATCCTGACGCGCTACCGCGACCAGCTGCTGACCTTCAATGACGACATCCAGGGCACCGCCGCGGTCACCCTCGGTGCGCTGCGCGGCGCGGCGAACGTGGCCGGCCGCCCGCTGTCCCAGCAGCAGGTCGTCATGCTCGGCGCCGGCTCAGCCGGGATCGGCGTGCTGGACATGATCCGCCGCGAGATGGTCAATGAAGGGCTGCCCGATCAGGCTGCGGCCGAACGGATCTGGGTGGTCGACGTGGTCGGTCTGCTCACCGACGATCGCAACGACCTGTCCGCTGAACAGCGTGCGTTCGCCCAACCGGCGGGCCGGGTGGCCGGCTGGGGCGTGTCCGGGCCGGCCCAGCTCGCCGACGTCATCCATCATGTCGACGTCGGCGTGCTGCTCGGATTATCCACCGCCGCAGGGGCTTTCACCGAGCCGATCGTCCGTGAGCTGGCCGGCAAAACCGAGCGGCCGATCATCTTCCCGCTGTCCAATCCGACCAGCCGCGCCGAGGCGCATCCGGCCGAATTGGACCATTGGACCGACGGGCGCGCACTGATCGCCACGGGTTCGCCGTTCGCGCCGCTGGTCCGCGATGGCGTCGAATACACTGTGGCCCAATGCAATAACGTCTACATCTTCCCGGCCATGGGACTCGCCGTGACCGCCGCGCAGGCGACGCGGGTGACCGACGAGATGATGCGGGTCGCCGCGACCACCCTGGGCGACGCCTCGCCCGCACTCGCCGACCCCGGTCAGCCGCTGCTGCCGCCTTGGCCGGATGTGCCCGGGGTGGCGGTGCGCATCGCCCGGGCCGCGGCGGCGCAGGCTGTCGCCGACGGCGTGGCACCCAAACGCAGCGACGACGAGCTCGCCGAGCGGATCGCGCAGGTGCGCTGGACCCCCGCCTATCGCTCAACCACAACCTGAGCGGCGCGGGCGGTCCTACGATGGCGTCGTGTGGGAAATGCTTACGGTGGTGTTCCTCGTCGCGGTCGCGGCGGGCATCGTGGCACCCCGGCTGTTCCGGCAGGGCCCGCGCGCGGATTGGTTGAGTGGCACGCTGCTGATCACCGGAGTCAGCCCGCGGCCCGACGCCACCGGTGAGCAGATCGTCACGATCAGCGGCGTCATCGACGGGCCGACGGTGAAGGAGTACGCCGTGTATCAGCGGACGACCGCCGACGTCGAGAAGTGGCCGACCATAGGCGAACTCAAGCCGGTGATGTACTCCCCGCGCAATCCCGACAAGTGGGCCTACGCGCCGCCCGGCTAGCCGGGATCAGCCGTGGCTGATGTGCAGCAACTTGGCAAGGTTCGGCAGCTTCACCCGCGGCCGTCCGTGCGGCTCACCGCTCGACCGCTCATGCTCGTCGATCAGCTTCCAATGCGCGTCGGTGACCAGCTTGGGCTGGCGGTCGGCGAGCCAGGCGGCGAGTTTATCGGCGTGATCGGCACCGAAGTCGGGCAATTCGGCACCGGCCAGGTCGGCGAGCAAGGTGTCGATGGTGTCCTGCGAGTCCTTCTTGTTCGTGCCGATCACCCCGCTCGGCCCGCGCTTGATCCAGCCGACGACATATTCGTTGCGACTGCCGTCGACCCGGCCGTCGGTGTTGGGGATGGTGCCGCTCTTCTCATCGAACGGCAGTCCGGGTGTCGGTACGCCGCGGTAGCCGACTGAACGGACCACCAGCTGCACGGGCAGCTCCTCACGGGTGCCGGTGTCTTTGGCCACCACCCGCCCGTTGTCATCGCTGACCAGCTCATTGGTCCCGAGCACGATCGTCTCGACGCGCTCTGCGCCGCCGATCTCGATCGGAGAGGTCAGGAAGCGGAACACGATCCGGCGATGGCCTGGCCGCAGCTCGCGGCCCACGTAGCCCTTGAGGACCTTGATGTTCTGCTTGCAGACCTTGCCGACCGCTGCCGCGTCGTCCTCGCTGATGTTCTCGAAATCCGCCGGATCGACCACCACGTCGACGTTCTCCAGATCCGCCAACTCGCGCAGCTCCAGGGTGGTGAACGCGGCCTGCAGTGGGCCACGGCGACCGATCACGATCACTTCCTGCACGCCGCGGGGCCGCAACGACTCCAGCGCGTGGTCGGCGATGTCGGTGCGGGCGAGCTCGTCGGGCTCGGTCACCAGGATGCGCGCGACATCGAGTGCGACGTTGCCGTTGCCGACGACGACCGCGCGGGCGCCGGACAGGTCGGGCGTCGCATCCTCGAAGTGTGGGTGCGCGTTGTACCAGCCGACGAAGTCGACCGCGGCGACGCTGCCCGGCAACTCTTCGCCGGGGATGTTCAGCGGTCGGTCCGACTGGGTGCCGATCGCGTAGACCACCGCGTCGTACTGCTCGGCCAATTCCGACGCGCTGACGTGCTCGCCGATCGCGACGTTGCCGAAGAACCGGAATCGCGGGTCGTCGGCGGTCTTCTCGAACTGCTTGCTGATCGACTTGATCTTCGGGTGGTCCGGCGCGACGCCGGAGCGCACCAAGCCCCACGGCGTAGGCAGCATCTCCAGCATGTCCACCGCGATGTCGAGGTTGTCGTCCGCATCGGCGGCCTTGAACAGCGACGCCGCGGCGAAGAATCCAGAAGGGCCCGAGCCGACGATCGCGACGTGAAGTGGACGCATAAGCCTTGATGCTAAACGTCTGGCCAGCATGCCTGTAGCCGGTCGCGCGGTCCGTACAAAGTGTCCGGCCGGTAACGTGATGACCTGTGCATCCCGACCGACAGGCTGACATCGCGGCTCTCGACTCCACCCTGACCACGGTGGAGCGGGTGCTGGACGTCGACGGTCTGCGCGGCCGGATCGAGAAGCTGGAGCACGAGGCGTCCGATCCCAACTTGTGGGACGACCAGGCCCGTGCGCAGCGGGTGACCAGCGAGCTGTCGCACACCCAGGGCGAATTGCGACGTGTCGAAGAGCTGCGCCAGCGACTCGACGATCTACCGGTGATGTACGAGCTTGCCGACGAAGAGAACTCCGAAGACGCCAAAGGCGAGGCCGACGCGGAGTTCAAGGCCTTGCACGCCGACATCGAGGCGATGGAAGTGCGGACACTGCTCTCGGGCGAGTACGACGAGCGCGAGGCGCTGGTCAACATCCGCTCGGGCGCCGGTGGCGTGGACGCCGCGGACTGGGCCGAGATGCTGATGCGGATGTACATCCGTTGGGCTGAACAGCACAAGTACCCGGTCGAGGTGTTCGACACCTCCTACGCCGAAGAGGCCGGCATCAAGAGCGCGACGTTCGTGGTGCATGCGCCGTATGGATACGGGACGCTGTCCGTCGAACAGGGCACGCACCGCCTGGTGCGGATCAGCCCGTTCGACAACCAGAACCGACGGCAGACGTCGTTCGCGGAAGTCGAGGTGCTGCCGGTGGTGGAGACCACCGATCACATCGAAATCCCCGAGGGCGATCTCCGCGTTGACGTGTACCGATCCAGTGGCCCCGGTGGGCAATCGGTCAACACCACCGACTCGGCGGTTCGACTCACGCACATCCCGACGGGTATCGTCGTCACCTGTCAGAACGAGAAGTCGCAGCTGCAGAACAAAGTGGCCGCGATGCGTGTTCTTCAAGCAAAGCTGTTGGAACGCAAGCGTTTAGAAGAGCGCGCGGAACTCGACGCACTTAAGGGGGACGGCGGCAGCTCCTGGGGTAACCAGATGAGGTCCTACGTTTTGCACCCGTATCAGATGGTCAAAGACCTGCGTACGGAATACGAAGTAGGAAACCCGGCAGCCGTCCTCGACGGAGACATCGATGGATTCCTGGAAGCAGGGATCAGATGGCGCAATCGAAAAGATGACGACTAAAACGACGTATTCGGCAATCAGCACGGCGCAGCGCTGGCACGACTTCTGGCACGGCGAGATCGGGCTATGGATCATCACTCGCGGTCTGCGGGTGATCATGCTGGTGATCGTCGCGATCCTGGCGGTTCGGGCCGTCACCTGGGTCACTGATCAGATCACCCAGCAGCTCGACGAGAAGTTCACGGAGAGCGACGCCTTGGTGCGCTCGGAGGCGACCAAACACCGCCAGGCGGTGGCGTCGGTGATCCAGTGGGTGTCCATCGTCCTGATCGCGATCTGGGGCATCGTGCAGATCGCCGACGTCCTCAGCTTTTCCGTGAGGGGTTTGGTTGCGCCGGCCACCGTGATCGGTGCCGCACTGGGCTTCGGTGCGCAGCAGGTGGTCAGAGACATCCTTTCGGGGTTCTTCATCATCGTCGAAAAGCAGTACGGCTTCGGTGATCTCGTCACTCTGACCATCGTGTCGACAGCCGAGGCCAGCGGCACCGTCGAGAACGTGACGCTGCGAGTGACCAGGCTGCGCTCGCCCAACGGTGAGGTGCTGACCATCCCGAACGGCCAGATCATCAAGGCCGTCAACCAGTCCAAGGACTGGGCTCGCGCCGTGGTGGACATCCCCGTCTCGACGTCGGCCGACCTCAACCGGGTCGGCGAAGTGTTGCGCGAGGAGTGCGAGCGCGCTCTGGACAACCCGGTCCTTGGCGAGCTGTTGCTGGACGCGCCCACTGTGATGGGTGTGGAGAGCATTCAAGTCGACACCGTGACGCTGCGGATGGTGGCCCGCACGCTGCCCGGCAAGCAGTTCGAAGCCGGCCGTCAGCTCCGCGTCCTGGTCGTCCGTGCGCTGGCCCACTCGGGGATCGGGACGACGGCCGACGCGAAGGTCAACGTCGTCGGCGGGCTGGGAGTCGAGGCAGCCACGGCCGAGCAGGAAGAGTACGAAAAGACCCACGAGCCGGTGCAGCGCTGATGAAGGTCACCCTCAACGTTCTGGAAAACCGTGGCCGCGCTGCGAATCGGCACTGGCCGAATTACATGTTCGGCGGACGGGTCCGGACGTCGACGCTGGTGTTGATCGTCGCGTTCTTCGCCGTGTGGTGGACCTACGACACCTACCGGCCCGCCCCGACCCCGCCGGCAGTACCGCAGGTGGTACCGCCGGGCTTCGTTCCCGACCCCGCTTACACCTGGGTCCCGCGCAGCCGGGTGCAGCCGCCGCCCAGCTACGACACGCCGACAACCGAGCCGACGCCGACTACGACGCCGCCGCCACCGACGACCACCACACCCCCGACGACCACGCCGCCTCCGCTGTTCCAGCTTCCGGTGCTGCCGCCGCCGTTCGGACCGGGTACGACGACGCCCGCGCCGAGCCCGACTCCGCCGCCGCCGGCACCCGGCCCCGCACTGCCGGGGTTGCCGGGCCTGCCCGGATGAGGCGCTGTCGCTCGTCAGCGCGTCGCGTCGTCCGGACCACTCAAACGCACGGTTACACTGGCGACCCGTGATGATCACCCTCGACCACGTCACCAAGCAATACAAATCGTCGGCGCGCCCGGCGCTGGACAACGTGAACCTCAAGATCGACAAGGGTGAGTTCGTCTTCCTGATCGGCCCGTCCGGATCCGGCAAGTCGACGTTCATGCGGTTGCTGCTAGGGGCCGAGACGCCGACCAAGGGCGATGTGCGGGTGTCGAAGTTCCACGTCAACACGCTGCCCGGACGGCATGTCCCCAAGCTGCGCCAGGTCATCGGCTGCGTGTTCCAGGACTTCCGGTTGCTGCAGCAGAAGACCGTGTTCGAGAACGTCGCGTTCGCGCTCGAGGTGATCGGCAAGCGCCCCGAAGTGATCAACCGGGTGGTGCCCGACGTGCTCGAGATGGTCGGTCTGTCCGGCAAGGCCACCCGGCTGCCGCACGAGCTGTCCGGTGGCGAGCAGCAGCGGGTGGCCATCGCGCGCGCGTTTGTCAACCGACCGCTGGTCTTGCTGGCCGACGAGCCCACCGGAAACCTCGACCCGGAGACCAGCAACGACATCATGGATCTACTCGAGCGCATCAACCGCACCGGAACCACGGTGCTGATGGCCACCCACGACCACCACATCGTCGACTCGATGCGGCAGCGGGTGGTGGAGTTGTCGCTGGGCAGGCTGGTCCGCGACGAGCAGCGCGGTGTCTACGGGATGGACCGCTAAGTGCGCTTCAGCTTCCTATTCAACGAGGTTGTGACCGGTTTTCGGCGCAACATCACGATGACCGTCGCGATGATCCTGACCACCGCGATCTCGATCGGCTTGTTCGGCGGCGGCTTGCTGGTAGTCCGGTTGGCCGACCATTCGCGCAACATCTACCTCGATCGGGTCGAAACGCAGGTCTTCCTCACCCCCGAGATCTCGGCCAGCGACGCGACATGTGAGAGCCCGGCGTGTAAAGCGTTGCGGGAGAAGATCGAGAAGCGCACCGACGTCAAGTCGGTTCGGTTCCTCAACCGCCAAGACGCCTACAACGACGCCATCCGCAAGATCCCTCAGTTCAAAGATCTGGCGAGCAAAGACGCGTTCCCGGCGTCGTTCATCGTCAAGCTGGAGCATCCCGAACAGCACGCCGAGTTCGACGCGGCGATGCAAGGCCAGCCCGGGGTCGATCACGTGCTCAACCAGAAGGAACTGATCGACCGGCTGTTCGCCGTGCTGGACGGCTTGAGTAACGCCGCGTTCGCGGTCGCGCTGGTGCAGGCGATCGGCGCGATCTTGTTGATTGCCAACATGGTTCAAGTCGCCGCCTACACCCGCCGCACCGAGATCGGGATCATGCGGCTGGTTGGCGCCACCCGCTGGTACACCCAACTGCCGTTCCTGGTCGAGGCCATGGTCGCGGCCACCCTTGGCGTCGTCATCGCGATCGTCGGTCTGATCGTGGTGCGCGCGCTCTTCTTGGACAGTGCGCTCAGCCAGTTCTACCAAGCCCACTTGATCGCTCCGATCGACTACGCCGACATCCTCTACATCGCACCGCTGTTGCTGTTGGTCGGTGTCGCGATGTCCGCGGTCACGGCGTACGCGACATTGCGCCTGTACGTACGGCGATAGCGGTGGCCAAGAAGCCGTCCGGCAAAGCTGCGCCAGGAAGGCAGATCGTGGCCTCCAATCGCAAAGCCCGGCACAACTACTCGATTCTGGACGTGTTCGAGGCCGGTGTGGTTTTGCTCGGCACTGAAGTTAAAAGCCTGCGCGAAGGCAAAGCGTCGCTGGTGGATGCGTACGCCACCGTCGACGACGGCGAAGTTTGGCTGCGTAACCTGCACATTCCGGAATATCACCACGGCTCCTGGACCAACCACGAGCCGCGGCGCAACCGGAAGCTGCTTCTCCACAAGAGCCAAATCGACGCACTCATCGGCAAAATCAAGGATGGTAACCTCGCGCTCGTCCCGTTGTCGCTGTACTTCTTCGAAGGAAAAGTCAAGGTGGAGCTTGCATTAGCGCGTGGTAAGCAAGCCCACGACAAACGTCAGGACATGGCGAAGCGCGACGCGCAGCGCGAGGTCATTCGCGAATTGGGTCGGCGCGCCAAGGGCATGAGCTGATCGGCGCCGCGTACGCCCAGCTGTCCGCGGTCAGCTACGGCGTCAGTGATTTCGTCGGGGGTGTGGCTTCCCGGCGAGCGGCTGCACTCCGCGTCATGCTGGTGACCTATCCGGTCGCCACCGTCATGCTCGGCGTCGTCGCGGTGACGGCCGGCGGACCGGTCCACCCGGGCGCGGTGCTCTGGGGTGCGCTCTACGGAATCAGTCAGGCGATCGGCGTGTACTGGTTCTACGCGGCCGTTAGCGCCGGCCCGATCTCGGTGGTCTCGCCGCTGGCCGCGGTGCTCAACGCGGCCGTGCCCGTCGCCGTCGGAGTGGCGTTGGGCGAACGACCCGGCGAGATGGCATCGATGGGCGTGGTGCTGGCCATGGTCGCAGTGGTTCTGGTCAGCCGGGAATCTCCGGACGACGAGGACGTCCGCACCCATCGATTCACCAGCAAAGTCGCGTGGCTGACGGTCGGCTCGGGAGTGGCCTTCGGGCTGGATTTCGTTCTGCTGCACCAGGCTCCGGTGGAGTGCCGGCTGTGGCCGCTGTTCTTCGCGCGTGCCGCGGCCACCGTACTGGTGTTCGCCGTATGCGCGGGGAGCAAGAACTTTGCGCTGCCGTCCCGCACGCCGCTGCGGCTGGCGGTCGCCGCGGCGATACTCGATACCTGCGCCAACATCACCATGCTGCTGGCGATCCAGAAATGGATGCTGTCGCTGGCGAGCATTCTGATCTCGCTGTACCCGGCGACCACCGTCATCCTGGCGATCGTCGTGCTGCGCGAGCGGCTCACGCGCTGGCAGGCGGTCGGGATGTTGTTGACGGCCACGTCGGTGTCGCTGATTGCCGCTGGCTGACCCCGGTCCAGCATTAGGCCGCATGGGCAGCCCGTCGCGGCCGGTGTCGAGCTCAGCGGCGACACCGTAGGTCGGCTCGCGCATCGTCGAGCGTGTGAACTTCGTGATCTGATCCGGGATGGATGGTCGCTGACCTGGCGTTGAAAAGCGCGTATCATGAATTGTCCTGCCGAAGTTCGGCGGGGATGCGAGGGGCTGAACGGTTTCGACTTCGCGCATCGAATCAAGGGAAGCGTGCCGGTGCAGGCAAGAGACCACCGTAAGCGTCGTTGCAACCATATAAGCGCCGTTTCAACACAGCGCGACTACGCACTCGCTGCCTAAGCGACTGCGTGTCTGTCAGACCGGGAGCGCCCTCGGCCCGGACCCTGGCATCAGCTAGAGGGACCCACCCACGGGTTCGGTCGCGGGACCCATGGGGACATCAAACAGCGACTGGGATCGTCATCTCGAACTTGTTCGCGTGATCGAGAGATCCGAGTAGAGGCATAGCGAACTGCGCACGGAGAAGTCTTGAGGGAATGCCGTAGGACCCGGGTTCGATTCCCGGCAGCTCCACAGTTTGACCAGCGAGAATAGAACGAGTATCGGCCACGTCAGCACCACGTCAGCGCACCTGACGTTAAGGTGCGCGGCGTGGCCTTTATTCGTGAGCGCACTCACAAGGACGGCACGCCGTATTTCTTGGTGACTTACCGAGTCGGTGGCCGGGGGAGTCGCTCGAACCCGCTGCTTAGCTGCCTGTTTCATGTACTCGGGTACACGTCGGATTGCCAGAGAGAGAAGGGTCGCTGGCCGTTCGAGGCGGTGGCGCGCCTAGTAAAGGGGCACCCCTCAACCCCCTGAAGAAGGCGCGCCGTCGTCGCTACACAGGCGACACGACTTCGGTTCGCAGGCTTCGGAGTTCGCTTGCAACGAACTTAGCGAGCAGCCCGTCGCGACCGGGGGCGTCGCCGCGCATGGTTGTCAACAGCGCGTAGAGCCCGAGCAGGAAGAATACGGCGCTGTGGAAAGCGTCGACATCTGAGAACACTTCGCCGCGATTACGGGCGCGCATGATCTCAGCGGCCAACAGCACGATGGTGGGGTGGTCTGTCCACTCATCCTCTTCTGGCCGCGTCGGTGAGAAGTACAGTCCGATCACGTCGCGGAAAAGGGCGCTCCCCCAATGATCTTCGAGGTCTACGACGAGTCTGACGATCTCGTCGAATACGGCTTGGAGATCGTGCGGAGAGTCCAAGAAGGTGCCGAGTTCTGCCGCAACGCGGGCGCCGTTTACGGCCGCGGCTTCCTCACCATCCGCGCCGCCAAGCTGTCCACCTCGGTGGCCTGCCCATGGCCATTCCCCGAATCCAAGGTGTACGACCCTCAGGGCTTCTACGAGAAGGCGGGTCACTCCGGCCCGTTCTTCGAGGGCAAATGGAGCACCTGGCTGTCGGGGCAGCCCGACGGACGCCCCTTCATCCAAGGACCAGTGCCACCCAGACGCTGCGGTCCCGGCCATAGCTAACGGCGGCGGGGGCACCAACGCTGCAACCCGACGGACGAGGGAGCGTGGTCGCTGACGACTCAACCCGAGGAGCACTGCCCGCCCTTCGCATCGCTTAGGCGCGAATCGCTGTAATCCACGCAGTGACAGAGTGCTCCCTTTGCCGGTCTCAGTGATCCAAGGTGGTGACCGCAGGTGCGGCAGACCCGCTTGAGCGCGGCCGCTGTCGACGGGGCTCCCCAAGTCCCGCCGACAGAGCGGCAATCACAGGTGCGCTTATGGGAGAAGCGACGGCTCGGCTGATGGGCCCTCAATGCCGGTGACCGTCCACGCGGAGACATCGGACAAACGGATGCGCAACGAGTCATGCTCGACCATGGTGCCCGCGACATAACACCGGGCCTTGCGGAGATGAAGAAAGGTCCTGGCCTGCTCTGCTTCGAGCGCTCCGATACGGCCGGCGACATCCTCGGCGTCGTTTCTGGCGAAGAATTTGGTGACGTAGTGGCCGAAGTATGCACTGGGCACTGTTATTCCCGTCGCCACACCCCAGGGCAGGTACAGCGTCACTTCGATGCTGACGGAATCGGCTTCCGCATCGATGTGTCGCAGGATCGCATCCACCCCGCTGCCGCCAGAGTCAGGTAAGGCCATTTCGGGATCGTAGAACACTTCCTGCCATCGGCACCACCGAAAATCTCTAGTGTTGAGGGTAGACATTCACCATCCGTGCGGTTAGAGTCTTCCATGCAACAGAGCAAAGGGGTGCTGGCACGGGAGATGACGAACTACCCGTGATGCGTCGCAATCAGCGCGGTCAGTCACGAGGGCCGGAGAGTAGGACAGCAGTCCTCAGACCGTCGCGTAAGAGGAGAAGTACCGGCAAGTGCAGTACCTGCACGAGGGAGAGAAAGGAAGGAGTTACCGTCGGATCGCCCGTGATGTTAAGTGTCGGGCGGATACCGCAGTTCACAGCAGTGTCATTAGATGGTAGTGATCTCCTGAAGGGCCGGCGCCCCGGTGCGATGGTGTGCACCGGGGGTCCGGCCCTTCTCCATGAGCACAGTGTGGTTTACCGCGGCGCCGGACCCCGGCTATGTAAGTGCAATCTAGGGAGAGGCCGGTAATGGCCCGGTAGCCCTATCTCTAGTGCTTTGAAAGGTGTTGTGGTACAAGCCAAAAACGGTCCTGCCGACAATAAACCGAATGACAAGTTCGATGACGAGGACTATCCCGCCTACAGCATGGGCAGCGCCGCCCAAATTTTGGGAACCACCCCAGCGTTCCTGCGGAGCCTCGACGAGGCGAAACTCCTCACCCCACAACGCTCCGAGGGCGGACATCGCCGCTACTCCCGTTATCAACTGCGGATCGCGGCGAGGGCTCGTGGTCTGGTTGATCACGGCACCGCGCTAGAGGCGGCGTGCCGCATCATCATCCTCGAAGACCAACTCGCTGAGGCCCAGGCAATGAACGCCGAACTTCACCGCAGCCTCGGCGACCGGCACGCCCCATCCGGCGACGACCCTAAGCCCTGAACTTCGCCGATCCTGCGTCATTTCATCTGAGCCACGCATCTGTCACCCCGTTCTTCGAACCAGACAGCGCGCCGAGAGGGATCTGGTTGTCGCAATTAGACCGGAGTGTTACTGGTGTGGCGATGGGCGAAGCGGGTACACGGCGTGCTAGGTGCGCGGCGGGCCCGGGGTTGCCGCATTGCCTAGCCCTCGGTAGTCATGAAGCGGCTGGCGGGACGTCTTCCGGGGGAGGTGATCATGGCGCTCCCACTCGTAGACCGGGTATGTGCTATGCAGAGGGACGCAACTGTGATCAGTGGGTCTATGGCAAGTCGGTGAGACCTGCGGCTTGAGTCTTTGCGCGACGTGTTCGCGGCCGAGGAGCCCCTCGACGAAGTGTTGACCCGCATCGCACGCACCGCCCTCGACGCAACAGCGGATACCGATGCCTTGTCCATCACCGTGCTAGCCGGCGGCGACGGTGGGAGCAACGCCCCACGAACTGTGGCCTATACCGATGCACACTGCTGCGACTGGACCACGAACAGTACAGTTCCGGGCGCGGACGTTTGGGGAACGTGTCCGCAATCGTCGCACTGAGCTTGGGCTAAGTCAGGAGGCCGCGGCAGTCTGTTGTGGCATTCACTGGACGCAACTCGGCAAGGTCGAGCGCGGCCAACGCAGCCTTCGGCTAGAGAACATCATCAAGATCGCCGACGGGCTCGATATCGATGCCGGAGAACTCGTGAGCGGTTTGCCCAGGCCTCCGGAGGAATCGGCGTAGAAGCTTCGCTGGGCGGCTCAAGACCGTCCCCCAAGGGGTAGCTGGGGTCCAAGTGCAAGATTTCATTCCTGCCCGACATGTACGCGGCCATTGCCCGCCTTGTGCTACCTCGCGTCGACGTGTGCTCGGGAGCGGGGTGGTTATCCGCTGTCACGATCACCGCTCAGCCTGGCGTGCGTTCCAGGATCGGCTTGTTCAGCTCCGCCCGCACATGCCGAGTCATCTCGTCGGCGAGGACCTCAGCGGCACCTGCCTCGATCCCGTCGAGAATCTGCCGCACCACGTCGGCAGGATCCGACTTGGGACTGTCGGAGAACGACGCCATGTCGGTGTCGACGAGACCCACATAGGCGCCCACGACCTGGACGCCGCGAGGGGCGAGTTCGAGACGCATGGAGTCCGTGGCGCTCCACATCGCAGCCTTCGATACTCCGTAGCTCGCTCCGACGGGCAACCAGGCCAGTACCGACGCGACGTTCACGATCGCCCCCCTCTTCGCAACGATCTGGTCGGCGAAGGTGGAGGCCATCGCGAGCGGTCCGAAGAGGTTGGTCTCCAACTCATCTCGCAGCCCCGAGGTGTCTCGACCCAGGACCGACGCTCCGCGCACGATGCCGGCGTTGTTGATCAGCACGCTGACGTCCGGTGCCGCCTCCGCTGCGGCCGCCACCGACTGTGCGTCTGTGACGTCGAGTGTCAGTGCGACGACCCGCGGGTCCGTCGTATCGATCTGCCCCGCGTCGCGGGCGGCGGCGTAGACCTTGGCCACCCCGCGATCAAGCAACTGGGTCACGTAGTGGCGTCCCATGCCGCGATTGGCTCCGGTAACGAGGACGGTTTGGTTAAGCAGTGTGGTCATGACGTTCTCCTACTTGATGTTTGGGGACATTCAGTGGTCGGCGATGCTTCGTTGCCAGGCCAGGATGATGGGTATCCCGATGAGCTCGAGCGCGGTCGCGGCCACGATGACCGGATGTGGGCGCCCGGCCTGCCGCCACGACCACAGCCGGGCGAGACCACCGACGCCGATGGTGGCTTCGGCTAATGTCGCGGTGGGTGACTGCTCGATGCGTGACAATTGCGACCAGATGATTGGCGCTACTGCGAGTTTGAAGACGTTGGCGTATCTGAGGGCGCTGTCGACGGTTGGCGCTACGGCGGGTGAACCGCCGGGAACTGCTTGAGGGCCCCTCAGGATTTCTAGGGCCGCACTTCCCGCGGGCAATCCGGCCAGCAGCCCCAGCGTCCACTGCAACCTTCGTCTGCTGCGGCTCATTGCAGGAACTCGCTCGCTTGGGCGACGAACTCGTCGTGGAACTGGAAGATGCCGCCATGTCCGGCGTCGGGGTAGATCTTCAACTGCGCGTTCGGGAACCGACGGGCCATGTCGTGTGAGTTGCTGGTGGGCACCATACGATCATCGTCGCCATTGACGACGAAGACGGGCTGGCGGACCGTCGACAGGTCTGCGGGCTGCTGGACACCCCAGGCGTGAATGGCCTTCAGCTGCATGCGGAAAGCGCTGATGGAGATCGACTTGTCGCGATCGGTTGAGCGCTCCTTGAGCCGGTTGACGAAGCGCTTGGCTTCCGCCTTTCCGTTCGCCGTTTTGGTGAAGAAGAGATTCTCCTTCGGATCCTTGCCCGTCAGCAGGGCTTTTGTACTGTCGCTGATCGTTACTCGGGTCACCTTGTCGATGCCCACGCCTCCCGCCGGTCCGGTTCCGGCCAAGATGAGCTTGCGCACCAGCTGCGGCTGTTGCTTGACGATTTCTTGAGAAACCATGCCGCCCAACGAGAAACCGAGAAGGTCGACCTGCTCGAAGCCCAACCCACTGATGAAGGCGATGGCGTCGCGTGCCATCGCGGCAATCGTGTCCGGCGCCTTCCCGCCAGACGCGCCGACGCCGCGGTTGTCGAAGGCGACGACGTGACGGTGGGCGGCGATGCCGTCAACGACCCGCGGGTCCCAGTTGTCCAGCACGGCCGCGAGGTGGTTGAGGAAAATCACCGGCACGCCGGTGGCGGTACCGAGTTCGCGGTACGCAAAGGTGGTGCCACCGATGTCGATGGTCTTGGTCGGCGTGTCCCGGTAGGTCGTCGTGCTCATGTGGTTGCCACTCCTTGGTATACCGATTGGTTTACTTCGTTGCGAACGCTACACGGCTTCCCTGACGATGTAAACCAAGCGGTATACTTTCGTCATGGACACGAACGCGCAGACGCAACCGGCGTCCGGACGTGGCGGTCGGGGTGCGCGGCAACGAATCCTCGACGCCGCCATCCGGCTCTTCTATCAGGAGGGCATCAATGCCACCGGGGTGGAACGCCTGGCTACTGAGGCGTCGGTCTCCAAACGCACTCTCTATCAGCACTTTCCGAGCAAGGCGGCCGTGGTGGAGGAGTATCTCCGCTACATTCGGCAGGGCGTCGGCGATCCGATCCGACCCGATCCCGCCGTCGACAAGCGCAGCCCCAGGGTTCGCATCTTGGCTCTCTTCGAGACTCCTCCTGCGGGCGGACTTATGCGCGGTTGCCCGTTCCACAACGCGGCCGTCGAGGCCGCTGACGGCATGCCCGAAGTTCACGACATCGTCGAAGCGCACAAACGGAACTACATCGACGGACTCGTCACGCTGGCTCGAGCGGCGGGCGCAGCCAACCCCAGAATGCTCGGCAATCAACTCGCCGTGCTCTTCGAGGGCGCGGCCGCGCTGTCAACCTCCCTGAACGAGCCCGAGCCCTGGACGCACGCCCGCAAGGCTGCCCAGACCCTCGTCGACGAGGCGGTCAGCCAAGGTTCGGCTTGACCGTGACGACGACCTTCCCCTTGGCCCGTCCCGACTCGACGTAGGCCATCGCGGCATTGGTCTCCGCGAACGGGAACACCTTGTCCATGACCGGGCGAATGACGCCGGAGTCGATCAGTGCGGTGATGTCCTGGAGTTGTTCGCCATTGGCGCGCATGAAGAGGAAGAAGAAGCGGACGCCGAGCCGGCGGGCCTTTCTCCGCGTCCCAAAACTCAGAAGTCGGAGCGCCAGTCGTACGTACCATGCAGCTCCGATCTCCCCACCGAATACGTGATCGGGCGGTCCGGAAATTGAGATCAGCGTGCCGCCGGGCTTCAAGACTCGCAGTGACTTCTGCAGTGCCGGAGCGTCCTGACTGTGCAGCACCACGTCGTAGTCATGCAGAATCGTCTCGAAGTCCTGAGTCTTGTAGTCGATCACGACGTCGGCACCGAGACTCTTCACCATGTCGAAACTGGTTGAACTGCACGTCGTGGCCACGGTTGCACCCAGATGCTTCGCCAACTGGATCGCGATCGTGCCAACCCCACCGGTCCCCGCCTGAATGAATACTTTCTGCCCTGGCTTCACGTCGGCCTGTTCGACGAGCGCCTGCCAGGCGGTCAGGCCAACGAGGGGAACGGAGGCGCCCTCAGCCATGGTGAGGGCCGTCGGCTTGAACGCCACGTCGCGTTGATTCATCGCGATGAACTCCGCGAACGTGCCGATTCGGTCCTTGTCCGGGCGCGCGTACACCTCGTCACCGGGCCTGAATTTCTGCACTCGGGGGCCGACCCGCGTCACAACTCCGGCCACGTCGTTGCCCATGATCAGCGGAAGGCGATAGGGGAGAACCAGTTTGAACTCGCCGTCTCGGATCTTGGCGTCGAGCACGTTCACTCCGGCCGCGTGCACCTCGACGAGCACGTCGTCATCACCGACGAGCGGTTCGGGCATCTCGGCCGCCCGAAGGCTGCTCTTCTTCGCATACTTGTCGAGCGTGAATGACTTCATCAGGCGCATCCTTGGAGTAAACCGTTTGGTGTACTTGAGGACCGTACACTGTGCTCCACGACCTGTAAATCGATCGGTGTCACTTTGCCGTGGGCCGCTTACCTCGCGCGGTAGGCCGATTCGCGGCGATGAGCTCCTCCAAGTGATGGGAGACCTGTTCGAGCGGCTTGGTCGATCGCGCCGCGCGCGAGAGGATGACAGCCCCTTCGACCGCGGCGACTATCGTCGTCGAAAGCGACTGTGCCACCGAACGTTCGATTTTCTCGCCGATCAATCGGTCGGTCAATAACTCCTCCCAGGTGGCGAATGCCTTAGCGGCGGCGGCGGCCGCCTCCGGGGCCTCGTCCCGAGCGCACGCCGCCGCCACGATTGGGCAGCCACCCTCGAAGTTAGAGCTCACCAGGACCTCGCTCCACATCCGGGCGAATGCGGCGACCGGATCAGGCTCGTCCACGTAGTCGCGCAAGATGGCGGCCATCTCGTCACCTGCGGAACGCGTTGCGGCGGCAACGAGTTCGGCCTTTCCGCCGGGGAAATTCAGGTAGATCGAACGCCGGGTCACCCCGCTGGTGTCGAGAATCTGCGCGATGCCCGTGCCGGCCACGCCGTGGCGCTGCATCAGGGTCGCGGTGGCTGAGGTGAGTCGATCGTGTACCCGCATGGTTTGCAATATACCAATCGGTTTACTATGGTGGCGAATGTCGGTACACCAATCGGTATACCCAAAACCTCGTCCGCCGCTGGCGCAGCCTGACCCAGTAGCCCGAAAGGCAACAGATGACCACGAAGACGACGACGTGGAAAGACGCTCCGACCCGGACGATCAACGTCGACGGCACTCCATTCGCCTACCGCGAACTCGGCACCGGCTCCGGGGTTCCGGTGGTGTTCCTGCACCACCTGATGGCAGTGCTCGACGACTGGGACCCACGAGTCATCGACGGCTTCGCGGCCCACCATCGCGTGATCGCCTTCGACAACCGCGGTGTCGGTGCAACCGGCTCCAGCGTGCCGCCGACCATCGAGCAGATGGGTACCGATGCAATAGCCTTCATCCGCGCCATGGGCCTCGACAAAGTCGACCTGCTCGGATTCTCTCTTGGCGGCGGCGTCGCCCAGATGGTCGCCCTCCAAGCGCCGGAACTGGTGCGGCGCATGATCCTGGCCGGCACCGGTCCCCGCGGCGGCGGCGGCATCGACAAGATGGGCACGATCGTCGGGGGTGCCTACATCAAAGCTCTGCTCACCCGAAGCGACGCCAGGAACTTCCTGTTCTTCCCGCGCGACGCCGAGGGCAAGCGCGCCGCCGCGGCTTACTTCTCCCGCCTCAAGGAACGCACCCACGACCGCGACAAGGGCATCTCGATACAGGCCCGAATCGCACAGATCAAGGCCATCCGGCACGCCGGGCTCAGTGAACCCGACGACCTGTCGGTCCTCACCATGCCCGCCTTCGTCGCCAACGGCGACCACGACCTCATGGTCGACAGCGCCCACTCAGCCGACA
This sequence comes from Mycobacterium cookii, assembly GCF_010727945.1. Taxonomy (NCBI): domain Bacteria; kingdom Bacillati; phylum Actinomycetota; class Actinomycetes; order Mycobacteriales; family Mycobacteriaceae; genus Mycobacterium; species Mycobacterium cookii. The sequence goes on from NZ_AP022569.1 coordinate 4,996,685, forward strand.
TGGCGCGGCGCCTGCCCAACGCGACGTTGAAGATCTACCCCAACTCCGGACACGGCGGAATCTTCCAGCACCACCAGACCTTCGTGCCCGACGCCCTGCAATTCCTCGCCGCCGAATAAGAAGGAAGACCACCATGACCTCGCTGCACGAACCGCTGACCCTGCCCTGCGGCCAGGTGTTGCCCAACCGGATCATGAAAGCCGCGCTGAGCGAAGCGCTGGCCGACAAGACGAACGCCCCCGACGAACGTCTCGAGCGGCTGTACACCAGCTGGAGCGAGGGTGGCTACGGGTTGGTCATCACTGGCAACGTGATGGTCGATCGCACGCAACTCGGCGAGCCGGGCAACGTGGTGATCGAGGACGAGCGCGACCTCGACGCGCTGTCGCGCTGGGCTAAGGCCACCAAGGACGGTGGCATCCCGATCTGGGTCCAGCTGAATCATCCTGGGCGCCAATCCAACCCGCTGGCGCTCGGGCACAAGCCGGTGGCCCCGAGTGCGATCCCGTTGAACCTGCCGGGTTCGCCGACGCCTCGCGAGCTGACGTCGGTCGAGATCGAAGACATCATCGAGCGGTTCGCGACGGCTGCCGCGGTATGCGAGGCGGCGGGTTTCGACGGCGTGCAGATTCACGGCGCGCACGGCTACCTGGTCGCGCAGTTCCTGTCACCGCTGTCTAATCAGCGCCACGACGAGTGGGGCGGTGACCCCGAGCGGCGGATGCGGTTCCTGATCGAGGTGGTGCGCCGCATCCGGTCCCGTGTCTCGCCCGCATTCGCGTTGGGGCTCAAGCTAAATTCGGCAGACTTCCAGCGCGGCGGCTTCACCGAGGACGAGTCCCGCGGCGTGCTCGCGGCGCTCGCCGGGGAATGTCTCGACCTGATCGAGGTGAGCGGCGGAAGCTACGAGGCGCCCGCCATGATGGGTAAGGCGGCTGACAGCACCAGGGCCCGCGAGGCGTACTTCCTCGAATACGCCCGCACGGTGCGCGGCGTCGTCGGTGACGTCCCGCTCGCGGTCACCGGAGGCTTCCGGTCCCGCGCCGGCATGGAGGACGCAGTGAGCAACGGCGAGTGCGACGTCATCGGGCTCGGTCGACCCACGGCGACGACCACCGATGCGGCTACGGCAATTCTGACCGGACGAACGGACACGCTCAAGGTTCACCAGATTCGGGCGGGTATGCGTCGTGTCCTCGGCAGATTCGTTGACCTCAAATCACTCGACGGGATCCTCGAACTCAGCTGGCACGCCGATCAATTGCACCGCGTCGGCGCCGGGCTCGCCCCAGACCTCAACAGAGGCCGGATCGCCACCACGGTGGCGATGGTGCGCCGCAACGGCGCCACCTCCTTCGGCCGCAAGCGCGGGCTGTAGCGATGACACCGAAGCTGCCTCGTTCCAAGCGATACCCGTTGTCGGGCAAGGTCGTTCTGATTACTGGTGCCGGCCGCGGGCTGGGAGCGGCCACCGCGTCGACACTTGCCGACCGCGGTGCGAAGGTGGTGATCGCCGACATCGATCTCGCCTCGGCACAGCAGGTCGCCGAGACATTGCCGGGCGGCCGCGGCCTTGCGGTCGAGTGCGACGTCACGCGGCTCGAGTCGGTCCAGGAAGCCGTCCGGAAGACGCACGACGTATTCGGCGGAATCGACGTCGTGATCGCCAACGCCGGAATCCTCGGACGCGGTGGCACCATGCGAACGCTGCCGCCCGCCGAGGTGAACCAGGTGATGTCCGTCAACGTCGCCGGGGTCGTCAACACGGTGTCGGCGACGCTCGAGTCCATCATCAGCAGTCGGGGTCAGGTCGTCCTGGTGAGCTCGGTCTTCGCCTTCATCAACGGCGCAGGCGCGATTCCCTACGCGATGAGCAAGGCCGCCGTCGAGCAACTCGGACGCGGTCTAGGCGTCGAGCTGGCGCGGCACGGCGCATCGTCGATGACGGCCTACTTCTCCCTCATCGAGACCGACATGATCCACCAGGGCATCGACGCCAATCCCCATGTGCAGGCGCTGCTCTCGGCCATGCCGAAGTTCATCCTCAAGCGCATTGCACCGCATACCGCCGCAGCCGCGATCGCCGACGGGATCGAGAGTAGGAAGCGCGCGGTCCTGGTCCCAGGCCGCTGGCGGCCAGTGGCGGCGTTGCGCGGGATCGCCGGACCTGCCACGGATGCCACACTCACCCGCAACGAGAACGTGCGACATGCGCTGGCGCAACTTGAAGACGCTGGCCGCCTCGATGTGAACTAGCGGTTATGAAGCGGCCTGGACGGCCGCCGCATGAGAAGCGGCGGCCGACCGTGCATCGTCACCCAACCCGACGACGAGGTTGATCATCATCGGTTGCAGGACCTGCCGAACGGGATCGTCGAACTGCGCCAGGTGATCTCCGAGTTCCAGCGTGACGAAGCCATGGACGGTGCTCCACAACTGGGCAGCGATCACCTCGGGGTCCTCGCCGGCGCGAATGCGACCACTGTCCACCAGCCGGGTGCAGGCTTGTATCAGGTGGGCGTAGGCCTTTTGGAAATTGTCGGCGCGGCTGCGACCGGCGGACTCGGCGGTTTGCAGCGGTCGATAGCTGCCGCGGGTGGACAGTCCGAACATCAGATCGTAGAGGTGTGGATTGGCCTGAGCGAACCGGCGAGACGCCAACGCCATCGCGAAGAGCGCGGTGACGGGATCTTCTCCGGCGGGTGCATCGAGGAAGGCCTCACCCAGGTCCCGAAATCCCCGGTCGACGACGGCGTTGATCAATTCGGGCAGCCCGCCGAGGTGGTGGTACACCGCGATCGTGGATAGGCCGGCGGCCTCGGCGACCGACCGCGCCTTGATCTCGCCGGGGCCCTTTTCGGCCAGCAGCGCGATCGCTGCTGCCACAAGCTGAGTGACTGCTTGATCACGATCCAGCCGTGCGCCCGACTCCTTCTTCACGGGTTTGGGCTTCACGGGTTTGGGCATTGCAGCCACACACCTCCTGTTCGGGGGGCCTCGATCAACGACGCGCGTCGGCGTTACCAGCATCTGCCGTTGCAGGGATCTGAGCCATCGCGTACTCGGCGAGGGCGGTGATGGTCAGTGCTGGGTTGACGCCGGGATTGGCCGGTATCGCCGAGCCGTCACAGACGAGCATGTTGTGGTAGCCGAAGACGTGCAGATTCTTGTCGATAACACCGCTGACGGGGTCGCCGCCGATGACGGCACCGCCGAGCAGGTGCGCGGTGGAGGGAATGTTGCCAAGCGCCTCCAGCACGTTGCTCTGGGCGATGCCCCCGGTGCGATCGGCCAGCCAGCGGGCCGCCTGATTGCCCATGTCGATGTAGGTGGGATTCGGGTTGTCAGCGTTCTGTTGGGTGGACAGTTTATAGCCGTGTCCCCACCGGCGCTTGCGGGCGCGGAAGGTGATCGCGTTGTCGCGCGACTGCATCACCAGCAGCATCACCATGCGTCGGCTCCAGCCCACCGGCCATAGTGTCTTGAGCCAGCGCAGCGGGTGCCGCACGATCTCGGCGATCCACTTCAGCGGCCGCGTCACTCGGGTGCCGTCGCCGACCAGCACGGTGTAAAGCAGGCTCAGCATGTCGGCGTTGGGTCCGTAGGTGAGCATTTCGACGTGGGTGTCGGGGTCGACGTGCACGCTGCTGCTGGCGGTGACGTCGCGCCAGCTGCCGCGGTCTTCGGGCAGCAGAACGGTCAACACGGATTCGCTGTTGGTGCGCACCAATTCACCCAGCCGATCACTGATCCGCGGCAGCGAACCACCGTGTTTGCAGCTGGCCAGCAGTTCATTGGTGCCGAGTGCTCCGGCCGCGAAGATCACCCCGCGGGTCGTGTAGCTCTGCAGCTCGCGTCGTCGTCTGGGCCCGGGGTGTTCGGTGGTAACGCGATAGCCGTCGCTGCCGTCGGGATTGCCCAGCGGGACGACGTCGATCACCTGGTGTTCTGGCAGGATCTGCACGCCGCGCTTCTCGGCAAACCACAGGTAGTTCTTGGTCAGTGAGTTCACCGCCCCGACGCGGCAACCCACCATGCAGGCACCGCAGCGAGTACAGCCGGTGCGGTCGGGGCCTTCGCCGCCGAAGTAGGGGTCGGGCACGGTTTTGCCAGGTTCGCCGAAGAACACACCGGTGGGTGCGCGGCTGACGGTGTCCTGTGTGCCGAAGTGCTCACCCATCTCCCGGATCCATTGCTGGTGAACGGAATCGAACGGGACCGGGGCCGCGCCGAGCATCTGCTCGGCGGTGTCGTAGTGCGGCGCCAACAGTTGCTCCCACGGTCCAAGACCGCTCCATTGGGCGCCTTCGAAGAATTCTTTTTTGGCGCGATAGAGCACACCGCCGTAGACCAGGCTGCCGCCGCCGACGCCGCTCTGTGAGGGAAAGAAGACGTGCCGAAACGCCGACGTGCGCATGATCCCCAGCTTGCCCAGTCGGGGCGCCCAGGTGTACTTGTCGGATTGCCAGGCCGAGGTGGGGAGGTCCGTGGGCTCGTAGCGGCGGCCGCGTTCGAGGACTCCAACGCGAAAGCCCTTCTCCGAGAGACGTAATGCGGAGACACTTCCCCCAAAGCCCGATCCGATGATCAACCAGTCGTAGTCGAAATCGGTGGTGCTCACGTCGGCTCGCTGGAGTGGGCTGCGCGCAACGGGCCCTTGTCGGTCTTGCCGACGGGGTTCTTGGGGATGGCGTCGACCACGATGATCGACGTGGGCCGCTTGTAGCCGGCAAGCTTGCGGACGCAGAGTGCTTGCAAGGCTTGGGAATCGATGGCGGCTCCCGGTCGCGGGGCGACGTAGGCCACCACGATCTCGCCCCACTTCTCGTCGGGCGCTCCGATGACCGCGGCCTCGAGCACCGTCGGGTCGGCGGCCAGGACGTCCTCGATCTCGCGGGGGTAGATGTTCTCCCCGCCGCGGATGATCATGTCCTTGGAGCGGCCGGCCAGACTCAGATAGCCGTCGGCATCACGGTGACCGATGTCGCCGGTGTGCAGCCAGCCGTCGACGATGGTGCGGGCGGTATCTTGCGGGCGGCCCAGATAGCCGCGCATGAGGTTGGGCCCGGCGATGAGCACCTCACCATCGACGCCGATGGGCACCTCGGCGCCGGACTCGTCGACGATCCGGATCCGCTGACCGGGGAAGGGCTTGCCCACCGTTCCGGCGCGTGGATCCTCGATGGGGTTGATGGTGGAGGCGCAGGTGCCTTCGGAGAGTCCGTAGCCCTCGATGAGCGGAAACCCGTAGCGGGTTTCGAAGCGGCTCAACAACTCTGAGGACGCGGGTGCGGCGCCGCAGATCGCAAACCGCAGCGACGAGGTGTCGGGGGTGACGTTGACCGGCAAGGCGGCGAGCATGGTGTAAATAGTCGGCACCGCGCTGAAATAGGTGGGCCGCTCGCGTTCGACGACATCGAAAAAGGTGCGGGGGTCGAAACGGTCGGCGATGACGACGCTGGCGCCGGCCAGTAGCGGCGTGACGATGCTGACCACGATGCCGTTGACGTGAAACAGTGGCAGAATCAGCAGGCACCGGTCGGCCGGTCCGATCTGCAGAGCCTGGCGGCCCATGTCGGCCATCGCGTCCAGGTTGGCGTGGTCGAGCATGACGCCCTTGGGTGTGCCGGTGGTACCGCTGGTGTAGATCAGCAGCGCCAGCGCCGAGGGATCATCGTGTGGTGGTTGAACGGGGCCCACCGGGTGGCTGGCCAGCTGCGCGACGGTCAGGGTGAGTACATCGTTGGTGGCCGTGGCGTCTTCGTCGTCGGTCACGAGTAGGCGTGCCCCGGAGTCGGCGAGTTGTCGGGTGACCTCCTCGCCGGTGAGGCTCGGGTTGACCGGTGTGACCGCGGCACCCAGGCGCCAGGCCGCGAACAGCAGGACCACGAACTCGACGCGATTGCGCAGCTTGACCGCCACCACGTCACTGACGCCGATCCCGTTGTCGTGCAACAGCTGTGCAGCCGTATCCACCCGTTCGAGGAGTTGTCCGTTGCTCAGTGCTTGACGAGCATCGGCGACGGCCGGGCCGTGGGGATCGTCCTCGGCGCGACGATCGGCCAGCGACGAGAGCTTCACTACGCCGCTCCTGCGGGGTTCAGGTGTCGGGTCAAGAACTCGACTTGATCACTGACCAGCGCCTCGAACGGCTCGCCGAGGTAGAACTCGAAGTGCCCGGCGTCGTAGTGCTTGATCTCGCCGCGGGGCGCGGAGCGTGCATACCGTTCGGTCTCCGTGGGAGGAGTGACGGTATCGGTATTGCTGATGCAGAACAGGATGGGGAAGGTGATCTTCTTTGCCGCGCGTCCGGGCCGGTATGCCATGATCGTCGGCGCCACGCGGGCGGCGACTTCGTTGCGGAACGTCGTATCGGGCGGCAGCAGCGCCTGGTAGCCGGGCAGGGCGTCGGGGGCGTTCATCAGGGACAGTGACCCAGGGGGACCGGCCAGCGTGATCATCGCAGGTGTCCTGCGACGGGCGATCGAGACGTAGTCCCTGGCGACCAACGGCAGCACCTTCAGTGAGGCGACCGGCCCCAGCGCGAGTGCCGAAGCGAGCCCATCGGTGAACGGGCATTGGGCGACAGCGGCTTTCATTTCGGGGTGACGCGACGCGACGGTGATGGAATGCCCCCCGCCAAATGAACTGCCCCACACCGCGACCCGCGTACCGTCGACGTCGCGTCGACCCTTCACGTACGCGATGGCGGCATCCCAGTCCGCGAGTTGACGTTTGATCGACAGCAATTGGCGGGGCTGGCCGGTGCTGTCGCCGAAATGCCGGTAGGTGAACGCCAGCGCGGCGATGCCCGCTTGGGCGAACCGCTCGGCGAAGGCGTCCAGGCGCATCTCGCGGGTGGCACCGAGGCCGTGCCCGAGGATGACCACCGGCGGTGACGGCACTCCTTCGGGCAAGTAGAGCCACGCGGCGCAGGTGTCCTTGCCGGAGGTGAACGATACGTCGAGACGGGTGAAGGATGGCGTCGAACTCATCAGCGGGTCTCCGCCGAGGCCGTGGCGCTCAGGGCGGGCACCCGGCCCGTTTGCAATGCCTGGGCGTACGTGTCGTCGTGGTAGAGCGGGAGCTCGCCGACGGAGTCGATGTCCGCGAGGTATTGCAGCATCAGGTGCTGACCCTCCTTGGACTGATCGGTGCCCAGGAACTCGGTCCGCTCGAAGTGCAGACCTTCCGACAGCGACATCGACCCCCCGAAGTAGACCGAGCGCTTGATCGCCTCGACGGAACCTCTGGTCCGCTTGCCGAAGTACTCGGCCACCTCGACCGCGCGCGCCACGACGTCTCCGGGCTCGACGACTTCGTCCACGGCTCCGTTGGCCAGCGCCTGCGCGGGGGTGAATGGCTTGCCCTCCAAAATGGCGACGAGCGACTTGTGGGTGCCGATCAGTCGAGTCAACCGCTGGCTGCCGCCACCGCCGGGCATGATGCCCAGGAGCACTTCAGGCTGGCCGATGAAGTAGTCCCCGTCGGCCATGATCCGGAGGTCACACGCCCAGGCGAATTCCGCGCCAAGGCCCAGGGCCGAACCGTTGAGGGCGGCGACGAAGATGACGCCGCTGGCGTTCATCCGCAGAAACGTCGCGTGCAGTCGGTCGAGCTGGGCGACTCCGCGTAGCGGGGTCTTTTGCACCACCGGATCCAGGACGCGGGCCCGGTCCATGCCGCGGGCCAGGCGCAGCGCGGCCGACGCGCTGCGCCGGCTCAACTCCGGTACGGCGGCGCCCTCAGCTTGCAGCCAACGCACGTCGGCGTGGCTGACGAACCGGCCCTCACGAGCGCCGGTGAACACCACGGCGTGCACGCCGGGATCGCTGTCAGCCCGGTCCACCAGCGCTTCGAGTTGATCGGCGATCTGGATGCCGAACAGGCTGTGCGGCCCGCCGTCGACGCGCACGACCAGGACCGTTCCGCGGTCCTCGATCACGAGCTTGCCCTCCACCTGCTGTGTCATCGGTACCCTCTCGATTGGTTTCTAGAACGAAGTTATCACATACTAGAACGAAGTTATAGTATGTGCAAGGGGGCCATCCTTACTGATTACGCCGGATAATTCGAATCCCCTTGCCTCCGCCCGTATATGTAGTTCAGAGGCATGAAACGACGTTGCGCATCGATGGGATACGTGCCATACGGGTCCCGCCGAAATCGCCCCGGTGAGTCCGGAGTTTCCGGACATCCAGGCCGATTCACGGTGCCTAGTTACCTATGTGCGGACTTTGCCTATTCCGGTTTCAAGTACTGCTCAGGTTGATTGAGGATCGTCGACGATGGCGATGGCGGCGGCAAGCCCTGCCTCGAGCGCTTGTTGCTGAGAATGGCTGCCGGGAACCATTGCACGCGAGACCGTGACCGCACCGACCATCAATGCGACGAGGCTCCATGCACGTTGCTGCGCCCGCTGGGGATCGCCGCCGAGAGCGTTGGCAATTCGGGTGGCAAAGACCGTCGCCTGACGATCGTAGATTTCTCGCACGGCTGGATGTCTGGCCACATCTGCACTCAATGCAGGCATGACGCAACCCGTTTCGACGTCTGCAGCGTGCGTGTCGCCGATGTAGTAGGCCAGAAAGTCTTTCAGTCCATCGATGTCGTCATTCGGCGAATCGGGACGGGCGGAGAACTGTCCGAGATACGTCTCGATGATCGCCGCGAGCAGCCCGGCTTTGTTGGTGAAGTTCGAGTAGACGGCGCCGGAGGTGACGCCAGCAGCGCTGGCGATGCCGTCAACACCGATTCCGTTGAAGCCGTTGACCTTCATCTGTTCAACCGCGGCTTGTAGCAGCGCACCGCGAAGCTTCTTTGTGTGGTCCGGCGGATACCTCACGCCTGGCACCTTCCCGTCGATTGACAACATGTCTTCGTTATCGTAGCGTACGTTACCATAACGATCGTAATTAATGTGAATCCGGGCGGATCTTCTTGCATTCCGCTTCCTGACCTGTCGATGTATCGACGAGAGAAGAGATGAAATGCCTTCTGTTTTGGTTACCGGCGCCGGTAGGGGCATCGGTTTGGCGATCACTGAGCACATGAGCGCGCGGGGCTGGGATGTCTATGCCACTGCTCGCTCTGAAGCCGCGCTGCATAGCCTGAGTCGGATGCCCAATGTGCATCCGATCCCGCTGGACATCACCAACCGCTCCGATATCGCAGCGCTGCCGGCCCGATTGCCCGCAGGTCTCAACGGCCTGGTGAACAGCGCCGGGATCATCGTCAACGGCCCGGTGGAGGGACTGTCGCTGGATGACCTGACCGGCCAGCTCGACGTCAACGTGATCGCCCAGATCGCGGTGACCCAAGCGGTCCTGCCGATGATCCGCGAAGCCGGTGGCCGGCTGGTGTTCATGTCCTCGGTCAGCGGGTTCATCACGACCCCGGGCACCGGCGCCTACAGCGCCTCGAAGTATGCGATCGAATCATTGGGTGATGCGCTGCGAATCGAGCTGCGGCCGTGGAAGATCCCGGTCTCGCTTATCGAGCCCGGCCCGATCCGTACCGATATGTGGGGCAGCGCCCTTGACGAGTACGACCGCATGACCAAACAACTGTCCGAGGCGCATCGCCAGCTGTACGCATCGCATCTGGCCGGCACCCGCAAGTTGTTGGGGCGGATGCAAAAACTGGCCGCCGATCCCAAGAAGGTCACCAAAGCGGTCAACCACGCGCTGACATCGCGGCGCCCGAAACGCCGCTACCTGCTCGACACCCTCAGCCGCGGCCAGAAGCTCACCTTCGCCGCCACCCCCACCGCGGTCACTGACGCAATCCTGGCGGCCGCCACCACCTCAAAATGAGAACCCGCCCGTGCTCGTCATCGAGCCCTGTCCGCACGCTGGTGCGCGCGGGTTCGAGCACGTTGTCGGCGTATCACCCAGTGCAACAGCATGTTTCATAACCCTTAGATGCGGTCGTAATGGCTAGGAGCCAAAAATGAATGCCACAGCGTCGGTGAAGGAAGAGATCGGTTTTCGCGCCCATGACGGGGTGATGCTGCGGGGGTGGGTGGTGACGCCGGACTCCGAGGGTCCGCATCCCACCATCGTGATGAGCCCGGGCTTCACGGGATCGATCACCCGGCTGGGAGATGTCGCTGATGCATTTGTCAGCCATGGGTTCGCCGTTCTGATGTACGACCAGAGAACGTGCGGCCGACCGAAGGGCATCCGCCGGCCAATGAGCGCAACGAGCAGCGCCGGCGTGACGAGCACCTGAGCCCCGCCCCGACCTATCACACGGCACCGGCGATGTGGTCGATGTGCGCTCAGGCGATCGGCGCGACCACCGTGATGATGGAACGTTTCGACGCGCAACAGGCGCTCGATGCCATACAACGGTACGGAGTGACGCACGCACAGTTCGTTCCCACGATGTTCGTGCGCATGTTGCGGTTGCCCGACTCGACGCGGATGGGTTTCGACCTGTCCACATTGCGGCGGGTGGTCCACGCGGCAGCGCCGTGTCCGCCAGACATCAAACGGCAGATGATCGACTGGTGGGGCCCGATCGTCGACGAGTATTACGGCTCGTCTGAGGGCGCAGGTATTTCGTTCATTCGCGCTGAGGATTGGCTGAAGCGGCCGGGCTCGGTGGGCAAGCCGATGTTAGGCACCCCGCACATCCTCGACGAACACGGCAACGAACTCGGGCCAGGCGAGGTCGGCGAGATTTACTACGAAGGTGGTTACCCGTTCGAATATCTCAACGACAAGGCAAAGACCTCGTCAGCGACCAGCGCCGAAGGCTGGGTGACCGTGGGGGACGTCGGCTACGTCGATGACGACGGTTATCTGTTTCTGACCGACCGCCGCCACAACATGATCATCTCGGGCGGGGTGAACATTTACCCGCAAGAGGCCGAACACGTTCTTATTAGCCACCCACTCGTCGTGGATGCGGCGGTGTTCGGCATACCCGACGACGAGTTGGGGCAGTCGGTGAAGGCCGTGGTCGAACTTGTCGATCCTTCTAACGCCGGTGACGAGGTGGCGTCGACCTTGATGTTCTGGGTACAGGGGCGCCTTGCCAAGTACAAGTGCCCGCGTTCGATCTCGTTCGAGGAACGGCTGCCGCGCACCGACGCAGGCAAGCTCTACAAGCAGGTCCTCATCGAGAAGTATTCGGTCAAGGCATGTTGATGCCATCAACACCTTCCGTGTATCCGCAGGTCGTTTTGCGTACTTTCGCGTCGTTTCCCGTCGCGGAATCCAGTGTTTCCGCAGCTCAAGGCTATTTATGCGCCTGCTTCGATTCCCGGCAGCTCCACCACAGAATAAGCAGTTTGGTAGATCGGGATGCTTTGATTCGTCTGTCGTTTACGGCGGCAGTACGATCCCGGCGGCCTGGCCCAGGATGATCTGCTGGCCGCCGGGGGGCTCGTAGACGCCCATGGGCCCGTAGACGCCGTACACCGGGTCGGTCGGACCCGCCCCCACGTAAATGTCGTTGATCCAGCCCGTGGACAGGGTGTACACGGCCGCGGTGTTGCCTGGCGGGGAGAACTTTGTCACCACCTGGGAGACGAAGTCGATGAGGGGCTTTCCGCCCAGCATCGAGTCGACATGCGAGCCGTTGACAAGCTCAACCCCGACGAACTGATCTGGGTACAGACTCACCAGTTCGTTCGTGGTGGCACCGAAAGCGTTCCACGCCTGGGGCGGCGCGGACACCACATAGTCGGGGATATCCAACGTCTTCAGCTCGGCTATGGAAGCCGCGAAGCCCGAGGGACTGGTTGAGACCCCGTCGAACATCACCACACCGAGAAGGTGATTGTCGGTGGGGTTCGGCCCGAGGTCTGCCACGTAATCGCCGCCGGCGGCCGTGGCGAGGCCGCCGCCGGCGGAGTGTCCGGTCATCATGAAATCTACCGGCAGCGTGCCCAGGTAACCGGCTTGGTTCGCGCTGATGTTCAGCGACGTCTCGCTGCCCAGGAACAACGAGGCCACGGCCTGCTGCATCGGCTCGCCGTTCAGCCAGGCGCCGAACGGCAAAGGAATCGACGACAGGGTGGGAACGACGACGATGCTGTCGGTGTGCTGCGCCAGCTGGGTGGCCAGGTCGTTGTAGAACCAACCTATTGCCCCGAAGCCGTGCTGGAGGTAAATGACACCGTCGGCCTGTACCGAACCGTTCGCCTCGGTCGGGAAGTACCAGTGCGTGGGGGCGTCGTAGCCAAAGGGACCAACGGGAATTTTCAGGAGCGAGAACCCGTCCTTGACCCCGGTGACCCCGTTGGTGGCCGCGGCGGTGGCACCATTGCCGCCGTTATCGAACAGCAGCCCCCCAGTTTGACCGTCGGTCGGCGCCATCGTGGCGCCTCCGACGCCATCAGCGCCGTTACAAATCAGCCCGCACGCACCGGCGGTCGGATCGTCAGCCGGATCGACCTGGGCAAACCACGCATTAAGCGAGCTGTCGACCTGCTGACCCAACGCGCTGTTCATCCAGTCCTGCTCGAGCCCCTGCAGCCACGTGTCAGCAGGACTGGCCGCCGCCCCCAGGCCCAGGTTGGCGGCATCAGCGGCATGCGAGCCGGCAGCGCCCAGATCCAGCGCGGCGGTGGCGTCGATACCGGACACGGCATCGGTCACCCCGGTCAGCGCCTGCTGCAGCGGCTGGATGATCGGATCGAGGATCGCGTCAAAAACATCGGCCTTGGCCGGCGGCGCGGTCGCCAGCGGGCTCAAGCCGAACGCCAAAAACGCTGCAGCACTTGACGATAGGCCCAGCACCCGCCAGCGACGCGCCTTGGCGCTTGGTGACAGACGACTCGGCTTCGTGTGCCGACCAGCCATAGTTCCACCCTCGCTTCTTGGGCGTCCTGCAGGTGCTTCAAAGGCCTGGCATTTCTCAGGTCCTGTTAAGCTAATCCTCACGTGTTAAATAAAGAAGCTGAATCGAGGAATTTTCCAGAAGATTTCCGGCCGATGTCCTCACCACGGCAAAAGCCCTGGGAGGGCGTCAGGTTCGATTCCCGGCAGCTCCGCAGAGAAGATGCTATTCAGAGCCTTTGAGCTCTGGCCAGTTTTCTTTTCCCGTCAGTTCTCATGAACATATGCGGGATAAGGCAACCCACAACGGCCGCCGTCAGGGCTCACGCGCCACGATCACAGGGATCCTGGCCCTGTTGACCACCGCCGACCCGACCGAGCCCAGCAACATGCCAGCTAACTCGCCACGACCGTGACTGCCGACCACAATCAGTTGCGACCTTTTGGATGCCTCGATCAGCGGATTCTCCTCATCACCAGTTTCGATTTTGCGAACGATCCCCACATCGGGATAGCGTTCGTGCCAGCCTGCTAGCCGTTCAGCAAGCGTCTCCTCCTCCTCGGACAGCCGCGCGTCCCAGTTAACGTGTCGGAACCCGTTGAAGCCGGAACCCCGCGGACCAGTCCAGGCGTACAGGGCCACTAAACCGACACCTCGTCGTGACGCTTCGTCGAATGCAATCGCGGTCGCGGCTTCCGACGCCGGCGAGCCGTCGATGCACAACAGCACCGGCGCCCGTGCGACATTGGCGACCAGCGGTTTTCCGTCGTGGATCACGGCGACTGGGCAGTGCGCCTGGTAGACCAATCCCGAACTCACCGAGCCCAGGAAGTTGCGGACTAACACCCCGCCATGCCCCCGATAGCCCACCACGACCATCTCCACCTCTTTGGAAAGGCCGACGAGCGTCGGGACGGTGGCTGAATAAATCACCTTGCTATCGATTTGTAGTGGACCGCGCTCACCGGTGCTCTCTTCGGCGACCTTGATCGCCGACTTGATGAATTCGCGTGCCCGCTTCTCCTGCGTTTGCCTTATCCCGGTCGGCACGCGGACCTGGGACCACCCCAGTATGCGGGCGTTGACGACATGAACCAGGGTCAGCGGCACATTCCGCAGGGCGGCAGCATGGGCCGCCCACCGTACAGCACTCAGTGTCGCTGCTGAGCCGTCGACGCCGACCAAGATCGCGCGACATGGCTTTGGCGTCATTTCAGTTCGCTCCTGGTCGGCTATGTAACCACCGCCAGCATCAATCAGGGGGCCCGTGATTGTTAGGGCTGAAGTGATGGAAGCCGAAGGACCAAAGGCACCGATGCGCCCAACCTGATGTCGTCAGGTTCGTTCATGGCCACCCGTTGTTCGATCGCCTGCTGCGCAGCAAGCCCGAGATTCTGATGTACCCGTGCGGCTGGGCCGGTCAATCGCCCGGCTCGTTGCCTACTGCTGCGCCGAGACTTCTCAAGAGGAAGTCAACGAGCGGGTCCTCGAGTTCACCGAGCCGGTCAATGCGACCGGTCATGACACGGCGGTAGATGAGTTCTTGGCAACCGCCGATCAGGGCAACGTAATAGTCGAAGGATCGGGGCGTCGACGTCGAGGAACGAGATTCATGGGTCTCAACTACGGAACAGATCATCGATGCCAACTCATCGAGGAGCCGGTTTCGGAGTTCGACTGTGTTGGGCCCGGCAGTGGCCAACTCCAGGCCCCATGCCCGGGTGAACTCGGGCTCGGACATGCAGATCGCGAGGTGTTGGCGAACGATCGCGCGCAACGCGGCGGGCAGATCACCCGTCGATTCGCGGTCTGCGGCGGCCGCCAGGAGCGGGTGGACGATGTCGCGTCCCATCTCTACGGCGGCGATGAGGCACTCGAGCTTGCCGGCGAACTGTCGATAGAACGCGGCGCGCGAAATGCGGGCACGACTGACAATGTCGCCCACCGTGACCGCGTGGTAGCCGAGTTCCGCGGTCGCCGACATCATCGCTCGGAGGATGCGCTCTCGTTGACCCAGGGCCACGTCCACGGAGGGCAGACGTCCGCGACCGCGTGGCAACCCGGCCGCGTCGGGGGGATGCGATCCAGCAAGTCGGCTCATCGCGGGCATCGTACGCCTGTTGTGCAGGCGCCATCTGCGGAGTTATCTTCAAAAGAACCAGGGTGTTTTTTTGAATGGAGGATTGGTGTGGGTGCTCATGCGGTCGACAACGCCCTCGGTGGCGTAGAACCAGAAAAATTGACGACGCTCGACTCCCTGCCACGGCCGCCCATCCACTCTCTTTTTGGCTGGGGGGTGTTCTGGACCATGCCGGAGGTCGCGCGTCGACACATGGCGAAGCTCGGAGAACGCGTAGTCGTCGATATCCCATTCATGCCGACCATGGTCTTCACCACGTCGGTCCAAGATGCGCGCGCGATCTTCTTGGAGCGAGGCGGTGCTCTGGAGTTCAACGACGCCCTGCGACGACTCTCCCCGCACGAACGAGTTCTCGGCAAGGATCTGATCGACGCATTCGGCGGCGGTCAGCATGACCAGGTCCGCCGTCTCGTCATGCCGGCATTCAAGGGCAGAGCCCTTCGAGGCTATGAGCGCGCAATGGTCGAGGCCACCCGCATGCGACTCGAGACGTGGGAGCTTGACAAGCCTGTCAGCTTCTACCGATTGATGAAGGACTTGGCGCGTGACGTGATCATGTCGGTCGTCTTCGGTGTGACTGAACCCGAGCGCCGAGCTGCCCTGGAGGACGCGTTGATCGAGTTGGACACTGCTATCGGCTCGGCCGGGATGATGGGGCGTTATTTCGCATCGATGGTGATGAAGGGCAAGTGGCTGCCGTTTAAGGCGCTCGACGCGGCTATCGCCAAGGTCGACGAAGTCGTTGCTCGTGAGGTCGAGTTCCGGCGCGCGACGCCGGCCGAGGACAAGGGCGAGGACTGCCTGTCGATGTTCCTAATGTTCCAGCAGCAAGACGGCGAGGACGGATTCTTCGATGACCAAATACTCAAGGCCTTCATGCGGATGCTGTTACTTGCCGGCTACGAGACCACCGCCACAACCCTGGGGTGGGTCGCGGAACGGCTGGTGCGGCATCCAAAGGTGATGGAGAAGCTGGACGAGACCCTTGCCGTAGGCGACGAGACCTATCTCGAAGCTGTCATCGCGGAGGCCATGCGTGTCCGGCCGGCGCTCCCCATCACCATTCGAGCGGTCGAGAAAGATTGCCGTATCAACGACCTGGCGTTGCCCGCGGGCACGATCATTGTGGTCTACGTCAACGCCATTCAGAAGGCCGCACATGCCCACGCCGATCCGGAGCGATTCGACCCCGAGCGATTCGCCGAACGACGTCCTGACCCTATGCATTGGATGCCTTTCGGCGGTGGTGCCCACTTCTGTCTCGGGGCGCAATTGTCACTGATGGAGTCACGTGTACTTCTGCGAACCATCCTGGAACGGCGCCGTTTCGCACCGGACAACTCACCGGACGAGCGGCAAGTCCAGCACCGAAGCCTAATGACGCTGCCCGGGAAGGGGGCACGCGTCACATTGCTGAAGCGCGACTGACAAGAGAGCGTTCTGTGATGAACTGCCGCCGCGTGACGTCCATCGTTGTGCAGTGTGCCGTGTCGGACCTTTCCCGATAATTCAACGGCCCTTCTCTCCTGTGCTGCTAAGTAGTCCACGGCTAAGCCGTACGGGATTGCAGTGGCACCGTACTGGCTTGGTCGCGTCCGCTGTCGGCGACGATTCCGGCGTCGAGAAAAAGTGATCCAGTTTCGTCGCGTGCAGGGAAGGGACAGATCATGGCGGGTCATCGGAGTCGCACGTCGGATACCAACGTCAGCGCACGTCGTCGTCGCGTTGCCGGTTTGGGGGCGGTCGTGGCGGCGGTGACGAGCCCGTTGGCCGCCGCGCCGCCAACCAAGGCCGACGTGGTGGATTCGATCGTCGATCCGATCATTCAACCGTTGCAGGCGGCGATGTCAGGGGTGGTCGATGCCCTGGCAGGCGTGGATCCCACCACGGGCCTGGATGTCGCCGCGGCGGTGGATCCGTCGGCCGGGTTGGACTTCAGCAGTGTGTTCGACCCGGGAAGTCTTGGTTTGGGGGCCGCGGCGGTGTCTCCGTCGGATGCGGCGGCGTCGGCGTGGTTTGAGCAGTTCGTCTACCTGCCGCTGCACAACAACATGGAGAACTGGATCAACAGTCCCTTCGGCGAGCAGGTCGACGGCTTGATCAACCACGCCTCGGGGCAATACCTCATCGGCAACGGCGTCGACGGAACGTGGGCCAACCCGGAGGGTGGTCCTGGTGGGCTGTTGTTCGGCGACGGCGGTGCCGGTTTCCACGATCCCACCGGCCACTTCGGCGCTCCCGGGGGCAACGCCGGAATGATCGGCAACGGCGGCGCGGGCGCCGCAGGCGGCTCAAGCGGTGGTACCGGCGGGCATGGGGGATGGCTGATGGGCATCGGCGGCCCCGGCGGTGCCGGCGGTGCCGGCGGGGACAACGGGATGGGCATCACCGGCGGGATCGGCGGGACCGGTGGCTTCGGACCGGGCCTCGTGTTCGGCGAAGGCGGGGCGGGCGGAGCTGGCGGGTCTGGTGAGAACGGCGCTGACGCCGGCACGGTCGGTGACGGCGGGACCGGCGGTTATGGCGGGGCCGGCGGCGACGGCGGCGACCACGCGCACGGGCTCTTCGGGATGTCCGGCCACGGCGGGGCCGGTGGCAAAGGCGGTGACGGCGGTGCGGGCGGCACCACATCGGGTAACGGCGGCGATGGCGGCCCCGGCGGCCCCGGCGGCTGGGGCACCAGGTGGTTGGAGCCCACCCCGTCCGACAACATCGGCGACGGCGGTATCGGTGGCCTCGGCGGCGACGGTGGTGCCGGCAACGGTATGGGTTACGCCGCCGGCCATGGCGGTCAGGGCGGCTGGGGCGGGGGTGGTGCCGTCGGCGGTGATGGCGGCCCCGGTGGCGGCGGCGGTGATGGCGGCGGCGGTGCCAGTGGGGGGATCGGCGGTGCCGGCGGCCGCGGCGGGGAGGGCCTGCTGGCCAGCGGCATCGACGGCACCCCCGGCACCCCCGGCCACAACAATGGGTGAAAGCTGCGGAAGCAGCGGGGTATTACGGGACGATTGTCAACAGAAGGCGCACCAGTTCTGCGTGCCGTTGTTAACGAGTCGCTGCGATTCCTTCGTCGCTCACGGCCGGGCCGGAGGTCGCGGTTTCGAGGAGCGACCAGTAGCTACGTTCACGCTCGGTCAGCTCGTTTGACGTGATAGCACCGAATGCGGCGGCGTCGCGCTCGAATCGGGCTGGCGCATCGGGCAGCGCGTCCGGGCCCTCGAGCCGAAAACAGCTCGGTGCCAGCGGACCGAACAGCAGGGCGCGGCGCAGGTGCGGCCAGTTGTTTAACTGCGGCTCGACCCCGGCGGCGCGAGCGAAGGTGAGAGCCACCAGGTTCATCCGAGTTTTCTGGGACCTCCCTCGTTGCGAGCGGTAAGCGTTGATCGACCGCCGCTGGTCGCTTTCAGATGGTGGCGGGATCGTGCCGCCCCACGTGTATGCGATCCACCTGGCCTGAAGTTCCAGTGGCACAAAGTATCCGCCCGACTGATCCCACATGCCCATGAACGCCAGCCCGGGGAGGTCAGGGTGGAATGTGTAGCGGTCGGCGTCGAGGTGTGCAGCGCCGAGGTTGACGGCTTCCCGGATGCTGTCACTCAGAAACGGCAGGCGCAGATTAAACCCTGTGCCGAGTACGATCCCGTCGAATTCCTCGGTATGCCCGTCGGCGAATGTCACGGTCGCATCCGCGATGGATTTCATCCAGGGACACACCGTAATTCGTCCCTCTGCCACGAGCGGCAGGTACTGCTGGTTGAGGGTGATCCCGGCGGCAAACAGTGACGGGTCGGGCGCCGGTGCGCCGTACTGCTCCGGACTTCCGCCAGCCTCGACCACGATCTCCTTCAGCTGCCGGTCGATTTCGGCCTCGGGGAGAGTCTCGCTCGCGAGGGTTCCGTATCGCGTGAAGATCCGGTGATCGGACGGGACTCCGCGGGCGAACTTCGGGAGGACGTACCTCTGTCGTCGCTGAGTTACCACAACGCGTGCTGCGCCGCTTTGGGCGAGTTCGGCGGCGATCTCGAGGGCGCTGACAGCGCATCCGGCCACGAGAACCCGCTTGCCCCGATACGGGGCGGGCCCTCTGTAGTCGTAGGTGGAGATCGCACCGGCCGAGCCTGCGAACGCGTCGAGCCCCGGCACACAAGGGATGGCGGGGGCATGAAATCTGCCATTTGCCACGACTACTCGTTCGAAGCTCTCCTTGCAGTCGCTGTGACCGACGAGCCAGCCGGCGCCGTCGCGCTCGAGGAGGTCGACACGACTGCCGAATCGGATGCGCGACGGAAGGCCGAAGGTGTCGGCATAGCGATGCAAGTAGTCGAGAATCTCGTGGTTCGATGGATAGACGTTGTCGCTGTCGTTCTCCAGGTCGCTGAAGGCGGTCAGGATGCGACTTGTGTTGGTGTGCATGGCCGGCCAAACGCCGCTGCGCCCGACGATTCCCGTCCACTGGCCGCCCAGCGTCGGTGCTTGCTCGAAGATCGTCGGTTCGAATCCTTGCGAGAGCAGCCAGCGCGCCGCGACGAGCCCGCCGGGTCCAGCCCCGATCACGGCGACCGTTCGCGTCATTGGGGAACTTTCGCATAGCTCGGATCCACGTGCGATCTCATTTTCGGTTACATCTGCGAACGGCGCGCAGGGAGGTTCACGGTTGCGCGGTTTTCTGATGGCATGATTTACGCATGTGTCTCAGAACGGTCGGGGATCATCTGACGTGGTGCCCATTCTTCTGACGGGTTGGCGAGAACAACGACGCCGTCGCGAGGCAGGCCTCGGGCCGCGCGTAGTGCCAACGACCCCTTTCCTCCATACGGCGTCGCGTTGTGTCTGAGCTGAACCGGCGCCGGTTTCTCGGGGCGCTGTCCGCCACAGTTCTTGGCGGTATCGGCGGTATCGGCGGTATCGGCGGTATGGGCGCGCCGCGCGACGTCCTCGGTGGACCACCGCAACCTCCGACGGCCGCCGCCGCTGCCGTCACGTCACCGCCCGCAGGGGGCGGCGAGGTCGTTGCCGGCGCGAAATTGCCGCCGCCCGCGCCTATCGTGCGAGTGGCGCTGCCCGGTGGCGGCGTGCTCAGCAAGCTACCCGGGAACGGCAATCTGTTGGCGCTGACCGTTGACGACGGCGTGAACACCGACGTAGTGCGCCTTTACACCGAATTCGCCAAAGAAACCGGCGTCCGGCTGACCTACTTCGTCAACGGCATCTACCGTTCGTGGACCGACAACCTCGCATTGCTGCGGCCTTTGGTCGAGTGCGGCCAGATTCAGCTGGGCAACCACACCTGGTCGCATCCGAACCTGACAACGGTGCCAGCAAGTCGCGTGGCGCACGAGATCGCCCGCAACGACGAATTTTTGAAAAACACCTTCGGCGTGGACGCGCGACCGTACTTTCGGCCTCCCTACGGGAAGCACAACTCGGCCGTTGATGCGGTGGCTGCCGGTCTCGGCTACACCGCGACCACGCTGTGGTCGGGTTCGCTGTCGGATTCCACGGTGATCACCGAGGACTACATCGTTCAGATGGCCCAGCGGGCCTTCACGCCGCAGGCGATTGTGATCGGACACCTCAACCACCCGCCGGTCACCCACGTCTATGGGCAACTCCGCGATCTCATCCGCGCCCGTAACTTACGCACCGTGACCTTTGACGATGTCTTCTTCCACTAGGCGAGGCGTCGCCCTCGTCGCCAACCGGGGCCATGTGGACCAAGGGCGGCACCACAGCTTGTTGAGCACCCGCAGGTATCGGCCACGGTGTCTCGCGAGCTAACCGGCGGTGACCACGGCTTTGGCGACCAACCATCACCGGCGCGCCGTCGTTTGTTTTCGTGAATTGTTGCGTACATCACACTCGAATGCTTCCGAGGACGGATACTCGACACCACTGTGTAATACACACGACAAATAAGCTGCATCTTCGCTGGGGGCCGTCACTTCGATTAGGGAGGCCTGCCATTGACCGCAGGTGTACACGACGGGACAGCGGCTGAAGCAGCGACTCAGACAGAAGGCAACGCACTCTCCAGTGTCGATGTCGATGCGTGCACCACTGCCAACGCCGATCAGGTGTTCGCTGATGCGGTGTCGACGTCCGACAGGCGAGAAGATCGCCAAGCTGTCGTCGATGCGTCGATCGGCCGTCCGGTCGTCACGATTCTCGGTAGGCCGCTCCGGTACACCCTGCTCCAGGTCGACTCCTCGTTACAGACATTAGGTCGATTCTTCGACCTGGCCGCTGAGGCCTTCGCCTTCCTGATAACGGATTTGATCCGATTGCGCCACCCGTGGCGGGACACCATCAACCAAGCCTGGTTCATCGTCAGCGTCACGGCGATACCGGCGTTACTGGTGTCGGTCCCATTCGGAGTCATCGTGGCGGTGCAAGTTGGCAGCTTCATCCAGCAAGTTGGCGCTTCGTCGGTATCGGGTGCGGCCGGCGGCCTCGGGGTGATCCGACAGGGTGCACCGGTCGTGGCCGCGTTGCTGCTGGGCGGCGCGGCCGGTTCGGCGGTGGCCACTGATCTCGGCGCCCGCACCATTCGCGAAGAGGTCGACGCGCTGCGCGTCATGGGCACCAACCCGGTGCGGCGGCTGGTCACCCCTCGGCTGGCAGCGATCGTGATCGTGGCGCCGGTGTTGTGCTCCTTCATCATCTTTATGGGGCTGGCGGCGGGCTATGCAATCAATGTCGGCTTCCAGTCCGGCACTCCGGGTAGCTATATCGCGTCCTTCGCGTCCTTCGCCAGCGTCGGCGATGTCGGGGTCGCCGTCCTCAAGACCTGGCTTTTCGGCGTGATCGTCATACTCGTGGCTTGCCAGCGGGGCCTTGAGGCCAAGGGCGGCGCGCGCGGCGTGGCCGATGCGGTCAACGCCTCCGTCGTCATCGGAGTGGTCGCCGTCTTCGTTCTCAACCTGGTGATAACGCAGGGACTGTCGATGTCCATGCCGCTGAGAGTGGGCTGATGGCCCGGGTATCAGCGCCGTCGCTGTACGTACCCATGGCTTTGCGGAGCCCATGGTGGCTCGCCGAGCGAAGTGACTCGCTTTTCCAGCGACTTGGTCACCAGGTCACCTTTCTGTCCCAGGTGCTTGGTGCGATTCCGCTGACGCTGAGGCGCTATCGGCACCAGACCGGGGTGCTGTTAGTGGACATGATGTGGGGAAACGGGTCGCTGATCGTGGGCGGCGGCACCATCGGCGTGCTGGTGTTCATGGGCGCGGCGGTCGGCGGTTCCGTAGGCGTCGAAGGGTATGGGGCCCTTGACATGGTCGGAATGGGTCCGCTGACCGGATTTGTCTCCGCGTATGCGAACACCCGGGAGATGGCGCCGATGATCGCGGGGATCGGCTTCGCGGCCCAGGCCGGGTGCCGCATGACCGCTGAGATCGGCGCCATGCGTATCTCAGAGGAAATCGACGCGTTGGAAGCCCTTGGTATTCAGTCGATCCCGTTCGTGGTCACGACCCGTGTGATCGCCGGGATGATCACCATCGTTCCGCTGTATGTAGTGACACTGGCGTTGAGCTATGTGTCGTGCGCGCTGGTCGTCAACGTGCTGCACGGGCAGTCTTCGGGCACTTACTACCACTACTTCGACTCGTTCATCCACCCGTCCGATGTGGTGTTCTCGCTGCTCAAGGCCGTCATTTTCGTGACGTTGATCATTGCCATCCACTGCTATCAGGGCTACTACGCCGGCGGTGGTCCCGAAGGTGTTGGGCGGGCCTCGGGTCGAGCCATCCGGGCCAGCATCGTGACCGTGGTTGCCGCCGACATGGTGCTGACGCTGCTGTTCTGGGGCAACAGTCCCGGCATTCGGATATCGGGGTGAAGCATGCCAATACTGCCGGGGTCGGACCAAGGAGTGCGGGCGCCCAGTTCGCGCGCCCTGCGGATCCGTGGCCTGATTGCTGCAGTCGTGTTGGGTATCGCGGGCTTTGGGCTGTATCAGCTGGGCACCGGCCGGTATGACGACACGTTCAAGCTGACCGTAGTAGCCGATGTGATCGGTGAGGGTCTGACGCCGGGTGCGGAGGTGAAGTTCCGCGGCCTAACGATCGGATCGGTGAAGACGCTGCAGTCGGTCGGATACAACAAGCAGAAGATCACGGTGGAACTCGAGCCGCGCCAAGCCAAAGCGCTGGCGGCGGATACCACAGCCAATTTCGTGTCGTCAAACACTTTCGGCCTCGCGGCCGTCGAGCTGGTCAGCACCGGCGCCGGCCCCCGGCTGAGATCGAACCAGACGTTGTTGATAGGTGACACCGTCCGATCTGCTTCCATTACCGGACTGCTGCGGAAGGGCCAAAAATTCGGCCGGCTGGTGGACTCGCCCGATGTCGACCACATCATCGAGACGGTGCGCCGGCACGCCGACCTAACCGAGCCGGTGACCCGCTCATACTTCGATCTGGTCAAGATGCTGGTTGACGCCCAGAAGGTGCCGTTCTCGCAGTCGCTCTCGGTGTTCGCCTCGGTGGTCAACGGCGCCAGCGACTCGATCCCGCTAATCGGGTTGGCATATGACCTGCTCAATGGAATGGATTTTCTAGCGCACCCCGACGGCGTCGCGCGCATGGATCTGATCCTCGACCAGACCTCGAAGCTCCTCTTCAGTGCCGACAAGATCGTCGCGAAGAACATCTCGTGGCTCGTCCCATTCGTCCGCGCGATGATGGACGTGTTGCTGCCGGAAACCTTCACCATCGGCAGCTTTGCGCCGTACTACGACCGGCTCTCGGGTCTGATCGACCGCACCAGTGCTGCGTTTCCGGTCGTCAACGGCGAGGTCCGCATGCAGATCGAGGTCACCTTGGACGCCATGCCGGGCCTGGCCGCGGCGTTACCTGCGCCCGCGGCGGCACCACAGGCCGGTGGCCGATGAGAAGTGTCGCCAAATCGTTGGTGTGGCTGACCGTGTTCACCGCGGTCGCGGTGGTGTGCATGCTCATCGTGCTCACCGCCTTACGTAGTCCGGTCACCGGGGCGGTTTCCCGTTACACCGCGGCATTTTCCGACGTGTCGGGCCTTTATGTCGGAGACGACGTTCGCATTTCCGGCGTGCAGGTCGGCAAGGTGGAAAGCATCCGACTCGACGGGCGGATCGCCAAGGTGGATTTCACCGCACAAGAAGATCACCCGGTATTCGCCAATACCGTTGCCGCGGTGCGCTATCAAACCCTGGTCGGTCAACGCTATGTCGAACTCGTCCAGCCTGCCGACCCTGATCGACGGCTGCAGGCCGGCGGCAACATTCCGCTGGGACAGACGATACCGTCGTTCGATGTAGCCAAGCTGTTCAACGGGTTTCGGCCGATTTTCCAAACCCTTGACCCTGCCCAGTTCAACCTGTTGGGTGAGAACCTGCTGCGCCTGATTCAGGGTGATGAAAACGGCATTGGCCCGTTTCTGCATGACCTGGACGTCATTTCGAAGTTGGCGGTAAATCGCCAGGCGGTTATCACCGCCGTGATACGGAATCTCAGTGCGATCTCCCAAGATCTGGGTGGCAAATCGCAGCAACTGTTTCATCTCATCGCCACGCTCAACAACGTGGTGACGAGCTTTGGCACCATGGCTGAGGAATTCCGTGCCGCACTGGACTCGGGACTGCCGGTCCTGAGAAACACCACCCACGTCTTGCAATATGCCGAGCGCATGTTTGACGGGACGACGGTTCCGCTCTACGACCTGAGCAGCCGGATGTGGCCGCAGACCGCAACGATCATCGCGGGTCTGTCGCTCGCGCCGTCGTTAATCCAAGGAGCACGGGACTGGCTGGTCGACGACAAGCCCGCCACACCAACGTTTTCCTGCTCACACGGCGAAGTCACGTTGCCCGGGATCGGGCAGGTGTCATTCGCGCAGCAGAACTTGGTGGTGTGTCGGTGATGGACAAGTGGCTGGGATGGGGCGGCGCTGCGCTTGACGAGCGCAGCGCCTCGATCCGCAATCGCCGGCACGGCATTGTCGGTGTCGTTGTCATCATCGCGGCGTTGGCCGTTACCGCAATGGCCTACCTCAATCCGACCAACCAGAACGGCTACACCGCGCACCTGGCTAACTCCGGCGGTGTGCGCGTCGGCGACCAGGTTCGGATCGCCGGTATCCCGGTCGGGAAGGTCACCACCGTCCGTCTTGAGGCCGCCGTCGTCGAGATCAAATTCGACGTCGAGCGTTCGGTGGTCGTGGGTTCGGAGTCCACACTCGACGTCAAGCTCCTGACTCCGCTTGGCGGCCACTATGTGGCGCTTGACCCGAAGGGCGGTATACCTCTGGGCCGCAACGTGATTCCACCGCAACGCGTCACGCTGCCATTCGAGGTCAACGACATAATTCAGGCGGCAACACCGCTGATCAAGGAAGTCAACGGCCAAGTCATCCACGATACTTTCACCGAGGTTGCCAACGCGGCTAACCGATATCCCGATGCGATCCGCGATTTGCTCCGGTCAGCTAATGCGTTGACAACGTCGATGAGTAAGTCCACCAACGATTTCCATCGTGGTCTTGACTTCGCCAACAACGGCCTGCGAGCCGTGGCCGCCGGACGTAAGCAGCTCATCACGTTATTCGAGCAACTCGACATCCTCGGCAAGATGTACACCGCGAAGGCAGTCGATATTATCGAATTCTTCGGTCTGCTTAACGAATTGGCTCGAGTGCTCGACCGCATCACGGTGTTTTACGGTCGGGAGGTCGCGCCGATCGTCAACGGAATCGAGGACATCACCGACACACTGGTCGCCCATCCCGACCGTCTTGGTGAGGCGCTCGACCAGCTGGGGCAGAGTCTCAACATCGTGGTGCCAATGCTCAGCGGGAACGGTGTCGTCTTCGATCAACACAAGCGACTGGTGCCCGGACAGGACCTGTGCCTGCCCAATATCATGAGGAACTGTTGACATGACCGGGCCGTCGCCTGTCGGCTCGCGGTTGCGGTCCCCATCGGGTATCGCTGCAGTGGTGGTCGTCGTCGTCGTCGCCGCGGTCGCGGCAGCGGTGATGATCGGCGCCAAGATCCTGATGCCCCAACACACCCGCGCGATGTGCGCCGAATTCGCTGACGCGGTCGGCCTTTATCCGGGCAACAAGGTAGCGCTGCTGGGCATCGAGGTCGGCTCGACGACCGCGATCATCAACAAGCCCGACCACGTCGAGGTTGACTTCACCGTACCCACCGACCTCGACCTGCCGGCTGACGTCGGTGCGGTCACCTACTCGCAATCGATTGTCACAGACCGCCATATCGAACTGACCAAGCCTTACACCGGAGGCCCGAAATTCACCGGGCCGGAGTGCATCAAGCTGAAGTCGACCAAAACCCCGATCAGTGTCAGCGAAACTTTCGCTGCCATAGGCAAACTCGCCGACGCCATATTGGATCCGCAAAACGGCCAAGACCCGTCCGAGGCCCCGGGTGTGCACGCGATCAACGAGAGCTTACGTGCGGCCGGTCGCTCGCTGGACGGCACTGGACCCGGCCTCAACCAGACCCTGCGCAATCTGGTCACCATGCTCGCCGACCCCTATAAGGCCGACGCCGACTACCGGCAGCTATTCGAAAACAGTGAGATCCTCAGCTCAGAATTTCTCAAGAACTGGGACAGCTTCGCCTCGGTGATCCGAACCCTGCCGACCACAACCCAATTGATCGAGGGCCTGTCAGACAACTTCGGAGCGGCCCTCATCCATTTGTCCCACCTGCTGCCGATTTTGGTCGAGGCGATGAACCGGTGGGGGCCACGGCTCTATCAAAAACTTGACAAGGCGATCACCTGGATACGGGACGTGCTGAACAGACACACCCCGGCGATTCTCGCCATGATCAACTCGTGGCCGCAGTTCAGTCACTGGCTGAGCGATATCTACGAGCCGGCGTGGGGGACACACAACGTCACCTATATCCCACCGCAGGTGGCGATTTCGCCATCGCAGGCCGGTGCGATCTGTGAGGGTTTGCGAAAGCGCAATGTCCCGGGCGCAGCCGCGGCGTGCGCGTCGGGCAGCGCTTCGGATCCGGTCACCCTCGGCCTGACCGATCTCATCTTGGGGGCCGCGCTGCCATGACGCGACAGTCGATGCGCGCCGCGCGCGTACTGCTGGCCTGGCTGCTAGCCGCGGTGGCCATCATCCCGGCGGCTGCATGTTCGTTGGACCCGACCCGGCTCCCGGTCCCGGGCGCTTACACGCCCCACCACACCTACCGAATCAAGATCGAGTTCTCCAGCGTGCTCAACCTCCCGGCCCGGGCCAAAGTGGACTCCGGGGGAGTGCAGATCGGTGTGCTCGACCACGTGCAGCTCGAGGGCGCCACGGCGGTCGCGTACGTCGATATGTCCGGCGACACCAAGCTCCCTGGCAACATCCGCGCTGAGCTGCGCCAGGCCACCCCCCTCGGCGACATCTACATCGCGCTGGTGCCGCCCGAGGATCGGTCAGGGGATTTACCGAAAGCGCTGTTGCGGGACGGCGACACCATCCCGTTGCGTAACACCGCGCCGGCCGACAACGTCGAAGACGTCCTGCGGTCGGTGTCCAACCTGGTGGCCGGCGGCGCAATTGGCACCCTGCAAAGCACGGTGGTCAACCTCAACAAAGCGTTCCCGAAGGACCCCGCGGAGCTGACCCGGGTGCAGAAGACCATCGGCGGCGTACTCAATGACCTGGCAGCCAACCAGCACACCATGGACGGCATCTTGTCCAGCATGGAGAACATCACCACCAACTTGGCGGCCAATACCGACGTGTTCAACCGGCTGGTCGTCGAAGGCCCGCCGAAGCTCGAAGGGCTATCGGCGGTGACTGTCGCCATCCTTCGCGTCGTCGGTGACTCTCAGGATGTCGCCGATCTCGGCGGACAGCTCATCAATCCGATCGCCGGCGACTTGATCCAAATGCTTTCCTATATCACGCCGTTGGTGGGGACGCTGGCAACCGTTGACACCACCGTTCCGGTGATCGCCGACAAGTTAGTCGCGTTGTTGCACTACAAGCTCATCGGGTTCTTCCGCAATGGAGGGCCGAAATACATTGTTTCCGAACTTCACCCGCCGACCGGGCGTGAAGGCGTGGACCCCGCAGATAAGGCCGACCAGGCGGTCAGGGCGATGCAGTCCATGGGGCTGGTGCCATGAAGTTCAATGCCCGCGTCACGCTGGTCATCCTTGCGGTGCTGACGCTGCTGGGCGCGGTCTACATGTCGGTCGGCGTACTCGGTATAAGCCCGACAAAGCAGGTCACCCGACTCACGCTGCTGCTCAACACTTCCGGAGGTCTGTTGCCGACGTCCGACGTGACGATGCGCGGTATCAAGGTCGGCCGGGTGACCGGTATCGAGACCACGGCAACAGGGTTGGCGGTTTCGATCGACCTCGACCGCGCGCACCCGGTGCCCGCCAACAGCCCGATCACCGTGGAAAACCTCTCCGCGGCCGGAGAGCAGTACATCGACTTCAAACCGAAAATCATTGCGCCGCCGTACTTTACTGACGGGGAGGTGATCCCTGCCGACCGGGTCTCACCGATGGTCACCGGTAGTGACTTGCTCACCAAGGCCAATGCCCTGATGTCGGCGCTCAACATCGACCAAATGCACATCGTCATCAGCAACGCCTCGGCGGCGTTCGCTGGCAACGACAACACAATCGATTCCCTGGCTACCACTGCCGGACTGACGGCCAAGGTGATCCACGACGAGAAGCAATTGCTGGCAACACTATTCAGCAACATCTCGACGTTCACCACCAACTTGGGCGAAATCAACGCCGGCGAATTGATCAGCGAGACCGGCAAACTGCTTCCGCGGTCGGTGCCCGCATTTTTGCGACTGGTCCACGAAATCGAGACCCTTTCGCACACCGGCGTGGGCGTGGTAGGCCCTGACGATCCAGCCGGGGTCCTGGTAACGAAGTTAGGTCAGTACATCGACATGCTGGCCGGCCCGCTTAGTACCTTTACCACGGTCCTGCAACCTGCGGTCGCACCGCTACGCCCCATCAAGGTAGACGCCGGGCACTGGCTGGACTTTTGGGAATCGACGTTCAACGACAGTGGTGGTCTGAGGGTGCAACTCAACGTGCCCGAATGGCATCAGTGATCCCGCACGAAGCAACGGCAGAGAAGGATCTGGCATGACCAATTCAATTGTCAGCGAAGGTGAAATGATGGACGACACCGAGAGCAAGGATGCCGCCGACGGCGCTGAAACCTTCGACGGGGCGCCGACGAAGCCGGTGGCTGACCCTGATGAGACAGACGGCTCCGATGGCGCCGCCGAGGATGATGCACACCCGAACCAGTCGTTGAGGTCGAGACTCTGGCCGCATAGTCCGCGGCGATGGGTTGCTGCCGTTCTCGTTGCGCTGGCGCTGGCCGCTGGAGTGTTCGGGTTTATGAAGTATCACCAAGTGACGGGTCAGCTCGCGGAACTGCGGCGGCAGCAAGCCGATCGGGACACCGTGTCGCAGCTGGCCAAGGACTATGCGCTGAAGTCACTGACGTACAGCTTCGAAGATCCGGACGCCTTCTTCCGCTCAGTCGAAGACGGTGTGTCGCAGCAACTTAAAGACAAATACGTCAACGCCGCAGACCTGCTCAAGAACATCATGTTGCAGGCGCAGGTCACCTCGTCCGGTGAGGTGCTGGCGATCGACCCGATTTCCCAGCCTGGCGGGGCCTACCAGGTTGTGGTGTCGGCGCACCAAACCACCCGCAATCTGCAAAATCCGACGCCCAAGGTGTCGATCATCTTGCTGCAGGTCACCGTGAACAAGGCGGGCGATCACTGGCAGGTTTCCGATATCGGCCCCAAGACCGGCTCCCATCCGCCGGTCGAGGATCAGGTCCCGCCACCAGGGCCTCCTCTCGCCCCGGTCGAACCGACTCCGAAACCGTAGGCGCGCAACGTGAAGCGGCTGCCGCTGCGGGTCGCTCTCATGACGACCGTCGCCGCGGGCACGGTGTGGCCAGTGGCGGCCGCTGACACCACGCTGCCACCGTGCTCGCAAACGGCCGCGATCATCAGCCCTAAAGCCACGTCGCCCCACACTGACTGCCGAATGCATTCCGGCGCTCTTGATTTCGCTGTCACCTACTGGACCACGCCCGAGTTGCCCGCCCCCCGGGCGGTGAAGGTTACCGCGACCGACTCGTCGGGTGCGGTGGCGCAAACGATCGATGAGTTGCTGGAACCCTCGAGCCCGGGCGGCGTCGGGTTGCAAGACATTGACGGCGACGGCCGCGACGAGTTGATCATCCCGATCGCCCAACATCTGTTCAACGGCGGCGCCAACACCCGCTTCTCGGTATGGCGCGCACCGGGGGACCGCCAGCATTTCGAACGCACCCAGATGGTCGGACAGGCCGTCTACCCCAGCGGCGACGGCTATCTGGTGACCAACGGCGGCGCGCTGGAGAGCCGGGACCTCACCTTCTATCTGCCCACCGGAGCCGGGTACACACTCGTCGTGGTGTTGACCATCGAGGCGGAGGAGGTGGATCCGGACACGCACCGGGTGCTGACCGTCGTTTGCCGGGCCCACCAGGAAGACGGCCTCCACGCTGTCGACATGAACATCCACCAGGCTGAGGACACCTTCTGTGCATCACCGGCCGCCAAAGCCATCTGGCCTGACGCCGAGCGGATTTCAATTCGACACTGGCGCCGAGGGCAGGGGTAGCTTTCGGTCTCTGGCGAGCAGGTCGCGGCCGGCCGATCCCTATGGCCCGCAATAGTCGCGAGCCGCGGCCAACCGGTGCCTGGCCTCGGC
This sequence comes from Mycobacterium cookii, assembly GCF_010727945.1. Classification (NCBI taxonomy): domain Bacteria; kingdom Bacillati; phylum Actinomycetota; class Actinomycetes; order Mycobacteriales; family Mycobacteriaceae; genus Mycobacterium; species Mycobacterium cookii. The sequence goes on from NZ_AP022569.1 coordinate 5,027,393, forward strand.
GAGATCGCTGGCGAGTTGTGCTGGGTTTGCCGGTCGGTAGGGGTCACTGGCGTCGATCTGCGATGCCAGCATGTCCGAGCGAATCCGAAGATCGACTGCGGCTGGACTTCGCAGGCCGTGCAACGGTGCCAGGGCGTTCCGAATCTGGCTTGCCACGTAAGACGGCGTGCCGGAAGGGGAAACCAGGTTGAACCCGCGCTCCAGCTGATCGGCTGCCGGCAGGATGACGGCGCAGTCCGCGTCACCCGCAGCCGCCGCCGTCGCAACTGTCAGACACGTTGCGACCGCGGCAACTGACAGCGGCACACTGAGAATTCGTCGAGACATTGGCATTACGTTCGCACTGCATTGGTGGTTCTGTCGCGATTTTTGCGCGATCGAGAGGCTGTTCGGACAACGCACAATGCCGCGGTCAGAATTAACGCACCACGAGCACCGGAATCCTCGCTCTGTTGACCACCGCCGCCCCGACCGATCCCAGCAGCGTGCCCCTGGTCCGGCTGCAGCCGTGGCTGCCGACCACGAGCAGTTGCGCCTGCTCGGACGCCTCGATCAGCCAGCGTGCCGGATCGCCAATTTCGACGATGCGGCGGATCCCCACGTCGGGATAGCGTTCGTGCCAACCCGCCAGCCGTTCGGCGAGCGTTTCCTCCTCCTCGGCTAGCTGCGCGTCCCATTTGGAGTCTTGGAGAAACCTGGTGGAGTCGGTGAACCGGGGGTTATCCCAGGCGTGCAAAGCCGTCAGGCCGACGCCTCGTCGGGAGGCTTCCTCAAATGCGATGGCAGTCGCCGCCTCCGATGCCGGTGACCCGTCGATGCCCACCAGCACCGGCGCCCGTGCGACATTGCCGATCTTGGCTTCGTCGTCGTGGATCACGGCGACCGGGCAATGCGCGTGGTAGACCAATGCCGAACTCACCGAGCCCAGGAAACTGCGGGCCAGCACGCTGCCTTGCCCCCGGTGGCCGACGACGACCATCTCCGCCTCTGCGGAGATGTCGACGAGCGTCGGGACGGTGGCGGAATGCAACACCCTGCTTTCGATCTCCACTGGACCGCACTCGCGAGTGCTCTGCTCGGCGACTTTGATCGCCGACCCAATGACATCGCGTGCTCCTCGCTTCTGTCGCTGTCCGCCGAACAGCGTGGCCTCCTCGAACCACGCCGGGACGGGGGCATCGACGACATGGAGCAGCGTCAGTGGCAATTTCCGAAGTGCTGCATCACGCGCCGCCCACCGGACAGCGCCCAGTGCCGCTGCTGAGCCATCAACGCCTGCCACGATCGCGCGAGGTAGTGGTTGCCACATTTCAGTTCTCCCCTGATCGGCGATGTACCCATCGGCAGGGTCGCTCAGCGAGGCCGTGACCGTCAGGGCCGAAAGAGCCGCAAGTCGAGGGACCAAAGGCACCCTTTGAGGGCCTAACCAGGCTGGCCGACGCGGCGGCGCTGGCGACCACGACGTTTCGCAGGTGAGTGTCCGACCCGAGCCCGATCACGTTGACGAGACGGGCTGTCGAACTTCGGATTTCGGCCTAAACGATTCGATCGTCTCGAGCAGGAGTGCGGGGCCTTCGGCTTCCCAATTCAGCATGTGGCCGGCCTCAGGCACCGTGATCAATCGCGCGCCGGGCACGCCGGCGGCAAGGCGTTCGGCATGACCGCGGGGCGTGCTGCGATCGGCAGTACCCACCATCACGGCGGTCGGCACCCGGATTTCAGCTAGACGTGGGTATCGATCCTCCCGCGCGAACGCACGCGCAATCGGTAGTAATGCTTGGTGGTGCTGCTGAGCGAAAACCTCCCGGAAAACCGAAATCATCGCCGGTGATGGCCGTGTCCCGCTTTGGGCGGCGCCGAACAACGTGCCAACTGTCCTGTTGCGCAACAGCTTTTGCAAAAGCCCGCTCTGCAGCAATGGCATCTGCAACCGCATCAACGGTGCGCCATCCTGAATACGTCCGGCCCACGTCGCGAAAAGGACCAGACCGCGCAGCCGCTGTGCCAGATCCGGGTAGTCGAGCACAGCACGGATCGCGACGAATCCTCCCATCGAGTGTCCGACCAGAACCCCGTCGTGCACGTCGAACTGCTCCAGAACCGCGACGTAGTCGCGCGCCATGGCCGCAGAGCCGCTTCCGTCCGAACCCAACGTCGAACGCCCGTGCCCCCGCTGGTCGAAAGCGATCACTCGATGGCCGCGCTCAACGAGAGCGTTCCACACGAGGTTCCATTCGACCGCCGTCACGCCAAACCCGTGGGCCAGCACCACAGCGGGACCCTCGCCGGCCGATATTGCCCGCAACACCGTTCCGTCCGGACGGTTGATGAAAACGTCCTCGCCGTCAAGCTCGCGGGCAAGCCGCTCGCGCGGATAGGGGTCCGGGTTGGCTTCGATCCGCGCGACGTAGTGATGAATCGCCCGCCAGCCTGTCGCACCGAGGGCGGCGGCCAGGACGCCGACGATCGCTCGGGTTCTCATGCCGGCTGGACGTCCACGGCCCTACGGCATCTGCTGCAGGACGGAGAAAGGTCCCTGGGCAACGCCGGGGGACGGTGCCTGGTGCAGGACGGAGAACGGCCCGTGATGGGTGTGGACCATCGGGGAGCGGGGCACAGGAGGTGGCGTCCACGTGCCATGGGCGTGCGCCGTACCGGCGAACCCGAAGACCAGCGAGGCGCCGAAGGCCAGTACCGCAACGGTGAATGTGACCGCGTTCCGGATGCTGGGGGCCAGGGTGGTCATCGGGTCCTTCCCTCGGGCCGTGTCCGGCTTTTTCGTCGCCGTCGTGAACCTTAACCCAGTGAACGGGATGGTCCGGCTCGGCAGCGCCGTAACCCGTGCGGGCAGCTAGACCCTTGGATTCGCCCACGGCTGCGGGAGAATCCCATTCAGAACGACGCTGCGCTGGCCGCTTGCTGACGCGTCGGCCCTCGGTGGTCCGCCGCGCGCACCTGTCGGGCCGGCCAGCGCAAAGTACCAGTGCTCCTCCGCGCGGCCGTCGACGGTGCAGCGCAGTGCGCTGGCCAGGGCTGCATGGTCGGAAGCCAGCCAGCGAGTGCTGTGTTGACGGTCGAATTCGGCCCACGACGGGACGGTGAATTCCTCGATGACGAGTTCGGGGTCCTCGCCGCTGCGGTACAACCGCCAGCGGTAGCCGCCGGTACGTGAGCGCGACCTGCCGACCTTCAGCATCGCGGCGGTGAACTGGTCGATTCGGTCGTCCGCGACGTGGTACGAGGTCGAAACCAGCACCGGCCCGTCGGTGGGATCGGGCTGGAAAACCAGTGTCGGCGTGGGCCAGGCGGTCGACGTCGTCAGGTCGAGCGTTCCGGTTTCCGGACGCAGCGGAAGCACAGCCACACTGGCAGCCGTCAGCAGAAGTAGGGCAGCTGCTGTCACGAGCGATGACGCAAGCCCGACATGGGCGGCAGTCAGACCCCACACGTAAGACCCGAGTGCTTGGGAGCCGCTGAAGACCAGCAGATACACGGCCATGCCGCGGGCCCGCACCCACTGCGGCAGCGACAGCTGGACGGCGGCATTCAGTGTGGTCAGGGTGGCGATCCAGGCCATGCCGCAGACCAGTAGCAGCGGGATCGCCGGACCGAACGGGCCGATCGCTATGACGGCTAAGCCCAACGCATAGGCGGCGGCCGAACCTGCCAACACCGTATTGGTTGCGCACAGTCTGCGGATGTGCGCGATGAGGGCCACCCCGATCACGGCGCCGACGCCAAGGGCGGCGAGCACCAGGCCGTAACCGCAGGAGTTCATGTGCCAGTGCTGTGCGGCGGTGACCGGCAACAGTGCCCATAATGCCGAGGCGGGAAACGCGAACAGCGCCGACCGCAGCAGAATCCGGCGGGTGACCGGTCCGTGGCGCACCCATCGCAGGGCCGCCAGGATCGACAGCCCGATGCTTTCCCGATCACTCACCGGCGCGCAACCGGGTCGCTTCCAGGACCGCAACGCGACGATGATCGCTGCGAAGGACACTGCGTTGAGCGCGAATACCGCGGCCGGCCCGGCTTGCAGGACGACGACCCCGGCTAGTGCAGGTCCGATCGCGCGGGCCACGTTGACTGTCACGCTGCCCAGCGACGCCGCGGCAGGTATCTGTTCACGCGGAACGAGTTCGGGCTGAATCGCCTGCCACGCCGGAGCGGTCAGCGCCGAGCCGCAGCCGATGGCCACGGTGAAAACCAGCAACCAGGTAGGGGTCAACACCCCGGCAAACGCCAATGTGGCCAGCACAGCAGCCGTGAGTACCGCATAGGTTTGAATGACGATGAGCAGCCGTCGCCGATCGAAGAGGTCGGCGAACACACCACCGAACAGTCCTAGAACCAATGTCGGTGTGAGCGAAGCGGTTTGGACTAGTGCGATGACGGTCGCGCTGCTGTGGTGCTCAACCAGAAACCATTGCGCGCCGACGGTTTGCATCCACGTGCCGATATTCGAGACCAGCTGTGCGATGAACAAGTTGCGGTAAATCGAAATCTTCAGCGGCGCCCACGCTGAGGTCTCCCGGTGTCCAGATTGCACTTCATCGCTGCTCACGGTCATAGCTGTCATGCGCCGCTACTCCCTCAAAGTTCTGATCCCCGACCCGTACTAATAGCTCAAGGGGTTACAACAAGGCCGGTTCACGAATACTTCCTGTTGTCGCCTTGCTCAGGTATGACGTTCACGAGCTGTGGAAGGTTCCGACGCTTGGAAAGTGAGCGAGGTGAGGATGCCGAAGTTGTTCCCCCGGAATCCCTTAACAACCAGAACAACTCAAGGCGGTCGTCCTCGTTCACTATCGACGGATCAACATTGGTCGTCGAGACTCGCCGTGTGGCGTCGCTCTGGGCACCGCTCACCGACTCACGCAAATCAGCTCAGCTCGGCGGCCCTTCAAGCGGGCCGAGCGTCAGCGCGGTCAGCAAGTCCGGCAGCAGGTTCAACAGGTTGCGACCGTCCGGATCGGCGAGTTCCGCGCTTTGCGCCTGAATCAGCGAAGAGTCCGGACCGGGCCAGATCTGCGGTTCAACCAGACCGCGGCCACCCTGCTGCACAAGCTCACTGAAAGCTGCAAACGCGGAACGCGGCTGCAGGAGGCGGACCCAATCCGCGTTGGGCGACCCTCCCGAGGGCGGCGCCTGCGTTCCAAGAATGTTCGCCATCAGCGTTCGACGGAACTGCTGGATGGCACTACCGCGGCCGTCGACGATCTGCGCATCGTGCAAGGCAACATCGATTGCGCCGTCGAAGCCGAAGCCACGTTTGCGCGGTACACCTGTGCCCACGGAGCACCAGACGTCGTCGACGATCGCAACCGTTGTGCGGATGTTCAGCGGACGGCCGGGGAAGCCGATCGGATGCACAGCGACTACGCGGCCCGGTGCCGCCGCCGCAATCTGCTTCCAGGCGTCGGAGCGTTTGCCATAAAAGTATTGCGCCCACGCGTTATAGGTGGGGTCGAATGACAGTTTCTTGTTACAGACGAGAATGAAGCGCAGGCTCGGCTGGGACTTTAACTGATGCACGAGCGTGTCTACCAGGTCGAACGAATAGGCTTCATTGTCGTCGTTCTGGGTAAGACACTGAGTTTCCATATAAATGAGATCTCGCGCATGGGAGATGGCGAACTCGAGCGACCATTGCCAGTCGCGGCGTCCATATCTAGCCGCATAAAATTCGCGTTTGATCTCCGCGACGATCCTGTCGCCATTTGCGGGATTGCCATTGAAGAGGTCAGGCATGCTCACACTGCTCGGCAGGTTGATCTTGTTCTGGATGTAGCTCTTGAGATCGGCCACCGTCGCCGGCAGTCCGGCGAGATCGCTTTCCGGAAGCAGTCCGAATTCCGGAGTCTCGACGTAGGCGGAAACCGTCTGCAGCACGGCCCCGCTGATCGTGCTGGGCGAAGCAGGCGCGGGCGGCGCGTTAAAAATAGCGTTGTCGTAATCTTCCAATCGATTGAGAAGGTCGTTAGCACGACGATTTGCGGCAAGTGCGAGATCGTACCCGAGCTGGTCCCCGGCGAAGATTCCGGAAACGGAAGTCTCCGGACCTGCAACCCCACCTGGATTTCCCTGCCGATATTTCTCGACATGCGATTCGGGCATGAGAAATCCGCCCGAGAGCACCGTTTCCCACTGACCTGCGTTGCCGGAGGAGGTGCCGATCGCCGCGATCGATTCCGTGCGGGCCATCGTGGGAATGCGCAGGGCCTCGCGCGGGGCGTTGGCCTGGGTGTTGAATTGCAAAAGCTGGCGAATGAGCTCTACGAGTTGCGCGGCAACCGAGTCAGCTACGACAACCGAAGGACTGAAATCGCTGGATGGATGCAGGCCAAGCATGGCCGCCGTGCAAATACCCCGGCGGTTCACCGGAACGATTGAGAAGTTGTTGGTTGCGGTCGGGGGCGTGAAGCTGGTTGCGCCAAAGGCGCCGACCGGCACGGAGTAGCCACCGAAGATACGTTCACGCGGTGGTGAACCGGCGTTGGGAACGACATGCAGATCGAAATGTAGTGTGGCACCGCCGATCTGCCCCGACTTGGCGAGGTTGAGTGGATCCTTCAGCAACACCTGCACGGGTTGTGACGCGGCGCCGGCGACGATGGAACCGCCATCACCGCGGAACAAAGTCGCGCTCTGATCGAGCGACGGACCGGTGTAGAAGATGCGGTTATAGATGCGCAGGAAAGCGCCCGCGGGAACGGCGCCGGCCGCGAACGTGACCACGATGTCGGTACCTGACGCAGAGTTCCACGCGGCAGTAATGGACGGCTTGCCGTCTGTGGTGGTCTGGCCGGGGCGAATCAGCTTGGCGCCGGCAGGGTCCCAAGCCTGCGGCGCGACAGATGATGGCGTGATTTCCGTTGCGGACGCCTTGCCCCAGCGACTGTTCGCGCTAGTGTCCGACGGAATGGAAAAGCTGTCGCTGATGGCAGGGGAGACAAGGTATCCCAAGAACGAGGTGCCCCCGGTGGGCGCATGCGAGAGCAGGGTATGCGCCTCGCCGAGGACTGCGACGCCATCGGTGCAGAAGCGCACCGTGGAACCTTCGCGGACAAGAGGCGCTGGTTCGGACGCGGTGCCGGCATCGGCGTATAGGACACCATCGACGTCCTGGGTGGTTCGATTGCCAAGAAGGAAATGGTCGAGGTCGACTGCGATGACGCGCAAGAAATCTCGCGTTAGGGATGCGCCTGCGAGTAGCGCTGGGACGGAGAAGGGTGTCTTCCCCAGCTTCCCGAAGGTCGCCGGCCCCCAGCGCAACGGCTGTGTCGAGGACGTGTCCTCGGCGCCAAGCGTTGCGCTATCTGGAAACGCCGCGGGCAGATAGCCGGAGACGCGCGTCGGCGTCCCCGACGTTGTCACAGTAAGGCCGTGCCCACTGCCCGGGTCGGTCCAGCTTCCGCCGTGCGGGTTGACGATGTGGATGTAGCGAGTATTCGAAGAATCCAGAGCTGCAATGGAATCGACGTAGCCGGCTGTCTTGTTGAGCTGACTCTTCACGAAGCCATTGGGACCGAGCACCTCGAAGTTGTCCAGGATGTCGGTCCACGCACTCGCCACGAAGAGTGGATCGATCAGCAGGCCGTTGGCGTCGTGGAAGGTGACGGTGCCGGCGGGTAGCGATTCGCCTGCATTGACGAGCGACACCGCGGCTGGGAGGGGACTCGGGGGCGAACTCATGCGGATCACCGCGGTCATCGGCACCGGCCGCACACTATGGCCGCTGCCGTCGTTCCCGAAGCGGCGGGCGAAGATGTCGCGCAGCCTCAGGTGGGCGTGAGGATGCTGCGACAGCACGGCGACCGAGCCGGTGATCACGAGACCGTCCAGGGTGAATTGCGCATCGGTACCGCTGGCCGAATAGCTGAGCATTCCGGTGAAGGGGGCGTTCCAGGCACTTGAAAAAGTGAGCGACATGGGCGGGGTGCTGTCACCGGTTGCGTCCACACCGTGATACGCGGGATTCGACGAGGCCCACTGCGCGCCGAGCAACGGCGCAGCGACGCCCAGGCTTTCGACCAGGTACTGCTGGAGACGGGCGGCCAGGCTTGTTGGATCCATCAGGTCCACCACCCGACCTGCGCGGTTTGCGCGGTGGAACGGTTGATCGGATCGGTCAGCGTCACCGTGACGTTGAAGGGCTCGGTGGACGTACTCGATCGAGTCGGCTTCGGCACCCACACCAGCAAGGCGCTCCACTCGTTGCCGAACGCGTAGCGCGCCGCCTCACCGGGCTGGCCACTGGCCGGGACGGTGATCGTGCGTTGCAGAAGATCCAGCGCGGTCTCCATTCGGAACGTCCGCATCGCCTTGGCATTTGGCTGCGCGGGGTCGTACACGGTGACGTTGAGGGTGTGGCTGCCGAGCGCAGTGGCCGCGATGGGCGCACTGGTCACGACGGCGATGAGTGCGGTGTGATGCGCGGTGTCGGTCGCGATAGGGGCCACGTAGGGCAGCGCGGGCGGGTCGGGCGGCGGCACGACGATTCCGAAAGCACTGCTCGAGGGGGACCGCCCGCCCAACGCGCCGAGTGGATTTCCACTCCCGTCCGTGAGGTGATCGTCGCGCCAGGCCATTGCTCGGTACCAGGTCGGGCTCCACGCGCCTGGAACGTCCGCATCTGTGAACGAGCCCGTCCACGTCCCATCGTTCGGGTCGGGAGCTGTGTTGCTCCAACCAGACTGGGTCGAGTCGGTCAACGGCGGTCCCATCAGATCCACCGAGCGCGACAGACCTTCTCGGCTGGTGCGATAGAGCACAAAACGGTCGGGTGAGACGCCCACCCGGCTCTCTACCTTGACGACGGCTTCGTAGACGCCTCCGCTTTGCGTCAGTGTCGCCGAAATACGGGGTGCGCGTGGCACTTCCACGTATGGAACGGCTACCGCAGTAAAGGTGCTGGCGTCGGACGGAAATGCGCTCTCGATATTGTTTGCCGAAACCGCGGTGACGACGTAGGCGTAGAGAATACGGCCGCCGCGCGGCAGCTCCACTTCGAAATCGCTTTCAGTGAACGGTGTTACGGGCATGGTCAGCTTCCGGAAGGTTTTCCGGCATGCGGCCATGTCGAGATTTCGCAGTGCGGCCAGACGCGAGGCGTAGGGTTGGGTGAGATCGGCAGGCGGCTTACCCGCAACGTCCAACAAGCCGGTTTCAGTGGCCTCATAGACGTGGAAGGACGCTGAAGGCGGCGCGCCGTTGCTGTTCCACTTGAGGTGAACGCGACTAACTCCCAACGCATCCGGCAACGTGGCCCACACGATGGAGTCGCAGGAGGGAACGGGGGGTGGCGCGGGACTCTTGAGACGCGCCACCCGTGGTTTGTCAGTCACTGTCCAACTGGGGCTCAACAGCTCCTTGCTTCGCGCGTAGACAAAGGCTGCGGCCTCGTCCGCGCCGGCGAAGTTCAGGCTGAAGCCAGGGATGGTTGCCCGGTACTGAACAACGTTCAAGTTCCCGGGCATCGGCGGGGGAGGCGTGCCATCTGGTGGTGTCGGCGGGGTCGCCGGAACGATCTCTACGCTGTAGGCCGCACCTCCGGGGACCGTCGGCGCAACCGTGGGATCAGTGCCGAACAGGAACTCAACGCCCGAGTATCCGCCGCCGATGCTGTACTGGGTTCCCGCCGGCGCAGGCACAGAAGGCAACGGGGAGTTGGGGTCCGGCAAGGTGCAAAGCGCAATCAGCAGATCCACCTCGGCGGGCCGCCGGGTTGTCCAGTCCCACGAGAACAACACGGTCAGTGTCGCTGGATAGGGTGAGTTGGCCTGGTCGGCGATTGTCCACCTCGCGTCGGTGACGGACGCATAGAACACCGGCGCCGCAGGAACACTGGCGGCGGTTTCAACCCAGCCACTCCACACGCCGAACCAGTCCTGTCCCGTGACGGAGTAGTTCAAGGTGTTGCCGCTTTCCGGCGGCGCAACATTGCTGTCCTCAAAGAGGATTGGCGCGCTGCTGTCGCCATCTGCCGGCAACGATGCGAGAAACGGCATGAAGCCGCCGCCGACTCGTTTTGCATTGAGCAGCGTGGCGTCCGCCGCGGTGGACGAGCGCGCCACGGCATAGCTTGCGGCAACGGTTTGGTTAGGGATAAGGGGCGCGGGACGATTCCATGTGGCGTCGACCGTCGCGGTGTACGGTGCGTCGACCCTGAGTGGCGGATTCAGGCGCAGGGTGTCGGCCGTCAGGTCCTGCGGGGCCGGAGTGACGCCGAACTGGAGCGCGTCGAAGAAGACCACATCGGCCATCTCTCCCGAAACATGAAGGCCCAGCAGGCTGATGTCGTACTCGCAGCTGACCATCACCGCCGAAATATTGCGTTCCACGGTGACAGGTCCGCGCGCTGTATCTCTATTTATCTTAACGTCACTGGTTTTTCTGGTGTTGGTTCGGCCGCCCAGTATTGCGGTGAGCTCGTCGACGGTATAAGCGGTGCCGAAGCCAAGGCCCAGCGCGTTGTAGGGATCGCTGCCAGAAGCGAGCAGCAACAAGGCCAAGGGTGAAAAGGTCACGCTCGACGGCTGCGACGAGGGAGCCGCGCCTCCGCCCGCCTGCTGCGGCGTCGGTACGTTCTGCTCCACCACGACCGAAGAATCCGCGGTGGGCCCCGAACTTGAATCCAGCATGGTCTTGATGTTCGGCAGCACGGTGGCGGCAAAGTCGTTGAGCAATCCAGGAATTGTCGGCGGAACAAATGGGGGAGCAGGATTTCCGTCGGGCAGCGCACTCTGCCAGCCCAGCTGCGGAGCGCCCTCCTTGAGGCGGCGTTTCGCTGCCGCCTTCGGTGAGACCGGAGCGGTCACGAATCCCTGCTTTGCGACTGAATAACCCGTCGGCGCGAAATCCTTCTGGTCCACCGGTAGGCCGACGGTTTCGACCGCAATCCAGCCGGGGAGGTTGGCAAACTCCGCAGCGGTGATACCGAAGATCTCCCAGAGCGCTCCGGTGCCGCCGATAAGAACATAATCGATTGCGCTGCTGTGAATTTCGAGGAGTACGACGCCCGTCGTCCCTTCCGAGGTAGCGCCCGTCAGCAGTTGGCCGGACGCGGAGTACGCAAAAACGTAGGCGCCCGCCGCCGTGAGATTCAGGCGGAAGATGAGCATCGCCATCGCGTCGGGGAAGTCGATCCGCTGCGCGCCGCCGGACAGGGTGGCCTCAGAATCGGGCTGCAGTGTCAGGGTGGCTTCCCCGGTAAAGATCCAGGTGGTGAACGGCTTGCGCGGCAGGCCGATGTACGGCGGAACCATCCAGCGCAACTGCAACGTTTCCGAGAGCGGATTGCGGCGACTAAGGGTGGTGGCGCCGGAGGGTGCTCCAGTCAGGCGATCGACCTCTTGCCAGTTGACCACCGACGCGGCGAGGTGAAGCCATGGGGGATACACGATGCGGCTCATAGGTCCTCCCACGGCGCCTGATTGAGCGCAATGTCCAGCAGCGCAGTGTCGTGCTGGCTGTCGGTTGTATCAATCGGCGCCTTGCAAAACCGCCGTATCGAGAGGTGCAGCGTATTGCCCCGCGCCCCGTTCTTGAGCGCGACATAGGTCCGATTGCCGCTGGTGTTCGCGGCGATGGTGGCGCTGAGTGTGCCGGCAGTTTCGATTAGGTCGAGCCAGACAGCGGGTTGCATTTGCCATTCGGTGATGACGGGGGGAGTGCTCGAGTCCATGATGGGTGTCGGCGTCTGCCGGCTGCGCCGGATGGGCTCGGGCGTCTCGAGGAGCACACCGACGGGAACGGGTGTGCTGGGGGAATCCTCCCAGAAGACCGTGACTTGTGGCTGCTTGGGAAGAGGCAGAGCGCCCAGGCCGGCGGCCTGGAGAGCGGCCTGCATTTCGGCGTCCGTTGGATTCGCCGAGAGCGCCGACAATTGCGCGGACGCGCCCGCGGTGAGATGACGGTAGCCCGTATTGGTTCCGTTGATGTCGGCGATCATCTCGTCCAGCGAGGCATAACGAGACGTTGCGAAGGCGGTGCGGTACAACGGGTTCACCGGCGGTGGCGGAGGATCGCCGGGCTGCCAGTTTGTTGTTGGCACGGGCGGTGCGGGATCGCTTTCGAGATCGAAGATGTAGGGCGTCATGCCGTCGAGGGGGAAATCGAATACCTGTTTGCCATGCCGCACTGAGGTGCCGCTGGCGTTGATACAAGGCGCTGCACCGCTGTTCAGCAGGGCCCGGATGGCGTCCTCCCATGGCGTCAGGACGACGCCGTCCACCGGAGTCAGAGGGAACAGCTTCTGAATCGGCTGCTGGTTCGGCGGGGCGCTGGCCGGCGGGCGGAAGGTTGCCGCGCGCGCGTGGCCTTGCAGCGTCTCGCCGTAGGCGGTCAGCAGCTGCTCGACCGCGTCGGTCGCGAAGACCACGGTGATCGGTTCGGAGTAGAAGAAATGCGGCTCGTCGTTGCCGGGCCAGACGCACAACACCCAGGGCGCCAGGGAAACCGGCGGCGTGCTGTCGGTTTCGAAGTAGAGCGCCTGCGATGCCGCGACCGGACTAGTCGGGTGTGCCGGATTACCGTTGCCGTCGTCGGTTGCCGATTCTGCCGTGTAGTTGACCGTGATGCCGTAGATCGAGCCTGGCTCGAGCAGTGGCAACTTGGCAGGGTCGCCGTTGAGCGCACCGGCAACGGTCTGCTGGTTCTGCACTTGGGTGTTCGAATCGAAGGTTTCGCGCTCAACTTCGGCGACGCTCCAGCCTTCGATGGACGCCACCACATAGGGCGGCGGCAACGCGGCTGGTACCGAATTTTCCTTCTCGAGAATGCCCAGCAGAAAGGAGTCTGTCCCAGCGGGAAGGTCGACCGTCGCGACTATGTTCAAACCGTAGTAGTCCGGTGCGTCTTCGGATTCGACAACGCCGTAGACCGTCAGGAACTCCCAGTCCAAAAGGGCGTCATTGCTCCAGACCCCTCCCGGCTCGTACCAGGTGCTCGGTAGGTCGGTGTAGGCGTGAACTATCGCTTCATTGATGACCGTATCCGAAATCCCCTTGCCGTTCGGATCGAGCGCGCGCAGCACCAGAGTTCTCGACCGGATCAATTCCACTGTGACCCAGAGGAACAGGCGTACCCGCACCAGCGGATTGCCGTAGAAGTGCAGCGCATCGGCCAAATCCTCGTTGTTCTTCGCGAGTGGGCTCAACGCCTTGGTGAGCAGGTCGAACTCCGCGTTGAGACGGGGCAGGTCCGAAGCGAACGGGGCTGCCAGCGCGCGCCCGCTGCACGCCCAGCGAGCCTCGGACGGCTGCAGCCGTGCAAGCGTCTCCGCCAGACTGCGGGTCGCCATCCGCTGTGCATCGGCGGTGCCGACAAGAGTGTGGATGGCGGAGTCGCGTCCTGCCAGATCGGCAGCGTGTGACAGCGACGCGAACTGTGCGGTTTGTGGCAGGCGCCGCAGGATCTCGTTCTGGACAACCGGATTGCGCAGGGTCGGATGCTCGGTGTTGAGCAGTCCAGCCCGCTCGGGTGTTTGGACGGGCTTTTGGGTGCGCCTTGGTGAGATGCATGGCAGCGCCAGCTCGAACACGTAAGCGGGTTCCATGGACAGCAACGAATCGATGAGTTCGACTCTGGTGCGCCATAGCTCATTTACCTTGAGCGTCAACGGGGGCGGCGCGGAGCGCACCGTGTCCGGCGGGTCGGGCCAAGCTGTGCCCTGAAGCGTCCAGCCGTCCGGCGACGTCCCTACATTCGCGCGATTGAAGCACCAGAAGACCGATGTCGCAGGCGCAGCTGGATCACAGACAGAGCTCCACGTCGTGGTCACGGTGGTCGTCAGTGCGCTCCCCGCGACGACGGCCTGCGGTGTGGCGAATGGGGTCCAGTCGAGTAGAGCGAGGTCGATGGCGCGGTCATCGCCGCCGTTTGCCGCCGCGTTCGGTCGCCACACGGAGGGCACTCCCGCGGCGTCATTCAGCAGCATCGGTCCGGGGCCGGAAACCTGTGCCAGAGAGATGCTTTGGATGGTGTAGCGGTAGAGGTTCTCACCACGCTTGCACCAGCCGCCGCTCGGCAGCGTCGGCGCATTACCGGGAGATTGCGTGAAGCTGGTGAACGCGGGATCGAGCTGAGGGGAGAAGGCGAACTTCAGCACCGGAATTGAATCAATCGGCACCGTGACGATGTTGCCGTTGCTGTCCTTGGGCAGGTTGTTCGGATCCGTACCCCCATCGGCCAGCTTGGCATCGATTGGACGGTCCACCCCGGTGCCCTGCACCAGAGCAGGCGAACGGCTTTGCAAGAACAGCGCGTTGACCAACGGCGGCGCGGGCGGCGTCACTGGTCCGGGTCCGAGCGTAAATCCGACGCAGCCCGAAACACTGAAGAACAGGAATGAGACGCTGCCACAGATCTTCCCGGTGATCGTGGTGTTTGCGGCGGTGCCGTCGCTGGTAACTGCGAGATTTCCGCTGGCGGAGACGGACACGATGAATAGGTGAAGTTGTCCGCTGATGGTGATGGAACCGGCCAGCAGAAACGGTGAGAAGCCGATGCCGACGGCCGCAGTGGCGCCAATTTCGAGATACAGGTTGACGCTGGTGTTGCCCCAGATGAGCGCGACATCGATGCCCATCGCGATGGCAAAACCCGACAGCGCGTGCGTCGGGAGATTGAAGCCCGGAAAATCTGGGATTCCGTGCCCATGGATTTCGAGATACCCAGAGCCGGTGAACGAGTTGATGACCGAAACAGTCGCGGGTTTCGCGATGCTGCCCAGATCGAGATAGAAGTTCGTCGGGTCGGTGAAGTCGAAGAATGCGTCTGCAGGAATTGAGATGGCAAAGAACGGGCTGAGGTTGTAGTTGACCTGCAGGCCGATGGTCAGGGTGCCGCGTCCGATATCAAGATCGAGCGTCGCCAGGATGGTTCCGGTGGCGTCGCCGAGAAGCCCGGGTAGCGACGGCACCAGAACGTTTGCGTTCATGAACAACAAGATGCGCGGCCCCGGCAGTTCGAGCACCAGGATGCCCTTGAGGTTCATCACAAAGCCGCCATCCATGGTGCCCAGGACAGCGCCGGCGCCGAAGGCCCAGTGACCGATTTCTGCTTGCCAGCCGTTGCTGTGGGCGTTCGCAACGTCGGTGGGGTCGCCCTTGACTTGCAGGTACCAGGTCATGGGGTCGTCCACAGTGCGCCCGAAGTGCATCGCGAAGAGCGCAATCAGTCCATAAATGCCGAGCCCTGAACTGCCCAGCACGATCGGTGCGGGGAAATCGACTTCCAGCGAAATGGCAACGCCTGTCGCGGTATTGCCGGAGCCGTCAGGTGGGGTCTGCTGGATGTTGAACTCGGCCTTCGCGCGAAGGCTGATGGGGACGATGGTGACATCGATCGAGCCGGCGATACCGCCGTTGCCGATGTTCAGATACCCCGATCCCTTGAACGCGCCCGGAATGTTGACCGACGCGCCGAGCGCGGAGATCGTCGGCACCCCAAGCGGATCCAGTGGCCAGCGCACCTTCGCGCGGTCCACACTGACGATGCCCAGGTCGGCCTTGATGCCGACGTCCACTTCGAGGTTGAGCGGGTTGGTGCGGGCAATGCTGGCACCGAGCACTTGGATGATGTCCGCGAGCCCGGCGGGCAGATGGAACGTTCCGGGATCGGTGACATCAATCGAGTAGCCCTTGCTCGCATCGAAAACGATGGGCATCAGTGTGTTTCCAGGGCCCGCGCCCCAGACGATCTTGACGCCCACCGCCTTGTAGCGAACCTTGATCGGCTTGCTCGGCTTGGTGGTGATGATGCCGAGCAGGTCCACATAAAGGTCCGTTTCAACATCCAGGAAGACCGCGGCCTCACCGCCCGCGCTCCCTTCCTGAGCCAGCAGCTCACCGCCGTAGAGCGTGATGGTCTCGGCGTGTAGGACGCCGATCTGCGAAATTGCCGCTGCGGCAACGAGAGCCGCGCCGTCGAGCAGGCCTTCCTTCCAGCTGGCCATGCTCGCGGTGGCAGCGGCGACATCTTGCAGCAACGGGGAAAAGACCAGCAGGGTGCCCATGAAATCGCGGAAGCGGTTTACTTCAGGATCGGTGGAATCGTCGGTCACCGGATCGCCCCAGCGCATCAGGCCGTCCTTGTCGTTCTTCGCGGCCGCGATGGTGAGTTGCTCGGTCCAGGTGTTGGTTGAATCGTCGTGGGAGATGATCAGGTCGAAATCGGTGGTCCCGTCCGCCGGGTTGGGGTTTCCGGGCTGCAGGTTCTTCACCGTCATCGAATGATCGCCGCCGGAATCGTACGAAGCCTTCTGCGCTGCGCTTTGCAGGCCCTGCTGAGCGGCGGTGCTGAACTGGAATTCACCGGAAATCTCGAGCGCAATGAAAGTGCTCTGCGCGATGCGAACGATGATCTTGATGGAACGGAAAAAGGCCGGCCGATTCTGGTCTGCGTTCGGGGGTTTCTGAAGCGTGGGCTGCGATGGGCTGGGAGTGGGAGTGACGGCAGGAGGGCCGGTCACTTTAGCCGTTACTGTCGCGCTGGGCCCGGGCTGCGTGCTGTTGTAGACCGCATGCGCCAGCCAGTAATCGGCGTACACATACTGCGAGTCAGGGGATGTACCTGAGCCCCAAGCGGTTTGCGCGGAAACACCTCCGGGCAGTACCGCATCGTCGTGGTAATTGCCCTTTGCAACAATCGTGATCTGCGGTTGTTTCGCCGTACCCTGCACCGCTGCCTGAATGATTTCTGCCAGAGCGACCGCACGGCGCGACGAGAGATCGTCGTTGTAACTGGGCGGCGTTGCGTTCTGCTCGTCAGTTGCGTTGTGCTCGAAGCTCGCGAACCCGTCAATCTCTACTTCGGTGGGCGTGTTGTCGGCCATGCCCTGGATGAACTGATTCAGGTCGCTGCTGGCGACCAGCGGCGCGGTAAACGGGACGGAAGTCGTTGTGCGCGTGACGTCTTCTTCGTCAGAGACCTCGATGTGATCCGTCGGCGCTACATCGCCGGTATTCGGCACACCGTAGGCGGAAGGCGTGTTTTGCAATCCGGCCGGCGGCGCCTGTGGCGTGGTGGGCTTCGGCGGATGATCGAAGTGGAACCAGGCTTTGAGTTCGACTTTGTTGTTGCTGGCAGTCCCGGGCCAGGTGGCTGAAATATTAACAGTGTCAACGGTGTTCGCAGTTATCGTGATGGTGTCGGAGGTGAGGGTCTGCGGTGCGCCGCCGTTCTGGTTGTCGACGCTGACCTGAATCCCCTCGACATAGGGTGCGAACTGCACCGTCCCCTGCTGCGCGTTGGTCAACGTGATGGTGTGGATGCCGTCGGTGGCGCCCCCGGTCAGGGCGAGGGCCATTCCGGACTGCCCGGTCGGCGGCACAGGCAGGGGATTCCCGCTGGTGGCTTGTGGGACTGCACTTACAGTGAGGTTGGTGATGTTCGGTGGGGTGGCCGAATCAGTCACCACGACTGCATAGTCGTGCTTTGCCGTGAACCCGGTGATTGGAAACGTTTGGTTCGACGTGATGTCGGTTCCATCCACCGTAATTTTGTAGGGCGGAACAGCTTGGCGGACGTCGACCACCAGAGTGCAGTTCTGCGGCAAGACAACCTTGATCACACCGTTCTGCTGGTCTTCCGCAATAGTGTTGTTCTGCGCGTCGTAGACGATGACCTGTATGTGCGGCTTGGTGTTCTCGTTGATGACGTCGAGTTCGAAATCACCTGATACACCTGAGCTTTTGCCGACTCCGATCAACAGATCGTGGGCGGAGACGTCCACCGCAAGCCCTTGAGCGCCGCTGGGCGCGACGAATATTCGCAAATCGGGAAGATAGATGCCCTGCCAGTCGTCTCCCACACCAAACTGCGACAGCAGCTCGGGCGGCGTGTGGCTGTCGCTGAGGTCAAGAACCGCCTTGTCGAAGCCAAACCCGAAGTGGCCCGCGTCATCCACCAGTGCATAGGGGGGCAGCATCTGGATGAGCTGCGCTTCGCCGGTGTCGTCCGGGTCATCAATGGTTGCGGCACCCCACGAATCGATGACGAAATCGAGCTGGCCCAAGGTGCCGTCCTGGGTCAGGGTGACAAGGATCTTCGGCAGGACGAGCTTGACGTTCTTATTAGCCGGGTCTGCCTCGAGAAGTCCGTTGGGATCGAGCTTCGCGCCGGTGAGGAACGGTAGGTGCACGGTCGCGACGGTCAACAGCAGATCGAGCTGGAACTGCACGTTCGGATAATCGGACGGCGCCGCGGTGCTGCTGCCCCAGGTATCGAACAGCGGAGGAAGCGTCGATTGCACTTTCGGTACGCCGGACAGCGCACTCATCGCTGACGCGATCAACGAGGACGGCGAGCGCGGCGCGGTGATGCGGAACTGGAATGTGACGTCATGCCAGTCCCAGACCGAATTGCTCGATGCGGATGAAGGGGAGTTAATTCCACCGGTGCTGCCGCTGCCGGAGATACTGGCTCCGTTCGGCGTCAGCGAAAACGACGACGTTGCCGCGGAGGGATCCAGCCGGGCGATTCCCCAAACCGCAACGCCCTCTTCGTCGAAGCACGTATCCAATTGGTCGACATGGACAGTCGACAGGAGCTCATGGAAGGTCGGACCGAGGTCAACCCCGGCCAGAAAGTAGGGACTCAACAGGTCGAACAGTGCTAGCGGTTCCATCGGCCCTCGCTGCACTCGGTCTGAATGGCGTCCGGGGTCGCCTGAACGTCGTTGTCCTGGCTAAGCCAGCTTTGGATGACGCCGACTCGGAGTTGAACGAAACCGATGGCCCCCGCGGCGTCGGCGGCGGCTCCGAGGGTACGGCCGAAAGCTTCACCAGCCTGGTTCTCGGCCAACCTCATGTCGGGGTTCCTTCCGCGTGTTCGCGGCCTGGGCGACCTGCCTCAGATGAGTAAAACGGATTTGTTCACGGGATGCTTGAGTAGTCCGCTACTGAAATTCAACGACTTCCACGTAACCGGCAACATTGGTCGTCTGCCGACGCCGGACGTACGTTGTGGCGGACCGTCGCTGTCAGGAGTGGAACCGCTAGCCAGCATCAGCACAGCAAGAGCTCGAAGTTCTTGTCATGCTGCTGCTTGACTGACCCGCCTAACCAGGCGTCGCCGGATTCCGAGGATCGATCCGGAAGGCTAACTGCCGGGGCCGATGACGAAGCACCGCCCGGTGCTAGTCGTCAGCAATACTGCCTGCACTGCCGATTTGTCGATGCCGGGGAACTGAATCTGGTCGTTCAATTGACCTGGATCGAGTGCGGCGATCTGGGAAGCCGTAGTGCCGTCCTTCTGGCGAACGTCGGCGGTCACCTGCTCGCCATTAACTGAATTGGACGGTTCGCGGAAGTAGTAGACATTAATCCCAGAGCCCGACGTGTCGGCAGCCCAACCATCGCGGTAGTAGCAGGCTGGGTTGCCATCAGCGTCCGGGGGCGGCGGGGGGCAGATTGACAACCCGACGCAGGCCGCGGTCGTGCTGGGAGCGGCATGAGTCGTTCTGACGGCTGGCGGTGGGGTCGTTGAGCTTGCTCTGGCGGCTTGCGGGGGCGGTGGTGAGGAGGACGACGAGCATGCAGCCAGACCAAAAACGGCCGCGACGATTACCCACTCGGTCCCCGCTGTCCAGTTCATATTCGCTCTGCCGTCATGTCCATCTCGATCCAGCCCTGGCACGGTCCGCTTGAGATATCGGTGTGCATGACGCCGTCGAGTGTTCCGTTGGCTCGGGGCGTGTAGTGCACAGTGGATCGGGCCGGACTCCATTGGATCGTGGTGTCGGGCATCATGCAGTCCCACTGGAATTCGCTGACTTGCGTCCACGACGACCCGTCCCAGGTGAATTGCACTGGTTGCGGAACTGTCGGATTGCTCGGCGGAGGACCGCTGACAATCGTGGCGACACAATTCCCGCCCGTACAGCTTGATCGGAATCCGTAATTCTCGGTGTGCTGAGTCTCGGGTTCACTGGCGGCCATGCTGGTCCCGGACTTGGGGCCGACCATGAATGTGATCGCGTACTCGCCGTTCCAGGACGGGGTGTCGGCGGAGGCGGTTTGCGCAAGCGGCAGGGTAATTGTGAGCGGAGCGGCGCACAAAAGGACAAGACGTCTCAGACGGTTCAAGGCCATCGGTTTCTCCTTTCGGGCCGGAACGGCTTTCGAATCAGGATGCGCCGCGACATGTCGGCGTAGCAAATGAATTGGCGATTCCTGACCGTACAATGTCTCGGTTGAGTAACATTTGTTTTCCGAGCCGGCAAAGAAAAGCGCTCGGCAGGGGGCAATATGTTTACGAGAGTCAGGATGGTCATCCCGTTCGCGATCTGCGCTGTCGCCGTAACGGCGGTCGGTCCTATTGCCGGCTTTGCCTCGCGCGCAGACGATTTGAGCGCCGCAATCTACGACGGCGTCAACCAGCTTCGTCAGCCATGCGGGGTGGTCGGCGACGACCCGCGTCTGACGGTCGCCGCGCAGCGCCATGCCGATGACTTGATGATGAACGGCGTTGGCGGCGGCCACATCGGTTCGGACGGCTCTTCGCCTCAGGCGCGTATCGCCGACGCGGGGTATACCAGGGCCGCCCACACGAGTGAGATCGTCTACTGGGGCACCGGGTCCCATGCGACTCCGGGAGCAGCGCTCGACCTGTGGATGCAAAGTCCTCCACACCGAGCGGTCATTCTGGATTGCGCATTCACCGCAGCCGGCGTCGCAACCGCCTGGAGCGGCAACATGATGATCGCCGTGGGTGACTTCGCAGGTCCCTAAAATTGGTGTGGGCCAGACTGTTTCGGATCGGTACCGGCTAGTCGTTCATTCGGGTTCAGTGGCCGGCCGTGGGCCCCGGCGCTTGTCCTTGTACATAGCGGCGTCGGCCCGGCTCAGCAAATGCTGCAGTTCTTCTGGCTCTGCGGCCAGCGCCACCCCAATCGCCGCGCTGATGGTCAGCCGGACGTCTGGGCTGATGGCAATCGGCTCGAGCAGCGCCTGACGGATCCGGTCGGCGACCAGCTCGGCGCCCTGGGGATCTACGCCCGGCAGGAGCACGAGGAACTCGTCACCACCGAGCCTGACCGGGGGCGGGTGCTCGGTATCGCCCTGCATCACGACGTCACCCCGGGTGCGGGTTGCCTCGGCAATGCGGTGCGCGACCTCGCGCAGCACCTGGTCGCCTGAATCGTGCCCGTACTCGTCGTTGACTGCCTTGAAGCGGTCGAGATCGATGAAGATGGCGGCCACCGGATCGGCTGGTGTAGCCGCTGCCGCCATGGCGGCCATGACGTTGCTCAGATGGCGGCGATTCGGTAGTCCAGTCAGCGAGTCGTAGAACCCGAGGTGCGCAAGTTTGGCCTGGACTCGGCTCAGCTGGGCAGATTCGATGTCACGTGCGAGCAGTTGCGCCGCTTGCAGGTCGGCGTCTGTCCAGGGGGTGCTCGAGCCGCTGACTTGCTCCAGCCAGGTATCGAATGACTTCCTCGGATTGATCAATCCAGTGGAGTGAGCGTGGGGATCGCCCAGCCAGCGGAGCTGCTGCGGATGATCTCGCCGGAACCAGATCACGAAATCATCCGGCGCGACGAGAGCGACGAACACGCAGCCGGCAGCACCGAGGGAGTCAGCTGTCGATTGCGGCAAGCGGTCGGTGGCCCAGGGCGCGCCGAGGGGCCCGACGGCGCGGATTTCGCCCGCGAAGCTTCGAACGGCATCCTCGGATGGCGCTGCGCCGACCGACCGGTATTGCCCGTTCGCACATAGGGCTGCTCCGTCTGCCTGGCAGAGCTCCAGCAGATCACCGGAGGCCGACGTGAGTCCCGCGGCAATTGTGGGCGCGCTTTTCATCGCTGCCCTGAGCCGGGTCCGGATGGTGTCGCGGCCGGCGGCATCGCGCAGTCTGAAGATCTGTTCTGCGGCAGCGAGTTGGAGTTTTGCCTGCAGGACTACCAGTTCACACGACCGACGCCTGGAGCGCGAAAGCCATTGGGGGATTTCAGATGTGCACGACACGAGCCTTTGCAGCCGGCCTTCGTCAGCCATAGCGAACGAAAGGCTCGCCGCTGTCTTCATATTGCGCATGTATTCGAGGTGGAAGGGGGAAACGCTTCGCAGCATGGCGCGGCTCAGGTCAAGACAGGTGCCGGCCATGCGCGGCGATGAGACCACGACGACGTCGCCCTCGTCGACATCAGGTATGTAGCGCGTCCCTTTGCGGGTGTAAATCTTGCGGGCTTGAAGCGGAATGTCGCTCTCCGGAAAATGATGCCCGAGGTATCGGACCAGTCCCGGAATTCGATCCTCAGCGACGATCTCTCCGTGCTCGTCTTCGTGGAACCGGTAGACCATCGCGCGGTCGAATCCGCTCAGTGCGCGCACTGCGCTCGCAACGGCCGCCTCAACTTCGGGCACGGTCGTCGCCTCGGCGACTGCCTGCGAGGCATAGAGAACCGGAACGAGATTGGCTTGATCGTCCCCTTCCGTTCTCTCGATCTCGATAACGATCTGCCCGTCAACTTGATGCAGAATCACATCGACTTTGCCGTCGAATCCGGCTGCCAAGCGCATTCCATATAGGTCGGGCGACGAAGGCCGGTAGCCCGTCTGCTCGATCGCCTCCTCAAGCCGCTGCCGTTCGCCGGGCGCGAAGATGCCCGTCACCGGCGAATCGAAAAGCTGATCCACCTCGGCCCCGATCAACTCGGGGGTGTTTGCGCTGGCGTATGTGATGCGGCGATCTTGCAAATCGGCGGCAACCAGTGCTCCATGGGCTTGAATTCGGCCCGACAGGTGCAATTGCTCACTCGCGCAATCGGGCAAAGCCGGCGGCATCCGATGTGCTCGGGCAGTCATCAAGTCGCTCTCGGCGAGGCAGTCGGCCAGCTCAAGATGTTGTGGATCAACGCGTACGCAGGCAGCATGCCCGCAAAGGCTCTCACCGCGTCACCTCCGGGCCGTCATCAGCGCCCCCATTGGGGCACGATAGTGGCCATCAGTCCCTGTGAATTGGATTTGTCGCCTATTTCTACTGCCAGCCGTGTGTTGGAGAAAGTGTGATGACTCTCAACGCCGCCAAAATCGGAGAACATTAGTTAAGTAGCAAGGCTGAATTGTCAGCAAGCCGCAGCTCATATGAATAGTGTCGCGCGCTCGTCGCCGGCACGTGAAAGCGCCTTCGAGGACGCTACACAACTCGTGGAGACCGTGATTGCATTGCTGGGTGCAAGCGGATTGCCCTCGGCTTCGAAAGGCCGTTGCCGTCGGAAGTGTGTTTCTTGCACTCGTTGCGGGTTGCTCGCGTGGCGATGCGGCCCATACGGCGTCAAACGACCGCGGGCAGACGCCGCAGGTGCCGGCCGCGGCTTCCGCACTTCCCGATGCGGCTGCCGCAGCTGATTTCGCGACGGTCTCCAAGCTGATCAACGGTGCGATCGCAGCAGACAAGCTGCCCGGTGCGGTGGTTGTGATCGGACATGGCGGCAAGGTCGCCTTCCACCAGGCTTACGGCTCGCGCAAGCTACCCGGCGAACCCGGGCTGGATGGGTCACCCGCACCTGGGGAGCCGATGACCGAGGACACGATCTTTGATCTGGCGTCGTTGACCAAGAGCCTCGCGACGGCGACCGCCGTCATGGCGCTGTACGAACAAGGCCGTGTTCAGTTCGACGATCCCGTGCAGCGGTACTTGCCCGATTTCAATACGGCGAACGACCCGCGACGGGCGAAGGTGACTGTTCGCATGTTGCTCACCCACACTTCGGGTGAAACGGGGGATGTCGACCTGAAAGACCCGTGGGGACTGGACCGGGCCGATAAAGCAGAGGGGATTCGTCGTGCCCTCACCACGCCACTGGAATCCAGTCCCGGCGGCGTCTTCCGCTACTCCGACATCAACTTCCTCCTGCTTGGTGCGCTGATCGAGAAGGCCACCGGTGAAGCCTTGGACGTCTATGTTCAGCGACACGTATTCGAGCCGCTGGGTATGCGCGACACCCGCTACCTGCCACCGAGTAAGGCCTGCGGCCCGCACACGACGACCGGAGCGGCGATCGCCTGGGCTCCCGCACCAAAAGACCGGATGCCGGACGCCTGCGCCGCGGGCACCTGGAACACCGGTCTTTTGCCGCGCATCGCACCGACAGCACGTGACGAAGAGAGCAGAGCCGATCCAAGTAAGAATCCCGATCTTGATCACCTGCTTCGTGGCACAGTGCAGGACACGACGTCACGGCGCATGGGTGGCGTGGCTGGGCACGCGGGCGTGTTCTCGACGGCGCACGATGTCAGCCTCTTTGGGCAAGCCTTGCTTGATCGGCTCGCGGGCCGTCCGAGCACGTTCCCGTTGACGCGGGCGACTCTCGAGTTGATGACGAGCCCGCAGCAGCCGGGACATGACGCACAACAACTCGCCGCAGCGAACGACGCATTCCGAGCAGCGGTCGCAAAGGAGCCAAATTCAACGGATCCGCTTCTGGCGCCGCACTATCCGGCGATCGCGGGGCAGGACTTGCGCGGCTTCGGGTGGGATATCGACACGGGCCAGTCCACGGCGCGAGGCATGATCTTCCCGGTCGGCAGCTTCGGCCACACCGGCTTCACCGGAACATCGCTGTGGATGGACCCAGGTTCAGACACTTACGTAGTTCTGCTCTCGAACTCGATCCATACCCGAGGCAGTCCACCGATGTCGGATCTGCGCGGTGAGGTTGCGACGGCGACGGGACAGGCCCTGCATCTTTGACGGGGCCTCAGGGCCGCTCGAAGTGCTGGTAGTCGGGAGTCGTCCAGTCGCCGGCCCATTGCCAGCCGCGATCGGTGAAGACGCGTTCGGCTGGATCGCCGTTATGTAGGACTCCCGGGTCGGTACGACTGCGGTCCAGGTAGGCCGCCGCGTTTTCCGGCTCGAAATAGCCGCTGGCGTAGAGGCACGGGTTGAGCAGGGTATTGATATCGATAGCCCGGCCGTATGCGTGTGGGGACCATTCGTCGGTTCCGGGGATGCGCCGGCAGTTGAACGCCGAAGTGTTGTTGTCCTCCATGGACAGCTCATCGTTAGCGTCCGGGTAGTGGTCGACCGTGCGGATCTTGTCGACGGGATAACGCAGTTGGTGAAGCCGCTCGAAGATCGCGATGACGTCCGGCACCAGGTCTTCGTGCACAATCAGCGCGCCGCGGTGGGTCTGGCCGTCGAACCCGAGATAGTCGACGTCGACCCGTCGCAATTGTTGCGGCTCGACGGGGCAACCCGGCCGCCAGGTCGCGCCGAGTTCGGCGGCGGTGACCGGCTCCACGGTCGCAGTCGCGCGTGCCGGCGGAGCGCTGGCCGACGACGCAGCCGGCGGTGGTGTGGTGGCAGCCGGTGATGGTGTGGCCGCGGGAGGTGGCGGCGCGGCGGCGCACTGCACCAGCACGACGCCCGCCGCGAGCATGTGCGCGAGCCCGGCACACCGCCGCCAGAAGGGCGTCAACTGGGATGAGTCCTCACCGGCATGCTTCCATCCCCACAGGACCGCTCGCGACAAGCGGTTTCGCTGGATGAGTCCGGCACCAACGCTACCGCGGATAGAGCTGCGTTCAGGCGCCTTGCCGAAGTCGCTCATATTCTCGGCGTCGCAGTGCCCACGCTCCTAGGATTTGCGGATGCGCATGCGGTGGCCACTAATCGGCCGCTCCGAGGAGATGCGGGTTATCGAGGCCGCCATCTCGGCTTCGGATGTGCCCGGAATTGTCGTCTACGGAGCAGCGGGTGTGGGGAAGAGCCGCATCGTCCGTGAAGCCTTGTCGTCTGTTGAATCCCGCGGTTACGAAGGTCGATTGGCGGTAGGCGCGTCCTCAGCGCGGGCAATTCCGCTGGGTGTTTTCTCCGCATGGGCGCAGTCGGGTGTCACCGACACCGTTCAGTTGTTGCGGGGGGTGATCGAGTCGCTGACTTCCGCGGCTGCGGGCACCACGGTGGTGCTGGGTGTCGACGATGTGCATCTTCTCGACGAGTTGTCGTTATTCGTGGTGCACCAGATCGTCCAGCGTGGCGCCGCGAAAGTGGTGCTTACCGTCCTGGACGGTGAACCGATTCCCGAGGCGGTCCAGGAGATATGGCGGGGTGGCCGGTTCGACCGGCTGGACCTGCAGCCGTTGTCGCTCGACGAAACCACCACGCTGCTGACGACAGCGTTCGAGGGGCCGGTGGATCCGGATGTGCCTCAGCGGCTGTGGAAGCTCGCTCGTGGCAACGTTCTGTATCTACGAAATATCGTCGAGCAGGAAGTCGCCGATGGTCGACTCGTGCAACAGCACGGTTACTGGCGATGGATCGGTGATCCGGTCATCCCGCGCAGCCTGGTCGAGCTGATCGAATCCCGCACCGGGGCACTGGTTGGGCCGGTCAGCGATGTGGTCGATGCGCTGGCTGTCGGCGAGCCGATCGAACTGGCGGCCCTGAGCCGGATCACTGATCCGGCCGCGGTCGAAGAGGCCGAGACCCGCGGCCTCATCACGCTCGAGCCCGCAATGAATGGTGTGGAGGTTCGGGTAGCGCACCCGCTCTACGGTGAGGTGCGCCGCAGGCGCGCGCCCGCCACCAAGCTGCGCCGGCTTCGCGGCCTCGTCGCCGCCGAACTCGCCGCATCCGTTGACCACGAAGACATTCAAGTCGTGGTGCGCCGCGCCACGTTGAGTCTCGACTCCGACCTCACACCCAACGCGGACCTGCTCGTCAACGCAGCCCAGGGTGCCGTTTGGCTGGCGGATCTGGCACTCGCCGATCGGCTCGCGGACGCGGCAGCCCGCGCCGGAGGGGGACCGGAACCGAATTTCGTTCGAGCGCATGCACTTTCGTGGTTGGGTCGTGGTGAGGAGGCCGACGCGGTGCTGGCTGCGATTCGCACCAGCGAGTTGACCGACGGCGAGCGCGCCAGATTGGCGTTCCTACGGGCCAGCAACGCGCTCTGGGCGCTTGGCGACCCGGCGCGGGCTAAGGGAATCATCGACGAGGCGTTGGAGACCACTCCACCGACTGTGCGCACCTATATCGACGCTTTCTTGACGGTCTACTGGTTTGCGATGGATCGACCGGAGGCGGCGCGGCAAGCTTCGGAAAGCCTTGCATTGGAACATCTGCCCGCAGTTGTCGGTGCGGAGATTGCGTGGGTGCTCGCTGTCATCGCCGCGGACGCTGGGCGCACAGCCGAAGCGGTGGCCGTAGCCGAGGCGGGATACACCGCTGCGACACGCTCATTCGACGCCCCGCATATGCGGTTCAACATTGCTGATGCACACATCAGCGCGCTGTTGCTGTCGGGCCGAACTTCGGATGCCCTCGAGGTAGCCGACCGGGTGCGCCGGCAGGCAGCCGAACTTCCGGGTGCGGCTCAGTTGCTCGGCTCCGCAGTGGCAGGTCGGGCCGCGCTTGGGGCCGGCCGCCTCGATACCGCATGTGTGATGTTGGAACAGGCGGCGGAAGGATTGTCCGCCTCGCATGCCATTGGCTGGGGATACCGCTATCGCATCCCACGCACGGCCGCGCTGGCCATGCGTGGTTTGACCGACGAGGCAGCCACGCGCGCCGTGCTGGCTGATCGGCGACTTTTCCGGTCACTCGACTACGAGAGCAGCTTGGCCCGGGCGTGGGTGCTGGCGGGCCAGGGAGCCGTCAGTGAGGCGATCACCGTCGTGTTGTCGGCGGCCGAAAGGGCAGCAGCAAATGGGCAATTCGCCGCCGAAGTAGTCTGCCTGCAGACCGCCACCCAATTCGGTGACCGCACCGGCGCACTGAGGTTGCGTGCACTCGAGTCGATCGTCGAAGGGTCACGTGTCGGCCTGGCTGCCCGGTTCGCAGCTGCGCTGCGCGATGGAGACGCTGCTGAATTGTCATCGGTTTCAGAGGAATTCGAACGGATGGGCGACCTTGTCGCGGCTTTGGATGCGGCGGCCTACGCCGCCCTCGCGTATCGCAGCCAAAACCTGCGGGGCTCGGCCTTGAGTTGCTCGGCGCGCGCCGATGCCCTGGCCGAACAATGCGGCGGCGCAAGCACTCCGGCGTTTCGTCGGGCTACTGGCCCCTTGCCGCTGACTGACCGCGAAGCCGAGATCGTGATGATGATCGGTCAGGGGTTATCGAATCGCGCCATCGCCGAGCGACTCACAGTTTCCGTGCGCACCGTCGAGAGCCACATCTACCGGGCCATGTCGAAGACCGAGACCACCGGCCGTGACGAGCTCGCCGCGCTGATACCCAGCCACAAGGCGCGACTGGAGTGACATTGCCCCCGCGATGATTTGAGTACCGCGCTACTGCGTCGGCGTCATGAAAAGGTGTGCATGCTGCTCGGATGGCCGAAGAACTCAGCCAACACGAGCGCGCGCTGCGCGCGCTGCCGTTGCCATACTCCCTGGCACTGAGGCTGCGCGATGCCGGCGTCGCCGCCGATGTGATCTGCCAGTACATCAATGTCGAGCAGGCTGCCCTGGATGGTCTGTACCGCATGGCCGAAGCAAAACTTGTTGCGGCGCAACACGCACCAAATGATCGCTGAAACTGCGTTCGGCATTCATCAGTGGTGCTCAAGACTGCGAGTCGGTAGTGCCGCGGGCAAACAGCGCGAATTGCAGTAGCGCGCTACTGCGCCCGTCGCACCGCACCTGAGTGACGATCCGTTGACCACGCTGCGCGAGGAACAACAGATAGGAACTCGCCGATGAACCGCATCACCCTCACCCTGACGGGGGCGCTGGCCGCTCTGGCCTTCTCCGCGGCTACGGCGCACGCCGACCCCGGCGGCGTCGACCCTGGCGCACCCACGCCGCTTGACGTGGGGTTCAATTTCGTCGATGACGCCGGCCACCCATGGGTCAAAGGGGTGATGTGGCACCAGGATTTCAGCGTGCCCAACGCGCCGGACGAGACGTTCGAAGGCGTGGTGCGCAGCGACTACACCCTCTGGCTCACCCAGAACGACCACATTGTGGTCGAGCAGGACATCACCGGCAACGTCCCCGTCGGGGAGCAGTACAACGACTTCTATCTCATCTCGACGGCCGGCTCGACCGGCGTCAACTCTCTTGGACTGGTCTACAGCGACATCGGCGGCACGCCGGAGGCATTCTTCACCACGCCGTTCGGCGATATCAATTTCCCAACCTGGTTCGTTGAGGCAGTAGGCCCGAATTTCTTCGAACCCTCGCTGTTCTTCGAGTCGTTGCCGGCTGCTACAACGCCCGCCGCGGAGTTGCCTGGGCTGGCCGGCGACCTGGCCACGCTGCTGGCAGGGCTGTGGTGATGCGCGTCGGTGACGGCGGCGTCAGCGTGCCGCCGGTTCTGCAGCTCAACGGCGTCGATAAGACCTACCGCAGGGGCGACGAGCAGCTGCATGTGCTCGTCGACTTCGACTTCACTTTGGATGCAGGCGAATTCGTCGTCGTCACCGGGCCGTCGGGAGCCGGCAAATCGACCCTGCTGCACATTGCCGGCGGATTGGACGCACCGGACAGCGGCACTGTCGCGGTGGCCGGCCAGGACGTGTGGTCAATGAGCGCGGGCGCCCGCGCAGCGTTTCGGCGGCGCAACCTCGGATTCGTCTTCCAGTTCTTCAACTTGGTGCCAATGCTGACCGCAGTGGAGAACGTGTCGTTGCCGCTGGTTCTGGATGGTATGCCTGCCCGTGTAGCCGACACACGCGCTGAGGAGTTGCTGGACCGAGTCGGGCTGGGCGACCGCGCGGGGCACCGGCCGGCCGAGCTGTCGGGAGGACAAATGCAACGGGTGGCGGTGGCGCGCGCGCTGGTGGCCAGGCCGTCCATCATCCTCGCCGACGAGCCGACGGGAAACCTGGACAGCCATTCGTCGATCGAGGTCCTGGATCTCCTGCGCTCGCTGTCAGACGAGGACGGCGCGGCGGTCGTGATGGTGACACACGACCGGGCCGCGGCGCGCTACGGCTCCCGCGAGGTTCATGTTGTCGATGGGCGTGCATGTCCAGCCGATGTCACTGCGCCCGCCTTGGAGCGATGATGCAAAGTCTGCGCGCCGGCTGGCTGTCTTTCCGGCGGATCCACCTCGCCGCGTTGATCGCCGACTGGCGCCGCACGCTGCTCAGCGTGATCGGCGTTGCGGTGGGGGTGACGGTGGTGCTGGGTACGTTGGTGCTCAAAGCCGAACTCACCCGCCCATTCGGCGCATTCGGCCCGTCGCTCGCCCACGCCGCAGACGCCGGGGTGCTGCAGGTTACGCCAAAGGTGAACGGCCGCTTGCCATTCCAGACGGTCAACCGTCTGCACGCGGAGGTCGCGGGCGCGGAGGCGGTCATCCCCGTCGTCGCCGCCTTGACGCCGGTGGATGTCGCGGGCGGCACCCACGGATTCTTCCTGCTCGGCGGTTCATGCCAGGTCGAGCTGCTGGTCGGCTCCTTCGACTGCGAGCAACGCGCCCGCGACGTCAAACCCGCGACCGGTCCCGGTGTGCCACTGCAGATTCCGGCGGTCATAGCAGAGCGGCATGGCCTACAGCTCGGTGATGAGTTGCGCATCCCCGGGCTGCCTTCAGGTTCTGCGCACCTGGGTTGGACGTTTCCGGAGTTCGACCGCGTCGCGGGCATCAACGACGGCTACGTGCTGCTGGCCCCTTCCGCGGACATCGCCGCGAGCCTGCTCGGCTCGCCCGGGTACGCCACGGCCGCGTTCGTTATACCGCGACACGGCACGGACAGCGCCGCCTTCGCGAGTGACGTCGACCGCGTCATCGCCGGCGTCGCAACCGCTGGTCCGCCCCGGCCGCAGCTGCCGGCCGTGTTCGAGAACGCCACGCAGAGTTTCAATCTGACTGTGTTGGCCGGCATCCTGATCGGCTTGCTCATCTCGGTGAACACCATCCTGTTGGCGGTCGAGGACAGGCGGGCGGTGATGGGGACCATCGGCGCCATCGGCGCCAAGCCGCGAGGGTTGTTCGGCGGGATGTTGGGCGAGGGGGCCGTCGTGGGTGCGCTCGGGGGACTGCTCGGGGTGCCCAGCGGCTTCCTGCTCGGGACATATCTGGTCGACCGCTTCGGGCAGGCCATGCTGGCCGGTTCGGGTGGCACGATTGCCGCGCATTTCACGCCGAGCTTGATCGTGATCGGTGCCGCGGCGGGGACAGTCTCGGGCGTCCTCGCGATGATCGGGCCCGCCGTCAGGTTGGCCCGCGAGGGACCGCTGGCGTCGATGGCCAGCGTCGGTGGGGTGCAGCGCGTTCGGACGATCCCGATGTGGCCGCTGGTCGCCGGGGCGGGCGCGCTGGTGGCTTCCGTCGTGGTGTTGAAGATCTTCGAGCGCGGCTCACTGCCGCTGAACGTGGGCATCTACGGCATGACGGTGGGGTTGTGCGGGGTCGTGTTCTTGACGGCGTGGATAGCCCCGCGCGGTGCGGGCCTGGCGATCAGGCTGCTGACGATTGCGCGTCCCGCCACCGGACGTCTGCTGGGAGCCGACGTTCGGCGCTACGCCGTACTGTTCGCGCTCTCGGGCGCGCTCCTTGCCCAAGGCGCCAGCTCGGCCATCAGCTCGCACAGCATGCAACTGCTCGGCACCAAGCAGATGGCGGAAGAGAAGGCCGACCGGTTGCCCGCCGCCCTATTGATTGCCGCTCAATCGGTGCTTGATCAGCGGGATAGCCAGATCTCCGACGCCACCTTCGAGCGGGTGACCGCCGTCGCCGACGGGCGCAGCGTGACGTCACGCTGGCGATCGACGATCGGGTCCGGAACGCTGTCGCGGTTGGTCGTCGGCGTCATACCGGGCGATTGGTACAGCACGGCGGTTTATCAGCCCACCGATTCACCCGACCGGTTCTGGCCGGGCCTGCGGGACGGGGAGATCGGGCTGAGTGAGATTGCGGCCAGCCGGCTCGGCGTCGCCGCGGGCGGCACCGTCGCGCTGCCGACGGTCGCGGGGCCGAGGCAGTACCGGGTCGCTGGAACCTTCCGTCCACGGATGGTGAACGACGCCGCAGTGGGCGACATCGTGCTGGCTTCAGACAGATTGGCGCGCGCGGATTGGGCCGCCGTGCGTGACCAGATCGCGGTGGCCTATCCGTCCGCCGCCGCCGCGACGGCTCACCGCGGCGATTTCGTCAACCTCGGCACCGGATTGCGGGTGTACGACAACCAGCAGTGGCGTTCAGAGGCCACCAACGGCATCACTCGATTCCTAAAACCGTTCACGATCTCGGGATACGTCGTGATGGCAGCCGCCGGCTTGAGTGTGCTGAACGTGTTCGTGCTCGGACTGGTGCAGCGCAAGCGCGAGCGGGCGGTGTTGCGGGCGATCGGCATGACCCCCGGGCAAGAACAGGCCGTGATCATCGCCAACGCCGTCATCCTCGGCGCTCTCGTCGCCGGCATGGCGGTGCTTGGCGGACTGGGCCTCACGTATCTGTGGTCGCTCGGCTCGCCGGTGTACTACGGCATCAAAATCGAGTGGGGCGCGCTGCCGATGGCGTTGCGGACCGGGGTCGAAGCGATCTTCATCCTCGTCCTGGCGGCCGCCGTGTATCCAGTGATCCATGCGCGGCGACTGGAGACGGTCGAGGTGCTGCGAAGCAGTTGATCGTTGCGCTACCTGCTAGCCGCAAACCTCGCGGTGCAGTTGTGGAATGTCGTCGTCCGCGTACCGAAACCTGCTTAGGCGTTCCCGAATCGCGGGGCTCGACATGGCCTCGAAGTCCTTGGGCGGCAACGTCATCTGAAAGACCAGTCCGCGGCCGTCGGCCCCCTCGATCAGGACACCGACTCCGGCAAAGGGGATGTTCAGCACCGGCGTGCAGTAGACGGCGAAGGCGCCTTCGAACTGGAGGCGATAAATGCCGAATCCGGTCCAATTCGTGATAAGTGGGTTCCACTGGATCGGATTGAAGCTCGTCGCGACGCAGCGCGCCCCCCGCCATCTGCCAACCGCATCCAGAAACGTTTGGTTGATCCGCATGTCGCAATGTTCATCGGCAAAGCTATCCACGTGATGGCGGATGCGTTCGGCGATCGAACGTGCCGTCTCTCCGCGGCGTAGGTCGACGTTCAGCGCGGTGACGATATTTCCGACCAGCATCGGGTCCAGGCCACACTGATTCCGCACATTGACGGCGATCGCGAGGGTGCGACGATGCACGGCGGGATCCGCGCTCATGAGCGCCTCGGAAACATGCGCGCACACAACGTCGTTCGCAGACAATCGCATCCGGCATCCGTACGCGTCGCGCATGCGGGCGATTTCGTCTTCGCCGTAGTAGAGACTCAGAGTCCGCTGTTTTCGCGCATCCTTGGCCATGTAGAGCGCGCTTCGTGCTATCTCTGCGAGACCAAGGCAACGCACCCCGGCCTCGCGAGCCCCATCGGCAGGTAGATGCGCGTCGAGGTAGGCAGCGCGGTCTTCGGCGATCACGGGGTCAGCGAGCGGCTTGCCGGCCGCAGCGGCGGCCCACGCGTTCAAGAAATGCATCGCCGTCTGCATGTCACCGATCGCGTGGTGAAACGAGAAACCGATCGCGGTCGCGTCGTCCGCAAGATGCGTGACACGTACCTTGCATAGCGGGCCGAATCCCCAACGCGCCGTTGCGCCGTTCACCGGATCGATGAGCCACCCTCCGCTGTCCTCCTGCACCGAATGGATGGCCTCACGGATTGTGCGTCCGGACGACACCGATGTGAAGGGCACGCCTTGGCCCTTGCATCGGATTCGCATCCTGCCGCCGGCCATGGCGATTCGGCCGGCGAACATTGGAAACCTGGTGAGCGCGTGCGCGAATGCACCGGCGAGCGCCTGCGTGTCGAGAGGTCGCTCAAAGAAGAAGACCACGTGCACCGCCACGTTCGAGAGAGCGACGTCGCCGACGTTGCAACGGATTTCGAACTGCCGTTGGTGCGACGCGCTGATCAGCTGAGTCGACACAGTGGACTACTTTCGGCGAGTGACGACTACGCGGCCGCCGCGTTTCGGGGTATAGGTGACTCCCCGGAAATACGCCCGCTCGTC
This sequence comes from Mycobacterium cookii, assembly GCF_010727945.1. Taxonomy (NCBI): domain Bacteria; kingdom Bacillati; phylum Actinomycetota; class Actinomycetes; order Mycobacteriales; family Mycobacteriaceae; genus Mycobacterium; species Mycobacterium cookii. The sequence continues at coordinate 5,061,343 of NZ_AP022569.1, forward strand.
GGCGGCGGAGTCGGTGTGGATCTGGAAATTCTGGAGCACGGTCCGCAGCACGATATCGATTTCGTTGAGTGCGAAATCGGCGCCCATACACCGGCGTGCCCCGTTTCCGAACGCCAGCCATGCCGGTGCCGGCTGCTTGGTGCCGAAGAAGCGGTTCGGGTCGAATCGTTCGGGGTGCGGGAAGATTTCCGGATTCTCGTGCAGATCGGCAAGGCTGACAAAGACGTTGCTGTCGTGCGGGATTCGCCACGGGCCGAGATCGAAGTGCGGTGCACTGACCCGGCGGCCGGGCAGGTCGATGACGGGCCGTACCCGTAACACCTCCAATATCGTGGCTCGACGGAAATCGCGGCCGCCCTCGTCGACCTCTCTGACCAGGTCGGCCAGCACGTCCGGGTGGCGCCGCAATCGTTCGAACGCCCAGCTGAGGGCCGCTGTCGTGGTCTCGTGACCGGCGCCGATGAGCGTCACGAGTTCGTCGCAGATGTCCTGCCGCGACATTCCGGTTCCGTCGGCAGCCGTGCTGCGCAGTAACAGAGCCAGGACATCCGTCCGATCGGCGAGTCCCGGATCAGAATCGGCTCTGTCGATCAGAGAGAAGATGACCCGGTCGAACGCCCTCCGGACGTCGTCCAACCTGCTCCACGGACTGTGGCGCTGGGTCCGCAATCTCGGCACCGGCATGAACTTCACCATGGCCGATCCGAATTTCGCGTAGCGCGGAACTATCTCACGCAGTTCCGTGAGTTCGGCCCCGTCGGCGCCGAAGACGGTCCGCAAGATCACGTTCAAGGTAATCCTGTTCATCGGTTCGAGAACGCGAAACTCTTTGTTCTCCACCCAATTCGCGGTTTCGCGCAGTATCTCGTCAACGATGATCGACTCGTGATGCCGGAGGCTCCGACCGTGAAAGGCCGGCCCGAGAAGCCGACGGCGATCGTGGTGCTGACTGCCGTCGAGCGCGAATATTGACCCGGGGCCGAAAAAATTGCTCAGGTTCGGCTGATAGTTGGTCAGCTGTTCCGTGCTCGCGGTGAACACCGACCTCACCAGAGCCGGATCGGAAACGGCGACACTACGGCCAAAGAACGGCACGTTGAATTCGAAGACGCGTCCGTGCCGCTTGATCCATTTCCGCATCGCGTTCCGGCGAGACACGGTCATTTCGACGCCCTGCACAAGCTTGGGCGAGCGCACTTGCGGGGGGACCAGCCTGCTCGGCGTGGACGTTTCGTACGGGTTGGCCGTGGCCAAATCGGTCATGCGGTCCTCCAATGGCGCCGTCCTTTGGTGCCAGAGGAATCGTCGCTTTCATGGGGTGTGACGAGCGCAGTAGCGCGCTACTGCAATCCCGCCCGGCCTTGGGGCGGTAGTACTCAGATCGCGTCGATCATCGCCTTGGCCCAGGCGATGTGTCCTTCGAAGCCAAGAGATTCCGCCATCGCGCGATAGCGATTCACCAACTCGCGGTGCGCAACGTGGTCGCCGCGGGCCCGGGCCACCAACGCGCCTAGCCGCAGCAGCGTGATCTCGACTATCGCCGCGCCGTCGTCGGGTAGGTTCGCCAGCCAGTCGATTGCCTCTTGAGCTTCGGCCAGGTCGCCCTCGGCGCCACGCTCCAGCAGCGTCTCCACAAAAACGCCGGTGCCGAAAACGCCATACCCGGCCTGCCCGGCCTGGTGCAGCACGTCGAGGGCATTGCGCATCACCGCTATGGCAGCGTCGCGGTCACCCTGCCTGGCCGTTTCCCGGGCGGCACACAAGTCGGTGAGCGGGACCAGCGAGGGCATACGCCCGCGCTGCCACTCGCGGGCCTGCATCATGAGCTCAAGCCCGCGCTTTCGATCGTCCGCGCCCTCCCGATACAACAGCGCGACCGCAAGCGCGTACTCGGCGAAGATCAGTGCGATGTCGCTGCTGGCCCTTCGGGCGGTCTGCACAGCCTCTTCGGTTGCGCGCAGCGCGGCGTCGTCGGCCCGAAGCACCCCGAAGGTGATTGCACCGTACGTCCAGGTGACGACCAAGCCAAGAGTTGCCGGGTCACTGTTGCGGGCCATCTCAACGGCGTCGTCAAGGTCTTGCCGCCAGCCGGGGTAGCCCAGCCACCACTGAGCGAGGCAGCGAAAAGCCAACCCGATCGCCAGCGGCGATCCCATGCCGAAGCCGGCGCCCTTAGTGGGGTCGCCCTCGGCCAGCTCGATAACGGTCTGCGACCACCGCATGATCTCGCCGAGTTCACCGCTGGCGAACCAGTTGGCGAACGCCACGAACGCCAGCCCTACCGTCAAGTTGGAATCGCCGATGGACTCCAGCAGCTCCATCTGTTCGGATGCGAGCTGTGACCCTGCGCGCGCGCGTCCGGCGTACATGAGCTCGGCGGCCAGCCCGCTCATGCTGATTGCCAGCGAGACCTTGTCCCCGGCCGCGCTACACAATTGCCGCATCTCCTCGAACCGGCCTCGGGCTTCTTGGACAGTGGGAGCTTGCCAGTCCGTGGCGCACAGCATGGTGCGCGGGGCGATGCGCATCGCCAATGTGTCGGCGTATTCCTCGGGTAGTTGGTCGGCGATCTGGCGTGCGCGCTCCCAACTGACCCGGGCGGCGCCGATGTTGCGGTTGGCTGACGACGCGGCTGCGCGCATGTGCCAGCCATACGCCGCGTGCAGCTCGCCGGCGGCCTGCAGATGTTCGGCGATCAGCGCCGCGTTCTCCTCCACCGACCCGGGCGCCCGCTCCTGAATCGCGTTGGCCAGGCGCCGGTGCCATTCGGCACGATCGGATTTCAGCTGCGATTCGTAGGTGACCGCACGGATCAGCGGGTGGTGAAAGGCGTACTCGGCGGTCGGGGCGAACCGGACCTGATCGATCAGCGCAGCGCTCAGCAGCTCGTCGAACACGGGATCGATGGCCAGTGCAGCGAGCAACTCCGCCCCGAAGCGTGCGCCGATCACCGACGCCGCGTTCAACGTCCGCCTGGCTGGGGTGGTCAGCCGGTCGATGCGCGCCGCGATGGCCGCCTGCACCGTGGCCGGAACGCTGACTTCGGCGGCGTTGGTGCCACAGACGTAGCTGCCGCGCTCACCGGCCAGCACGCTGCGCTGCACCAACTCCCGCACCATCTCTTCGGCGAAAAACGGGTTCCCGGCCGCCCGCTCGGCGATGATCGCCGTCAGCTCCGCCACCGAGGGGTCCGACCCCAGCAGCTCGGCCAGCAGCGCCACGGTGTCCGAATCGCCCAGTGGGGCAAGCGCTATGGTCTGTGCGCCGGCCACTCGAGTCAGCTCTCCCCGATATTCCGGACGCGAGGTGATCAGCACCATGGAGGGGGTGCGCGGAATGACGGTGAGAAAGTCGGCCAGCATCGAATCGCTGACCTCATCGATCCAGTGCACATCCTCGATGATGTACAGCGCCGGTTCGGTGCGCGCCAGCGACGCGGCGTTGATCATCGCTACCAACCGCCGCCGCCGCGCCTCTGGATCGATCTGCGGCAGTGGCACCTCGGGGTCGGCGATGCCGAGCAGATCGTCAAACAGCAGCAGGTCCTGCAGGTCGGCATCCGGCACCCGGGCGCGTACCCGCTTCCGGGCGCTTTCGGCGTCGAGGTCAGCCACGCCGGTGCCCGCGCGCAGCAGCTGGGCCACGACGTGAAAGGGGATGTCGCCGGCATGTGACTCGCAGAAGGCCCAAAACGTTTCGACGCCGCGCCGGGCCGCCAGGGCGGCGGTCTCCCGCGCCGCCCGAGACTTGCCGATGCCCGGCGGTCCCACCACGTTCACCACACCCCCGCGACCACCGATCACGCGGTCCACCATCGCGTCGATGGCCGTCATCTCCCAATGCCGACCGACCAGGCTCGCCTCGGCGCGCCCCACAAGCGCGTCCCGGGGCCCGATTCCCAGCAGCCGGCGCGCGCTCACCGGTTCGTTGGCGCCCTTGATGCGCACCCACTCCGGCTCGGCCAGCATCACCGAGTGCTCGACCAGCCGCGCGGTCGACTCCGACAGCATCACCCCGCCTGGCGGCGCCACCGATTCCATCCGCTGGGCAAACCCGACCGACTCGCCGGTCGTGGCGTATCCCAGCGACCCCGAACCGATCTCACCGGCGATCACCCGACCCGAATTCAGGCCCACCCGGACTCGAAGATCGACACCGTCGCGGCGCTGCACGTCGGCCGCCAACCGGCTCGCCTCCTCCTGGATGGCCATCGCCGCGAGGCAACCACGAAAAGCGTGATCCTCCAACGCGATCGGGGCCCCGAAGATCGCCATCACCCCGTCCCCGGTGGACTCCACCGTCCCGCCGCCACAGCGCTGCACCACCGCCGCCGAGCGCCCCACCAACTCGGTCATGACTTCGCGATAGCGCTCCATCTCCAGCGCGGCCGCGAGGTCCATCGAGTGCACCACATCGGCGAAGAGCACCGTCACCTGCTTGTACTTCGCCGTATCGCTGGAAGGCGTGGTCGGGGTGCCGCACTCGTCACAGAACTTGGCGTTCTCCCTCAAGCCAGTGCCGCAGGACCCGCACACCACGCTCACCGTCAACCAGGCACCACCGATCAGCAATCCGACCCCGCGAACCCTCCAAGGATAGGGCGTTTACCAGCAGAAAAAAGGAGCTATTTGACATGGCATCAACCGCCTGACGCCGGCAACGGGCAAGATCGCTTCAGGTTGGGCGCGTGAAAGGCAGGGAGCCTGGGCGATATGGTGACGCCGTGACAAGGGCGCCGCACTGAATGCCGATATCGACCGGCGGACCACACACGCCGCCGCGCGGGACTTCTGGGCTCAGGTACGCAAGGCCGGGCGGGTGGTGGACCTGCTTGGCGATCATTACCTGACCGACCACGACGACATGCTCGCGGCGCTACGCGACCCCACGCTGGTCTGCCCGGGCGCGGACTCCGACACCTACCCGTGGATACCGAGCACCGTGCCCGATCCGGCGGAACACGCGCGATACCGGAGCATTCTCAATCCTTGGTTCACGCCGCAGGCATTGGCCCCCGTTATCGCAGCCGTGCAAGACCACGCGGTAGCGCTGGTGGACGCTATCGCCGACAACGGTGAGTGCGACGGCATCGCTGACATCGCCTGCCCGCTGGCATCTCGCACGTTGCTCACCGTGCTGGGCTTCCCACTCACCGACCTCGACGCCGTCATCCGCCTGCTGGACCACTACCGGGCACACCGCGACGACCCGAAGAAAGGTCGTCAGCGCGTGCTCGATTACGTGCTGCGCACCATTCCGCAGGCGAATCCGACCGGCATCGTCGCGGCGCTGCGAGATGAATTCGACCACGACGAGCTCATTTCGTTCGTCATGCTGCTGTTCACCGCCGCCGTCGACACCGGCACCGTCGGCGTCGGATTCTCGCTTGTCGAGTTGGCCGGCAATCCGTCGCTGCAGGCTTTCCTGCGGAGCCACCCCGACCAGATCGGCGCGTTTGTCAGCGAGGCGTTGCGGCTCAATCCGCCTATCACCACGTGCCCGCGGGCCAGTCTCACCGAGATGACCATCGGCGACGTCACGCTGCCGGCCGGTGCGCGGATTGTGCTGCCAGTGCAGGCACTCAACCTCGACCACGGCGTCGAAATATCGATCGCCGACAACCAGATCCGATCGCGGCCGTCGTACGCGTTCGGCGGTGGGACACGGCGTTGCCTCGGCGTGCACCTCGCACGGGCCGAGCTGACAGCAGTCATCACCGAGTTTCTGCAACGCATTCCGGAGTTCACGACAGCGGACGGTTACAGCGCACTCGCCGCCGAGGTCGACCGATACCTGACGCACCTGCCACTGGTGTGGTGATGTGGCATCTCAGCACCTTCTCAGTGCGGTGGGCGTAAGCAGGTTGCCACGATGAACGACGTTTCAAAACACACGTTGACCAAGGTGCCGGCGGTCACGCTGGGGTTCTGGGTCATCAAGATCTTGGCGACCACGCTGGGTGAGACCGGCGGCGACACCGTGACGATGACGATGAACTGGGGCTATGCGGCCGGGGTCGCGCTCTTCGGGTCGGCTCTGTTGGCGCTGGTGATTATGCAGATCGTCACCAAGCGATTCCATGCGGCGCTCTACTGGGCGACGATCGTGGCCTCGACGACGTTCGGTACCACGTTGGCCGATTTCGCGGACCGATCATTGGGGATCGGTTACACCGGCGGATCACTTCTGCTGCTGGGTTGCCTGGTGGCGACTTTGGGGCTGTGGCGGTGGTCCGAGGGGACGGTGTCGGTCAGCACGGTCTCGACGCCGAAGGTGGAGGCGTTTTACTGGGCAACCATCACGTTCTCCCAGACATTGGGGACCGCGCTCGGCGATTGGCTCGCCGACACCAACGAATTCGGTTACGAGCGTGGGGCACTCGTGTTCACGGCCGCGTTGGCCGCGGTGTGCGCACTCTATTTCTGGACCGACGTGTCGCGTGTGGTGTTGTTCTGGGTCGCGTTCATCCTGACGCGTCCGCTGGGCGCGACGGTCGGGGACTTCATCGATAAGCCCGTCGCCGACGGCGGCCTGGCCCTGAGTCGCCCGCTGGCCTCAGCCGTCATCGCCGCCGTCGTGGTCGTGTTGGTCATCGCCCTGCCGCAACGGCCGGGACGTCACCCCGGACAGGCGAATCACGATCCGGTGTCGCGTCCGCGGCGGACGAAGTAGCCTGCGGCCGTGAGGGTTTTACTCGTCGAAGACGAGGAGCGATTGTCGGCGACTCTTTCCAAGGGTCTGAAGGCCGAGGGCTTCGTCGTCGTGTCCGTAGGCACGGGCATCGAGGGCCTGCACGAGGCGACGGAGAACGACTTCGACGTCGTGGTGCTCGACATCATGCTCCCCGGCCACAGCGGGTACGAGGTGCTGCGTCGCATGCGCGCACAGCGGGTGTGGACCCCGGTCCTGATGCTGACGGCCAAGGATGGTGAGTACGACGAGATCGACGCATTCGACCTCGGAGCCGATGATTACCTGACCAAGCCGTTTTCGTTCCGGGTGCTGGTGGCTCGGCTGCGTGCGCTGGTCCGTCGCGGAGCGCCGGAGCGGCCGGTGGTGTTGACGGTCGGATCGCTGTCGCTTGACCCCACTCGTCATACGGTCGAGCGCGATTCGACGCCGATCGCGTTGACCCCGCGTGAGTACGGGCTGCTGGAATTCCTCATGCGCAACCAGGACGCGGTGGTCACCAAGACCGAGATCTTGCGCAATGTGTGGGATGCCCATTACGAAGGCCCCGACAACGTTGTGGAGGTGTACGTCGGTTACTTGCGTCGCAAGATCGATGTTCCGTTCGGCACCAACACTATTGAGACGATCCGCGGGGTCGGCTACCGGTTGTTCTGCTGAGGGAGTTTCACGACCATCGTGGTTCCCTCGCGGGGTTGATCGTCGATCGACACGCTGCCGCCGTGCGCGGTCACAAGGTCAGCGACGATGGCCAGGCCGAGCCCGCTGCCTCCGCTGCTGCGGGCGCGGTCGGAGTCCAGCCGCACGAACCGCCCGAAGACCCGGCTTCGTTCGGCAACCGGGATGCCCGGACCGTCGTCACTCACCGTGATGATGGCGTGACCGTCGTCGCTGCCGACGGTCACATCCACGCGCGACTTCGCATGGCGGACAGCGTTATCCACCAGATTACGGATCACCCGCGACAGCGCCGTCGGGTCGCCGGTCAGATTCGCTGCCGAAATGTCGGTGTTGATCGTGCATGCGGCGCCGCGACGTGCGCGAGCCGCCTCGACTTCGGCAAGCTCGCCCAACCGCACCGGTTCTTTGCGTAATGCCAGGCTGTGTTCGTCGGCGCGGGCCAGCACGAGGAGATCCTGGATCAGCGTCTGCATCCGGTGTGCCTCAGGAAGCAGCGTGTTGATCGCCAGGTCTGCGTCGAGTAATTCGGGATGGGCTTCGGCGACTTCCAAGCCGGAGATGATGGTGGCCAGCGGGCTGCGGAGTTCATGCGATGCGTCGCCGACGAATCGCTGTTGCGCGTGGTGGCCGGCCTCGAGGCGCGAGAGCATTTCGTTCATGGTGACTGCCAGGGCAGCGATTTGGTCGCGGCCGGCGGGCACCGGTACTCGCTCGGCCAAATCCGATGTGGAGATCTCGGCTACGCGGCTACGGATGGCGTCCACCGATTGCATGGATCGGCGAACCAGCCAATAGGTTGCCGCCGCCGCCACCGCGACGATGATCGGGGCGCCGCACGCCAACAGCAGCGCGGCAGTCCGTGCGGCGGCCTCGACCGCCTCGCTACCGCCTCCGACGATCACCGTGTACTCACCCGAGGAGGTTTCGACCCGTTGGCCACTGACCCGCATGTCGTCGCCGGCAACCGCGTCATCGGGCATCCCTCGGCGCAGATGGAGGTCGAATTCGCTGACCGGGACCAACGGCGTCTCAGGCGCCAATCCGGATCGCTCGAGCATCCTTCCGTCCGGCGCGATCAACTGAATCGCCACGATGTGGTGGTTGGTGGTCAACAGGTCTCTATTGAGATCGGCGGCCGACCCGGATTGCAGGGCCTCTGCGATGTTGCGCACCCTTCCCGCGGTGGCGTCGTCGACACCGACCAGCAACGATCGGTACAGCAGGGCGTCCAGTGCGACGCTCGCAACGGCGAACGCCACCAGCACGACGATTCCCGATACTGCGGCTGAGCGGGCCGAGATGCCGATACTTCTGAGCGCCGCTAACCGCTTGAGCCCGTGTCGCCACAACGACCCGACGGTAGACACCTGTTCAGTCTGATTGCTCGGCGCTGTGAATCGGGTGAGAACGCTGCGATTCGCATCGGGTGCGGCTGCCGTGCCGACCGAACTTCATGCGCTGAAACCTTTCTCAGCGGCTTCTCAACGACCCGCGTTTACGCTGGCGCTCCCATGCACAGAACGGACCGTTGTGTCCGTTCGGCACGAGTTGTGGAATGGATTGTTTAGGAGCGTGTTTCGTGATGATCAGCACAGGACGCATCGTCTGGAGTCAGGCATGAACGTCGAGCAATTGCGGCGCGCGCTCGCCGAACTCCCGGGCGATGTGCCAGTCGTTCTCGACGACTGCCAGATGGGCTGGATGGCGAATGCCGGCCTGTACCTCGCACCGGCACACCTGGACTGCGGCATCACCGGCAATCACCTCCACGCGCGACATCGAGATGGCGCCGACAACTGTCACGCGCTGTTGATCAGCGGCTTGGGACAAGTCGACCCGGGCGTGGTGGACATCAGTCCGCAGATCGCGTGGCCGGAAGTCATCGACGTGGAAGTCGACGTTCGCCTACCGGGCCCACAGCTTCCGAGTTCGATCACGTGACGCGGCAGATAGATTGCGCGGTTCGGCCGGATGATGCCGGCGATAATCCGACGTTGTCGTCCAACGACATTGGGGGAGCCGCGTCGCTACGGCCGGGCGAATTGGCGCAGGCGTCGGTGATGGGCGCGTTGTGTGCGGCGATCGCGATCATCGCGGTTGTCTTTCCACACGCGGGTGAGCTGGGCCTGCTGGGCGCCGTGCCGATGGGGTTGCTGGCCCATCGGTATCGGATCCGGGTCCTGGTCACCGCCACGGTGGCCGCCGCTGCGATCGGCTTCCTGGTCGTGGGCGTGAGCGGCGTTGGGGCGGTTGCGCTCTGCGCCTATGTCGGCGGGCTGGCCGGAATCGTGAAACGCCACAACCGCGGTGCTTCGACTGTGATCGCCGCATCCTGTGTCGCCGGTCTCGTCATCGGCGCAGTTGTGATCGCAGCGTTGACTGTGCTGAACCCGCTTCGGGAACTGGTGTTTCACACTGTCGCCGCTGCCGTGAACGGTGCGGCGGCGATCATGTCGCGGGTGCCGCCGCTGCAGCCGGCGGCGCGGGGCCTCGGCTGGTTCTACCTCGAAGCGTCGGGTCACTGGCAGTGGCTCGTTCTCGGGTGCGCTGTCGCCGCGATCGCGGGAGCTTCGGTGATCGGCTGGTGGGGGATCTCGCGGGTGCTTGAGCGGCTCGGCGGCGTGCCCGACGTGCACAAGCTGGACGTGGTGGGCGGCACCGGGCCGATCCAGCCTGTTCCGGTGCGGTTGGACGAGGTGCGCCTGCGCTACCCCCACACCGACTACGACGCGCTGCGCCCAGTCAGCGTGGACGTGCGGCCGGCCGAACATGTCGCGGTCACCGGGGCTAACGGCGCGGGCAAAACCACGCTCATGCTGATCCTGGCCGGCAAAGAACCGACAGCGGGGACGGTGGAACGTCTCGGGGCCGTCGGTCTCGGTCAACTCGGTGGTACCGCCGTCATCATGCAACACCCGGAAAGCCAGGTACTGGGATCACGAGTGGCCGACGACGTGGTCTGGGGACTGCCGCCGGGCAGGTGCACCGATGTCGACCGGCTGCTCAGGGAAGTCGGGTTGGACGGTTTCGCCGAGCGCGACACCGGCGGTCTGTCCGGCGGCGAACTGCAGCGCCTCGCGGTAGCCGCGGCGCTTGCCCGCGATCCCGCCCTGCTCATCGCCGACGAAGTCACCAGCATGGTCGACCAGCAGGGCCGGGATGCACTGCTCAGCGTGCTATCCCGGCTGCCTGATCGTCACCGCACCGCTTTGGTGCACATCACCCACTACAACGACGAGGCCGATTACGCCGACCGCACAATCAATCTGAGCCATTCACCCGATAACACGGCGATGGTCGAAACCGCGGCCGCGCCGGTGCCGACGGTTGCGCACGGCGACCAATCTCATGCGCCGGTGCTCGAACTTGCGGGCGTCGGCCACGAATACGCCAGCGGCACACCGTGGGCGCAGGCCGCGCTGCGCGACGTCAGTTTCACGGTGTATGAGGGCGACGGGCTCTTGATTCATGGTGGCAACGGCTCCGGAAAGTCGACGCTGGCGTGGGTCATGGCCGGGCTGACGGTGCCCACCAGTGGCACCTGTCTGGTCGACGGGCGCCCCGCCTCCGATCAGGTCGGTGCCGTGGCGCTGCAGTTCCAGGCGGCCCGGTTGCAGTTGATGCGCAGCCGTGTCGACCTGGAAGTGGCGGCGGCAGGCGGACTTTCGCCGGATGACCACGCCGGCATCGCGGCGGCGCTGGCCGCCGTCGGCCTGGACGCCGAGTTGGCGAAGCGACCCATTGACCAGCTCAGCGGCGGCCAGATGCGTCGGGTGGTGCTGGCCGGATTGTTGGCGCGGTCGCCGCGAGTATTGATTCTCGACGAGCCGCTGGCTGGGCTGGATGCCGCAAGCCGGCGCGGTCTGGTCCGGCTGCTCGCGGACCGGCGCCGTGACACCGGCTTGAGCATCGTGGTCATCTCGCATGACTTCGCCGGGTTGGAGGAGCTCTGCCCGCGGACCCTGCGCCTGCGTGGCGGTGCGCTGAAACCGGCGCCATCCGAGAGCCGGCCCACGTCCCCGACGGCGCCACGTCCAATCCGGCGAGTACGGCGACCTGCTGTGTTGCTTCGACCGGTGCCCGGACGCACCGCCATCCACGAGTTGTGGGCTGGCACCAAACTTCTTATCGCATTTGGCACTTCGGTGTTGTTGGCGCTGTACCCGGGATGGATTGCGATCGGATTTGTCGCTGCCCTGGTGGTGGCGGGGGCCCGGGTCGCCCGTATTCCCCGCGGGGCACTGCCGTCGCCGCCGCCCTGGCTGTGGATCATGCTGGCCATCGGCGGCATCACGGTCGCATCGGCCGGCGGCGGCCCCCAAGTCCAGCTGGGCGCGATCTCGATCGGCCTCGGCGGCCTGCTGGAATTCTTGCGTCTGACCGCACTGTCCGTCGCATTGCTCGGCATGGGAGCGCTGGTGACGTGGACGACTAACGTTGCCGAAATCGCCCCCGCGGTAGCTTCTTTGGGTCGCCCGCTGCGTCGATTGCGCATCCCGGTCGACGACTGGTCGGTCGCATTGGCGCTCGCGTTGCGCACCTTCCCGATGCTGATCGACGAATTCCGGGTGCTGCACGCCGCTCGCCTTTTGCGGCCCAAAGGGAAACCAGCGACCGGCAGCGCCCGTCTCAAACGCCTGGCGGCAGATGTTGTCGACGTGGTCATCGCGGTGATCACCGTGACACTGCGAAGGGCCGACGAGATGGGCGATGCGATCACCGCCCGAGGCGGCACAGGTCAGATCTCAGCGACCTCTGCGCAGCCGAAACGTGCTGACTGGATGGCACTTTCGATCGTATCAGCGGTGGGTATGGCCGCAGTGACCGCGGCGTTGCTGCTGGCCGCCTAGGGTTCCAGTCAGAACCGCGCCAGTGCCGGCACATCCGCCAGCGCACAATCGGGAATACGCTCGGCGGCGCGGAGCAGGAAGTTGAGCTTTTCGATCCGCTCACCCGACCGTGGTGCGCCGTTCTTCTGCAACGGCGCGGCCAAACCCACCGCCAGGTCCATCACCACGTCGTCGATCACACCACCGGAACGGCCCGACGGAATCGTCAAAATGGAGTTCTGCGAGGCGAATTCGTAGCAGTCCAGCGCCTCGGCGATGGTGCCGACCTGATTGGGCTTCAGGATGAAGCCGTCGACGGCCGAGGTCCGCGCGGCGTGCTGCAGTCGGTCGCGGTTGGTGACGATCAGATCGTCGCCGACGATGATCGAGCGGTCGATTGTCTGCGCCGCCTTGGTGAATCCGTCCCAGTCATCACCGTCGAGGAGGTCCTCGATGAACAGCAGTGGGAATTCCTCCGACAACGCCCAGGCGTAGTCGATCAGGGCCTCCGATGTCACCCGCTCGCCGTTGAAGGCGTATGTCTGCGTGCCCTCGTCGTAGACCTGGCTCGACGCGCAGTCCAACGCAAACGCCATCGTGTCGGCGCAGCCGGCGAGCTCGACCGCCTCGGTCAGCAACTCCAGGACGACCCGTGGGTCGCTGGATGGCGCGACGTAGCCGAATGACGATGCCATCACAGGCGCGCGGCCGTAGCGGCGTGCAAGCACGTCACCGAGCACGCCGAACAACGTCACGCCCCTCTCGACCGCCGATTCGATGGAATGGGCGCGGTAAGGCACGACGAGGAACTCGTTGAACGTCTGAAAGACATCGCCGTAGCGGCCGCCGTTGATCATGTTGAAGCTGGGCGCCGGCACGGTGCCCGGCGGGTCGAGTCCCAGCAGCGCGGCGACGTAGGCATAGGTGGGTGTCCCCGCCGCCCCGGATGCCGCGCGTAGCAACGCGATCGAGGTGGAATAGATCGCGTTTCCGCCGAGCCGGCGTTTGTCCGGCGTGCCGTCGAGTTCGATCATGATCCGATCCAGGGTTCGCGGGTCGTCGAGCTCGGCGCCGATGAGAGCGGGGGCGATTTCGTCGGTCACGGCGTTGACGGCGCGGTGCACGCTCAGCCCGTCGTATTCGGACGGGTTTCCGTCACGAGATACGAATGCCTCGTGCGTACCGACCGAACTACCGGTCGGTGATGCGCCGCAGCCGACATGGCCGGTATCGGTGGTGATTTCAACCTCCACCAACGGCCGGGCTTTGCAGTCCAGCAGCTGGCGGGCGGCGACGGATGCGATCTTCATCAATGGACTCTCGGAACGTGGGACCGCCAGCGTAGGACCAACACGCTGAGAAGCCGCTGAGCTTGCCGTGTACACGATCGCCGGTCCGTCGAGAGCGGGATGGGGCACTGAGTCGCAATTTCTCGGGTCAAACCGCCCTGTCCGCGAATAAGTAAGAGGCGCAACGTGATGCCGAGAGCCCAACTCGCGACGTGCGATGTCACGTCACGCGGACGTGACGGCCCGCTGCCGTGCGGCTCGCGACCCAAATGCCCTTTCTGAAGGGACCAAAGTCACCGGTAGCACCCGAGATGGAGACGACGGCTCGCAGGAGTCGTACCTTGGGAAAATGGCCGAATTCATGCGCAACAGTGACGCGTTCACGTGGGCCATGGAAAGCGATCCCCGATTGCGTTCTACCGTGGTCACGGTGATCGTGCTCGACCGGTCACCAGACTGGGAAGCGGTACGCGAGCGCTTCAGCCTCCTTTCGGCCAAGGTGCCGATGATGCGGCAGCGAGTCGTCCCGTCCCCGGCGCCCGCGCCGCCGCGGTGGGAGTACGCGCCGGACTTCGACCTCGACTTCCACTTGCGCAGAGTGACCGCGACCGCGCCGGGCACCATCGACACGGTGCTGGAAATGGCTCGGGTCGCGGCGATGGGGGCCTTCGACAGGGCACGCCCGCTTTGGGAGGCCACGTTCATCGACGGCCTCGAAAATGGCGGCGCAGCAGTCATTCTCAAGTTCCACCATGCTCTGACGGATGGCGTTGGAGGCATCCAGATCGGGATGATTCTCTTCGATTTGTCCGAGGTTCCCGAGAAGCAGGGACCGGTGGCGGAACTGCCTGAAGTGCCCCCGCCGCCCTGGCTGCGCAGTTACCGCGACACGGCGCGATACGACGTCCAATCGGTGGGCAACGCGGTGCTGGGCGCACTGAAGGGTGCGCCGAAGCTTATTTCCAACGGCATTCTGCGACCCGTGCCAAGTGTTTCGTCGGTTGCGCAGATGGCGGCGTCGGTCTACCGAACCGTGCGCCCGGTGAATCGGACCGGTTCGCCGCTGATGAAAGAGCGCAGCCTGATCCGGCGTCTGGGCGTGCACGAGGTCCCGTTTTCTGAACTTCGGGCTGCCGCCCACCGCGGTGGCGGGGCGTTGAACGACGCCTTCGTCGCGGGCGTGGCCGGCGGGCTGCGGCGTTACCACGAAAAGCACGGCGCCTCGGTGGGCGACCTTCATCTCACGATGCCGATGAGCCTGCGCGCAGAGGGCGACGAGATCGGCGGTAACCGGGTCACGCTGATGCGGTTCGACGTGCCCGTCGGCGTCCTTGATCCGTCCGAGCGCATCCGCCAGATCCACGAGAGGACCGGCAAGGTGCGGCAGGAGAAGTCGCTGCCGTACACGCAGTGGATCGCCGGCGCTCTCAACATGATGCCGCGGTGGTACATCGGTTCGATCCTGCGTCACGTCGACTTCCTGTGCAGTGATGTGCCGGGAATTCCGATGCCGGTGTTCCTCGGCGGCGCGCGGGTAGTGACCCAGTACGCGTTCGGGCCGACCATCGGCGCATCGGTCAACGTCACGTTGCTCACGTACGTCGACACCTGCGCCGTAGGCATAGACGTGGACACCGGCGCGATCCCCGACTACGACGTTTTTCACGAGAGCCTCGTCGCCGGTTTCGACGAAGTGCTCGCGCTGGCCTCGGCTCCCGCCTGAAGCGGAGTGAACCTGAGTTTGTGCCTTACCCGATCATTCGTGACGGAAGACGGGCTGCCGCTTCTCGGTAAACGCCATCATGCCCTCGACCTGGTCAGCGCTGCCTAGCGTCGCGTGAACCGCGGCTCGTTCGTCGCGAAGTGACGTTTCCAATGGCTTGCCATCGCCCGTCACCAGACACCGAAGCATCGACGCCACCGCGAGACGGGGCATTGCTGCGAGCTCCTGCGCGAGATCGAGGCTCTTCTGCTTCAGATCGGCGTTGGGCCAGACTTCGGTCACAAGCCCAAGGCGCAATGCTTCGGGGCCGGATACCGCCTTGGCCCGGAGGATCATGTCGACCGCTCGATCCCGGCCAATGCGGCGCGCCAACCGCGCGCTCCCACCCCATGCCGGGACTGTGCCCAGATGCAGCTCCGGCAGGCCGATACGCGCGCCGGTGGCCGCTGCGATACGGAAGTGGCATGCAAGGGGGAGCTCCAGCCCGCCTCCCAGGCAGTTACCGAAGAGTGTCGCTATCCACGGCTTGTCCATGTTCTCGATGGCCCCGAGGACTCGCAGCCGCTGATCGAAAATCGTGTCGATCCGTTCGCGATCGGTCAGTGCACCGGCGATTTCTTTGAGGTTCATGCCCACTGAGAAGTTGTCGTACCCGGCGGCAGTGATCACGACAGCGCGAATGGTGGAGTCAGAGCCAATCGTGGTGACGAGCGGCTCCAGGGCGTTCATGAACGACAGCGACATACGGTTGTACGGCGGGTCGTCGATGGTGATGATCGCGACCGCACCGCGACGCTCGTACGCGAGACACGGCTCATTCATCCCCGGCCCCCAAGCCGCGAATGTCGACAACTTGACCGCGGTTGATTGATACCCAGTCGCGAGCCTCCAAATAGGGACGGAAGGTCTCGGCGATCAGCCGTGCGTCGTCGGCCGTCTTGGGCCGCTGCAGTTCGTAGAGATGCGGGAACTCCGTCCAGGTGACGACGGCGTCCCAGAGTCGCACGGCCGCCTGCCCGGTGGGCGGATCGATGAGGACCGGGCCGAAAAGGCACTGTCCGTCAGGGAAGAACATCGTCGGCACGCCGTAGCCGTTGGCGTCGACCACTCGCTGGTGCTCAGCCATCACCTCGTCGCTGGTGGTGGGATCGGCGATCGCCTGGTCGACAAGCCCTGGTTCGAGGCCGAGTTCCTCGAGAAGGTGCTCGGCGACAGCCTTCTCGTGCGGCTTGTGTCCGTCGACGTGCAGGGCTTTGCCGGCCCGGCCGTACCAGGCGTCGAGGTGGTCCATCGATGTGCGCCGCAGCAGGGCGCCGATGCGCATCATTGCCCAGCCGTAGGACCACTCGCGTTCCCACGGGTGCTTCTTGCCTTCTTCGCGGTTGATTTCTTCGAGGCTGAAGAAGCGCCAGTTCAACGTGAGGCCGGTGAGTTCACGTACCTCGCGGATCCACAGCGATGTTTGGTAGGCGTACGGGCACATGACGTCGAAGTGGAAGTCGACGGATTCGGGTTGGTTCGTCACATCGTGAACCTGAGATTGCGCGCGGCCCGCTCGCCGAGTTCGGCGTCGCCGTTCCATGTGATCGCACCGGAGTCGATTGCCCCTTGGGGGTCGATGCGTCCACAGGCAAGCTGGACGAACGTCGTTGAGTCGGTGATGATCTCGACGTCTGGATGGTCCAGACGGTCGACCTGCTTTGCCCGGCCGTCGACCAGGACATTGAAGTCGCGAACGAGAGGTCCGGTGAGCCTGAAGGCGATGCTCTTGCCTTCGGGCAGGCCCACTTTCTTGCCGACGATGTAGCCCAGCGAACCCTGCACCTCGCCCAGTGCGATCTCAGCGGCGACGCCAGTGTCGTCGGTCCGTATGCCCAGCGGGGTGGTGATGTCGCGATCGTGGACCCAGAAGTCGAAAACCCGGATCTCCAGGAAATTCCCGTAGGTGCCCGGACCGGTGGGCGTCCACGAGGGACGTTCCAGATCCGCTTCGGTGAGTGAGGCGAGATCGCGCCTCCGGTGGTCGTAGGTTGCGCGCACCCGTTCGGCGAAGGCCGCGTTGTCCATGCCGGCGGTCTCGAGTTCGAACTCTGCGGCCCTCCCAAAAGGTGGCGGCGTCGCGGCATCATCAGGTAGCCAGCCGGCTAGAACCGCTTCGATACTGGTCACGTGGCTCACTACGCCACGCACATTCCAGTCCGGGCATAAGGATTGGAATCGCCAATCGGCGTCGGTCAGGTCGGCACAGAGGGATTCCGTTGCGTGATAGCACCTTTCGAGGGCGGTGCGGATCTCCCCGAGGCTCCTCATCGCGCACCCGCTGCCATTGCGGCGATAGAGTGAAATCGTCTGTGTTGCATTGTTTTGCACTCCTCAGATCAGGATTGGGGTTGCGTCAATGGTGCGCGGCGGCCGCGCGCGACGGTGTGGGTGACGGGCTTCGGGTCGCGTCGACTGGGGGTGTTCGGCAGCGGGGAGAAGCCGTTGGCCGGCCCGACGGCTCCAACGGTATTCACGGGTTACCTACCCGCCTCGATAGCCGCGACTCGCGCGGCAGCCTCGGGTCCGCAGAAACCCTGCAGATCCACTCCACCGGCGGCGAGCAGATCGTCGATGCGACGCTTCAGGTCGCCCGAGGAGAGGTGGGCGTAAAGGTTCGCACCGGGACACGACGTCTGGGCGAAGTCCCGGTGGCCCGCCAAGGTGCTGCTCGCAACACCGAACTTCTTGGCAGCCCACGCGAACGCGACTGCGGTCCCGTGTAATTGGGCCTCTGACACGCTCTCCTGATCGAAGTCGCCTTCACACAGGACCAGAAAGTGGCCGGTGGTGTCGTAATCAGTGGCGGTGTCGCCGGCGATCGCGGTGTTCCTCAGTTCGTAGAGGTTGCCGTTGCGGTCGACACCGACGTGATAGGCAATGTCGATCCATCCCTTTTGGTCTTGGTGATACCGCTGATCGTGCCGGAGGCGCTCCGGTGCGTTGCGGTTGTCGCCGAGGACCACCGCCTCGTGGTGCAAGGTCATTCGGGTGATGGTGTGCGGCTTGCCGCCCGGGCGGGCAGGTCGCGCGCCCCACGCATCGCGGCACAGCAGCAGCGCCGAGCTCGCTGCCGTCAGATGGGCACTGGTGTTGCGGGTGTCGCTCGAGCAGGCGCTGACGATCGACGCCGACGCGACACCGCCGGCCAGCCGAAGCAGTTGACGGCGGCTGACCACGCTCACCCGGCGAACATATCGGCAGGATTGAACAACGCGCCCAGGTCGGCCAGCAGCGTGCTTGCACTCGACTGAACCAACTCCGGCATGTTCGCCCACTCGGTCGTCGCCAGGGACCCGAGCTGGGTCGGGAAGTCGGCGTTGGCGGTCAAAATCGCCGTCGCGAGGTCGTCGCGAGCGTTGAGCAGCCCGGCGATGATGCCGGTGTTCGGGTCGAACAGCGTGTCGTTGACGAGCGATCCGAGCTGCTGAGGCAGCAGGAGCGACAGCGCGGTCTGGCCAATTGCCAAGTCCACGGGCAAGTTAACGTCACTGGCGGCTAGCGGAAGGTTGCTGACGATCGCCTCCAGGCTGGCGATCGGATGGGTGAGGACGTCATGATCGACAGCTGCCCAGTCCGGAGACAACGCCGGGGTGAATCTCAGCTCCAGTGGTGTGGTCGGGTCGCTGCCGAACACCGCTTGGAAGTTGTCCGTCCCCATCACCCCTTGCAGGCCGTGCAGCAGCAATTCCTGCAGTACCCAATCGGGCTGGGCGTGTTCGCGCGACAGGTCCAGCGCGTAGTCGTAGGAGAACACCCGCTGCGACATGTCGGCGGCGTATTCCGCCGGGCTGACCGTAGGTGTGTCGGCCGGCAGATAGTTGGCCACGTCGGCCACCGGCACCACTTCGGTCGTCACCGCTAATCCGGTCGGGTCCGTTCCGTCGGGGAGGTTCTCGAACCGGGCGAAAATCTCACCGCTGCTGACACCATTGCTGTCGAGCCAATTCGCCACGCCCGGGTTGGTCGCGCTGACCACGTAATAGGTGTATCCGTCCGGATCGGCGAACGCCGTGGTGTTGTTCAAGGTCGTCTGCGCCAAGGTGAACGGCAGCGCCGCGCCGAAAACGTTCATCAATTCGATCCCGCTGTAACCCGAAGGCACATCGGGCATTTGGACAATCAGCGCCTGGTCGGGAGTCAGATCGAAATTTCCTGCGGAAACGTCCGCACTGGGCAGACCCGTTGCAAAGACGCTCGTTTCGGGTGCCAGCGGGCTCATCGTGTTGGCCGGAAGCTCGATCCCGGCAACCTCGGCCAGGCCCATGTTCTCTTGATTGAACGGCCCGACGATATTGCCGAACGCGGTGAACAAAGTGGTCAAAAGCGAGTCGACCGAATTGATCTGGGAGGCCGACGCCCCTGTCAGTGAGTCGGCGCCGGCAGCGGACGCGTCCGCGCCGGGGAAGATCCCGGTGCTCGGTATGGAGAAGAACGCCGGGCAGTCGGCCACACAGTGGATGCTGATGCTGCCCGGACCCTGTGCCCAGTCGCCCAGCACATCCCGAATCAACAGGGAGGCATCACCATTCGTGGTGGCGTCAGTGTCGTTGATGAAGTTGACTGCGCCGCTCGGATCGGTGGGGCCGATGTCGACGGTGAACGTCCCGTCAGGATTGACGACAAGGCCGTGGTCGAGTTCCAGACTGCTCTTGCTGACCGCTGTTGAACCGGTGATCGCCTCGGTCGCGATCGCGAGAGCTTCGGTGCCCTTGCCGACGGTGCCGGTGAGTTCGTACGTCGCGCCGGGAGCAAGGCCGGCGGTCGCGTGGTAGTAGATGTCAGGGGTGAAGAACTGAAAGTACTGACGGGAATCGGCGGCATCCCCGGCGACCGCTTCCGGCGACTGAAAGAAGACGCCGTTGAACAACTCGGTGACCCTGGACAGCCCGGCCGACAGCAGTTCGTAGTTCGTGTTCTGCAGACCCGTGAGCAGCATGGCGTCGCTCTCCGATGTGGCGAACGGTAACGACTCGTCGTAGCTCACCGCCTGCTGCATCGCGTTCAGCAGCTGGTCGAGGGCCGGTTGAAACGAGCTTGTATCGGCCGCGGCGCGCGGCGCGGTGATGAGCACCGACAGCGCACCGACGAGCGCGATCGTTGTCAGGCCCGCGCGCTGAGGCTTCGTTGCCACCACGACGCTCCCTTCCAGGGGACGCAGTTAGGCGAATTATCGGGCAACCGCCCGCAAATAATGTGATTTCGCGCGGCCGAATGGCTTATGTGGTGCGCTGCTTGGCTTTGGCGGCGTCGCGCCGAGCTTTTTCTTTCGCGTGGGTCGAGCAGCAGTGCGTCATCTCGCAGTGGTATCGGTCGCTGCAATCCTGCGAACAATAGTTCGATGCGGCCGGAAGCCACTGCGGATCGGACAGGTCACGTCGCTGATCGTGCGCCTCGAACCTGTGACCACAATGGACGCAGGTCTTGGTCTTGGCCTTGGTCGCGATAGCCATGCAGGTCAGAATACGCGCCGTTGCCTCGAATCTGTGCTGATTTCACGACAACGGTGAACAATTGGTTGCGTTCGGTTTTCGCTATCGGTCAGCAGGCAGAAGGTGACCATTCGAAGCGAAATCGATTGCAGCGCACGCAGATTTCGCGTAACTGATTCCGAATTGCCGCTGTATGGCGGTGGCCCCGGCCGGCGGCGCGCCTTCGACGTGACGGCGTACCGGGGGAATGAACTCTGACGCAGCTGCGTTCGGCTAGCGGTGGCGCGTGCGAAGAGATGCCTAAATAATCAGCAATCGAGCATTCCCAGGCGGGGGAGGGCAGGGCGTTGACGATTCTCAAGCGGGCATGGGTTCCGCTCGTGGTGGTCGTGGCGCTGATCATCGGCGGCGTCGCTGTGATGCGACTGAACGGCGTCTTCCCAGGTCCCGGCTTGCCGAAGCCCGATCCCCGGGATGCGACCCCGCCGTACGCGGTCAAGACCGCCACCTACGAAATCCTGGGACCGCCCGGGACGACCGGCGTCGTCAACTGGATGGATGCGGAGTCACTGCCGCAGAAGGCCAACTTCACCACGTTGCCGTGGTCGAAGACGATCAGCGCCGCGATGCCGGGCATCTTCGCCTACGTCGTCGCCCAAGGTGACGGCCCTTCCATCGGCTGCCGGATCACCGTCGACGGCAAGTTGGTCGATCAACAGCAGGTCAACACCCGCGACGCGCAAGTTTCCTGCTTGGACAAATCCGCGTGACCGACGATACGAGCGACACGGACAAAATCCCCGTCGCGCAGCGCACCGAAGTGGAACACAAGCCCCGGATCGCCCGCACCATCCGCGTCCTGGCGCTGCCGATCGTCGTGGTCTGGGTGCTGCTGGCGGTCGGCGTGAACGTCTTCGTCCCGCAGTTGGAGAAGGTGGCCGAGGAAATCTCGGTGCCACTGTCGCCGACCGATGCGCCGTCGGTGACCGGCATGAAGCACATCGGCGAGAAGTTCAAGGAGTACGACTCCGACAACCTGGTCCTGGTGACCCTGGTCGGTGATAAACCGCTCGGCCCGGACGCGCACCGGTTCTACGACGAGCTGGTCAAAAAGATCCAGGCTGACCACGAACACGTCGAGCATGCGCTGAACTTCTGGGGGCAGCGATTCACGTCCTCGGGTGTCGAGAGCTACGACCACAAGGCTGCCTACGTTCAGGTCAACCTGAAGGGCGATCAGGGTGGGGCGGTCGGCGACGAATCCGTTGCCGCGGTGCGAAAGATCGTCGCGGACGCGAAGCCGCCGGCCGGCGTGAAGGCCTACGTCGCCGGCCAGGGCGCCCTGACCGCCGACGTGATCGTTGTCGGTGACAAGAGCCTGGCCAAGATCACCATCATCACGGTCGTCATCATCGCGCTCATGCTGATGTTCGTGTACCGGTCCATCGGCACCGTATTGCTGACCATGGTGATCCTCTTCGTGGGACTTGCGGCCGGCCGCGGCGTGGTGTCGCTGTTGGGCGAAACCGGCGTCATGGGGTTGTCGACCTTCGCCGTGAACCTGCTGACCTCACTGGCAATCGCGGCGGGTACCGATTACGCGATTTTCATGGTCGGCCGGTTCCAGGAGGGCCGTGAACGGGGCTTGGACCGTGAAGCCGCCTATTACGACACCTTCGCCGGTGTCAGCAAGGTGGTCCTGGGCTCCGGTCTGACCATTGTCGGGGCGCTGGCCTGCCTGAAGTTCACCCGGCTGCCCTACTTCAGTTCGCTGGCGTTCCCGTGCGCAATAGGACTGCTGGTGGTGGTGGCGGCTGGCGTCACGCTGACGCCCGCTCTCATCGTAGTCGCCAGTGGCTTCGGTCTTTTGGACCCCAAGCGCAAGTTCAACTACACCCGCTGGCGCCGCCTGGCGACGGCCATCGTCCGGTGGCCCGCGCCCATCCTCGCCATCTCCGTCATTCTGGCGATCGTCGGCGCCCTGGGTTTGGCGGGCTTCACCCCGCGCTACAACGACCTCTACTATCTGCCGCACAGCGCCGCCTCGGTGCAGGCCTACGACGCGGCCGATCGACACTTCACCCAGGCCCGCCTGAACCCGGACCTGCTGATGATCGAATCAGACCACGATCTGCGTAATCCCCGAGACATGCTGGTGTTGGACAAGGTTGCCGGCGCGATCTTCCGGGTGCCCGGCATCGAACGGGTGCAGAGCATCACCCGACCGCTCGGCCCGCCGATCGAAGACGGATCCATTCCGTTCCAGCTCAGCGTGCAGAGCGCACCGATCCGCGACAACCTCAGTTACCTGAAGGCCCGCGTCGGCGACATCAAGAAGATCACCGGTTTCCTCGACACCCAGATCAGCCTGCTGGAGCGTCAGTACGCGATCACCCAGAAGCTCGCGAACGCGACCGACGACAGCGCGAAAACCACCGCGGAGACCGCCGCCATCACGGACGAGATCCGGGACCACATCGCCGATTTCGACGACTTCTGGCGGCCGATTCGCAGCTACTTCTACTGGGAGAAGCACTGCTACGACATCCCGATCTGTTTGTCGCTGCGAAGCCTGTTCGATGCCCTGGACGGGTTTGATCAGCTCGCCGAGAAGTTCCACGCCCTCACCGGCGACCTCACTCATACGGCGGCGGCCACACGCGAACTGCTGGCGATCATTCCCGAGAACATCGCTGTTTCCAAAGCGATCCGGGATACGACGCTGACCATCTACAGTTCGTTCGACAGTCTGATCGACCAGTTCGACAAGCTGACTGACACCAACGCCGTGATGGGCAAGTCGTTCAACGACGCTCGGGTGGAGAGCCTGTTCTACCTGCCGCCGGAGATCTTCCAGAACTCCGATTTCCAGTTCGGGCTGAGCCTGATGGTGTCGCCGGATGGAAAGGCCGCGCGGTTCATCATCACGCACGCCACGGATCCGGCGACCGCGGAGGGAATCAAGTCGGTCGATCAGGAGCGCAACGCGGCCAAGGAGGCGCTGAAACTCACCTCACTGGAAAACGCCGACATCTACCTCGGCGGCACCGCCGCGACGTTCAACGACATCGCCATCGGCGCCTGGTATGACCTGCTGATCGCCGCGGTGGCGTCGATCGTGCTGATCTTCATCATCATGGTGATCGTCACCCGCGCTCTGGTCGCGGCGGGCGTCATCGTCGGCACCATCGTGCTGTCACTGGGCGCGGCCTTCGGGTTCTCGACACTCATCTGGCAGCACCTGGGCCATTTCCAGTTGCACTGGGTGGCAACGGAATTCGCGCTGATCGTGCTCTTAGCGGTGGGGTCCGACTACAACCTCATGCTGGTGTCCCGAATCGAGGAAGAGATCGGCGCCGGCCTGAACACCGGGCTCATCCGCGGCGTGGGTGTGACCGGCCCGGTGGTGTCCGCAGCCGGTGTGGTGTTCGCCGTGACGATGGCCGCGATGCTCAGCAGCGATCTGCGGGCGATCGGTCAGTTCGGCTCCACCATCGGCATCGGTCTGATGTTCGACACCTTCGTCGTTCGGACGCTGATCACGCCGTCGATCATGACGCTGATGGGCCGCTGGTTCTGGTGGCCGAAACGGGTGCGTGTCCGCCCGGCCAGTCAGATGCTTCGATCCGTCGGTCCGCGCCCGCTGGTTCGTGCCCTGCTGTACCAGCCGCGACACGAGGCCCAGCCGAATCAGTAGCATCCGTCGCCGCACAAGGTGAAGGGCGCATCTTCGTGTTGCGGGCTATGATTTTGCCCGCAGTGCCGCTGAGCAGAAGGGGAGCGCCGTGGCCGATCAATTGAAAGCCGATCTCGTCGCGCTTCACCACTGCAGCAACGACATGCTCAACGCGGTCGGTGACGCCGCCCTTGAGTTCATCAACCACGAAGACGGGCTGGCCGAAGCGGCGCCCGGCTGGGTCGGGTCGTCGCAGGCGGCGCTGGCCGAATTGGCAGCGCACTGGGAGGCCCGGCACAGCCACCACAAGTTGCAGGTCGGCGGACTGGGGACGCACGTGAATGATGCGATGACCCGCTACTCCGCGCACGAGGACGGCTCGGCCCAGGCTCTCGGGTCCCTGCCGGGGTAGGTGGTGTCATGTGGCGCCGCTGACCCCGTCCGACGTCAAGCGCTGGGATCCCGACGCGATCCATCAGGTCTTCCAAACGGCCAGCAACCGGGCCCAGACCCTCACGAAGTTGGGGGACAACCTTCAGCAGGTCCACAACGGCCTAAGCGACTGGCAAGGAGAAGCCGGCGACGCCTTCCGTGCCGACCTGGGCCACACCCGCCGTGATATCGAGGCCGACGGTCAGGAGTCCAGGCAGGTGGCAGCGGCGGTGTCGGCCGCCGAGGCGGACGTGCGCGCGTGCCGCTCAGAACTCGACAACATTCAGCAGATGGCCGACGCCAACCATTGGGCGATCACGCCGGACTGGCGAATTGACCCGGGCAACACCCTGAAAGGACCCAACGGCGGCATGCTGGCCATCGAGCTGCAAACGGCGCAGAGTGCGCTGGACGCCTTGAAGCTGCATGCGCATACGACCGACCACGAGCTTGCGACTGCCGTTCGCTCCGCCGTCGGTGAGGCTCCTACGAGTGCCCGGCCGCCCGCGCCAGGTGGGTCGCAGCCGCAACCGAAACCTCAAGCAGAGCAACCGAAGTCGTGGAAAGACATGCTGACACCGGCTGGTTCAGGCAACGGGGCTGGCGCGGGTCAGCCGGTGCCGGCCGATGCGGGAAGCGGCAAGCCGCCGTCGCTGGAGGACATGCTTCTTGGACGCGGTGAACCAGCCGGCCAGAAGCCGCCGCCTGGGAGCCTGCCGGATCTACTGAGTCGGATGCCAAAACCCGGTGGCACACCGGCGCCGAAGCTGAATCCCGCAGACATCGAGAGTTTCAAGGCGATGGCCCGCCAGAGCATGCTCGCCGACGGTGTCCCGCCGGACCAGATCGAGGGGCGGCTCAACGACATCGTGGGCCGCACTCAGCAGTGGATGGATCGCGGGATGCCGAACTACGTCCCGCCCGCGCCGCCGAAGCCGCCACCGCCTGGATTCGGTGACGGATTCGCTGACCACTGGTTTGGCTTCGAAGACACGGTCCACAGGCTCACCGGGCAAGAAGGGCTCGACGCGATGGGCGACGCGTGGGGCGGGATGGCGAAAGGCCTCGCCGGAAAGGCTGAAGAGTCTCTCCTCATGGGACCAGTCGCTCCGGTGAACGACCTCACGCATGAATTCAAAAGCTTCCTGGACAACCCGGCGTATTACGCGGGTGGCAAAACCGCAGACGGCGCCATCGCGCTGCCGGGAATGATGTTCGGCGGCGAAGGTGCGGCTGTCGAAGCGGGGCTAGGTGACATCGGACCTGGTGTCCTCGACACCGGTCCAGCCGTCTCGACCCACGCACCGATCGGTTTCGAGCACCCGGTGGAGTACAACCCGTTGGGTCCCGATTCAGCGTTCGATCTCAACTATGCCCACTGGAATGGGGGGCCCACAGGTGCGCTCAGCGAGCCGGTCGCGGACATGTCGACTCACTACATCGGTGACAATCCGGACCGGGTTGTTCTCGGCAAATTCGACACGCACGAAGGGGGGTATATCGGCGAAGCCCGCAGCAACGGTGGCATCTACTTTGATACCGGCGACCCGACTTGGGATGCCCTTACACAGGGATTCGCCCCAAAGGAAGAGCAAAGTCTGGTTTGGCAGGTCAATGAACACTTCCTTCGGAACCAAATGGAGAGTGAAGTGCCACGTATCGAATATGTCTTGCCCGACGGCTTCAACAGCGTTGAGCAATTAGCGGGGGCGCAGCGACAATCGTACTCCGCGATGGAGATCAACTTCCTGAAAGAGAATGCCGCGGCTTACGGATACGAGCAGCAGGGAAACGTGTGGGTTTACCGGGGAGGTAAATAGCGTGTATGCCTCGCAACTGGCAAGATTTCTGGAAACGACGCTGTCGCATGCCGGGTTCAGGCTCAGCCAACTTGACGATCCCACCGTATATCAAGGCCGTCCCGCCTGGGCGATCTACTACGCCGGTAAAGACTGCAAGCTTCAGGTCTGTTGGTCGGCGCGCGACGGCGGGATCGATTTTCTGCTCGCGCCCCTCGAAGCGCCGAACGAATTCGGATTGTCCAACGCCTCGAAGAAGTGGCACCTCATGTTGATGCTCAGCAAAGCGCATGACGACCTTGCGACACCTGTGCCGGATGCCGACGATGAGGCCGAAATGTCGTGGCTCAAAGCATTGTTCGAAATACATTTCGAGTCAGCTCACGCCGCGTTGTTGTCGAGTGATGGACATGATCGATTCTGAATTTTGCCCGAGAAGTCCAAGCAACGGAAGGGTCGTTGCTGCAGGAACTGGGGTTCGCGCTGGACGAAATCGACGACGACTTCGATGAAGGTGGCCGACCCGGTTCGGTCGTTTACTATCGTTCTCGCGACTGTAAAGTGCAGGTATATAAGTCTTCCCGCGAAGCCAGCGTGAACTGCATGATGGCACCGCTAAGTGCCGCGAACATCTTTGGTCTCTATGACGAATCCAACGAATGGCAATATCTCCGAGGGTTTTGCCCGGCGCCCGATCTCCCCCTCGAGGAATTAGTGAAGTCGATCAGTTATAAGTCGAAGAGCGACCGCGAGCAACTAGCGGAAGTGAGAGAATCCCTAAGCGACTGGTATGAAGCAGCGCGCGCTGGCATCCTTCGCACTGGCAACAGTCAATAACTGCAGAAATTGATCGTGCCTTCGGGTCGATGGGCGGCGCCCCACCACCAAGGCTGCCCCCCGCCACCTGCCCGCCCTGTTGTGACGTCGCTGATAGTGGGTACAGGACGGGGATGCAGCGCCCCGACACGATCATCGAGATCCACCGCGAACGCGTGCAGGACCAGACCGTTGAGATGTTCGGCGGCGACAAGTACACGGAGTCCGTCGACGGCACCGGCTACTCCGCGACCGCCACGCTCGATCTCACGTTGGACCGCGTGTGGTTCATCTTCGACGCCCAGCAACGCCTCTGGCAGGAGATGACCGAGGCCGGTGAAATCCAGGACCCGCTAAGGCATTTCGCGATCGACCTGGTGATCTTCGATTCGAAGATCACCATCGATTCGGTGACCTGCGTCCCGCTGGCGTCGTTGCCGCCCGCGACGATCACCATCCCGGACGGACCGAGCGCCGGCGAGTCACGCGAAATCCCGTACAACGAGATCCCGCTCTTCGGCCGCTTGACCATCCACGACCAACTCGAGCCGAAGGAGATCGAACGGGGCAAGCAGACCGTCGCCTTGGACTTCAACGAGCAGGACGCGCCGACATTGCTGACGTCACTGCCAGACGATCAGTTCAGCCCGCAGTTGTTCGGCGCGCACGTCGACCGCCGTCCCGACGGCAGCATCGCCTTCTGCGCGCCAGACCCGCGGATCGTCTGGGAACTCGACTACGCCGAGGCGTACTGGATCACCCACAGCATCGCCGGTGAGCTGCTGGTCAACGCCGAGAAGCTGCAACACCTCGGCCTGTCCGACGACGTGGCGAGGATCAGGGTGCTCGACTCGCTGGCCGCCCAGATCTCCGACGCGGTACGCCCGAAGCTCGCCGAAATGGGCGACGACGGCGTCATGGACTTGATGCCCACACCCTTGGACGTCGACCCACAGTCGCAGGATGACCAGACAGTCAAAGAACTCGACGCCGTCGTCCAACGCTTCGACATCGACGGGACCACGCACGAATCCATGGTCATCCAGCTGCAAACGCTGCGGGAGTTGCCGAGCGGCGAGGAGCTACCCACGTCGATCCTCGCGGAAAAACCCACTGAGAAAACAGGATTGGCCGTCACCGGGTGGAGCATTCTGCGGCAGGTCCGCGACACGGTGATGAAAACCTTCGACCTCGACGAGAGCGATTTCGACGCCGACGTACCGTGCCTGCTGGCGGGCCCGAAGACCATCAACATCGGCGGGCAGGAACGTCGTCTCGAGAAGCTCGACGCCGATGTCGTGCCCCGCAGTGCGGACGGCCGGTTGGTCGTCGACGGCACGGTCAGCGCCGAAACCACCCTCTACGACTTCAATGCCACCTTCAAAGTGACCTACGAGATGGGCCTCGACGACATACCGCGCGACCCGAGCGGCCACGAAACCAAACGGGCCGACCTGGAAAGCGTCGAGAGTCTGGAGATGGCGCTGAGCGCCGCCGGTGACCGCAAGCGCGCCGGTGCGCTGAGCGACCAGGAGTACGAAGCCGAGGTGAAGCGTGTTCACGACCGGTTCGAGGAGCTTCCGAAAACCGTCGGTGTGCGACCGACGCAGAATCCGCCCGAGGCGGAGGTCAATCCGGACTTCCATCTGACAGTCGCGGGCAAGGTCGCCGCGGCTGCGGGCGCGGCGGCCATGATCGGTCTGCTCGCGCTGCCGGTGACCTGGGTTGCCGGCGCGGCCGGAGTGGGAGCCGCCGGCGGCGGTGGACTGCTGGCCCTGGCGATCGTCCAGTACTTCACCACGGTGCTGACCATCGACTGGTTCGGCGTCGGAATCGGGTCACGCCAGGTCAAGCAGTCGCTCAACGATCGCCCGGAGGGGACGTCACTGCCTCCGATCGGCATACCGGTCGATGTGGACTTCAATCGCCAACGCCTCGCGGTGTACTTCCGCCCGCTGCCGGCGAAATTGTGGGTCGGGTCTGTGGACACCGCCGAGCACGAGGGCGACCGCACCGACATCCGCCTTGTAGGGGGCCGCTGGCCCACCGATGGTCACCCGTGGAAGCTGTCCAACGACGACGCCCTGCTCTACGTCGACTCCGGCGAACTGCAGTTGCTGCTGGAGCCCGACAGCGTCAGCGGCGACGGCGCACCGATCAGTGTCGCCACCGCGCCCGATGGGCAGCACTACCTACAGGTGGAGAACGAAGACTCCGACAAACTGCAGCGCCTCCCACATATTGACCGGCCAGGCGACGAGATTCACACCGGCTCATGAACGTGCCCCAAACGCCGCGGCGCGCACCTCGGAACCGACCTCTGTAGGGTTGATCAGGTGTGTGGAGCCACCGGTGAGGTGCGACTCGACGGTCGTCCGCCTGACGTAGCGGCGGTGTCGGCGATGGCCGATGTGATGGCGCCGAGAGGTCCCGATGGCGCGGGCGTCTGGTCACAAGGTCGGGTAGCCCTCGGTCATCGTCGCCTCAAAATCATCGACCTGACCGAGGCGGGCGCGCAGCCGATGATCGACTCCGATCTCGGGTTGTCCATCGCGTGGAACGGCTGCATCTACAACTACAAGGAGTTGCGCCGCGAGCTCGAGGGCTACGGCTATCGATTCTTTTCGCACAGCGACAGCGAGGTGTTGCTCAAGGCCTACCACCGCTGGGGCGACGATTTCGTCAGTCATTTCAAAGGCATGTTCGCCTTCGCGATCGCCGAACGCGACAGCGGCCGAGTGCTGCTCGGGCGGGACCGGCTCGGCATCAAGCCGCTCTACATCACCGAAGACGCCCACCGAATCCGGTTCGCCTCGTCGTTACCGGCACTGCTCGCCGGCGGCGGCGTGGACACCCGAATCGACCACGTCGCGCTGCACCACTACATGACCTTCCACTCCGTCGTTCCGGCGCCGCTGACGATCCTGCGCGGCGTGCAGAAGATTCCGCCGGCATCGCTGCTCGCGATAGAGCCCGACGGGCGGCGCGTCACCACGACCTACTGGTCGCCGGACTTCAGCCGGCACGAAGACCGCTCCGGCTGGTCCGAGCGCGACTGGGAAGATGCCGTGCTGTCGTCGCTGCGGACCGCGGTCGAGCGGCGACTCGTCGCCGACGTGCCAGTGGGGTGCCTGCTGTCCGGCGGGGTGGATTCCAGCCTGATCGTCGGATTGCTCGCCGAGGCCGGTCAGCATGGGCTGAAGACGTTCTCCATTGGATTCGAGTCCGCCGGCGGGGTCAAAGGCGACGAATTCCAGTACTCCGACATCGTGGCCAAACGCTTCGACACCGATCACCACCAGATCCGCATCGGGACCGAGCGGATGCTGCCCGCCCTCGATGGGGCCATCGGCGCGATGAGCGAACCGATGGTCAGCCATGACTGCGTGGCCTTCTACCTGCTCAGCCAGGAAGTCGCCAAGCATGTGAAGGTGGTGCAATCGGGACAGGGCGCCGACGAGGTGTTCGCCGGTTACCACTGGTATCCGCCGATGGGTACGCCGGCCGCCGCAAGCCTCGAAGGTTCGGTCGCCGAATATCGTGCCGCCTTCTTCGATCGCGATACCGACGGGGTCGCAGCACTTCTCGCTGCGGGCATCGCCGCACCGAACGATCCGAGCGAGCGTTTCGTCAGCGAGCACTTCGCCCAAGCGGGTGCCGAAACCGGCATCGACCGCGCGCTACGACTCGACACGATGGTGATGCTGGTCGACGACCCGGTCAAACGAGTGGACAACATGACCATGGCGTGGGGCCTGGAGGGCCGGGTTCCCTTCCTCGACCACGACCTCGTCGAGCTGGCAGCCACCTGTCCGCCGGAACTGAAGGTCGCCCACGGCGGCAAGGGCGTACTGAAAGAAGCCGCGCGACAGGTCATTCCGGCCGACGTCATCGATCGCCCGAAAGGCTATTTCCCGGTTCCGGCGTTGACCCATCTCGAAGGGCCGTACCTGGACATGGTGCGTGACGCGCTGTACGCGCCGGTCGCCAAGGAGCGTGGGCTGTTCGACACCGGCGCGGTCGACGCGTTGCTGGCCGACCCGAACGGCCGGCTGACGCCGCTACGCGGAAATGAGCTCTGGCAGATCGCGCTGCTCGAGCTCTGGTTGCAACGCCATGGTGTGACTGGGCCGGCGGCATGACCTCCAGCGGTCCTTCCGAGGACCACCCCGAGGCAATCACGCTCGGCCTGCACGACGCGTCGCCGCCGCATCTTATCGACGCGATGGCGAAAGATGTCGAGCTCGAATTGGGTTGGGGCCGACTGATCTTCGGCCAGACATTCGCCGACCCGGCGACGCTGGCCGAGGCGCTGCGACGGGAAGCACCCGGACGCCGCGACATCTGCATTTATGCGCGCGAATCGCACGTCGTGGTGGCCGGAGCGCCCGCCGAGCTTTTCATCGACCCCAGCCACACTTACCGGCTGCGATTCGTCGACTCGTCGGAAGACGACGAGACGGCGCCGTCGCCGGTCGGCATCACGGTGCGCACACTGAAAGACCCGTCCGACGCGGACTCGATGAATCGCGTATTCGTCCGTTGCGGAATGGTTCCCGCGCCCGTCGACGTGATCTGGGACAACCACCTCAATCAGCCCGCCGTCACCTACTTGCTTGCGGTACGCGACGACGACGGTGCGGTGGTGGGGACGGTCACCGGCGTCGACCACGAGCTGCTGTTCTCCGATCCCGAACGCGGCTCGAGTTTGTGGACGCTGGCGGTCGATCCCGTTGCCGGCGTTCCCGGAATCGGCATCGCTTTGACCCGAAAGTTGGCCGCGCACTTCCGTCGTGCCGGCCGCGCCTACATGGACCTGTCCGTCACCCACGACAACGCCGCCGCGATCAAGCTGTATGAGAAGCTGGGATTCCGGCGCGTCCCGGTACTGGCGATCAAGCGGAAAAACGCCATCAACACCCAGTTGTTCAGCCCGCCGCCGGAAACGATCGACGACCTCAACCCCTACGCGCGGATCATTGCCGACGAAGCCGTGCGCCGCGGCATCTGGGTGGAGGTTCTCGACGCCGAAACCGGCGAGATGCGCCTCAACCACGGTGGCCGTAGCGTCATCACCCGAGAATCGCTGTCGGAGTTCACCTCGGCGATCGCCATGTGCCGTTGCGACGACAAGAGATTGACCCGCCGGCTGGTTTCGGATGCCGGAATCACCGTTCCGCGTGCGCGGTTGGCGACGTTCGACGACGACGATTTCGAATTCTTGAAGGACGTCGGTGAAGTCGTCGTCAAACCCACGCGAGGCGAGCAGGGCAAAGGCATCACCGTCGGCGTCACCGTCGACCACGGGCCCGGTGAACTGGCCGCCGCCGTGGCGCGAGCGAGGGAGCAGTACCCGGAGGTTTTGATCGAGCAACGAATCAAGGGCGATGACCTTCGACTCGTGGTGATCGACGGCCGCGTCGTCGCCGCCGCGCTGCGGCTGCCGCCGGAGATCATCGGTACCGGCGAGCACACCGTGCGGGACCTGATCGTCGCCGAGAGCCGACGGCGCTCGGCGGCCACCGGCGGTGAATCGCGCATCCCGCTCGACGAGGTCACCGAGGCAACGTGCGCAGAACAGGGTTGGCGACTCGATGATGTTCTGCCGCAGGGACAGCGGCTGCGCGTCCGCCACACCGCCAACCTGCATCAGGGCGGCACCATCCACGACGTCACAACCGACGTGAACCCGGAGCTGTGCCGCGTCGCGGTGACCGCGGCCGAGGCGATCGGCATCCCGGTCACCGGGATCGACCTTCTCGTTCCCGATGTCACCGGCGAGGAATACGCGTTCATCGAAGCCAACGAGCGGCCGGGGCTGGCCAATCACGAACCTCAGCCCACCGCCGCGGCTTTCGTCGATTACCTGTTTCCCGGCCAGCCAGGACAGCCGTTCGCCTGGACGCCCGAGGAATCGCCGCGCAACCCCGACGACTCGGTGATCAGATGAAGTCCGAACCGCCGTCGACGTTCACCGTCGCGCCGGTCACGTAGCCGTTTCGTTTCGACGCCAGGTACGCGGTGAGCGAGGCGACCTCCTCGGGCAGGCCGGCGCGGCCGAGGTCGCACGGCTGATGAAAGTTGTTGTCGATCCAGGTCATCACGTCACGCGGGTCGGTGGCGTCCAGGCCGTCGGCAGCGAGAATGTCTTTGAGGTTTTCGGTGAAACTGGCCGTGACGATGGTGCCGGGGCAGACGCAGTTCACCAGGATGCCATCTTTGGCAAGGCTTTTCGACAGGTTCTTGGTGATGCTGGATAGCGCTGCTTTGGCAGCGGTGTAGGCGACGATGCGAGGGTTCTGTCGCTGGATGGAATGCGCGGACAGGGTGACGATTCGGGCCCATTCCGCGGCGCGCAGCATGGGCAGCGCGGCGCGAATCGAGCGCACGCCGGACATGGTGCCCAGCGCGAACGCGGCGTCCCAGTCGGCATCCTCCATCTGCTCGAAATAGCCGTCGCCGGGACCGATGGTGTGCACCAGGCTGTTCAGCGATCCCCAGCGTTCGGACACGGCGGCGAAGCCGTCGGCGATGGACGCCGCATCAGTCATGTCGACGCTGATCCCCATCGCGTCCGGGGCTCCGGCGGCCCGAAGCGCATCCACCGCGGCATCGAGCGCGCTTCTGCCGCGGGCCATCACGGCAACGTTGGCTCCTTCGGCGGCAAGGCATTCTGCGATGGCCAGCCCCATACCCTTGCTGCCGCCAGTGACGACGGCATTCGATCCGGTGAAACCCAGGTCCACGGTCTTCCTCTTTTCAGGTGAGTCGAGTGAGTTGTGTGACGGTTTCGGGCGCCACGCCGAGACCGCGCAGGCAGAATTGGAACGCGGTACGGCGAATCTCGTTGCGTTGGCAATCGCTTGTCGCCCAGTGTCGTTCGGTGCACGCCCACACCACACCCTGGATCGACTGAGCGTCGGTCGCCGGATCGATGCCGTGGAAGGAGCCATCGTCGAGGCCGCGTTGCAGCTGTTCGATAAGCGGCTCGAGCATTTGGGCGTAGGCCGGCTGGATCAGCTCGGGGGAGGCGAACATCTGCGACTGGGCTTCCATCGACAGCTGACGCAGATCGGATTTGATGTTGTCGTCGAAGGCCAAGTCCAGTCGGCCGTCGATCCACGCCGCGACCGCTTCGACCGGCGTGGCGGCCTTCGCAATCTTTCTTCTGAGCCGTCGCATTTCCACGCGCGCCATATCCAGGAAGACCGCGGCAACCAACTCGTCTTTGGAGTCGAAGTGCCGGTAGAACGCTCGGGTGCTCAATTGTGCGCGATCAAGAACCGCGGCGATACTGAGTCCTCGAACACCTTGCTCACGAACAGATTTCGATGCGGCGGCCAGAATCGCGCGCCGCACGTCAGGATCGGGGGCAAGTTTGTCCCGTCGCCGCGTCGCGGGCTGGGTCATGCGGTCGCGTCGTAGGTTCGCAGGTATTCCGCGAATCGTTCGCGAACACCGTCGGGGGTCAGACCGTACTCGGCCAGGTCGTAATCGTGTGCGCCCCGAGAGCCCGGTTCGTGGCCGCGGGCCCACTGCTCGACCGACCGTTCGGTGTCATCGCTGAACGTCAGGCCCAGCCGGTCATATGCGGTCGCCAAGGCCTTGATCGGATCGGTCTGCAAGTCGGCGAACGAGACATCGGCGAATCGCTGGTCGCCGAAGCGTTTCCGGAAGTTCATCGCACGCCGGGTGGCTTCGGCCCAGCTGTCCAGTTGCTCGGCGCCGAGCTCCTCGGGGTCGTCGCGGTCGCTGCTCCAGCTGCGGACGTATCGGATCAGGCTGCACACCGAACCCATCACTTTGGCCGGATCACGGTGACTCCACATGAATTTCGCGTTCGGGTAGGCCTCCACAAGCGCGTCGAGCGCGAACATGTGCACCGGGGTCTTCAGGTGCCACAGCACGGGCGGGCAGTGCCACTGCAGAAGTTTCAGGACGCGACGATGAAAGGTGTAGGTCTCAACCATATCGCAATCCATCAGCCAGGCAAGGTAACCCGGGACTCGCACGACGCCGTCGAAATGGAAAGTCCGAAAACTCATGCCCATCAGATCCTGGCATTCGGTCGGAGCCGTCGGCTCGGAGTTGTACAGCGTCTTCATCAGCGGGAACATATCGTTCAGCATCTGCAGGCCTGCTTCGGCCTGCGCGATCCGGGGATCGTCGTGCTGAGTCGCGGCCTCCGGGGGCGGTGTCGGCGCTTGCGATTCCCACATTCGCAACGACCTGAACTGCG
This sequence comes from Mycobacterium cookii, assembly GCF_010727945.1. NCBI lineage: Bacteria > Bacillati > Actinomycetota > Actinomycetes > Mycobacteriales > Mycobacteriaceae > Mycobacterium > Mycobacterium cookii. The sequence continues at coordinate 5,096,988 of NZ_AP022569.1, forward strand.
GATCGGCGGCCACCAGCTGGCTCAGCGCGGTGGTTCCGGTGCGGGGGAGTCCGATGACGAAGACCGGGCCACCGACCACTTCTTCGTCGATTTCGGGGTGCTCGGCGTAGGTCGCTTCGACCTTGAGTCGCTGAATCAGTGCGTTGCTGATGGTCGCGTGCTGAATGACCCCGCCCATCTCGGACAGTTCGGCTTCGGTGTTCAGCGACTCGACGGTGCGCTCGAGTCCTTCCCGGTAGTAGGGTGACCCGAAATCGTCCAGACCGGTTGCGGCGCGGGCCCCGTCTTCGAGTTCGTCTGCTGAGAACGTCACACTCTGAACCTTTCGTGTACGGCACGCCGACGTCGTTCGAGCACGGCGGACCGCTCGTCGGGGGTGATCCGCGTGGTGTCAGCGGGCAGCTCCGACCCCAGGTCGTCGAACGAGACCAGCCGGACTTGCGGGGTCGGCGCGGTCTCGGTGCGCACGCAGCGCAAGATCATCGCGCCGTTGCTGTAGCCCGCGGTGTCGAGCCAGTTCGCGATTCCGGGGTCGCGCTCGCTGAGCACCACCCGCACCCGCCCGTCGGAGTCGACAGCGGCTTGATGCGCATTGAGGCTGGATTGATGACGACCGTAGTGGATCGTCTCCCACCACGGGTTGCCGAGCGAATAGCTCCAGTAAACCCCTTGCGGTGGTTCGACTTCGAGGATCAGCGCCTCGTCAGGAGCGAGCTCCCACCGGCCGATCACCGGCTTGTTCTCGGCGGCGGCGCCCATCGCGGTGCGGTCGATCGGGGGCAGGAATCCGTTGGCCGGCGGTGCGCCGCCGAACTGCAGAAAGAACTGCAGGTTGTCGTGGACGAAATCACCCAGTGCGACCAGTTGCCGCGGCACCGAGGCATCCAATGCGACGGTTGGCTTTTCAGCGGCGACCGGCGGGCCGACTCGTTCGATCTGCAGCGATGACGGTTGCTCGGTGTCCCAGTCGTAGAAGAAATGTCGCACCGTCAGCGTCGGGTGATCGCCGTCGATCCGCATCCAGTTTCCGTCGTGTTGCGCGGCGGACAAGATGACTTCAAAGTTGCCGTCCTTGTCGATGTCCAGCTCGTCGACCAATTCGTTTGCGGTGGAGGCGATACCGTTCATCGTCTGCAATCCGACGTATCGGGCGGTGCCCCGGTTGCCGAATAACCGGTAGCTCTCACCGCCCCGCAACGCGGCGCGGGTGTACAGACAGTCCGGGCATTCCATTCCCCAACTGACGATGTCGTCCGTGCTGGTGCGCTGAACGGACAGGATGGGATCGGCGTCGAACCGCAACGCCTCGTCGATACCGGCCGCGAGCAGCACCAGGAGGTGCCGCATCCCGGCCGCGAGGTCAATCCGATTCCGAGTCACCTGATCGTTGTGGACGATCTCGGCTGCACTCTCGAGCCGGCTCATCAGATGCGACCACGCCTGAGCTGGGTCGACGTCCTCGCCGGTCAGCGACGCCTCGGCGATCGAGTGCGGCAACCACGCTAGCGGACCCTGTCCAGCGCTCACATTTCCTCCGCCGTCGCAGGGCGTTAAATGAGAACAGCGTTTTCACTTAACGTGGGATCACTATCACAGCCGCCGCACCGGATTGTCAATGCTCGTCGCCGAACGCTGACCTTGCTCCGGATGATTCTGGTACCGGCTTGCATGCACATCCTCGGCCGATGGAACTGGTGGGCACCGGCGCATCGGCGTCAGAGAATCCGTCTCGCGGGCATGAAAAGCCGTGTTCAGAGGCGCGACAAGTTTTTTTCACCGTCACCCATCCAAGCCCGCCCAGGCTCCGAACTAATTAGGCACGCGTTCAATGTCGGCACGCGTGGAGCCGCGACGCGAGCGGACCGCCAGCGTGACTGTCAGCCGGACCGAACGGGGTGTAGATAGGTGGCTAGCACTGAGTTGCAGGACATGCGAGCTCGAATGTCTGCGGATTCGTACCGCGGCCACTGCGCGAAGGCGCGCAGTTGAGCACTCGTAACGGCGTGCCGCGGGCGCTGACTCCGCCACATCGCCGCAAGCGTGAGTACCCAAGCTATTCAGGTACCGGCTTAGGGCACCGCAGCGCCGACGAGGAACCCTTACTGCGCCGGTTCCGCGGCAACGGATCCACTTGAGCCCCGCTAGGGAGGCCGATCGTGCTGCATCGGGTCGCAACGCTAGCCATCGCCGCGCCGCGCCGCGTTCTTGTCGTCGCCGCGTTGGTGATGGTCGCCGCCGCAGTCTTTGGTGCGCCGGTCGCGAAGAGCTTGTCGGCGGGCGGGTTTCAGGATCCGTCCGCCGAGTCGTCGCGTGCCACGGGGCTGCTCGCCGATAAGTTCGGTCGGGGCGAAGTGCAATTGCTGTTCATGGTCACTGCGCCCGGCGGCGTTCATGGGGCGGCTGCCCGGGCTGCGGGGATGGACATCGTGAACCGGATCAAGGGCGGGCGGTACGCGGTCGATGTGGTGTCGCCATGGACAGCGCCACCGCAGGCTGTCGCCGATCTGGTCAGCAAGGACGGCCGATCAGGGCTGGTCGTCGCGGGCATAGTCGGTGGTGAGAAAGAGGGCCCTGCGCGCGCGCAAGCTCTCGCTGATGGGGTGGCGCAGTCTGTGCTGCCCAGACATCGCGATGTGACGGTGTTAGCGGGCGGGCCGGGGATGGTGTACTCGCAGATCAACTCACAGACCGAGCGGGATCTGCTGGTCATGGAGTCGATTGCGCTTCCGGTCAGTTTCGTGGTGCTGGTGTGGGTCTTCGGGGGTCTGCTGGCGGCGGCGCTGCCGGTGATGGTGGGTGGGTTGGCGATTGTCAGCTCGTTATCGGTTCTACGTCTGATCGCGACGACCACCGATGTGTCGATTTTCGCCCTGAGCTTGTCCAGCGCTTTGGGTCTGGCGTTGGCCATTGACTACACACTGCTGATCGTCAGCCGCTACCGCGATGAAATCGCGGAGGGCGCCGAGCTAGATCAGGCGCTGATCCAGACGATGCAGACCGCGGGGCGCACCGTGATGTTTTCGGCCACGACAGTGGCGCTGTCGATCGCAGCCATGGTGTTGTTCCCGATGTACTTCCTCAAATCGTTCGCCTACGCCGGCGTCGCGACCGTGGCGTTATGCGCGTTGGCCGCGCTTATCGTCACGCCGGCAGCCATCGTGTTGCTTGGCCCCCGGCTGGACGCCCTCGACGTCCGCCGTGGGATACGTCGGCTGCAGCACCGCGACGAACCACCGGGAAGACCGGTGACGCAATTCTTCTGGTACCGATGGGCGAAGTCGGTGATGCGGCGCTCGATGGTGATCGGCCTGGCCGGCTCGGCGGTTCTGCTCGTGCTCGGTCTGCCCTTCCTGGGAATCAAGTGGGGATTCCCCGACGATCGTGTCCTACCGGGCTCTTCTTCTGCGCGTCAGGTTGGCGATCGGGTGCGCGAGGGCTTCACCGACAACTCCGCAACAGCAGTGACGATTGTGCTACCCGACGCTAGGGGTCTGACTCCGGCCGATGTGGAGCGCTACGCGGCCAGACTGTCGGGAGTCGCCGACGTCTCGTCGGTCAGCGCGCCGACGGGCACCTTTGCCGCCGGGAACAAGATCGGCCCACCGACGGCACCCGCCGGAGCCAGCGACGGCAGCGCGTTTCTCACGGTCGGCAGCAACGTGCCGTTGTTCTCGACGTTGTCGGAGACTCAGCTGGATCATCTGCGTGAGGTTGGTGCGCCGGACGGTCGTGCCGTCGAACTCACCGGCCTGGCTCAGATCAACCGCGACAGCGTCGACGCCGTCACTTCGCGCCTGCCGCTGGTGCTGATCGTCATCGCTGCCGTGACATTGGTGTTGCTGTTTCTGCTGACGGGCAGTGTGGTCCTACCCGTCAAAGCCGTGATCCTCAATGTGCTTTCGCTGACGGCTGCATTCGGCGCGCTGGTGTGGATCTTTCAGGACGGCCATCTGGGCGCGTTGGGAACCACACCCACAGGCACGCTGGTCGCCAACATGCCAGTGCTGCTGTTTTGCATCGCGTTCGGACTGTCCATGGACTACGAGGTGTTCCTGATCTCACGGATCCGCGAATTCTGGCTGGCGAGCGAACGCACCCGCGCCGACAACGACGAGAGCGTGGCACTCGGTGTGGCCTACACCGGGCGTGTCGTCACAACCGCGGCCCTGGTCATGTTGATCTCGTTCACCGCGCTGATCGCCGCGCAGGTCTCCTTCATGCGCATGTTCGGGGTGGGCCTGACCCTGGCTGTCTTCGTCGACGCGACCTTGGTCCGGATGATTCTGGTACCGGCTTGCATGCACATCCTCGGCCGATGGAACTGGTGGGCACCCGCACCCTTGGCGCGCCTGCACCGGCGCATCGGCATCAGCGAATCCGTCTCGCGGGCATGAAAAGCCGTGTTCAGAGGCGCGACAAGTTTTTTTCACCGTCACCCATCCAAGCCCCCCCAGGCTCCGAACTAATTAGGCACGCGTTCAATGTCGGCACGCGTGGAGCCGCGACGCGAGCGGACCGCCAGCGTGACTGTCAGCCGGACCGAACGGGGTGTAGATAGGTGGCTAGCACTGAGTTGCAGGACATGCGAGCTCGAATGTCTGCGGATTCGTACCGCGGCCACTGCGCGAAGGCGCGCAGTTGAGCACTCGTAACGGCGTGCCGCGGGCGCTGGCTCCGCCGCATCGCCGCAAGCGTGAGTACCGAAGCTATTCAGGTACCGGCGGTCGGTCCCACTGGCGTGCGGACGTGCGCGCCGCCGTGCGCACACACCTCATCGAATTCGTGGCGAATCAGTGCCGTACCGACCTCGGTGGCACCAACGTCGACGTCGCGTTCGAGGTACTCGCGGGCTTCGTCGACGGCGGCAAGTACGTGCGCTCGACGTTCATGTACCTGGGCTGGTTGTGCGGTGCGCAGGACGACGAGTCGGCGCTGCGCGCGTCGGCCAGCCTCGAGCTTTTTCACGCGTTCGCGCTCATGCAAGACGATGTCATGGACGAATCGGCGTTACGCCGGGGGCGGCCGTCCGCACACGTGTCGTTCGGTCGTTGGCACCGCGAGCGCGGGCTGACGGGTTCGTCGGACCGGTTCGGGGAGTCGGCAGCGGTACTGCTTGGCGACCTGTGCCTGGTGTGGGGAGAGAAAATGATGCGCGAGAGTGGAATCGACGCTGGAGCGCTCGCCCGGGCCTGGCGCCGCTACGACGATATGCGCATCGAGTTGGCGATCGGTCAATTCGCCGATCTGGTCAACGATTCTCATTCCTTCCCGACGCTCGACGAAGTTCTCGACGTGCTGAGGCGAAAATCGGGCAACTACACGGTTCGGCGGCCCTTGGAGATCGGAGGGGCGATGGCCGGCTGCGCACCGGAGGTTCTCGCCGCCCTCGCCGGCTACGGCTCCGCCATCGGCGAGGCTTTTCAACTGCGGGACGACCTCCTCGGAGTGTTCGGGTCACAGACAGTGACCGGCAAATCGGTCGACACCGATCTCACAGCGCAGAAGGCCACCAGCGTGGTCGTCGCCGCTCATCAACTGGCCGACGCCGGACTGCGGCGGCAGCTGGCCGAACTGATGAGCAGTCCGGCGCTGGGCCCTGCTGACGCCGAACGCTGGCGAGCCCTGATCACCGTCAGCGGTGCCGTGCAATGGATCGAACAACTCATCGACGAGCGTCTGACCCGGGCGCTGGACTGCCTCGACACTGCCCGCATTCCCGAAATAACCCGCGCCGCACTGAAAGACATGGCCGTCGTCTGCGCTGAAAGGACCGCCTGATGCGCACCGTTGATGGAAGAACCGACCAAGTCGTCGTCGTCGGCGCCGGCCTTTCCGGATTGTCCACGGCGCTGCATTTGGCCGGCCGCGGTCGCACCGTCACCGTGGTCGAACGCGGTGAGCATCCCGGCGGCCGAGTCGGTCGTGCCGACATTTCCGGCTATCGCCTCGACACCGGACCGACGGTGCTGACCATGCCCGACATCATCGACGAGGCTTTCGCGGCGGTCGGCGAAACGCTCACTGACCGCATCGAACTACAGCCGGTGCACCCGGCCTATCGGGCGATGTTCGCTGACGGCAGCACGTTGCAGGTCCACACCGACACGACGGCGATGTTCAACGCAGTCGAACGGTTCGCCGGACGTCGGGACGCCGATGCCTATCTGCAGCTACGCGAATGGCTGACCAAGCTGTACCGCAACGAATTCGACGGGTTCATCGGTGCCAACTTCGACTCACCGCTCTCGCTGATGACACCGCAGCTGGTCCGCCTCATCGCGCTGGGCGGCTTTCGGCGCTGGGAGACGATGGTGCGCCGGTTCGTCAACGACGAGCGGCTGCTGCGGGTGTTCACCTTCCAAGCGCTTTATGCGGGGGTTCCTCCGCAGAGCGCGTTGGCGGTTTACGCGGTGATCGCATACATGGACACCATCGCCGGAGTTTATTTTCCGCGCGGCGGGATGCGGGCGCTGCCCGACGCGATGGCCGCCGCCGCGGCGGACGCAGGAGTCAAATTCGTCTATGGCTCATCGGTTTCCGGGCTGGAGTGGAGCGGCTCCAGGGTTACCGCGGTGCATACGTCGGGCGGACAGCGGGTTCTTGCCGACGCGGTGGTGCTCACCACCGAGCTCCCCGACACGTATCGGCTGCTGGGCCGTACGCCGCGGCGGCTGCTGCGGTTGCGTCCGGCGCCGTCGGCCGTCGTCGCGCACGTCGGGTGCAGCGCGCTCGACAACGAAATCGGGCACCACACAATCTTGTTCGGCGACGCCTGGCAGCAGACCTTCCGCGACATCATCGACGACGGACGCGTGATGGGCGATCCGTCGCTGCTGGTGACCCGACCGACTGCCAGTGACCCGACTTTGGCGCCGCCCGGTCGCGATCTTCTCTACATTCTGGCTCCCGCGCCGAATACCCAAGTGGGCAAGGTGAATTGGGACGACATCTCGTCGACGTACGTCGAGCAGATGCTGGGTGCGGTCAGGAAGCGGCTCCCTGCGCTCGGCGACGACGCCGAGCTGCTGCACGTGGTGACTCCCGCCGATTGGGCCCGTCAGGGAATGGCGGCGGGCACACCGTTTGCGTTGGCGCACACCTTCAGCCAGACCGGTCCGTTTCGGCCCGCCAACACTGTGCGCGGGGTCGATAACGTAGTGCTGGCCGGCTCGTCGACGGTGCCCGGTGTGGGCGTGCCCACCGCGATCCTGTCTGGGCGGCTGGCTGCGGATCGGATCACCGGAGTGTCGGCACGACACCTGAATCGCAAGGTTTACCAGCGGTGATCGGCTCGGAACTCGACGCTGCCGGCGTGGGTGACCCGTCGCTGCGGGAGGCCTACCGGCGGTGTCGCGCGATCAACGCCCGTCACGGCAAAACCTTTTTTCTGGCTACCCGGTTGTTGGCGCCCAGGCAGCGGCCCGCCGTGCACGCGCTGTACGGGTTCGCCCGGCGCGCCGACGACATTCTCGACGACTTCGATGCTGCTCGCGACGTGGACCTGCGGGCACAGCAGCTTCAGGAGCTGTCCATGCTTTTGTTCAACAGCCTGGTGAAGAACCAGCCGTGCGGCGACGACCCGACGTTGACGGCGGTGGTCCACGTCTCGCGCAAGTACGACATTGGATGGGACCTCTTCGACGATTTCCTGGCTTCGATGCGGATGGACCTGACCGTCACCGACTACCCGGACCGTGCCGCGCTGGAGCGCTACATGTACGGCTCGGCGGAAGTGATCGGGCTGCAGGTGCTGCCGATTCTGGGAACCGTCGGCCCGAGGGAGGACGCCGCGCCGCGCGCCGCCGCGCTCGGAAAAGCGTTTCAGCTCACCAACTTCATCAGGGATGTCGACGAAGATCTGCGGCGTGGCCGCGTCTATCTGCCGGCCGACGAGCTCGCCGCCCACGGCGTTGACCGCGACGTGCTGGCCTGGTGCCACACCAATCGGCGCACCGATCCTCGCGTACGTCGGGCAATGGTCGAGCAGCATGCGATTGTCCGCGGCGTCTACGAGCAGGCCCGAACCGGAATTGAGATGCTGGCCCCGGTGTCGCGTCCGTGTGTGGCAGCGGCACTGACCCTGTACTCGGAGATCCTGGAACGGATCGAGGAGCTCGATTTCGAGATCTTCAGTCAGCGCGCCACCGTCGGCAAGCCGCGGCGACTCGCCGTCGCCACCGCGGGCATCACCCGGGCCTGGGGCGCGCGGCTCCGGCACGGGAGTAGGTGAGCAGCGATGAACGTGACGGATCGGCAACGTCAGACGCTGCCGGCATCGCCGGGCCTGACCGACGCCAGTGCCTTGGCGCGGGTGCCGCATGTGGTCGTCGTGGGCGCCGGAATCGCCGGCCTTGCTGCCGCGGCCGGCCTGTGCGAGCGCGGAGTCAGGGTCGACGTCGTGGAAGCCTGCGACTACCTCGGCGGCCGGGTCGGCGGATGGCCCGACACCCTGGCCGACGGTTCCGTAGCGGCCATGAACCGGGGTTTTCACGCGTTTTTCCGCCAGTACTACAACTTGCGGAGCTTGCTACGGCGGGCGGATCCGCACCTGTCGGCGCTCAGGGCGGTCGATGACTATCCGTTGGTCGACGCGCTCGGACGCCGCGACACGTTCCGCGGCCTGCCCCGCACGCCACCACTGAATGCGCTGGCGTTCGCGATGCGCAGCCCGACATTCCGGCTGCGCGACCTGATTCGGCTGGACGCCAAGGCCGCCGCACCGCTGGCGACGGTGTCGGTGCCCCGGACCTACTACCAACTTGACGACAGAGACGCCGGAACATTCCTGAGCGACATAAACTTTCCCGACGCTGCCCGGCATCTGGCATTCGAGGTGTTCGCCCGCAGCTTCTTCGCCAGGCCGGAGTTTCTGTCGGCTGCCGAGCTTGTGACGATGTTCCACATTTACTTCCTCGGTTCCAGTGAGGGGCTGACGTTCGACGTGGCCAATGCGAATTTCGAAGTCGCACTGTGGGACCCGCTGCGGAAGTACCTGGAGGACAACGGTGTCCGGTTTCACACTGGACTCACTGTCGACGGCCTCTCGCTGGCCTCCGACGTGCGGGTGCACTGCGGCACGGATAGAGAATTCGCCGCGGATGCGGTTGTTCTGGCCACCGATGTGGCCGGCTTGCGTCACATTGTCGCGGGATCACCCGGCCTGGGCGATGCCGGATGGCGGCGCCGGGTCGCCGATCTTCACACCGCGCCGCCGTTCGTCGTACTGCGGTTGTGGCTGGACCGCCCACTGCGCGCTGATCGAGCGGCATTTGTCGGGACGGGCGGCCGTCCACCTTTGGACAATGTCAGTGTCCTGGAGCGTTACGAACGCGAAGCCGCGCAATGGGCCGCTCGCACAGGCGGTTCGGTGGTGGAGCTACACGCCTATTCGGTGACGGGCTCCGGCGACGAGGTGCGTGACGCTCTGGTGGCTCGCATGCACGAACTGTACCCGGAGACCTTCGGCGCGGCGATCCTCGACGAGCGCCTGTTGCGACGGGACGACTGTCCCCGTTTCGCCCCGGGCGACTTCACCGATCGGCCCACTGTGCAGACACCGGATTCGCGAGTGGTGCTGGCGGGCGACGGGATTCGCATCGACCTGCCGGTGGCATTGATGGAGCGTGCCGCGACAACCGGGTGGGTGGCCGCCAACCAGCTGCTCGGCGGCTTCGGCCTGGCGGGACATGCGGTGCACACCGTTCCCAACGGCGGTCGGTCGGCGCTGCTGCGCCGGCTGGCTGCTCGCGCGGGAGCCGAACGGTGAAGGCTCGTCGTAAGTGCTGACTCACCACGGCGACGGCAGACCCGCCCGAATTCTGCCGACCTCCGAACGTGCGAAGCGCACCCGGTCGGTGTCGGCGCCGCGCGACGCGGCCAGTTCGTCGGCCAACGCATAGGCGGCGTTAAGGATGTAGCGGGCGCGTCTGCGTTCGCCCCGAGTGCGGCCGGCTTTGCGATATGCCTTGCGCGCCTTGCGTTTACCGGCCATCGCATCGAGTTCGACCGGTGTGATGACGTTGCGAGCCTGCTCGGGGGCCATCACCGCGCGGACGAACTCCCGTTCTCGGGTGACGGTCAGTTTGTACACCCGCGCGACGATTATCAGTGCGATGGCGATGGTGCCGAGGAGCAGTCCGATCATCGTGAGCGCGTTGGTACCGGCCAGCGCCGCGATCGAGTCCCATGTTCCGTGCAGCAGCATCGGAATCGCGATCAGCAGCAGACCGCGCCCGATCCTGCGTGGTTCGGCGGGCCGGCCGAGGAGATAGACGATTCCGGCGCAGAAGATGGCGCTGTAAAGGATGTGCGCGGCCACCCCGCTGACCATGCGCAGGATGATGGTCCCCGCGGAGGCGCCAATCTGGTTGGCGCCGAACTGAGTACCCGCGGACGTCATCGCATAGCTGATGTCCTCGACGATCTGGAAGCCCAACCCGATGAACGCGCCCAGGATGAACCCGTCGAAGGCCGTTCGGATTTGCCGCTGCGCCAACGCGATCAGCAGCAGCAGGCCGGAACCTTTCGCCAGCTCTTCGGTGAACGGGGCGGCGAGCCCCGGGCCCCAATTCAGCGCCCACACTTGGCCGAACGTCTTGCTGTACAGGGCGAGAATCGCGTCGTTGGCGTTCGCGGCCATCGTTCCGGTGGCTGCGAAGCCACCCCACAAGAAGGCGATGACCATCAGCTTGTGCGGCAGTTTGGCGTAGTGGTCGACGCGATCGGTGAACCACCAGAACAATCCGGCGTAGATGGCGAATGACGTCACCGCCAGCCCGATCGCTTCGCCGTAGGCGTTGTATTCGCGGGCGAGCGTTGAGATGAAATTGAGGATTCCGATGCCGACCAGACCCAGATATGCCCAGAAGGCCAAGTTACGTGGCTGATAGAAGACGAACCGCCGTCCCCAGCCGGAGAGGTCGAGCGCCTCATCGCGGGCGCGGTCGAGTTCGGCGAGCGACGGCGCGGTCATTGCTTGCCGTTGTCGATCTGGCTGATGCTGCCGATCATCCGGAGCACCGCAACACTGGGTTCCGAGTTGGCGTCGGACGGGCCCGTCGCTACTGCTTCGACTCCACGGCTGCCGAACACGAAGGCGGCGATCACACCGGACGTATGCGGTCCGGTGACGTGCACCGACGCGCCCTCTTTGCCCTGCGTGGTCATCAGCGTGCTGGGTGCCCCGGTAATGCGCACGCCGCGACCGCGATTCAGCGCCTCAGAGGTCGTCTCGATCTGGTCGATCAACTGTCCGGTGTCGCCGTGGAACGGCCCGGTGCGGACGGTGAATTTCAGCGCCCCGTCCTCGACCACGGCGGTAGCGGGGTACTGGCCGGACAGCGGGGCATGGCCTGCGCGCAAACCGGACGTGATGCCCCAACCGGCCTCCGGCACAAACGTCACGCCGCCCTCGAGTTCCAGAACATCACCGGCCCTAACGATGTCGTGGTAAGGCACCGACGCGTTGATGACGGGCAACACCACCGCCATCGTGATGACGATGGCGAACACCACCAGCGTCGGCACAAGGGTGCGCCGGTCCAGGCCGAACCGTCGCTCGTCGGCGGGCACCCATCGTTCGTCAGGTTCAAACCTCGGCGCTGAGGCGGCCGCGGACGCCTCGGCTGCTGAATCCGGCATCTCCGGCCAACCCTCCTACCGCTGCGCTTTCGCCTGAATGGCGCCGCGGTCGACAGTAGCGACTCCTAAGCTGCCGATCATGACTATCGATCGTTTCGGCCTCGCTGTCGGCAGTATCCGACTTGCTTCCGGGATCTCGTTCCTCGTCGACCCGCTGCGCGCCAACCGGTGGTGGGGAGATCCGGACAAACCCACGCCGACCACCCAGCTACTGCTGCGGTCGATGGGATACCGGGACGCGCTGATCGGCGGCCTCCTTGCGGTGTCGGCATTGCGCGGCAGGAACACCCGCGGGTGGCTACTGGCATCGGCGGGCGCGGACGCGGCTGACCTGCTCGGAGGGATCAGCGTCCACCACGAGATGGCACGCTCGCAGCGGCTCATCGGAATAGGGGGCGCCGCCGTGGGCGTTGGTACCGGACTGTGGGGCGCGGTGCGCCGCAACACCAGGGCGGGCGAGGCGTCCGCGCCGACGGATTAGGCCGATGGGAGCGAGCATGCAGATCGGTGTGCTGACATTTTTGACCGACGAGGGAATCGGGCCGACAGAGTTGGGTCCCGGGTTGGAAGAACGCGGCTTTGCTTCATTGTTTGTGGCCGAGCATTCGCATATCCCGGTGGACGCCAAGACGCCCTACCCGATGGGCGGCCCGATACCGCGAAAGTACTACCGCACCCTGGATCCATTCGTGGCACTGACGGCGGCCGCCGTCGCGACCGAGACACTCATCGTGGGTACCGGCATCGCACTCGTCGCGCAGCGCGACCCGATCCAGACCGCCAAGGAAGTCACCTCGCTGGACCTGATCTCCAACGGACGATTTCGGTTCGGCGTGGGCGTCGGCTGGCTCCGCGAAGAGATCGCCAACCACGGCGCCGACCCCCGCGTGCGGGGGCGCCTGGTGGACGAACGGCTCCAGGCGATGGTCGAGATCTGGATCAACGAAAAGGCGGAATTCCACGGGAAATTCGTCGACTTCGACCCCATCTACAGTTGGCCCAAGCCGCAGACCCAGCCCTACGCGCCGCTGTATATCGGTGGAGGACCCGCCAATTTCGAGCGCATTGCCAAACTCGGTGCGGGGTGGTTGTCGTTGGGGCCGTCGGCCGACGCACTGTCCGGGCAGCTCGAGCAACTGCGCGCCGTCGCCGGTGCCGACGTGCCGGTGATCGCCATGCATATAGGCGAATCCACGGCGTCGGAAATCGAACGATACCGCGACATCGGCGTCGATCATGTGGTTGTGGAGTTGCCGACCGAGCCGCGCGATCAGACGCTGAAATACCTGGACGGACTGCAGAAAGAGTTCGCGCGGCTCACCTAGCGCCGACAAGATCAGTCATGCGGGCTCTGCGTTTCACCGAATTCGGCGATCCGGGAGTTCTGCACATCGCGGATCTGCCGGACCCGGCGGGGACAGCGCACGAAGCTGTGATCCGGGTGGACGCCGCTTCGGTGAACCCGTCGGACGTCAAAAACGTTGCCGGCGCGATGGATTGGACGGTGCTCCCGCGAACACCCGGACGTGACTTCGCCGGAGTGGTGGTCAGCGGGCCGCCGGAATGGACCGGGATCCCGGTGTGGGGCACCGGCGGGGACATCGGGTTCACCCGCGACGGGTCACACGCGGAGCTGATCGCGATGCCGGTGGAGGCCCTGGTGCGCAAGCCTGAGCGACTCAGCTTCGACGAAGCCTCGGCCGTCGGGGTCAACTTCGTCGTCGCCTGGTACGGGGCGGTGGAAACCGCGGCTCTGTCGGGGGACGAAACCATCGCCGTGTTCGGGGTTTCCGGCGGGGTCGGGGGAGCCGTGGCGCAAGTCGCTCATGCGCTCGGCGCCACAGTGATCGGAGTGGATCGTCGCCCGCCCGCAGTCGATACACCCGCCGCGGCTGTCATCGACGACTTCGTTGTCTTCGACCCGGCCGCTGATGTGGTCGAAGCGATCAAGCGACGGACCGGCGGGCGGGGAGCCGACGTGGTGTATGACGCCGTGGGAGGCGTGACCACGCCGGCGGCGCTGGCCGCACTGGCACTGCGCGGCAGGCTTGTGGTGATCAGCGCCGTCGGCTCACCCAGCGTGGAAATCAACCTACTCGACCTGTACCACAACGAAACCCGCATCCTCGGCACCGACAGCGGCAAGCTGACCGCGGTCGACTCCGCGCGACGCCTCGAGGCGATGGCACCGTATTTCGAGTCCGGGAAGTTTCGGCCGCTCCCCATCGCCGCCACGTACTCGCTCGACGACGCGGCGGCGGCATACCAGGCCGTCGCCGACCACACCGCCGGCCGCGTCGTGATCCGGCCCTAACGTAGCAATTACGCAGAGAGGCCATGCCATGTCACCCGACCTGACCGAACACACCATCACCGAAGCCGTCCAACGGAGCTTCGACACCGCGACCGATGACCGGTTCCGGCAAGTGTTCGTGAGTCTGGTGCAGCACCTACACGACTTCGCCCGCGACGTGCGCCTGACCGGCGAGGAATGGTTCGCCGCAATGGATTTCCTCGAGCGGGTGGGTAAGGTCTCCAGTTCCACCCGTCAGGAGGTCATGTTGCTGTCCGACATACTGGGATTCAGCATGCTGCTGGACAGGATCAACCAGCACGCCGGGTCGTCGGTCACGTCGTCGGCGCTGCTCGGTCCGTTCTACGTGGCGGGCCGGCCCACTGCCGACAACGGCGATGACATCTCCGATGGTGTGTCCGGCACGCCGATGTTCGTCACCGGCCGCGTCGTCGACGAGCGCGGCGAACCGGTTGCCGGCGCGCACGTCGACACCTGGCACAGCGACGGCGAGGGGTTCTACGACGTCCAGCAGACCGAGAAGCTGCACGACGAGTTCGCCATGCGGGCGCTGTTGACCACCGACGACGACGGTCGATTCTGGTACCGGTCCATCACGCCCCGCTACTACCCGGTGCCCACCGACGGCCCCTGCGGGGAAATCATGCGCGGCGCCAACCGGTCCGTCATGCGTCCCCAGCACGTGCATTTCTGGTTGCACGCTGACGGGTATCAGTCGCTGATCACTCAACTGTTCTATCGCGACGACCCGTATATCAACCGCGACGCGGTGTTCGCCGATGTCGAGTCGCTGCAGGCGGATTTCGTGCGTCACGAGCCCGGCGTTGCCCCGGACGGGACAACCGTCAACGTGCCGTTCGTGACCCTGGACTGGACCTTCGTCCTGTCCGACAGCGCTGAATAGCCCAGGGAGCACACCCATGTCACGCATACCGCCGGCCGACCTCGAGGCGCAGCCGGCATCGATCCGCGACTTCACCACGCGGCGCGGGAAGCTCAACGCGTTTCGAATACTGGCCAACGCGCCACGCGTGTTCGCCGGCTGGACACAGCTGGTCGACGAACTGTTCGACAGCCCCACCTTCAGCCCGCGGACGCGGGAGGCGGTCATCCTGCGGGTCGCCCATCTACAGCGCTCGCGCTACGAGCTGAGCCAGCACACCGGGATCGCCCGCAGTGCCGGGCTGACCGAACAGCAGATCAACGCGATCCTGGGTGATCTCGACGCCGACGACTTCACCGACACCGAACGGCTCGTGCTCGACCTCGTCACCGAACTGTGCACCGCCCGTCGGCTGACCGACGACTCGTTCGCTGCCTGCCGCGCGGCGTTGGGTGACGAGGCCCTCACCGAGTTGCTGATGATCGTCAGCTGTTACTACGGGCTGGCGTTAGTGCTCAATGCCGTCGACGTCGATCCCGATACCGACGTGTCATGACTCGCATCGCCTATCGCGAACCGGAGCAGATGACGGGTAGGGCCCGCGAATTGACCAACGCGCGCGGCAATCTCAATGTCTACCGCGCACTTGCCAACGCCGAGAACGTCTTCACCGGCTGGATGCTGGCCGGCGACGCGGCGCTGACGAGTACGACGTTGCCGCTGCGGTTGCGCGAACTCGCCGTCCTGCGCACCGCGTATCTGATGGACAGTCCCTACGAACTCGGCCAGCACCGGGATGTGGCGCGCACCGCCGGGGTCGGCGCTGACGAGATCGACGCCATCCTGACCGACTCCGGTTGGCAGAACGGACGTTTCGAGGGTGCTGAACTCGCCGTGCTGAGGTTGACGACCGAGCTGCTGACCACCCGCACCGTGTCGGCGGTGGTATTCGGCGACGTGCACGAGGTGCTCGGTTCGGAGGTCACCGTCGAGGTGCTGATGGTGATCGGCCGCTACGCCGGTCTGGCGCTGATGCTCAACGCGCTCGACGTCGACCTGGACGAGTCCGCGCGGCTTCCGATTCCGCAGACACCCCAAGGGCCTACATCTTGATCGCCGGTATCAGCCGTTCGAGGTTCCACAGCTGATGACGTCGCGCCGACAGGCATGAGATCGCCAGCGCCACAGCCCATATACCGAGCAGCACGATGATCGCCTGCCACAGTCGATGATCGATGCCGCCGAGGATGAGCTGCCGAAGCCCGTTGACGCCGTAGGTCATCGGATCGAAAACGTGCAAGACCTGGAACGGCTTGGACGTGGTCTCCACGGGATACATCCCGCCGGCGCTGACAAGCTGCAGCATCAGCAGCGCCATCAGCAGCACGCGGCCGACCGCCGGGCCGACCAGGGCGTTGATCGCTTGCGTCGCGGCCACGAACGAACACGAGATGAGAACCATGAACGCCAGCATCGAGACGGGGTGCACCGCATGCATGCCCAGAGCGAATCGCACCACGCAGTACAGGATGGTGGCTTGCAATACCGCGATCGCCGCCGCGGGCAGGTAGCTGGCCAGCACCACGCGGATCGCCAGCACCTCCGCGGCGATCGGTCGGGTCTGCAAGGGTCGCAACACCATCCACAGCACGAGCGCGCCGAAGAACAACGCCAGCGTGAGGAAGAATGGCGCCATGCCGGTGCCGAAGTTGGGTGCGGCGTTTTCGTGCGAGGCTTCGAGTTGGACGGGGCCGCCGATGGTGTCGGCGACGGCATCCTTCTGCTGGTCGCTCCAATCGGGAACCTGCTTGGCTCCGTCGGCCAGCTTGGTCGCGAGTTCGGCCGATCCCGCCTTGAGCTGCTTGGCGCCGTCGTCGAGTTTGGCTATGCCGCTTGCCAACTGGGCGTTTCCGGTAGCCACCTGCTGAGCCCCGTCGCGAAGCTGGGTGAGCTTGTTGGACAGATCGCGGCCCTTGCTGCCGACCTGGTCGAGCGCCGACCCCAGCGGGGAGCCGGGGTTGCGCAATCCCGATGTCATGGCGATCGCCGCGTTCTGCGCGTCGGTGAGCTGCTGGCGGATCTGGGGTGTGAGCTGGTGTCCCCGGAGCTGGTCCTGAATGCCGCGTAGGTTGTTGGCCAACGGATCTTGTCGAGCGGACAGCTGGTCGATCACCGACGTCAGTGCATTCGCCGCGGCGTCTTGCGCTGTGCCGATGGCGCCGATCTGATCATTGGCCTGCTGCAGTGCGGTTGCGCCTTGCTGGAGTTGTTCGGTGTTACCGGCGATCTGCGACACGGCCTTGCTGACGGCGACCAGCGGGTCAGTGGCCTGATTGATTCCGTCGGAAAGCTGTTTGGCGCCGGTGGCCAGCGTCTCCGACCCCGCCCGTGCGGTGTCCAGGCCGGTCAGCAGTTGCCCGACGCCGTCGTCGAGCCGGGCGGCCCCATCGGCGGCCTGTTTGACGCCGGAGCCCGACGAAACCACCACGGAGAGCATCTGATTGACGGCCTGGCCGGATATCCGGGACGATACGGCATTGAGCACCTGACTGATCGCGGTGCGGCCGATGCTTGTCGAGATGTAGTTGTTGGCGTCGTTGTACACGGCGATCAGGTTGGCCTTCTTCGGTTGCCCCGTCACCGGCGACGCGATCGCCGCGCTGAAATCCGGTGGCAGTTCGACCATGAAGTAGTACTTGCCGTGGTCGACCCCGCTACGGGCATCCTGAAGGCTGACGACGTGCCAGTCCAGGCTGCCGTCGGCGGTCAGGCTCTTGACGATCTCGGCACCGGCGTTGAACTGCTGCCCGGACACCACGGCGCCGCGATCGGAGTTGACCAGCGCCACGGGCATTTTGTTGGTGTGACCGAAGGGATCCCAGTACGCCCACAGGTACAGCGCGCCGTAAACCAGTGGCAGCAGCATCAACACGACAATCGCGGTGCGGGTCATGCGGCTGCGGCCGAAACGCTTGATTTCTGAACCGAATGCGAGTCCAGCGAGCATCGTCAGTCTCCTTCGGTCCGGTGATCGTGTAGTTCGTGGTCGGGTGCGTCGGTGCCGAGTGGGTTGGTCACCCCGACGACGACGGTGCGCTGCGCGGCGATCGCGCCGAGTCGGTCCACCGCGATCTGGCGGCGGGCGTTGTCGCGTACCTGCTCGAGGTCGCCGACCACCAGGATCGGCCGCTTCGACAGCGTCGCCAGGGTGATGCGCAGCAGAAACAGTTCCAGGTCCGACAATTCGACGATGTAGGTGTCCGGCGACGGCGCGGGAGTGTCGCCGAACACCTCTTCCATTTCGGCCCGCCCGCCCTGCCGCGGTATCGGCGAATACCACGGCGCCAGCCATCGACGTTGCTCGGCGAGCACGGTCTCGACCGTCACCGCGTCCTCCAGGTCGTCGATGTCGGCGAAGGCCGCAATCGCGCAGTGCCGCCGAATGGCCCGCGGCGTGGTGTCGCCGAGCACGGTCAGGGTGCCGTGAGTCGGTTTGAACCGGCCCGCCACCGTCAGGAGGAGCGTGGTCTGTCCGGGCCCGCCGGGCATCTGGATGGCGTGGAAGCCCGGGCCGAGGGTGAGATCGATCCCCGAGAAGATCGGTCCGTGCTCGCCGTCCACCCCGAGCCCGGTGGCGGTGATAACCGGCGCCTGCGCGTCGTCGCTCATTTCGATGCGCCCCGATCGGCCTCAGCCGCAACCGATCCCAGCAGCGCGGTGATCAGCTGGGCGAGCAGGCCAGGGTCGATGATTCCCGGTCGCAAGACTTCTTCCATGGCGATCCCCAGATTCACCGTGACGACGAGTTGGGCGAGGTCGGCCAACTGCCGGCCGGATGCGACGGTGGCGCCCGATCCGAAAATCTGGGACGCCTGGTCGGTGGCCGCCGCGTGACGGCGTGCGATCAGGCGCTCGCGAAGCGCGGGGTCGCGCACAGCGCGCAGCCAATACTCGACGAACAGGACGTAGAAGTCGGCCTGACTGTGCACTGATTCGAGCACGGACCTGCTCAAGTCGCGTGCGGCGACCGCGGTGTCGCCGCCGCTTTCCAGCGCTGTCGCGATCTGCGAACCACGAAGCTCGAATTCGCGGTCGAGCAGCGCCAAGAACAGGTCGTCCTTGGAATCGAAGTTCGAGTAGACCGCACCTTTGGTGAATCCGGCGGCCTGACCGATCGCGTCGATGGTGGCGCCGGCGAACCCTTCGGCAGCGAAGACTTTCGAGGCCGCATCGAGAATTCGGTCGCGGACTTCCACGCGGGTGGGACGCGTTCGTGGCGGCTTGACGGGCGACATGGGCAACAGCATACTCCTCGGTATCGAATGGATACCAGCGGGTATCGAATAAGCGGTGGGCCCGCTGAGCGTGGCGGTTTTCCGGCAATGGGCGGCTCATTTTCGAAAGCCAGCAGCAGCGTGGATCCCATACCGTTTCGACTGGACGTACGGACCGATCCGAAAGGCGCCACGTCATGGCGATGAACCTCTTGCACCGGCGACGCTGTAGCTCGGCGGGATGGGCCGACATGGTCCGCGATGATCTGCTGCCGTGGGCGCTCGCCGACGTCGAATTGGGCGACAGCACACTGGAAATCGGACCCGGTTACGGGGCGACGCTGCGGGCGCTGGTCGACCGGGCCGGCACGGTCACCGCCGTCGAAGTCGACAAACAGATGGCCGAACGGCTGCAGGAGCGCTATGGCGAGCGGGCGCGTGTCATTCATGGTGACGGTGCCAGCACCGGATTGCCCGACAACCACTTCAGCTCGGTGGTCTGCTTCACGATGCTGCATCACGTGCCGACAGTCGGACTGCAGGATCAGTTGTTCGCTGAGGCGTTCCGCGTTCTCAAGCCCGGCGGGGTATTCGCCGGCAGCGATCGCCTGCCGTCGCTGCCGTTCCGGATCATCCATATCGGCGACACCTACAACCCGGTCCGGCCGGACGATCTGCGCTCACGGCTCGGTCAAACGGGCTTCAGTGACATCCGGATCGACGTGGATGGGGTCCGGTTACGTTGGCGCGCAGTTAAACTCGGCTCTGCTGGCTCGGGCTGACGTGCCGGGGGTGTGGCCGAAGCTGCGACGGAACACCTCGATGAAAGCGCTCGCGGATGACCAACCGCACTGGTGTGCCACCGTCGTCACCGGCGTTCGCTCCGCCAACAGAACGAGTGCCTGGTGCAGACGTAATTGCGTGCGCCACTGCGGGAATGTCATGCCGAGATCCTGACGGAACAGCCGGGACAAGCTGCGTTCGCTGGCTCCGACCTCCCGGCCGAGTTCGGCGAGCGTGCGGGTGTCGCCGGGATCGGCGTGCATGATGTCGCATACCGCGCGAAGCAGGGGAGCGGTCGGAGTGGGCACATGCAGTGGCTGCTGCGGCGAGATCCGAAGCTGGTCGAGCATTACCGCGCGGAGTCGCCTTCGTTCCGGGGTGTTCGTCTCGCCCGCCGTGTAGGCGACGATCAGCTCACGCAGCAGCGGTCCGACGGCCAGAACCGTCGGCGCATCGAGCCGAAGTGGATTGTCGGCGGCGGGCAGGCCCACGGTGTGCAGGCTGAGCTCTCCGTACGCCCGATGCGCGTGAAAGGTGCCGGCGGGAATCCAGATGGCGCGAGTCGCCGGGGCGACCCAGGATCCTTGATCGGTCGCGACTGCCAGCACTCCGCGGCCCGCGTAGACGATCTGATGATCGTCGTGCCGGTGGGCATCGATCCGGTCACCCGACGCGAGTCGCAGGGTGCGGGTGGGGGCGACGGGCTGGTGGCGGATTTCCGGCATTGACCGACAGTGTATTCAGAGTCGGCCATCGGTTCGGGTGCTCAGGTCAGCGAGGCCTGGTAGACCTCGTCGATGTTCGCCTTGAGCTTCTCGTTGAACTCGTCGTCGGTCTGTTCGGCGGTCAATCCCTCGGTCAACGCGCGGGAGAAGCTCGCGATCAGGCGATGGTTACGGGCCAGGATCTGCGCACTCTGCTCCAGGGTGTAGCCGCCGGACAACGCGACCACCCGCAGCACCCGGGGGTGGTCGATGAGTGAGGCGTACAAGTTGTCCTCGTCGGGCAACGTCAGCTTGAGCATGACCTGCCGATCCTCCGGCAACTCGTCGAGCTTTTCGTGTATCGCCTCGACCAGCAGATTGTCGGCGGTGGGCTTGTCGGGGCTCTTGATGCTGACTTCGGGCTCGATGATCGGCATCAGTCCGTATCCGGCGATTTTCGCGGCGCAGTCGAATTGCTGACTGACGATCGCGTCGATGCCGCCTTTGTTCGGCTCCTGGATGAACGAGCGCATCTTGGTGCCGAAGATTCCCTTCTCGACGGCGCGCGCCAGTAACGGGTCGATCTTCGTCATCGGCTTCATCAGCTGCACACCGTATTGGACGTCGGCAAGCCCCTGGTCGACCTTCACGAACGGGACGATCTGTTTCTGCTTCCACAGGAACGCCGCGGTGTCCTCGCCGCTGACGGTGCGGTCCATCGTCTGCTCGAACAGGATGGTGGCCAGGATTTTGTCGCTGGTGAAGCTGGGGCTCAAGATCAGCCGGGTGCGCATCTGGTGGATGAGATCGAACATCTGCTTGTCGTTGCCGTACCCATCCTCGGGAATGCCATAGAGCTTCAATGCTTTCGGTGTGCTGCCGCCGCTTTGGTCGAGTGCGGCGATGAAGCCGCTGCGGGATGCCATGTCATGGAGTTGCTGGTCGTTCACTGCAGTCCTTCCGCCGTTCCGTCGGGCCGCCCGGTTTCTGTCAACCTTTGCGGCTACCACTTCTGATACACCGGCAAACCACCCCGGCTCGTGGTGGGCTAGGCGATCGCTACCGTTGCCACTGACGGGAGGGGACCAGATGGGGCAACGCGATAGTGATCCGAATGAGCGCCTCTTGCAAGAGCTGCTGTGGACATACGGGCCGTGCGGCCAGGAGGATGCGGTGCGCACGGTGTGCGCCCGCGAGCTCGAGACGCTGGTCGACGACATGTGGACCGACGACGCCGGCAACCTGATCGGCTACATCGGCGCCAGCGGTGACCGCGCTGCTGCGCGCCGCGCACCTGTTGCGCGACAGCGGGCGACGGCCCGTGCAGGACGTGTACCTCGTCTTCACCACCAACGAGGAGATCGGCGGGGTGGATCGCGACCGAGCGGGGGCTCACGCCCCAACCGGCGACGCTGGGCGCCTTCATGTCCGACGCCTCGCACTCCAAGGCCAGCGGCCTGACTCCGCGAGCAGGCCTGCTCTGTCTGCCTACGCTGAGCACGCACGGTTTCGAAGTGATCCCGCGTGCCGCCATCGACGACATGGCGGGGATCGTGACGGACTTCGTGCTCGACGTCTAGCGCGGCAGAGTTGCCAGCAGCGCGCGGAGCCCGTATTCGAAGACGGCGTCGTAGTCGGTGGGGGACTGCAGCGCCTGCACCAGTGCCTGATCGGGCCAGTCGTCATCCCACAGCGAGGGATCTTCCTCGTCGTGCTTGGCCCCGCGAACCGCTGAGAATTGCATCACCGCAGACGAAATCACCTGAACCTGCACAGCCCGCAGCACCAGCGCCGCATCGGTTCCGCTCACGCCCAACTCGGACAGCATGCGTGCGAGGCGCTGTTGAATCGGCAGGAACAGCGTCGGCGTCCGGTCACGCTCATGCGCGATGGCCAGCAAGTGCTGCCGTTCGATCAACGCCTTTCGCTGCGAACGGGCCAGGGAGGCAATGCGTTCCACCGGAGTCGTCCCGTCGACGGGAAGGTTGGCCATCTCGCTGAGCAACCGATCGACCAGCTTGTCGAAGAGTTTGTCCCGCCCGCCCACGTGCCAGTAGATCGAGGTGACCGCGACGCCGAGCTGTTCGGCGAGGCCGCGCATGGTGAATGTCGCCACGCCGTCGCGTTCGATCATGCCGGCCGCCGTGTCGAGGATTGTTTCCGCGCTAACGGCGTCGGCCACCGGGCTCACCCCCGGTCATGAGTTCGTCAGCGGGCAGGTCCAGATAGCGCTCCAGGTTCCGGTGCATGTTGATCACGCGCCGTTCCTCGTTCGACAGCGTGATGTGCGTCAGCCCAGGCTGGTGCATACCACGCTGCAGCCCGGCCAGCACCGAAATATCCTGCGTCAGAACCAGACCCGGCTGGGCCTCGTCTGCCGTCAGCCGAACGTCGGCGGGGGTGGATCGCGGCGCGCCAGGCGCCATCCGCATCCACAGCATCATCACCAGCTCGCCGTGATCGGGATCGGGGCCCGGCCGTGACACCAACACGGTCAGATGATCGGCGTTGGCCAGCAACGTCATATTGGGAAAGACGTTGTACTGGTGCAGCCGCATCAGCCGGTCGGTGCCGGCCCAGCTCAGGTCGACTCCGCGTCCGGCGGCGAAAGTTCTGATGTGCTCGGCGATCACCTCGATGACCGGCCGCCCGCCCGGGAACGGCGTGCCCTCGGCGACACCCATCAGCGCCCCTTGGGTGCGGACGTAGTCGTCCCACACCTCGGCGTCGGACGGCATCTCTTTGAGGTGCGGACTCGGCACTCCGTAGAGCTGCTCGGACTTTCCGGTGTGCCCCCAAATCACCTGTGGCGCATAGACATCGTCCATGCACCTGTGCAGCTCGGGATGCAGCGTCTGAATGTGATAGGTCTCGCTGAACCCGTCGGCGATGGTCTTCCAATTCGCGTCGACGTCCACGGTCATGGTCGCGTAGCAGCGGAAGTCGCCGAGCCCGAGCCAGGCGATGTCGTCCGGCACCGCCTCCAGATAGTCGGCCAGTGACGGCGCCCCGAGATCGAGGTTGACGAAGACGAGTCGCTCCCAGGTGTCGACGCGGACACCCAACAGCGGAAGCTCGCCGAGAGGCAGCGCGCCGAATCCCTTGCGGTTCGGGACTCGTTTGAGCGCACCGGTGAGATCCCACGTCCAGCCGTGGTAGCCGCACCGCAGTTCGCTTAAGTCCGATCCCGACCCGGCGCACAGCGAATTGCCACGGTGACGGCAGACGTTCTGAAAGGCGCGCAATATCCCGTCGTCGTCGCGGACGATGAGTACCGAGTAAGGCCCGCAACGATATTCGAAGTAGTCACCGGGTTCGGCGACGTGGTCGACGGTGCAGGCGACCTGCCACACCCGGGGCCACATCCGCTCGACCTCGAGCCGTGCGAACGCAGCGGAGTAGTACCGGTCCGCCGGCACCCGCGTCGGCCGTTGCGGCGGTGTGCCGATCGCGTCGTCGCGACGGGTATCGGGCGCGTGGTGGGTCGTCATCGAAGCACTCCCGTGACCTCTGTAACGGTGTTACATTCCCTTATCGACGTCACTGTAGCCAACCGGTTGCGTAGACAAGGGAGTAATCGTGTTCGACCTCAAAATCACCGGCGGCACCGTTGTGGACGGAACCGGCTCAGATCGATTCGACGCCGACGTCGCCGTCAAGGACGGCAAGATCGTCGAGATCCGGCGTCGCAGCCCGGGTGCACCGCCGCTGGAGGGCGATGCGGCCGAGACCATCGACGCCACCGGAAAGATCGTCGCGCCCGGCTTCGTCGACATCCACACCCACTACGACGGCCAGGTGAGCTGGGACGCGCTGCTGGAGCCGTCCAGCGGTCACGGCGTGACCACCGTCGTCACCGGTAATTGCGGCGTCGGGTTCGCGCCGGTGCGGCCCGGCCGCGAGGACTGGCTGATCGGTTTGATGGAAGGCGTCGAGGACATCCCCGGCACCGCGCTCACCGAGGGCATCTCGTGGGGCTGGGAGAGCTATCCGGAATACCTCGACGTCATCGGCAAGCAGCGATTCGCCGTCGACGTGGGCAGCCAGGTGGCCCACGGCGCGGTCCGCGCCTACGCGATGGGTGAGCGCGGCGCCCGCAACGAGCCCGCCTCCCCGGACGACATCGCGGCGATGGCACGCCTGGTGCAAGAGGCCGTCGAGGCCGGCGCGCTGGGCTTCTCGACCTCGCGCACCCTCGGGCACCGCGCCATCGACGGGGAACCCGTTCCAGGGACGTACGCCGCCGAGGACGAACTGTTCGGCCTCGGCCGGGCCATGGCGGCCGGCGGCCAGGCGGTCTTCGAGCTGGCGCCGCAGGGCGTGGCCGGCGAGGACATCATCGCGCCCAAGAAAGAACTCGAATGGATGCAGCGCTTGGGCGCTGAGATCGACCGGCCGATCTCGTTCGGCATGATCCAGGTCGACGCCGCCCCGGACCTCTGGCGCGAACAGCTGGACATCTCGGCGGCCGCGCACGCGGCGGGCAGCCGGCTGTATCCGCAGATCGCCGCGCGGCCGTTCGGCATGCTGTTCGGCTTCGACGGGCATCACGCCTTCACGCACCGGCCGACGTTCCGCCGGCTCAAGGCCGAGTGCAGTCGCGAGGAGCTCGCACAGCGGCTGGCCGACCCGGCCGTGAAGGCTGCGATCCTCGCCGAAGACGATCTGCCGCCCGACCCGAACCTGTTGTTCGACAACATGTTTGCGCTTGCACAGTACGCGCTCGGACGCACCTATGCGATGGGCGATCCGCCGGACTACGAGCCGACCGACGAGCGCACCGTGGAGAAGATCGCCGCCGAACGCGGCGAAGACCCGCTGTCGACCCTCTACGACCTGATGCTCGAGCACGACGCGACGTCGATGCTGATGCTGCCGTTCTACAACTACGCCTACGGCAACCACGACGCGATCCGCGAGATGCTCACGCATCCCGCCGGCGTCGTCGGACTCTCCGACGGTGGCGCGCACTGCGGCATGATCTGCGACGCATCGTTCCCGACCTTCCTGCTGACCCACTGGGCGCGCGACCGTCGCCGTGGCGAGAAGCTGCCGCTGGAGTACGTCGTCCGCAAGCAGTCCTACGACACCGCGCAACTGTTCGGGCTGTCCGATCGCGGGGTCGTCGAGATCGGGAAACGGGCCGACGTCAACGTGATCGACATGGAGGCGATCACGCTGCACCGGCCACAGATGGCCTACGACCTGCCGGCCGGTGGGAAGCGGCTCATCCAGGGCGCCTCGGGCTACACCGCGACGATCGTCAACGGCGTCGTCACCCGCCGCGACGGCGTCGACACCGGCGCGCGACCCGGTCGACTGGTCCGCGGGGCGCGCTAGCCGAGGGCGTGGTCGATCAGCACCTCGGCTGCCTTCTTGGCACGAGCCCACGGGGCTGGATCATCCAGCGAGGTCGCCAGCGCACCGGCGCCTTCGTATAGCACGGCGAGCTGGTTGCCGAGTTGTCGCGGATCGGCGGCCCCGGCCTGCCCGGCCAGGTCGGTGAGCAAGTCGGCGAAGCCGAGCTTGGTAGTCCGGACGATGTCCTGCACGCCCGGCATGGTTCCGGCCGCCTCGACGGCCGCATTGTGGAACGGGCAGCCCCGAAACGTGTCGCCAGGCGCGATATGGCCGTCGAAAAAGGCCAACAGACGCTGGCGTGGTGTCAGCTCCTCGAGCTGCGCCGCAGCGTCGGTCACGCGCTGCTCCATGCCGCGCAGGTATTCCTCCACCACCGCCGTCTTGCTGGGAAAGTGCTGGTAGAGCGTTCGCTTGGACACCGATGACTCGGCTGCCAGTCGTTCGACGCCGGTCGCGTTGATTCCTTCGCGGTAGAACAACTCGGCGGCGGCGTCCAGGATGCGCTGGCGCGCGCCGCGGCCACCCCTGATCGTCGCAGGCTGCTTGCTCATGCAGGGAGTATACCGAACGGTTTACATATCCGGGCAATTGTTGTAGTGTCGCGGCAGTAGAAGTACACCTATCGGTTTACTAGGAGTGACAATGGCGCAACGCTCGCCCGTGGTGTTGATAACTGGGGTCTCGTCCGGCATCGGTCGGGCCATCGCAAACGCATTCGCAGCGGAGGGCTTCGAGGTCTTCGGCACCAGCCGCAATACCCAACGCACCGAGCCGATTCCCGGTGTGGAACTGATCCCGCTCGACGTGACCGACCCCGCCTCGGTTACGGCCGCCGTGTCGACTGTCGTTCAGCGGGCCGGTCGCATCGACATCCTGGTCAACAACGCCGGATTTGGGGTCCTGGGCGCCGCCGAGGAGAGCTCGATCGACCAAGCCCAGCAGCTGTTCGACACGAACTTCTTCGGTCTGGCGCGAATCACCCGGGAGGTGCTGCCGTATCTGCGGGCGCAGCGAAGTGGCCGCATCGTCAACATCGGCTCGGTTCTGGGGTTCCTGCCGGCGCCCTACGGCGCGTTCTATGCCGCCTCGAAGCATGCGGTCGAGGGCTATTCGGAATCGCTGGACCACGAAACGCGCGAGTTCGGTGTTCGGGTTGTGGTCGTCGAGCCCGGTTACACCAGCACCTCGTTCGAGTCGAACGCCACCGATGCCGATTCGCCGATCGGCAGCTATGCGCCGATTCGTGACCATGTCAAAGACGTTCTCGCGCAGTCCGTTCGGGCCGGCGATGACCCCGCGGTGGTGGCGCAGGTGGTGCTGAAGGCGGCAACCAGCCGCGCGCCGAAGCTTCGTTACCCGGCCGGGCCGCTGGCGCGGCGCTTGTCGCTGCTGAAGAAATTCGCACCGGCAGGATTGCTGGACAAGGGAATTCGCAAAGCGAACAAATTGACGTCGAGTCCCAAGCCGACGCGCATTGGCGATCCGGAGGCGAATCTCGTTTGAGGTCTCCGGGATTCGCGACGGTGTCAGGGCGCCTTGCTGTACCTGCGCACTAAATCGTTTTCCCCGAAGACGTTCGCGTGTTCGGAGCCTCTGTCGTCGCGCCCGAAGAACGTCCACCGCCGGGGACTCGTCTGGGGGGTGCTGATCAGCTTGACCTTGTAGTGCAGGCCGCTTTCGCGCAGCGTCCCGATGGTGTCGCCGACGCGGATCTGCGACGGGTGAATTTCAGGTGCGTCGCACCAGTTATGAATGGCCACTGTTTCCTTTACGGTTCGCGTACCACTGTACCCGTGATTGGCCCACCGGCCATTGCTTCGCGCCACGCAGCGACGCCCTGGGTTACCAACCAACCGTCGGTGGCGTACCGTCGACAGTGAGCCGTTTCGTTGTCAGCGGTAGTGCACCGCGCCCCGTGCGGATGGCACTCACGGGCAATGGGATTCCTCCGCTTCCCTGCGCCGGCAGGCTAGCGACGCCAGCCGTGAAGGAATTCCCTTGAAAGATGTCGCCTTTAACGTAGACCGATTCGCCATCGGATGAGCGATCGGCGCTCGGCGAATCCTGTTCGGCTCTCGGTGGCACACGAGCTGGGCGGGGACATCGACGGGGCATGGTGGCCGCGGGTCGATCGCATGACCGTCGAATTACCCAATCTCGTCGCGGCTTTGACGCCGTTAGTGGGCGAGATCACTTCCATCAACGTCAATTGGCCGCCACTGCAGCGACCGCCCGACTTCAACTGGCCGGGCTGGGAACACAAGCCCCAGCACGTGATGACCGTCAATGGCGGGGACGCACAGGTCAACCTGTTGATCATCCCGTACACGACCTACAGCGGCCTCGCGTTGATGGTGCTGCGCCGCGCTGCCAGCATGCCGATCGCGCCCGCCGACCGCGACAAGCCAGCGTTTGTGATGGCCGGCACGATCCTGCAGGCCGCCAGCAGGCAGCGCGCCGCCAATCTCGAGGCTCAGGTCCCGCAGAACGTCCGGTAGTCGCCGAAGTCGTCCGGCGCCGGCGCTGCGTAGCGCTCGAAACCCGGTCGCTCGGCGTAGGGATCGGTTATCGCGGCGAGCAGCCGCTCGAGCGGCCTCTGCTCGCCGTCCGTCGCCGCGCTGAGCGCTTCTTCGACGAGGTGGTTTCGCGGGATGTAGATCGGGTTGCTGCGGTCCATCAGCGCGGCATCCGGACCGAGTGCCCGCCATCGAGCGATCCATTCGTCGATGCCGGCGAGGTCGGCGAACAGCCCGCGAGTCCCTTCCGCATCGCCGCGCGCGGCGTGGCTCAGGCCGCGGAAGAACGAGGTGTAGTCGACGCGGCTCGCTTTGAGCAGTGCCAGCACGTCGTCGGCCAGCGAGGTCACAGTTGCGGCGTCGAGGTCCCCAGACAGACCGAGCTTGGCCCGCATCCCGGAGGCCCACGTGTGGTCGTACTGGGCGCGGAAAACGGCGAAGGCATTCTCGGCGAGCGCCACGCCCTCGTCGACGTTGTCAGCCAGCAGCGGAAGCAGGGCTTCGGCGAACCGGGCGAGGTTCCACGCCGCCATGACGGGCTGGTTGTCGTAGGCGTAGCGGCCCCACTCGTCGATCGAGCTGAACACCGTGTCGGGGTGGTAGGCCTCCATGAACGCACACGGCCCGTAGTCGATGGTCTCCCCGGAGACCGTCATGTTGTCGGTATTCATCACGCCGTGGACGAAGCCGATCAGCATCCACCGGGCTACCAGGGACGCCTGCACGGCGGCGACCGACTCGAACAGTGCCAGGTACGGGTGATCGGTCATGGCGGCGCCGGGGTAGTGGCGGTCGATCGCGTGGTCGGCCAGCCGGCGCAGCAGATCCAGATCGCCTGTGGCCGAGGCATATTGGAAGCTGCCCACCCGCAGGTGGCTGGCGGCGACGCGGGTGAGCACCGCCCCGGGCAGCAGCGTCTCGCGCTGCACCGGACGTCCGGTGGACACCACGGCCAGCGATCGCGTCGTCGGAACACCCAGCGCGTGCATCGCCGCGCTGATCACGTATTCGCGCAGCATCGGACCCACCGCGGCCAGGCCGTCACCACCGCGGGCGAACGGCGTCGGGCCCGAGCCCTTGAGGTGGATGTCGCGAAGACGCCCGTCGGCGTCGGCGAGCTCACCGAGCAACAGCGCGCGCCCGTCACCCAGCCGCGGAACGTACCCCCCGAACTGGTGTCCCGCGTAGGCCTGAGCGACCGGCGTGGCACCGTCGGGAACCAGCGCGCCGACCAGGAAGCGCAACCCGTCGGGTCCGCGCAGCCAAGCGGCGTCCAGGCCCAACTCGTCGGCCAGCGCCTCGTCGAAGGCCAACAACCGCAGATCGGGAAACGTCTCGGCTTGCCAGCGGACACCCAGCTCCGGCAGGTCACCGAAGAAGCGGCCCTGCAAAGCGACGGTGACATCGGGTGCAACGCTCACGTCAGTCAGCCTACGGGCGATGACTAACATCACCGGAATGCTGGAGCGCCACGAGGTAGACCACCTCTTTCCCGCCGATCTGCCCGAACCGGGTGAGTGGGAGCAGCGTTATCCGCCCCGCGACCTGCCGCCCAGCGCCCAGGTGACGCGGCTGGCCCCATCGCCGACCGGCTTCATCCACCTCGGCGGCATCTACACCGCGATGATTGACCTCGCCGTCGCGCACCAAAGCGACGGCCGCTACTTTGTGCGCGTCGAGGACACCGACCAATCGCGGGAGGTGGCGGGCGCCTACGAACAGTTCGGTCGCGCTTTCGAGTACTTCCGGGTCATTCCCGACGAGGGGGAGGGCGCCGGCGACTACGGGCCCTACCGCCAGTCGCAGCGGGCCACGATTTACCTGACCTATGCCCGCGAGCTGCTGCGCTCCGGCAAGGCGTACCTGTGCTTCGCCACCTCCGATGAGCTGGCCCAGATTCGCACCCGTCAGCAGCAGCTCAAGAAGCCCACCGGCTACTACGGCGAATGGGCCCTCTGGCGCGACGCCGAGGTCGCGTCGGTGCGCGAACAGCTGGCCAACGGGACGCCGTACGTGGTGCGCTTCCGCTCACCCGGCCGCGTCGAAGGCCGGACGACGTTCACCGACGCGATCCGCGGTGAGATCTCCATGGAGGCCAACTACAACGACGTGGTCATCCTCAAATCGTCGGCGGCCGTTCAGCTGCCGACCTACCACTTCGCCCACGCCGTCGACGATCACCTGATGCGCCCCAATCTGGTGATCCGCGGTGAGGAGTGGCTGTCGTCGACATCGCTGCACCTGCAGCTGTTCGAGGCACTGGGTTTCGAGCCGCCGACCTACGCCCACATCGCGCTGCTGATGAAGCAGATCCCGGGTGGCAAGCGCAAACTGTCCAAACGCAAAGACCCCGAAGCCGACGTCGACTTCTACATCAAGTCGGGTTATCCGGCCGACGCGGTGCTGTACTACCTGCGCGGCCTGGCCAACGGGCGGCTGGCCGAGATCCCGCTGTCGGAAGCACTCGCCGCGCCGATCTCACTGGCCGAGTGCGGCGGCGCCGGCCCGCTGGTCGATCTGGTGAAACTGGAAGACATCAGCGCCGACTACATCGCGACGCTCAGCGGGCCGGAGATCTATGCGGCCCTGACGGTGTGGTCCGCGGAGTTCGATCCTGAACTGCATCGGGTGATCGAGGCGTACCCGGAGCTGACGCTGGCCGCGTTGGCCGTCGAACGCGAGGGCGTCAGCAACCCGCGCAAGGATCTGCGCAAATGGTCGGATTTCCGCTCTGCGTATGGCTTTTTCTTCGCCGACCTGTTCACGCTCGTCGGCGCCGACGACGCGCAACTGGGGCTGCCGATCGACCTGGTCCGCTCGTTCGCCGGCGACTTCGTCACGGCCTACCAGGATCTCGACGACCCGCAGCAGTGGTTCCAGCAGGTGCGCGATCTGGCCGACAAATTCGGTTTCGCCCGCAACGCCAAGGAATACAAGCAGAATCCCGACGCGTATCCCGGTTCGATCCGCGAAGCATCGCAGCTGATCCGAGTGGCGCTGACCGGTTCGACCAAGAGCCCCGACATGTTCGAGATCGCCCGCACCCTCGGTCGCGACGAAGTAATCCGGCGGATCACCACTCTGACCGCCTAGAGTGCCGCTGTGGGCCACGGCGGCGCGATCAACACAGTTGACATCAACTTTGATGATCTGACGTCGCCCCGGCTCACCGACATCCAGCGGCAGATCCTGGAGTACACCGAGGCCAGGCACGTCGATTTCGGCGTCGACGGGATGCTGGCCGAGGCGATTGAGCAGGCCGGTGTCGACGACCTCGACGACACCGACGGCTTCCGCGATCGGTTGGCCGCCCACGTCGCGGCGATCGACGGCGACCACGGCCTGACCCAGCTCACCCGCTCGTCGTTGCGGCAACGCGTCGTTCGACTGCTGCGCAACCGGCTGTCGCTGACCGAACTCCTCAAGCGCTATCCCGAAATCGCGTCGATCGAGATCGCGACGCCGTTCATCGTGGTCGGGATGCCGCGGTCGGGGACCACGCACCTGGTGAACCTGATCGCCGCCGACCCGCGACGGCGGGCGCTGCCGTACTGGGAGAGCCAGGAGCCCATCCCGGCGCCGGGTGAGGGACCCGAGATCTTCGGGGTTGATCCCCGCTATGCGCGAGCGAAAGCCGAGCACGACGCATTGATGGCCAGCGCCCCCGTGGTTGCCGCCATGCACGATCGGTTCCCCGAGGCGATCGAAGAGGAGGTCGAACTGCTCGACCTCGATCTCGCCGGATACGTTCTGGAATGGCATGCGCGCGTGCCGGATTGGCGCGACTACTACTTGAGCCTCGACCAGCGCCGGCACTACGCGTACCTGAAGAAGGTTTTGCAGGCGTTGACATTTCTGCGTGGTCCGCGAACCTGGATCCTGAAAAGCCCGCAGCACTGCGAGCAACTCGGTCCGCTGATCGAGACATTCCCCGACGCGACAGTGGCGTTCACGCATCGCGATCCCGTCGCGGTGATCCAGTCGGCGATCACGATGATGGCCTACTCAGATCGACTGCGTCGCAACAGCATCGACCCGGGCTGGCTGCTGGACTACTGGAGCGACCGGGTACATCGACTGCTCAGCGCCTGCGTGCGCGACCGCGACCTGGTATCGGGCGAACGCAGCATCGACATCAGCTTTCACCATCTCAACGGCAACGAGATGCCGTTGCTGGAACAGCTCTATCAACGCGGCGGCGTCGAGTTGACGGCGAAGGTGCGCCGCCGCTTTCAGGAGTACCTGGACCGCAATCCGCGCGGCAAGCACGGTGCGATCCGCTACGACCTGCAACGCCACTTCGGCATCTCGGCCGACGAATTGCGCACGCGCTTCGGCTTTTACTTCGACCGGTTCGACGTCCGCGCCGAATGAAGGAGACACCGTGACGTCCGAACCCGTCTACCGCAGCAGGCCGGGCGCCGATGCGCTGCGCCCGGCGTCCGCCGAGAGGGCCGAGCAGATCGCCCCGGGCCTGTGGTGCTCGCCGGGCCTGTCGAACTCTTACCTGCTGACCACAGACGAGGGCCGGGTGATCGTCAACACCGGCATGGGTTTCGAGGGCCCGGTGCACCGCGCCAACTTCGATGCGGTGGACTCCTCGCCGGTGCGCTACATCATCTTCACCCAGGGCCACGTCGATCATGTCGGCGGTCTGGACAGCGTGCGCGACCCGGACACAACGGTTGTCGCCCAAGCCAACTGGACGTTGTGGCGAGACGACAACGAGCGGCTCATCCCATACCGCGCCCAGCGCAGCGCATTCGCGTTCAAAGACACCTTGGCGACCGGCATCCAGGCCATCCAGCGTCGGCTGGGCACCAAGCGGCTGCCCGGTCAGAGCGTCCCGTCGGTCGACCTCGACTTCGACGACACCTTGACGCTCGAGATCGGCGGTCGCCGGCTGGAGCTGATCGCGGTGCCGGGCGGGGAAACCAACGACTCGCTGGTGATCTGGCTGTCCGACGAGCGGATCTGCCTGTGCGGGAACACCTTCGGGCCGATCTTCGGGCACATTCCCAACCTGGTCACAATGCGCGGCGACCGCTACCGGGACGCGCTGACCGCGATCGCCTCGGTCGAACGTGTTCGTGAGCTGCAACCCGAACTTCTGGTGACCGGTCACTTCGCGCCGATCTCCGGCCGGCAGCGCATCGATGCCGAACTGACCCGCCTGCGCGACGCCATCCAGTACATCCACGACCAGACCGTCGCGGGCATGAACGCCGGCAAAGACGTCCGGACGCTGATGGGCGAGATCACCTTGCCGCCGGAATACGAAGTGGGCCAAGGCTACGGGAAAGTGGCGTGGGATGTGCGGGCCGTCTGGGAGAACTACTCGGGCTGGTTTCATCACCGATCCACTACCGAGCTGTACCCGGTCGGTTTCGACGCCGTCAGTGCCGATGTGGTTGCACTCGCGGGCGCCGATGCGATCGTGCGGCGGGCGGGCGAACACCTCGATGCCGGACGGCCGCTGCACGCTATCCATCTGGCGGAGCTCGTCGATGATCCCGCAGCGCGTGACCTGCTGAGGCGTGCCCACGAAAAACTGTTGGGCGACACCACGAACTTCTGGGAACGTGCCTGGCTGACCGAACAGATATCGAGGTATTCATGACGGCGCGCGTCAGCTTCGACTTCACCGACACCACGGTGCTGATCACCGGCGGCACCAGCGGCATCGGGCATGCGACCGCGACGCTGTTTCGCGACGCCGGGGCCCGGGTCACCATCACCGGCACGAAGCCGGCCGTCGGCGACTACGACACCGACCTGTCCGGCATGGACTATCGCCAGCTGCGGATCACCGAACATGACTCGGTGGAGGCGCTGGCGCACAGCATCACCCAGCTTGACGTCCTGGTCAACAACGCGGGCGCGAATTTCCCTGGCGGACTGGACGAGTCGAAGCCGGACGGATTCGAGGCGTCGGTGGCGCTCAACCTGACCGGCCCCTACCGGCTGACCGTCGGGCTGTACCGCGCGCTGCGGGCGTCGACCGCGGCCGGCGGGGCCAGCGTGGTCAACTTGGCGTCGATGTCGGCGCTGCGATCCGTCGCGATGGTGCCTGGTTACGGCGCCGCGAAGGCCGGGATCATAAACATCACCCGCAACCTCGCCGTCAAATGGGCCGGCAAGGGGATCCGGGTGAACGCCGTGGCGCCCGGCGCGATCGACACCCCGATGACCGCGCCGATGCAAGGCGTGCCAGACATCGTCGACGCCGAATTGGCCCACATCCCGCTGGGGAGGTTCGGAACCGTCGCCGAGATCGCGCCGACCGTGGCGTTCCTGTGCACCGAGCAGTCCAGCTACATCAGCGGCGCGGTCGTCGTCGTCGACGGCGCCTCGGATTGCGTCTGATATTGGAAGGAAGACAATGACATTCGCGCTGCGGCCGGAGGACTACTACCACACCGGCATCGTCGTACCAGACCTCGACGCGGCTATGGAGCGTCTCACCGCGATGGCCGGCTATCAGTGGATCACGCCGCTGACCTACACCTTGCCGTTCCGCACCATGAACGGAACTCGCGAACTCACCTCGACATTCGTCTACTCACTGCAGAGCCCGTATGTGGAACTCATTCAGCAAGTTCCGGAAAGTCCGTGGACCGCGGCAGCGGGGAACTCCGTGCATCACCTCGGCTATTTCACCGACGACCTCGCCGAGAGTGCGCGACTGCTGGAGGCCAACGGGTTCGCCTTCGAAGCGACCGCCGATGTGTCGCCGCCGAACCTGTCGTTGTTCGCCTACTACATCGACGCATTCGGCACTCGTATCGAAATCGTCGACCGCGCACTGTTCCCGGATTTTCCGGCGTTCCTGAAGTCCGCGACGGCGGACGCCTGAGCGGAGTCCGAACATGCTGCTGCCGGTACTGCGGTTCAACTTCGCCTCGCCGCATGGCGAGCCGCGCAAGCAGAGCGAATTGATCCGCGCAGCATTCGAATTGGCGCAGTGGGGAGAGTCGCGGGGCATCACCACGGTCAGCGTCGACGAACACCACGCGACCGGGCAGGGTTGGAGTTCCAATCCGATTCTGGCGGCGGCGATGTTCTTGGCACGCACCTCGACGCTGATCGCCAGCGTCGATTGCGCGCTGGGGCCGCTGTGGAATCCGGTCCGGCTGGCCGAAGACATCGCGCTCGTCGACAACATGAGCCGGGGACGGCTGCACACCACAGTCGGATTGGGTTATCGCACTGTCGAATACGACTCGCTGGGCGCCGAGTTCACTGAGCGCGGCGCACTGATGGACGGCCTGATCGAACGCATGCTGTCGGTGTGGTCCGGTGCCGAGGCCGAGCACGGCGTCTGCACCGGAACCTGGACGCGGCCGCACCCGCCGTTGTACGTCGGGGGAGGGTCGCTGGCGACGGCGCGGCGGGCGGCGCGCTTCCGGCTTCCGCTGAGCCTGGCCGATCACCTGCCCGACGTCGCCGCGCGCTACCGCGAGTTGTGCGCCGAGGCCGACATCACGCCGCTGGTCATCATGCCCGGCCCGGTCAATCGCGGGATGATCTATTTACATGACGATCCCGACCGGGCGTGGGCCGAGCTTGGTGAGCACATTCTCTGGGAGGCAGTCACCTATGGTGGGTGGTCGACCGATCAACGCTCACTGATGCACTTGCCCGGGGTTCAGACCCTCGACGAAGTCCGGGCATCCGGGCGGTACCGGTTTGTGACGCCCGACCAGTTGATCGCCGAGGTTCGCGGCGCCCCCGATTACGGGCCGATCGTGCTGCACCCGCTGGTCGGCGGCATGCCCGTCGACGAGGCGTGGAGGTCGGTCGAGTTGTTCGTCGACAGGGTCATTCCCGCGCTCGGCTGATCGCAGGTGTTCGATGGACGTCGCGCGGGTATCCGGATCGGAGTACGGATATTCAGCGTCGAGCAAGCACGAGGACTCAAGATGAAGTTTGCATCAAACGCAGTGCGTGGACTGTCGATGAGCGCCGGTGCGCTGATCGCCGCGGTCAGTCTCAGCGTGCATCCAGGCAACTCCACGGCCAGCGTCGAAGCGGCACCGGCGGGGCCGGTCCACTCCAGTCCGGCGCCGCCACCGCCGCCACCGCCGCCAACCCCGGCGATGACATACGACCCGAACCAGGACTACTGGAGCGGACAGGGGAGTGGCGGCGGAGCGCCTGGTGGCGCTGGCGGAGGTGCCGGAGGCGGAGGCTAAGCCTCAGTAGTCGTGGTGCGCCAGTGAGCCGTCGCCGTCGCGGTCTTGATCGGAGATCGTCACCACCGCGGGCACCATCTCGCTGGTGACCAGACCATGCTCGCCGGTCAGTTCGTCGACGATGTCGAAGCTGCGGGCGATCCACTCCGGTGTGTCGACGATGATCGTCACCACCGGCATGCGGCGGGCGAGCTGAAAAAGCTTGTCGCCGTGGGGTTCATGGTCACCGTGGAATCCCCAGACGCCGCGCAGCGCCGTCGCGCCGCGGGCCATCCCGGAATCGAGTAAGCGGCTCACCAGCGCGCGGTGAATCGGGACGCCGTGGTAACCGGTCGCCTCGCTGGTGTGCACCATCAGCTTCTGCCACAGCGGCCGTCGCTGCTCGTCGACATCCGGCAACCGATGCGGGCGGGCGAGCAACTCGCCGCCCCGCTTGCACACCCGAACCCGTTCCACCGTGAGCAGCGGGTTCGCCGTGGCGCCGCTGAGTTCTGCAACAGCCGCCGAAACCTGTGCGGCCGTCCCGATGGCGACGATCATCATCGGGACATTCACGTTCCGGCTGAAGAACTGCGCCCGGTACCGCACACCGTGTGCTGTCCCGTCGACACCCAAAAACGCTGCGCCACCGGAGAATCCGAGCCGGTGCAGCAGATCGCACACCGCGCGGTACGCGGGCAGCCCGCCGATCCGCTCCTGGCGTCCCACGTAGACCGTCAGCTTGACCCCGTCGCTGTTGCCGTTGTCGATGACGTCGCCGCCGCCGACCAGGCGTGCGCGCTCCAACGTCACCAGACCGCTGCCGGTCATCGCCACGACGTCATCGACCAGGGCGCTGATCTTCGACTCGACGTCGACCGCGGCGATCGCCACCGGCGGATCCTCGGACAGGCTCAGCGACTCATCGGTGCGCAGCACGTGTCGTGGCCCGAAACTCGCGACGCCGCGCATCATCACACTGGTCGCGATATCGCGGGTGTCGAACAGATTGAGCATCGCGTCGGCCAGGAAGCCGGGCCGCCGGGCGTCGGCGACAGCGCGCTGGCGTTCGCCGAAGTAGGTGGTCAGCTTCAGGCAGGGCTGATTCATAGTCGGCCCGCGATCCACTGCCCGAACAGCGCCGCCGCGATGCCCAACACGACGCTGGCAACGATGTTGGCGGCGGCCCGGCGGGTCTGCCGCTCCTCGCTGAGCCGCTGGGTCTCCAGCATCCAGGTGGAGAACGTGGTGTACGAGCCGACGAACGCGGTGTCGGCGACCAGTGCGGTGTGCCGACTCAACGCCAGGCTGCCCAGCAGTCCGAGCAGCGCGGCGCCGCTGATGTTGACTGCGAACGTGCCGTAGGGAAACGACTTCGCTGCGCGGCGGGCGATCGCGCCGTCAACCAGAAAACGCAGCACTGCACCAAGACCGCCGGCGACCAGCACGCCTGCCCAGACGATCATCGCCGCTCCTCCGGATCGCTGCGCTCTGCATCGTCGCCGGCGGCGATCAACGCAGCGCCACCCGACGGACGACCGCGGTGGCCAGATAGACCGCCAGCAGGCCGAGAACGATGCTGGCGCAGGTGTATTCGGCGGCCAGGGCATAGCTGTGGTGCTCGATCATCTTCACCGTCTCGACCTGCATCGTCGAGAAAGTGGTCAGCCCGCCGCACAACCCCGTGCCGAGCAGTGGCCGCCGGTAACTCGACAGCGGCAGCCGCTCCAGCAGCCGGGTGGTGAAATAGCCGAGTAGGAAAGCCCCGACGATGTTCACCGTGAAGGTCGGCCACGGCCAGCGCGTCGGATCGGCGACCACCAGGCTGCTCAGTCCGGTGCGGGCCAGGGTGCCCAATGCGCCTCCGGCGAAGACCGCGGCCAACTCCCGGTAATCGCGCGCTGCCACCCGCCGAATTCCCTTCCGTTTCAGAGCCTGTTCACCGCAGCTTATGCGGCACCGTCGAGCGCCGGAAACTGAAGATCGGCAGAATGATGCCATGGTGGCCAACCCGCGTGCCGGTCAGCCGGCCCAACCCGAAGACCTCGTCGACGTGCCGCATCTGATCACCGCGTACTACACCGTCGAGCCCGATCCCGACGACGTCGCGCAGCAGGTGGTATTCGGCACGTCCGGCCATCGCGGCTCCGCGCTCAACGGCGCTTTCAACGAGCCCCACATTGTGGCGATCACCCAGGCCATCGTCGAGTACCGCGCGGCCGACGGCACCACCGGTCCGCTGTTCATCGGCCGTGACACCCATGGGCTTTCGGAGCCGGCGTGGGTATCTGCGCTCGAGGTGCTCGCCGCCAACGACGTCGTCGCGATGGTCGACTCCGCTGATCGCTACACCCCGACGCCGGCCGTCAGCCACGCCATCCTGACCTACAACCGCGGACGGAGCGACGCCCTGGCCGACGGGATCGTCGTCACGCCGTCACACAACCCGCCGTATGACGGCGGCTTCAAGTACAACCCGCCCAACGGCGGCCCGGCCGACACCGATGCGACCAACGCAATCGCCAAGCGCGCCAACGAGATTCTGCGCAACGGCGAGACGGTCAAACGCGTCCCGCTCGCCCGCGCGATGCAGCGTGCCCAACGTCACGACTACATGGACAGCTACGTCGACGACCTGCCGAACGTGGTCGACATCGACGCGATCCGCAAAGCCGGAATCCGGATCGGCGCCGACCCGCTCGGCGGCGCCAGCGTCGACTACTGGGCCGCGATCGGCGAGCGTCACCGGCTCCACTTGAGCGTGGTCAACCCGCTTGTCGACCCGACATGGCGGTTCATGACACTCGACCACGACGGCAAGATCCGGATGGACTGCAGCTCACCGGACGCGATGGCCTCACTGATCGCCAACCGCGACCGCTACCAGATCGCCACCGGCAACGACGCCGACTCCGACCGGCACGGCATCGTCACCCCCGACGCGGGCCTGATGAACCCGAACCACTACCTGGCGGCGGCCATCGACTACCTCTATACCCATCGGCCGTCCTGGCCGGCCGGCATCGCCGTCGGCAAGACCGCGGTCAGCTCGTCGATCATCGACCGGGTGGTCGCCGGCATCGACCGCAAGCTCGTCGAGGTGCCCGTCGGATTCAAGTGGTTCGTTGACGGCCTGATCGGCGGGACCATCGGGTTCGGCGGGGAGGAGTCGGCCGGGGCGTCGTTCCTGCGGCGCGACGGCTCGGTGTGGACCACCGACAAGGACGGCATCATCCTGGCGCTGCTGGCCGCCGAGATCCTGGCGGTCACGGGTGAGACCCCGTCGCAGCGCTACCAGGAGCTGACCGCGAAATACGGCGCCCCGACCTACGCCCGCATCGACGCGCCGGCGGGTCGCGAGCAGAAGGCCCGATTGGCCAAGCTGTCCGCGGACGAGGTGACCGCCACCGAGCTGGCCGGAGAGCAGATCACCGCGAAGTTGACCACCGCGCCCGGCAACGGCGCCGCGCTGGGCGGGCTGAAGGTGACGACGGCCAATGCGTGGTTCGCGGCACGGCCGTCGGGAACCGAGGACGTCTACAAGATCTACGCCGAGTCATTTCGTGGTCCAGATCACTTATCGGACGTCCAGAGAGCTGCGCAACAGGTTGTGGATAAAGTCATTGGGTGATCCTCGTCGCCCCACGCGCCCGCTTGACCGCGTGGCGACGCAATTCGACGAGGCTGCCGCGTGAAGCGTGGGTGCTGATCGCGGCGAACGCGGTGGCCGCGCTTGGCTACGGTGTGGTGTCGCCGGTGCTGCCAGCCTTCGCGCGAACGTTCGGGGTGAGCCTCGGCGCGGTGACGTTCTCGATCACAATTTTTTCGGTGATGCGGCTCTTCTCTGCCCCACCCACCGGACTGCTGGTGCAGCGGCTGGGGGAGCGGCTGGTCTACGTCGCCGGGCTACTGATTGTGTCGGTGTCGACCGCCGCATGCGCGTTCGCTCAAACCTATTGGCAACTACTGGTATTGCGTGCGATCGGCGGCATCGGGTCCACGCTGTTCTTCATCTCCGCGTTGGGTCTGATGATCCGGATCAGCCCGCCCGACGCGCGCGGGCGGGTCGCGGGGCTGTTCGTGAGCTCGTTTCTGATCGGCTCAGTCGCGGGCCCGCTGGTGGGCAGTCTTACAGCAGGTTTGGGGCTCAAAGCACCGTTTCTCATCTACGGGGTTTCGGTGCTGATCACCGCGATCGTGGTGTCCTACAGCTTGCGCCGCTCAACACTGGGTGCGCCCGCCGAGCACGCCGAGCCGGCGGTGACGGTGCGTGCCGCGCTTCGGCAGCGCGCGTACCGCGCGTCGCTGGTGTCGAACTTCGCGACAGGCTGGGCGGTGTTCGGATTGCGAATGGCCATCGTGCCGCTCTTCGTCTCCGACGTGTTGGCCCGCGGGCCACGGATGACGGGGTTGGTGCTGGGGATGTTCGCACTCGGCAACCTGCTCGTGGTGTCGCCCAGCGGCTATCTGTCCGACCGGATCGGCCGGCGCAGCCTGGTGATCGGCGGGCTCCTCGCCTCCGGCGTGTCGACCATCTGGTTGGGCGCGGCGTCGTCGGTGCCCGTCTTCCTGGTCGCGGCGTGCGTGGCCGGTGCGACGTCGGGTGTGTACTCGTCGCCGCAGCAGGCCGCGATCGCCGACATCCTCGGTAGCACCGCGCGCACAGGCACCGCGGTGTCGACCTTTCAGATGATGGTTGATCTGGGCGCCATCGTCGGTTCGTTGTCGGTGGCTCAAATCGCTGAACACCTCAGCTACGCATGGGGATTCGCGGTCAGCGGGGTTGTGCTATTGGCCGCCGGGGTGGGGTGGATGTTCGCACCGGAAACGCGAGTGGAGGGTCACACGCCGCCACCCAGTGAATGGGAGACCGGGACCGCGTCGGAACTGGCCTGAGGTTGTGATGGCTGACACCCACCGGACCCGACCGCGATCAGCGATCGTGGTGGGAGCCGGAATCGTGGGCCTGTCGACGGCGTGGTTTCTGCAAAAGCACGGGGTCTCAGTGACCGTGGTCGATCGCACCGGCGTCGCGGCGGGCGCCTCCTGGGGCAACGCCGGATGGATCGCGCCAGCGCTGAGTATCCCGCTCAACGACCCGCGAACGTTGCGATACGCGCTGCGTACCTTGCCGAATCGCGCTGCGCCGGTGCGGATTCCGCTGAGCACCGATCCGACTCTGTGGAGATTTTTGCTGCGGTTCGCGGCTAACTGCAGGGAGTCGTCATGGACGAGCGCAGTGCGGGCGAACCAGACGCTGAACAACGAGTGCATGGCGGCCTACGACGAGCTGGTCGTCAACGGGGTGGACGCGCCGGTCACCGACGCGCCGATCACCGCGTTGTTCCGCAGTTCAGCAGACGCCGAACATCTGCTGGAGCAGCTGCGACGTTTACACGACGCCGGACAGCCGAGTTCCGTCACCGAACTGACCGGCGCCGAGTTGCGCGAGCGGGTGCCGCTGGCGTCGAGCGACGTGGCCGTCGGCGTCCGCATCAACGGTCAGCGGTTCGTCGATCCCGGCCGCTTCGTGCACGCGCTGGCGAGCTCGGTCGTCGAACGGGGCGGGGCGCTGGAGACCATCGACGTAGCCGACGTGCGGACCTCGGGGCGCGGCGTCGCGGTAAAGCCTGTTTCAGGTCCTCCGTTGGCGGCGGACGTCGTGGTGATCGCGACCGGCGCATGGTTGCCGAAACTGGTCCGGCGCTGGGTTCGGGTTCCGGTGCAGGCCGGCCGCGGCTACTCCTTCACGGTGCCGGTGCAGCGTCAGGTTTTCGGGCCGATCTATCTGCCGGATGTGCGGGTGGCGTGCACACCGTTGAACGGAAAGCTGCGGGTCACCAGCGTGATGGAGTTGCGTCATCCCGATGCTCCCGTGTCCGCCGGCGTCGTCGACGCCATTGTCGATGCGGCGGGTGGGTTCTTCGACGGGGTTCGCTGGGCGGATCGGGACGAGATATGGGTAGGGCCGCGTCCATTGAGTCCTGACGGGCGTCCCCTGGTGGGCTCGGTGCTGGATAACCGCGTCTTCGTCGCAGGTGGGCACGGCATGTGGGGCATGAAGCAGGGCCCAGCGACCGGCCGGCTGTTGGCCGAGCAGATCACGACCGGCAAGCAACCGCCAGGATTGCGGGACTTCGACCCATTGCGCTAGCGCTCGCGAGCCGCGGGCCAGCGACTTTGAAGGCTGGCAGGCCGTGGTGTAGCTTCGATGGGCACGACATCTGGGGCTATGGCGCAGCTGGTAGCGCACCACACTGGCAGTGTGGGGGTCAGGGGTTCGAGTCCCCTTAGCTCCACTGGAAAACCGCAGGTCAGGGCCTTAAAAAGATCGGTCGCGCAAGTCGCGCCAAGGCTGGGTCTGTCACCCGGCTCCGGGTCTCGTTGATGCACTGCACATCCCGCTGACCCCAGCGATCGGTTTGCTCCGCCCGCGCCGAGACGAGTCACCACGATCGAAGGTCATCACGACGCTCGGATAGGAGCCTAGGAGAATGGTCAGGAAGACGCGCGCTTCGAACGGGCCGACTGCGTTCCCGCCGCCTCTTTCAGCTCCTCGTACGCCTCCCTCGCGCAGCGAGCGAGTTGCGGCAGGTCATCGATCGCCGCGGCGTTTGCGACGAACCCGAAATCCATGTTGTCGTGGTAGGACGCCAGCGTGACGTTGAGCCCGATCGAGGCGGCGAGCGCGGAGACCGGGTAGATACCAAGGAGGCGTGCACTGTTGAGATATCGGGTCTCCTTGCCACCCGCAACGTTGGAGATGACGAGGTTGCACGCCGGGTGCGCGATGCGGTCCAGGTGCGTGGAGGCCCCCAGGCCGGCGAGCGCGACGAGTCCGACCGCGTAGGTCATCGCCGCCTCGTTGGACAGGCGGCCGAGCTCCTTCTTGCAGGTGGCGACGGAGTCCACCACTTGGCGGATCCGTTCCGAGACACTCGCGCCGGGCTCGCCGAGTCTTGCGAACATGGCTGACACTCGCGTGCCGATTGCTGTGTCGTCGTCGGCACGCAATGAGACCGGACACATCGCGATGAACGGGTGCGCGAAGGCACGGTCGGCCTCGCGCAGGTAGTTATGCAGCCCCGCGTCGACAACCGTGGCCGCCACGTCGTTGAGGGTCGCCCCGAAATGCCGTCCGACCTCGCGCATCTCCTCGAGCGGCAGGGACAGCGTCGCGAACCTCCGCCCGATTTTGAGCGGCTCGTTGGTCGGGGCGTGCTGCGCCGCGAACGGCAGGCTGCCCTCGAGATGCGATCCCACCAGACCGGCGAACACCTTGCGCAGCGCGCCGAACGAAACCTGGTTGACCGCCTCGACCTGCGTGATTGCCCCGCGAATTGAGTCGACGATTCTCCCTGCGAGCGGCATCGGCGGGTGTGGTGTGGGCGCCGGAGCGCCGAGCGCAAACGCGGGCGTGGGGACGGTGCGCCGATCGGATGTGCTCAGACCTGCGTATAGCAGCTTTAGGCCTGATTCACCGTCG
Organism: Mycobacterium cookii; assembly: GCF_010727945.1. Lineage (NCBI taxonomy): Bacteria > Bacillati > Actinomycetota > Actinomycetes > Mycobacteriales > Mycobacteriaceae > Mycobacterium > Mycobacterium cookii. Next base: position 5,141,123 of record NZ_AP022569.1, read on the forward strand.
ATGATGGAGTGATGAGTCTTCGTGTAGATCGCGAACATTCCGTCCGATACCCCGTCGATCACCCAGCAGCGAAACAGCGGCCGGTCACGGTCGAGTTGTGGCTCGTGCAGGTCGGCGACGAGTCGCAACAGGTCGTCGTAGGAGGCTCGAGCGGGGAGAGCTAGGTGCCCGACGTGGTAGTAGGGGTCCCAGCTCGTCACCTCCCGGAAATGGGGCGCGCCCCGACCAAGCAGCTCCGGGACATAGTTGAACGGCGGCGCCGGCTTGCACGCCCGATACGCCTCAACGATCTCGCGCACGATTGGCGCGCGGCCGGCGGGCTTTTTGAACAGGAGCATGGCACCGACGTGCGTCGTGCCCGCCGGTGACTCGATCAACAGCCATGAAAGGTCCAGCGGCGGAATCGGTTTGCTCATGGGCGTACCTCCCATCGGGCATACGTTGACCGACATCCGGGCCGGGCGCTCAAGAATCCGAACCGTAACGAAGATGTTCTCTCCGCAGACCACAATCGGCGAGGGCATTAGGGCACCGCCATGGCAGTCGTAAGTCCCTCGGCCACCGGCGTCTCCCACTTCGGTGACGATCGCACCGAACCCAGGGCGGCTGGTTCTGTGGAACCCACCTCTCTTGACGCCGTCAAGACCCGAAGACGAAACCGCAGGTAACGAACGGTATTGAACTGGAACAAGACGGAGCGAACCTGCAGGTGAGTCGGAATTTTGCCTAGTCAGGGCAGGGGTTCGAGTCCCCTCAGCTCCACCAGGCGCACGACAGCACTTGTTTTAGCGCTCAGCAGGACCTCAAGTGTGGTTCAGGAGCGCCGTTACGCGCAGCCAGAGGTGTCCGCTGCTGATGTCAGCCTTGACGGCAGGACTCTCAGCTGCCGCACGTCCGCCTTCTCGCACAAGCTATGAAACATGCGGTCGCAGTGATCGTCCACTTCGAGTCACGGACCGACGTCTACGATTTGCCCGTTCTCGCGCCGTACAGGCGGTAGAGGTTCAGTACCGCCAGGACCATGACGAACAAGGGGATGAACGGAGTCTTTATCCCCAGGGGCAGCACGCTCGCTGGGACGTCCGGCTGCAAATGGACGTACGTCGCGACTCCCATGTTGACGACAAGCCCGGCTGAAGCAACGAAAACCACTGGGCCGTAAAGATTATTGATCTTCTTCCTGAAGCAAGCAGGCAAGAGCAGCCCAAGGCCGATGGCCATTTCTGCGACCTTGCCGAACGGAATGCTGAGTGGCGGCAGGTCACTCTTGGCGATCTGGACATCGAACATGGTGCGAAAGGGTTCGAAGAACTTCAAGAATCCGAACAAAAACATGAACACGCCCAGGAACATTGAGTTGTAGGCCAAGACCCGGTCATCTTGTAGTTGCTTCACGAGTTCCTCTCATGGTGTGCAGCTTGGCTGACGTGTCGGTTAACGAACGTTCGGGGCAAAGCATCACGACGGCCACAACCCTGGAGGCCCGGCCGGAGGTCTGCCCGCTGCGCGATTTCGCCCGGCGCGATGGCGAGGGGATATCTGCCGCCGATGGGCTGGCCTGAGCGGCGGATCAGAGATGGCGGGTTGCTTGAGGTCGACGAAATAGCTCTCGCCCCAACTGGATTCAGATCACGCCCTAGGAGTCGGGGACGTCGCTCGGCAGGCTGATCGTGCCGCCACCGATGGTGGAGCGTCGGCGTCGCGGAACGGGTGACCGTCGGTGAAGAACCGATATCGAGCTCCTATCAAAGGTATTCGTTGACTGATCGGCATTGTGCTGGCCGAAAAGTGGACCGACAATTCCAATTCGGATACTGTCCGGCCGTGGCGCCAAAAGAGGATCGTCCCCGTGCCCGACTCACGCCTCGCGGAGCGGCAACCAAAGCACGCATCGTGGCCGAAGCTGCCTCACTGGTCAGGGAGCGCGGTGTGGCGGGAACAAGCCTCGACGCTGTCATGGCCGCCAGCCAGACCAGCAGGTCGCAGCTCTATCACTACTTCGTCGACAAAGACGCCCTCATCGGCGAGGTGATCAAGAGTCAGCTCGGCCGCGTCATCGCCGCGCAGGAGCCGCGCCTGCGCGAGGTCTCGTCGTGGGACGGTCTGCAGCGTTGGTGCGATCATCTCGTGGCCACCACGCGGGCGACGCAAGGCATCGGCGGCTGCCCCCTGGGCTCGCTGGTGAGTGAACTCGCCGACCGATCCGACTCGGCACGGCTCGAGCTCGCGCGGTCCTTCGCCACATGGCAGTCCTACCTGTCCACAGGCTTGGCAGCCATGCGCGACAATGCTGAACTCGCTGCAGAAGCCGACGTGGACGAACTCGCGTTGACCATGATGACCGCGCTGCAAGGCGGACTCCTCATGGCACAGACCACGCGCAGCGCCCGCCCTCTCGAACTGGCCCTCGACATGGCAATCAGGCACGTCACCGGATACCGATGCAGCCCGACGGCAGACCCCTCAGTTGATTAGCGTGGACCCGGTGGGCAATTAGATGTCAAGGGATGCAGCGTCATCGTCGGCCGGATGCCGCCGGCGGGCAGTGGCTGCCCTAAATACATCGCCTACACGACAATTGCGACGGTCCTGGCAGTGTGGGGGTCAGGGGTCGAGGCCCGGGGTGGCCGCCTTGGTGATCCTTAGTCATTCAAATCCTCATAAGGCCGTCGCTCCAGGGTTCCCGAGCGCTATCGACCGGGGCTGACCGGGTTGCACGTCAGCCCCGGCCTTCGCGCGCCGGATCAACCAGACGGTGTGGTCAGGCAGTGAACGGATTATGTGCCGGGAGCGGCTTGATCAGCGGAGCGAGCAACATGCGCCGGGTGCACGTCGGCGCGATCGCTTGGCTGGACGCTCACGAAGAGGGCCGCAACACCCTTGCCGTTCTTGAAGCTGCAATCCGCGACATCGCCGCGGCGATAGGCACCCAGCGACCTCTCATGCAGCCTCTCGGCACACTCTCGGTAGCTGCCTGGATCAGCACCAGCAACTCGGTGCCCTCCCGAGTTCTAGACGAGCTGCGGTTCAAGACGGCGACGGCACCGGGCGTTCGCGTCGCGATCGGCGAACCGGCGCGCGACATCGCGGGATTCCGTACCAGCCATGTCGAGGCACTCGAAGCGCAGCGCATCGCACGGCTGGCACGCAGCCCGGAAGGCAGCATCACCCGTTACGGCGACATCTCTCTGCGCGCACTCGCCACCGCGAACATCGACCAGGCCCGCGACTTCGTCGCACGCGAGCTCGGCGCACTGGCATCGAAGGACGACACGACACGCCGGCTCGCGGCAACAGTTCGGACCTATCTCGACGAGAACGGCAGCCGCGGCAGAACCGCCAAACGACTCAGCATCCATGAAAACACCGTCGCCTATCGGCTCCGGCAAGCCGAGGAACAGTTGGGGCGGTCAGTGGACAAGCGCACGCTCGAGTTGCGGGTCGCACTCGCCCTGGCCGACCTCGTCGACGACACACCTGCGCACCCCTAGACGGCCCCGGCCAAGTCCTCCAGGGCCACAACCGGTCAGCCGTTTTTTGCCAAGGTGAACTGGCACACGTCGGTGTAGCCGTCGCGGAACAGGTCGGCGCAGCCGGTGAGATACCTCATGTAGCGCTCGTAGACCTCTTCGGATTGAATCGCAATGGCCTGCTCCCGCTTGCTCTGCAGCGTCGCTGCCCAGATGTCCAGCGTTCGGGCGTAATGGGGCCGCAGCGGCTGGATGCGGTCCACCCGGAAGCCGGCCCTAGCCGCGTGCTGCTCGACTTGGGCAACCATGGGCAGGTCCCCGCCGGGGAAGATCTCATCCATGATGAACAAGATGAAGCGCAGCAGTTTTGCCGGCAGCTGTAGCCCGCGTTTTCGGCTCTCCTCGGGGCTGGCTGTCACGATGGTGTGCAGCAGCATCACGCCATCGGCGGGCAACGCGGAGTGGGCCATGGAGAAGAAATCTTCGTAGCGCTTCTTGCCGAAGTGCTCGAATGCGCCGATCGACACGATCCGGTCGACCGGTTCGTGAAACTGCTCCCAGCCCGCCAAGTACACCCGTCGGCTGCGCGGGCTGTTCATCGCGCGGAATAACTTGTCAACGGCGATGGCCTGGTTTTTACTCAGTGTCAGGCCCACGACGTTGACGTCGTATTTCTCCACAGCACGCCGCATCGTGGCGCCCCAGCCGCACCCGATGTCAAGCAGCGTCATGCCCGGCTGTAGCCCCAATTTGCCCAGTGCCAGGTCGATCTTCGCGAGCTGGGCTTGCTCCAGCGTCATGTCGTCGGACTCGAAGTAGGCGCAGCTGTAGGTCTGGGTCGGATCCAGGAAGAGCCGAAAGAACTCATCGGACAGGTCGTAGTGAGCCTGGACATTGTCGAAATCCGGCTTCAGGTCGGTCTTCTCGCGGCCCGCGGGCATCGAGGTCATAGCGCGAGGCTATGCGCCCGCCCGCATCGACGCAATCAGTCGATCGCCGTCAGGCTAGATCTCGATCCGCGAACCCATGACCACCGTGCGGTCGGGGGGCAGACCGAAGTAGTAGGCGGCGTCGGCGGTCATATGGGACGTCGCGATGAAGAGGTGCTTGCGCCACGGCGCCATGTTCTTCGCCGAACCCATGGTCAGTTCGATGTCGGACAGGAAGTACGAAGCGCCGTCGACATCGATCTGGCCTTCAGTCTGCGAAGGGTCCAAAAGGCGAAGCACGCCAAGGACATCGGGCGCTTCCATGTATCCGAAGTAGGCGGTGAGGTGAACGATCCCGTCATCGCCATAGCCGAGGTCGTCGACTTCGGTTCGCTCGGATTCGGCTACGCGCGGGACCGGCAGGGTGTCGATCGCCATGATGATCACGTGTTCATGGAGCACGTGATTGTGCTCGCAGTTGGCCCGCATCGCCAGGGGCGTGGTCTCTTTTCCGCGGTTGAGGAAAACAGCCGTGCCCTTGGTGCGCGCTAGTGGGGGCCGGGTATGGGCCAGCCGATCGACGAACTCACGCAGCGGTCCCTCGGCTTTGGTCCGCGCTCGGGTGACGATCTCCTGTCCGCGCTGCCACGTGGACAGCACGGTGAACGCAGCCACGGCGATGAGCAACGGCAGCCACGCTCCATGGACCAGTTTCGTCAGGTTCGCCGCGAGGAACAACAGATCCACCGTCAAGAGCAACCCGGCGCCGATCACGATGAGCCACAGGGGCGTGTGCCACCTCTTCCGTGCGGTGTAGAAGAACAGCAGCGTGGTGATGGTGATGGTCCCGGTGACCGCCATGCCGTACGCGTAGGCCAGCGCCGCCGAGCTGCGGAAGGCGAACACCAGAATGAGCACCGCGACCATGAGCAGACCGTTGATCCACGGCACATAGATCTGGCCCATCGTCGACTCCGAGGTGTGCGTTATTCGCAGTCTCGGCAGATAGTTCAGGTGAGCGGCTGCCGATGCCACCGAATAGGCCCCGGTGATCACCGCCTGAGATGCGATAACCGTTGCGGCGGTTGCCAATAGCACCATGGGCAGCTGCGCCCAGTGTGGGGTGAGCAAGAAGAACGGGGCGCTCGCCTTAGACTCGTCGCCGAGCACCAGCGCGCCTTGGCCGAGATAACTGAGAATGCATGCCGGCAGCACGACGAACAGCCAGCCCCGGGTGATGGCCTTTCGACCGAAATGGCCCATGTCGGCATACAACGCCTCGGCGCCGGTCACCGCGAGCACGACTGCGGCGAGCGCGAAGAACGCAATTCTGGCGTGCCCGACCACGAACGTCGCCGCATAGGTCGGCGACAGCGCCTTGAGGATTTGCGGGTGGCCGAGGATGCCCTTCACGCCGCAGGCGCCGATCGAGACGAACCAGACGATCATCACCGGACCGAACAGCCGACCGACGGCGTGCGTTCCGTAGCGTTGAACCGCGAACAGCACCAGGCTGATCACCGCGGTGATCGGAACGACCCACTCCGCGAGCGAGGGTTCGACGACCTTGAGACCCTCGACCGCCGACATCATCGACATCGCGGGGGTGATCATGCTGTCGCCGAAGAACAACGACGCGCCGAAGATACCCAGCGCGGCCAGCGCGGCGACGGTCCGGCGTCCTCCTGTCCCGCCAAAGCGCCGCAGCAGCGTGATGAGCGCCATGATGCCGCCCTCGCCGTCGTTGTCGGCGTGCATCACCAGCGTGACGTAAGTCAGCGTGACGATGGTCATCACCGACCAGAAGAGCAGTGACACGACGCCGTAGACGTTGTCGATGTTGAGCGGCACCGGGTGCGGGTCGCTGGGGTTGAAGACGGTCGCCAGCGTGTAGATCGGACTGGTTCCGATGTCGCCGAACACGACCCCGAGCGCGCCGACCACAACGGCCAGCCGAACGGCTTGAGCGCCGCCGGCCGCGGGAGGCGCTGACACGGGTTCTGACGTTGTCTGCACGGTGCGGTCCTCGTTCAGCAGCCGCGGAGGGGGTAGCGGCTTAGCGGATAGATCCTAAGCTGGCCATGACAGTCCGCGCCCGGTCACAACTCCAGCGTTCACCAGTTCGTCGACGCGATCACACCCCGATCCATTTCGAAGCATCCTGGGCCGGGCTCGGCTGGTATCTGTCTAGGTCGGCGCGGCCAAGCGTCGACTGATCAACCCGTCCAAGCTGGCCTTGCCCGCTCCAATACACAGCAGCCACAGCAGCAGACCTACCAGCAGCCACTCCGGGGCATAAAACACGTTGCTGAGGAAATCCCATAGACGCGGATATTTCTGCGCCAGATTCGGGCCGATATCCGTGATCAACGCGCCGACCATGTCCCCGGCCAGTGCCAGCGACACCAGCCGGGTACCAAGGCCCAGCATCAACGCCGCACCACCGACGAGTTCCAACACGGCCGTAGCCGGGGCCAGCACCCGTGCAGCGGGAATGCCCAGGCTCACAAACATCGCCGTGAACTTGCCGAGATCAGCGAGCTTGCCCACCGCGCCACTGAAAAACATGAACCCGACAGAGACTCGAATCACCAAGTTGGGCAACCAAGCGAGGTTCGTCAGTGCATCGGAAATACGACTGTAAGCCGGGCGGAAACGTGCGGCGGAGATTCGAGATTCGCGGGCCATCAGATACCTCCGTGCTCAAAGAGCCGCTCCCACTAGCGCCAGCGGGAGGATTCCGATGTCGGCGGCAATGGGGATCCCGATGGCGTCAACGAGGTTTCCGGCCGCAAGCTCCGTGGTGAAGACGTTGTAGTCGATTTCAGGAAGGGTGACGAACAACGCGGTGGCCACGTCTAGCGGCGGGAAGCCGGTGTGGGGCGGGAAGGTGTCGAATAGGTCCTGGAAGGTCGTGGGAACGATTGAGAGAACTGACAATTGGGTGCCCGGGACGACATTTTCCAGGGCCGTGACGAGTTCGTCGGCCCAGGATGGCAACGAGTACACGTAGTTGTTCGGATCGATCAAGTCCTTGATGGCATCAGTGATCCCCTGCTGCAGCCCATTGGCTAATGCTTGCGGGACCTGTTCCAGGACACTGGAATCCGGCAGGAACCCCAACGTTGTGGGCACATCGGCATCGCCCGGACTCCAGCCGCCCAGATAGTTGTCGTCGACGTTGCCGTAGCCCAGGTTCACCAACACCGACAAGTCCGGGTTCAGCAGGTCGGCCAGCGGGTTGCCGATGAAGGGAATCAGTTGCAAGGGCTCCAGCAGAGGCAGCGTGGTCACCGGAATCTCGTAGTAGTTGGTCAACGTGTCGGCCGTCGACGTAGGCAGTGCTATAGCGTCCGTAACCTGTTCGGCGGTGAGGCCCGGATAGCTGACGTGCTCGAAGACGATGCCCAGCAAGGCGTTGATGTCGGAAAGCAAGTTGGCCGGGTACTGCGGGAAGTCGGCAAAGCCGTCGTATTCGTGTGTGTAGACGTCGGTTGGGTAGAGGTCAGACGCTTCCGGTCCGCTGAATGTCAGACCCAGGCTCGGGATGCTCGGCTGTGTACCGACCGGCAGGTCGAAACGTTCCAATATGCCTCCGTTGGGGGCACTTTCATCACCGACCAACACGAAATGCACGTCATCGCTGGGCACACCCTGGCTCGCCAGCTCCGGTTGCACGAGCGATGAGATCACCGCGCTCTGCGACCAGCCTGAGACCACCACCGGGTTCGCGGCATCTACATGGCCGGCGGCGATTTGGTTCAGGATCGCGGTGTCCAGGATCTGTTGCCCCTGGGCCTCGGATTGGTCGAACGTCTCGGTGAAGGGACCGAGGAATGGATAGAGCGCCTCGGGTGTGCTCAGGACTTGCGTGGTGCCGGTGAAGTCCCGCGGTGCCAGGTACTCCGCGTCGACGGCGTTCGCATAGGTCTGACCAGGTGTCTCGAGGCCGCTGCCGCCCATGATCAATGCGGTGCCGTCGCCGAGCGGGGAGTCTGCGGTGTCGCCACTGGTGAGCCGGACCGCGCGGGTGTCGGGTTGGGGCGATAGCAGCGGAGTTGCGGCGATGATCGCGGCGCCGAGGACAGCGATGCCGGCACTTACCTTGCACCGAAGCGATGTGTGCACGACGGATCCTTGGTCGAGTCGGGCGTTTGGGTGCCGCGAACGGCCCCCTGAGGATTGCCGAAGAGTAGCCTGAGCGTTCCCTGGGTGTCCACAGTGCTGCGGCCGGGAGTGCGACGTCGCCGGGTGAAGATAATTCGCCTCGAGTTCACCTAGTCGCGCCTCACGCAACATCTGTATTCCAGTGCCGGCGCAGGCCGACCTTCACACTGGAGGATCAACTCGCGCTTACCGTGGAGGGCGTAGTGGCTGTCAAAGACGACGGGGTCGCCCTCAATCTGGATCCCGACTCGGCCAGGCGGCGGGCGCAGGTGCGGCGCGCGGCGCTGGCCAGCTCCATCGGCACCACGATCGAGTGGTACGACTTCTTCCTCTACAACACCGCAGCGGCGCTGGTTTTCCCGCACCTGTTCTTCCCGGCATCCACCCCGTACGCGGGCGCGATGGCCTCGTTTGCGACTTACGCGGTCGGATTTGTCGCCCGTCCGCTGGGCGCCGCCATCTTCGGGCACTGGGGCGACCGCATCGGACGCAAGGCCACGCTGATCGTGACGCTACTAGTGATGGGCATCTCGTCGGCGATCGTCGGCATCCTGCCCGGCACCGCGGCCATCGGTGCGGCTGCGCCGCTGCTACTCGTGCTGCTCCGGCTGGTCCAAGGCCTGGCGATCGGCGGCGAGTGGAGCGGGTCGGTGTTGATCGCGATGGAGTGGGGTGACCAACGCAAGCGGGGACTGCTGGGCAGCTTCGCTCAGCTTGGCGTGCCGATGGGGCTGGTGCTGGGCACTGGCGGCATGACGTTGCTGTCGGCCACGCTTTCGGCTCAGCAGTTCAACTCCTGGGGCTGGCGGATTCCGTTCCTGTTCAGCTTGGTGCTGGTGGCCGTCGGCCTGCTCATTCGGCTGTCCATCCTGGAGACCCCGATGTTCGCCAAAGTGACCGAAGAGCGCAAAACCGCCCGCGTCCCGGTCGTCGACGCGATTCGTCAGCACTGGCGGGAGATTCTGCTGTCGGCGGGGCTGCGATTCAGCGAGCAGATGCCGTTCTACTTGTTCACGACTTTTGTCCTGATCTATGTCGTCTCCCGGCACGAGTTCACCAGGACGTTCGTGCTCAAAGCCGTGCTCGCCGGCGCCGTCTGTGAACTCTTCGCGATCCCGCTGTTTTCGCACCTGTCAGACCGCTTCGGCCGCAAGCGGATCTATCTCACCGGCTCGGTCCTGACCGGCCTCATCGCCTACCCGTACTTTGCGGTGCTGAGCCACGGGGGCGCCGCACCGATCTTCGCGGCGGTCGTGATCTCGTTGTTCATCCACGGGCTGCAGTACGGACCACAGGCTGCGCTGATCGCCGAGAATTTCCCAACGCATCTGCGGTACGGCGGCGCCGGACTCGGCTATCAGCTGGCCTCGGTTTTCGCCGGTGGCCCCGCCCCGCTGATCGCGACCTGGTTGCTGCACAAAACCGGGACCCCGTATGCGATTTCGGCGTACATCGTCTTTGCCGCGGTCGTCACTGTCGGCTGCGGCCTCGCCCTGCCGAACCGCTCCCAGGTCGACATCGACGACGCCGCCGTCTACAGCCGATAGCCGGTCGTCATGCGCAATGGCCGCCGTGCTCGACCTTGCTGACGAACGGCGATGTCATCGCCCGTACGAGTGCGCCGTAGCCGACGCCGAAGTCGATCTCGTCGCCCACCACGACGCGGTGATCGCCGAGGTCGACGATCAGGTGATCGCTGCTCATCCCGAGGGTCGTGATCCCCTCGGGTGGGTGCAGGCCGTCCGGATCCACGTCTTGGCGACCGAGCGCCAGGATCGCCTGATGCACGGTTCTGCTGCCGGTACGGGCCGGCGCCTCGCCGAACGCCGCCTGAGCACGGTCTCCCCACGGTTGAGACGGCTTGCGAGAAACCTCGATGACCTCGGCGGTCAGGGTGAAGACGTCGGTGTGCAGGCCGGGAATCGGTGCGCGGTACAGCGGGTCGACGCCGAGAAGGATGGCTTCGCCGAGTCGGAGGTCGTCGATCCGGCCGACGTCGTCGGTGTGCAGAGCCCAGTGCAGGTTCGCCGAGTTGCCGCCTGAGACGACGTCGAGCGAGATCCCGTGCTGTGTCTCGACGTCGTCCGCGAGTTCGGTGAGGATGGCCATATTCCGGTCGTCGGGAATGACACCGTTCTGACAAGCGAGGTTCGCGCCGAGCCCGACGAGCCGGAGGGAGGGGTGACGAAGGACGGTGCGCACGGCCTCCGGGATATCGTCGAGCGCGATGCCCTCGCGTAGGTCACCCAATTCGACCATGAGCACGACGGCGTGCATCCGATTCTGTTCCGACGCAGCCTGATTGAGCGCCGACAGGACGACGGCCTCGGTATTCAGACTGACATCGGCGACGTCGATTACCTGTGCCACTTGGCTGAGCATCGGTGAGCGGATCAACGAGCGTCGCGGTGGTCGGTCCAGTGCGGCCAGCCGAGCGAGGTTCGGCAGCCGGGAATCACCGAGGCCGCGGGCGCCGCCGCGCAGCATCGCCGCGCCGACTCCCGGCGAGCCCATCACCGCCTTGGTGACCCCGGTGACCCGGATGCCGGTCACGGCGAGCCGATCAACCAGAATCCGCGTGTTCTGCTCGACCTTGTCGAGATCGGTCTCGATCCGAAGGGTCACTCCGGAACGGTCATGCCGGCCACCGCCGCGAGCGCGGGGAAGGCCGTCAGCACCATGTCGACCAGGTCTGACGAAGGGCACGTCAGTGGGTCGGTGGCAGGGAGACCGAGCTGCGAATGATGTTCGGAGATAGCAATATTCAGCTCGTCTTCGGTCATCTCTTCGTGGTTGATCGTGACACCGATGACGCGGGTGTCGGCGAACGCCTCGATCAACGCGATCTCGCTGGCCGCGGTCGGCATCGGCACCATCGGGAAGTCGCCGAGGACCTTGCGCTTCGGTGCGTGCTGCACGATCACGCCGGCCGGGCGGCTGCCGCGCAGGATGTGAGCCGACGTGATGTAAGCGGGATGGCTGAGCGCGCCTTGGCCCTCGACCACGATCACGTCAGGGCTCTCACCTTCGAACGCGGCGACGACCTGATGCTCGACCTCGCCGGAGCAGAACTGGGGGACCAGGGCATCCAGCGCGACGCCGTACTTACCGCCCTGGATCAAGGTGGTCTGACCGGTGCCGACCATGACCGCCTTGATGCCGCGCGCGTTCAGGGCCTGGACCAGCAAGGTGGCGGTGGTGCGTTTCCCGATCGCCCCGTCCGTACCCAGGATCGCGATCCTGGGACAGGTGACGTCGAAGATCCGCCCGGAGAACAGGTGCAGGTCGCGCTTGGCCTTCGGTCGGCGTACGTCGGTGATGGTGACGCCGGCGATCACGGCTGCCGCTGCGAATTCGGCGTCGTCGTTGAGGAACTCGTGCAGGCCGTTGATGATGTGCATCCCGCGGGCGATGCCGTCGAGCAGCACGACCCGCTGCTCGTTCGACAGCAGGCCGTCGGCCGGCGCCAGCCCACAGATCAGATAGTCCGGTAAACGACCGGCGTGTGAGATGGATTCGGCGAGTGACGCCAGCACCGGGATGCCGTTCGCGGTACCGTCGAGGAATTTCCCGGCGTCGACCCCGGCGTGGAGGCTGTCGATGACGCTGAGGATGTCGTATTTCTCCGAGTGCCGGACCAGGCCATTGGCGGTCTTGCCGTCCTGCTCGCCGAACTGGCCCTCGCAGTAGACGACCGCGGTGGAACCAGTGGGCAGCGCGAAGAGTGCTGCCGGATCGCTTTGTTCGGACGCGTGGAGAAAAGGGGTACCGCTGGCGAGCGAGGTCATAAGGTCCTCTGAGAAGGCTCAGAGAAGGCGACGGGATCGTGGCGGGGCGATGAGCCCGACGTCAGCAAGTGATCTGCCCTGAGGGCCGGCAAGATTACCGGCTTGTTAACTGTACCCGATCGGCCGCGACGGCCCTGCGATCGCGCAGCCGGCGTCTCCGCGGCTGCGCCGGGGTAAGTTCCCACGCGTGAGCGAAGACAGAGTTCGTGTGCAGCTTGGGCCCAACGGCGTGGCGACGGTGACGATGGTGCGCGCCGACAAACACAACGCGCTCGACCAAGCCATGTTCGAAGCCTTGGCGAACGCCGCAGAGCAGTTGGCAGGGAACACGTCGGTTCGCGCAGTCGTGCTGCACGGCGAGGGCAAAAGCTTCTGCTCGGGCCTCGACGTTGCCAGTTTCATGTCCGGGCAGGGTGGTACCGGGGTGTTGCTGGAGCGCGACGGCGACCGGCTGGCCAACTTCGCTCAGCGGGTGGCCTACGACTGGTCGTTGGTGCCGGCGCCGGTCATCGCCGCGATTCACGGGAATTGCTTCGGCGGCGGCCTGCAGATCGCGCTGGGCACCGACATCCGGATCGCCGCGCCCGACGCGAAGCTGTCCATCATGGAGATCAAATGGGGCCTCGTTCCCGACATGGGCATCACGCAGACGCTGCCGCGATTGATACCCATCGACGTCGCGAAGGAGCTGACGTTCAGCGGCCGCATCGTCTCTGGGAGCGACGCTTTGGCGATCGGGCTGGTCACGCGAACCAGTGCCGATCCGCTGGCCTCGGCGCTTGAGCTCGCCGGCGAGATCGCGCAGAAATCTCCTGATGCCGTCCGGGCCGCCAAACGCCTCTACGACGAGACATGGGTCAGCGACGACGCCGCGGCCGCCCTGAAACGTGAGTCCGAGTTGCAGAGCGGGCTGATCGGCAAACCCAATCAGATCGCCGCGGTGATCGCTGGAATGTCGAAGGAGCAGCCGGTCTTCGTAGACCCAGAGCGGTGATGCGACGGCCGCGTTTCGGCCGGCCGATCAGAGGCTGACGTAGACCGCCTTGGTGTTGAAGTAGGCCTCGATACCCTTCTTGCCACGCTCGCCGCCCCACCCGGATTGCTTGTGGCCGCAGATCGGCATCGACGGGTCTGCGCCGAGGGCGCAGTTCACCCAGACCTGGCCGGCGCGAAGCTCATTGGCGACACGGTGCGCCCGGCCGACGTTCTCGGTCCAGATGGCCCCGGCCAGACCGTATTCCGTGTCGTTGGCGGCGGCGAGCACCTCGTCCTCGTCGTCGAACGGAATGATGCAGCCGACTGGGCCGAAGATCTCCTCGCGGATCAGCCGCATGTCCGGCTGGGTGTTGGTGATGATCGTCGCCTCGTAGAAGAAGCCGCGGCGGTCCATCCGCTGGCCGCCGGTGATGATCTCGGCGCCGCGTGAAACACCCTCGGCGACAATGCCTTCCACGCGCTGGCGCTGCTTCTCGCTGATCAGCGGCCCGAGCACGGAGTCGGGGTCTTCGCTGCCGCCCATCGGCAACATCTTGGCGAAGGCCGCAATGCCTTCCACGACCTGGTCGTAGATACCGCGCTGCACATAGATGCGTGAGGTGCACGAACAGTTCTGCCCCGAGCCCGCGAGCAGGCCCAGACTCGCGTTCATGATCGCCTTGTCGAGGTTGGCGTCGTCGAACATGATCAGCGGTGACTTGCCGCCGAGCTCGAGCGTCAGGCGCTTGAGGTTGCCCGCGGCGGCCTTGACGATCAGCCGGCCGACCTCCGTCGACCCGGTGAACGCGATCTTGTCGACGTCGGGATGCGCGGCCAGCGCGGCACCCGCGGTCTCGCCGTAGCCGGTGATCACGTTGAAGACGCCGTCGGGCAGACCCGCCTCGCGGAAGATCTCCTCGAGTTTCAGCGCGGTCAGCGGCGTCTCCTCGGCGGGCTTGAGGACACAGCTGCAGCCGGCCGCCAGCGCCGGCGCGGCCTTGAGCATCGCGACGAAGAACGGCCCGTTCCACGGAATGATCAGGCCGGCGACGCCGACCGGCTCGAGCTGAGTGAAGTTGTGGAAGCTTTCGTAGTGACCGAGCAGCCCGTCGGATACGACGTTGCTCGACTCGCCGTGGATCTTGCCGACCCAGCCCGCGTAGTACAGCAGCATCTCGTTGGCGACCTTGATGATCTGCTGCGCGGCGACCGCGTTCATGCCGTTGTCTTTGGACTCCAGCCCGGCGAGCTCGTCAGTGCGTTGCTTGACGATCTCCGCGGCCCGGAAGAGCACCTCGGCGCGACGCGCGGCGGGCAGTTTGCGCCACACGCCAGACTCGAACGTCTCACGGGCGCGGGCCACTGCCGCGTCGACGGCCGCCTGGTCGGCGTCGGGGACTTCGGCGATCTGCTCCTCGGTGGACGGGTTGAACACGGGAATCAACCCTGAGCTGCTGTTTTCCACCCCAGGGTCGGTGGCGATGGCGTTACTCAATGTCGTTCGTCCTTTCGCGGGGTCGCCGTCACTCTACTTTCGCAGAGACGAAGTCACTCTACTGACAACGCCGGCCCCCGACGCACGGAATGGTGAACAAGGAAAGACACGAAGCTGACGAATCCGCTGGATTAGGTTTTTGACCTTGATGCGGATTACGCTTGTCCGCGGTCCTTTCTCGACTCAGGAAAGCTCTCATGCCAATTCAGCAGCCCACTCTTCGGCGCCCACAGTCTTTCGGCAGCACCCGTACCCGACGTGTTGCCCCGCGGGTGACAGGCCCGACCGTCGGTCAGTGCTTTGACATCGAGGTCATCCGCGACACCGACGGATGGATGGTCCGGATTCCCGAGATCGGCGCGTCTGCTCGCGCAAGCCGACGGGCCGCCATCGAACTGGTCGCCCGCGAATGCATCGCCGAGCAGACCGGTATCCCGATCGGCTACGTGGTCGTGTTCGTCGCCCGCGAGATCGTCTGAGACCGGACGGCTTTTCGCCGCTGAGACGGTCGCCTGCCGCTTAGACGGTCACTTTCAGCGGCCAGACCTGCCAGATGTCGTCGCAGTACTCGGCGATGGCCCGGTCCGACGAGAACTTGCCGCTGCGTGCGGTGTTCAGGATCGACATCTTCGTCCACGACTCGCCGTCCAGCCACGCGGCACTCACCCGGTCCTGGCAGTCGACGTAGGACGCGTAGTCCGCGCAGACCAGGAATGGGTCGTCATAGCACAGGTTGTCCACCAGCGGCATGAACACGTCGGTGTCACCGTGCGAGAACGTGCCTCGGGCAATGAGATCCAGCACGGCGCTGAGTTCCTTGTTGCCGTCGACATAGTCGGACGGGCAGTACCCCTGCGCCTTCACCGCCTGGACCTCGTCCTCGGTGAGACCGAACAGGAAGAAGTTCTCGCCGCCGACCTCGTCGCGCATCTCGACATTCGCCCCGTCCAGGGTGCCGATGGTGAGCGCCCCGTTGATCATGAACTTCATGTTCCCGGTGCCCGATGCCTCCTTGCCGGCGGTGGAGATCTGCTCGGACAGGTTGGCGGCGGGGTAAACCAGGTGTGCGTTCTTGACGTTGAAGTTCGGCACGAACGCCACCTTGATGAACTTGTTGACGTCCGGGTCCGCGTTGACCGTCTCGGCCACCGAGTTGATCAGCTTGATGATCCGCTTGGCCATGAAGTAGCCGGGCGCGGCCTTCCCGCCGAAGATGAAGGCGCGCGGTGGAATTGATAGTTCCGGGTTCTGCTTGAGCCGGTGGTACAGCGCGATGATGTGCAGGACGTTGAGGTGCTGCCGCTTGTACTCGTGGATACGTTTGACCTGAATGTCGAAGAGCCAGTTCGGGTTCAGCTCGACGCCGGTCGCGGAGAGGACGTATTTCGCCAGCCGGGCCTTGTTGTTGCGTTTGACGTCGCGCCACTGCTGACGGAACGACGCATCCTCGACGAACGGCTCCAGTCCACGGAGGCGGTCCAGATCGGTGAGCCAGCCGTCGCCGACCGTGCGGTCGAGCAGCTCCCGCAGCCCGGGGTTGGCCAATGCGAGGAAGCGGCGCGGTGTCACGCCGTTGGTCTTGTTGCTGAACCGTTCCGGCCACATCTCGTAGAAGTCTTTGAGGACACTGGCTTTCAGCAGATCTGAGTGCAGCGCGGCGACACCGTTGATGGCGTGGCTGCCCACGGTGGCGAGGTGTGCCATCCGGACGTTCTTGTTGCCGTCCTCGCCGATGATGGACATTCGGCGGAGCCGGTCGCCGTCGCCGGGGAACTTCGCCCGGACCTCGTCGAGGAAGCGGTGATTGATCTCGTAGATGATCTCGAGATGGCGGGGGAGCGACTCGGAGAACATCTCCAGCGGCCAGGTCTCCAGTGCCTCGGGCAGCAGGGTGTGGTTGGTGTAACCGAACGTCGCGACGGTGATATCCCACGCCTCGTCCCAGTCCAGGTGGCGCTCGTCGATCAGCAGCCGCAGCAGCTCGGCGACCGCGATCGCCGGGTGAGTGTCGTTGAGCTGCACGGCGAATCGCTCGGGAAGTTCCCGCACGCCCGCGTCGGCAAGGTCATCCATGATGTGCAGGATGTGCTGCAGTGAGCACGATACGAAGAAGTGCTGCTGCAGCAGGCGCAACCTCTTGCCGGCCTCCGGCTCGTCGTTGGGGTAGATCACCTTGGTGACCGTTTCCGAGGTCACCTCGTCCTCGACAGCCTTGTAGTAGTCGCCGGTGTTGAAGGCCTCGAGCGCGAACGACTCGACGGCCCGCGCGCTCCACAGCGTCAGCACGTTGCAGGTGTTGACGCCGTAGCCCTGGACGGGGGTGTCGTAGGCGACGCCCTTCAGCAGTCGCCCGGCCACCCACCGGGACCGCTCGGTGCCGGCCTCGTCGGTGTAGTGCTCGGCGTAGCCGCCCCACTTGACCAGATAGTTGACGTCGGGCTTGGCGATCTCCCAGGGATTTCCGTTGACCAGCCAGTTGTCGGTCTTCTCGACCTGCCAGCCGTCCTGGATCTGCTGGTTGAAGATGCCGAATTCGTAGCGGATGCCGTAGCCGATGGCCGGCCGCTCGAGGGTGGCCAACGAGTCCAGGTAGCAGGCGGCGAGCCGGCCGAGCCCACCGTTGCCCAAGCCGGGCTCGGGTTCGCACGCCAGGACCTCGTCCAGGTTCTGACCCATCGCGGTCAGGGCGGTCTTGGCCGCCCCCTCCATGCGGAGGTTCAGCAGGTTGTTGCCGAGCTGCGGGCCCATCAAGAATTCGGCCGACAGATAGCAGGTGACTTTGCGACCGAGATCCAGCGAAGTCTGCGTCGACGCCACGCGGCGGTCCTGCATGCGGTCGCGCACGGCCAGCGCTAGCGCTCGGTAGTAGTGCTCGGGGCGCAGCGCCGCCGCCGGTCGGCCGATCGAGTACCGCAGGTGATCGGCGATTGCCCGCTGCAGCGCCGCCGCACCCATTCCGGTGCGGGAGTGCTCGGTCAGGTCAGCGGGCCTCGGGCTGGCAGACAGTCCGTCAGCGGGCGTCTGATCGACATCGGTCATCGTGGGTCCTACTCGCTTGAGATGGTGGCCGCTCGGTGCGCAGGCGGTCATTCTGACAGCGGTTTTTGCACGCTGAGCGCAGAAATGAAGTCCGTTAGGTTAACGCGAGCTCACGTCCTCGCGACGACGGGTTGATCGTCAATTGCGGGCATGCTGCAGGCTTGACCTCAACATCGGTTGAGGTTCTACGGTTTCTCGCATGACAATTCGTATGCCAGCGCCCGTTGGCTGGCCAGATGGGCTCACCGCGATCGGCGCAATCCGATTTGCCCGTCGCTCAGCGCATTTCGAGTCAACCGTTCGGTTCTATCGCGACCTGGTCGGCTTGCCGGTCTGCGCGACATTCGCCGAAAGCTACGGCAGTACGGGAGCGATTTTCGGTATGCCCGGATCGGCGCTGACCTTCGAGATCGTCGAGGCCACCGAGTCGGTTGCCGTCGACAGCCATGAGCAGCTGTGCCTGTACTTTCCCGACACGGCGGCACAGCAGCAAGCGACGGCGCGACTTGCCGCGGCGGGCATGGAACCCGTTGAATCCCACCCGTATTGGGCGGCGACCGGGGCGGTCACCTACCGCGACCCCGACGGCCGGGAAGTCGTATTCGCGCCGTTCGTGTTTGCGGTCAACGAACCACCGGAAGGCAGTGCCTCAGGTCGGCATGCTTAACGGATGGCACGACGGCGCCGGCCGGTGATTCCGACGTAGGCCGAGATCAACACCATCGCCACGATGATGCCGACCAGGAAAGCCGTGAGCCTGAACCCGCCGTTCTCGGCGGGATACGCCAACTTGTAGGTCACCCACGACCCGACGAACGAGCCGATCGCGCCGAGCAGGATCGTCATGATGACGCCGATGCTTTGTTTACCCGGGAGAATGATTCGCGCGAGAGCGCCAACGAGCAAGCCCACAAATATTGCGCTGACAACCGTTCCGATCATTGTTCTTCCTCACGCCGTGCGTGCGGGTCGGTTACCCGTTTTCGGTAATCCCACCCTGGATCGGCATTTTTGCCCCGAAACAGCGGAAGACCACCGGGGTCGGGTCCACCGGTGGCCGTCCTTTGTGCTGGTCTAGGTGATTACTTCTTGAAGGCGTCCTTCACGTTCTCAACCGCGTCCTTGACGCTGGCCTTCGCCTGATCGATCTTGCCTTCGGCCTCGGTACTGTGGTCGTCGGTGGCCTTGCCGAACGCTTCCTTGGCCTTACCGGCGACGTCATCGATCTTGTTGCTCACTTTTTCGTGGGCGCCCATGTTCCAACTCCCTCGTCTTAAGGACTTCTCGCTTCGCGACCGGATAACTACCCGCAGCCAAAACCGGTCAAACCTGGTGTGCGAAATTGGCACGATGCAGGTCGCGATCCTCGACGACTACCAGAACGTCGCATTGAGCATGGCCGACTGGTCAAAGGTGGCGGCGCGCGCCGAGATCACCGTCTTCACCGATCACGTCGCCGATCAGGGCGACCTCGTCGAGCGGCTGGCGCCGTTCGACGTCGTGTGCGTGATGCGCGAACGCACCCCGTTGCCGCGAAGCGTTCTCGAGCGGTTGCCACGGCTGAAGCTGATCGCCTCCACGGGGCCGTTCAACGCCGCCATCGACATGACGGCCACCAAGGACCTCGGCATCCACGTCAGCACGACCGGTGGCTTTATCGAGTCGACCGTCGAACTGACCTGGGCGCTGATCCTGGCCGCCGGCCGCCGGATCGTCGACGAGAGCATCTCGGTGCGCTCCGGTGGCTGGCAGACGTCGGTCGGTCGGCAACTGGGCGGTTCGGTTCTCGGTGTGCTGGGTCTGGGCCGGATCGGCGCACGAGTGGCGCGGGTCGGCACGGCGTTCGGCATGGACGTCATCGCGTGGAGCACGAACCTGACCCCCGAAGCCGCCGAACAAGCAGGCGCGACCTATGTGTCCAGAGACGAATTATTCAGCCGCGCAGACGTTTTAACCATCCATCTTGTACTCAGTGAGCGATCCCGCGGTCTGGTCGGTGCCGACGAGTTGGCGCTCATGAAACCAACGGCATTGCTAGTCAACACATCTCGCGGCCCGATCGTCGACGAGTCGGCTCTCGTCGACGCTTTGCGATCGCAGCGAATCGCCGGAGCCGGGCTCGACGTCTTCGACACCGAGCCGTTGCCGTCCGGGCACCCGCTGCGATCGCTGGACACCGTCGTCGCCACGCCGCACATCGGCTACGTGGCCGACGCCGTCTACCGCACGTTCTACGGTGAGACCGCCGGCAAGATCGCCCGTTGGCTCGAGCAGAGCTGACGCTGCTTTGGTTCGATCGGCAGCCGCCGGCGTGAGGCTATGCGGCGGCTGTGAATTCAGGACGACGACACATTGCCAGGAGATTCCGTGGTTGCTCTTTCCGGTGACGTGAGGTGCAGTGCGTCCCACTGTCGTTGTACTGCTCGTTCTCCCGACGTGGCGACGATGCCCGCGGGCGCAAACCTCGTGGAGGGTACCGGCCCGTCCTCGCTGAGTGGAATGCCGCTACCGCCAATCGTCTTGCATACCACGATGATTGCCGTCACAAACACAATCACCACTACCGCGGCGAACAGGATCGACAGCGTGCCTTGGACGAAGGTGTTCCTGACCACGTCGGCCAGCTGCTGCGGTGTCTTCGCCGACCCGAAAGCCGACTTACCGGCTGCCTGGGCGGCGGCGTACTGAAAGTGTTGCGTCCAGTAGCCTACGCTGGGATCGGACGAGAAGACCTTCTGCCACGACGCGGTCAAGGTGACGGCCAGATCCCAGAGCAGCGGAACCCCCGGAATCCACGCCCACGCCAGATAACCCTTCTTGATCACGACGACGGTCACGACGGTCAGGGCGATCGCGGCCAGTAACTGGTTGGCGATACCGAACAGCGGGAACAGCGTGTTGATGCCGCCCAGCGGATCGGTCACCCCCATCAGCAGAATGCTTCCCCACGCCGCGGCCACCGCCAGGCTGCAGATCCACACGCCGGGAAGCCAACTCGGGTTTCGTAGCTTCGCCAGCGGACCACCGAGGTTGCCCAACGCATCGGACAGCATGAAGCGTGCGACCCGGGTGCCGGCGTCGACGGCGGTCAGGATGAACAGGGCCTCGAACATGATCGCGAAGTGGTACCAGAATGCCTTGAGGCCGGTGCCGCCGAAAACCCGTTGCAGCACTTCGGACATGCCCACCGCCAGCGTCGGCGCGCCACCGGTTCGCGACACGATCGACTTCTCGCCGACGCTGGCGGCGGCCTCACTGAGTTGACGGCCCGTCGCTGGGAGTCCGGACAGGCCAAGATGATTGACGTAGTCGGCAGCGGTTGTCGCGGTGCCGCCGGTGCGGGCGACCGGCGCGTTGAGCGTGAAGTACAAGTGCTGGTCCAGGATTGCGGCGCTGATCAGTGCCATCACCGCGACGAACGACTCGGTCAGCATGCCGCCGTAGCCGATCAGCCGCATCTGGCTTTCCTTCTCCAGCAGTTTCGGCGTTGTGCCAGAGGAGATCAGCGCGTGGAATCCCGACAACGCACCGCACGCGATCGTGATGAACAGAAAGGGGAACAACGACCCGGCGAACACCGGCCCGTCGCCGGCCGCGGCGAAGCGCGAGATGGCCGGCGCATGCATGACCGGGTGTGCGATGCAGATACCGATCGCCAGCAAGGCGATCGCGCCGACCTTCATGAACGTCGAGAGGTAATCGCGCGGCGCGAGCAGCAACCACACCGGCAGCACCGACGCGACGAAGCCGTAGCCGACGATCAGCCACGACACCGTCACTGGAGACAGGTTCAACCACGTTGCACCCCAAGCTGTCTCGCCGACGAAGTTCCCGGAAGCCACGGCGAGCATCAACAAAACGAAACCGATCACCGACACCTCGGCAACCCGCCCCGGCCGGAGGAATCGCAGATAGCAACCCATGAACAACGCGATGGGGATGGTCATTGCGATGGAGAACACTCCCCACGGGCTCTGGGCCAGTGCCCGCACCACCACCAGCGCCAGCACCGCGATGATGATCACCATGATGACGAGGGTCCCGACGAGCGTGGCGCCGCCGCCGAGGGCTCCGAGTTCGTCGCGGGCCATCTGGCCCAGCGACCGGCCCCGTCGTCGAGTGGAGATCCACAGCACCAGGTAGTCCTGCACGGCACCGGCGAACACCGCGCCGACGATGATCCAGATGCTGCATGGCAGATAGCCCATCTGGGTCGCCAGCACCGGACCGACCAGCGGCCCGGCCCCGGCGATCGCGGCGAAATGGTGGCCGAACAACACCCGCCGGTCGGTCGGCACGTAATCGGTGCCGTCGTCGACGATCTCGGCCGGGGTGGCGTGGTCGTCGCGCGGATGGACGATCTTGGCCTCGATCAGCCTTGCGTAGAACCGGTATCCGATGACGTAGGTGCAGATCGCCGCGACGACGAACCACACCGCGTTGACCGTCTCGCCGCGAACGAACGCGATGACCGCCCAGGCCACCGCACCGAGCAGGGCGATGACGGCGAAGGCGACCTTCTGCCCGATGCCGATGGGGGAGCGGTCGATGACGGCAACCGGCGGAAGGTCGGCGTCGGTGTGGATGTACGTCAGGTGCTGCGGTGCCACTGTGCCTCCCTAGCCCTCACCTGCCGTGCAGGGCGCGCACGGTGTCGATGGTGTCGGCCTGGTCGGGGCCCTTGTCGTCGCGGTAGCGCAGCACCCGGGCGAACCGCAGCGCCAGGCCGCCGGGGTAGCGCGAGGAGGTCTGGACCCCGTCGAACGCCACCTCCACGACCTGTTCCGGCCGGACCGTCACCACATAGCCGTCGGTAGCGCCCACGGCCAGTTCCCGGAAACGCTCCGTCTGCCAGTCCAGCATCTTGTCGGTCATCCCTTTGAAAGTTTTACCCAGCATTGTGAATCCGCCGGTGGACGGATCAAGGGCGCCCAGATGAATATTCGACAATTTCCCTTGACGCCGCCCCGATCCCCACTCCACCGCCAGCACCACCAAGTCCAGCGTGTGCACCGGCTTGACCTTGAGCCAGCCGGCCCCGCGGCGGCCGGCCTCATACGGCGCGGTCAGCGACTTGGCCATCACTCCTTCGTGCCCAGCGGCCAGCGTCGCATCCAGAAAGTCGCCTGCGGCAACGGGATCCGCCGTGATCAGCCGGTCGACCCGGTTCCGTGCTGGCACGATGTCGGCGAGAGCCGCCGCGCGTTCGGTGGCCGGCGCGTCGAGCAGGTCGACGCCGTCGCGATGCAGGATGTCGAAGAAGAACACCGACAACGGCTGGGCGGTGCGGGCGGCCGCGACATCAACGGATCGACCGAACCGCGACCCGGTGACCTGGAACGGCTGCGGTCGGCCGTCGGGGCGCAACGCGATCGCCTCGCCGTCGGCGATCAGCTCGCGGACCGGCAACGCCAGCGTCGCCTCGACCACCTCGGGCAGGCGCGCGGTGACGTTGTCGAGGCTTCGGGTGTACACCGTGACCTGATCGCCCGCCCGATGTATCTGCACTCGAGCGCCATCCAGCTTTGCCTCGAAAATGCCTTCGCCGCCGAGCTTTTCCAGCGCTTCGGCTACCCCGGCGGCGGTCTGGGCCAGCATCGGTCCGACCGGTTGACCGACCCGCAGTGCGAACGCGTCGAGTGCGGCCGTGCCGCCCGTCAGGGCCGCGGCCGCGACGGCGGGCAGGTCGCCGCCGAGCATCGCCGCGCGTCGGACCGCAGCGGCGGGTAGCTGCGCGGCCTTGGCGACAGCGTCGGCCATCACACCGATCAGCGCGCCCTGGCGCAGCTCGCCGGTCAGCAGGCGGCGCAGAAACGTCTGCTCGACGTCGGTGGCGGAGGAGAACAATTCGGCGACCAGCTCGGCGCGCCGGGCCTGCGAGCCCTTCCCGGCGACGGCGCCGATGGCCGACAGGGTGGCGTGCACGCCGTCGACGGTCAAGCTCGGTTGCGCGGCCGCGGGCGGCAGCGACCGCAACGCCGCATAGCCGACCCCGATCTGGCGCTGCGGCAATTCACCGGAGAGCCACGCCACGACGATCGCGATCAGGGTGGGATCGGCGTCGGCGTAGCCGAGCAGTTCGGCGATTCGGGCGGTCTTGGCCAGCCGCGACGCCGAGCCGCCCACGTCAACCGAGGTTGTCGCGACGTCGATCAGCTGCACAGCCCACCTTTACACGCCTGGCCGACAACGTCACGCACGGCCGCGATAACGTGCAGCTAACCTGCGGGCACCGCACGGACAAACAGGGAGGTTTGGATGGAGATCAACGGCAAGAAGGTCATTGTCATCGGCGGCGCCTCGGGCATGGGCCGCGCCAGCGCGGAGTTGCTGCACGCCCGCGGCGCCAGCGTCGCAATCTTCGACCGCGAAGGCTCGGACGGCAAGGACGTCGCTGCCGGCATCGGCGGCGACTTCTATCCGGTCGACGTCACCGACTTCGCCGGCACCGAGGAAACCCTGAAAAACGCGGTCGAGAAGCTCGGTGGCCTGCACGTCACCGTCACCACCGCCGGCGGCGGTATCGCCAAGCGGACGATGTCGAAGTCGGGTCCGCACGACCTCGAGTCCTTCCAGTCGGTGATCGATCTCAACCTCATCGCCACCTTCAACATCAGCCGGCTGGCGGCCAGCTACATGAGCCAAAACGAGCCGGAGGACGAGGAGCGGGGCGTCATCATCAACACCGCCTCGATCGCGGCCTTCGAAGGCCAGATCGGCCAGGTCGCCTACACCGCGGCCAAAGCCGGGATCGCCGGCATGTGTCTGACCATGGCGCGCGACCTCGGCTCGCTGGGCATCCGGGTGCTGGCGATTGCGCCCAGCCTGTTCGCGACCGGGCTGACCAAAGGCATTCCCGACGAGTACGCCACCGCGCTGACCAAGGACGCGGCGTTCCCCAAGCGGCTGGGCCGGCCCGAGGAGTACGCGAAGCTGGTCGCGGCCATCGTCGACAACCCGATGCTCAACGGCCAGTGCCTGCGGCTGGACGCCGGGCAGCGCTTCGCCCCCAAGTGACGCGGTAGCCGGCGCGAGTCAGAAGCCACGGTCGTGATCCGAGCCCGATCGCAGCCCTGGCTTCTGTTTCGCGGCCCGGCCGACCACCCGGTTGGGTGGTTGGGGCATTTAAGTACACTCTTTCCCACTGGTCGATGGCGTCCAAGAGGAAGGCCCGTGTATGGGTATCGCACTGACCGATGACCACCGCGAACTCGCTGAGGTCGCACGCGGTTTCCTGACGTCGCAGAAGGCTCGTGCAGCCGCGCGGTCACTGCTCGACGCGCCCGAGGAGGAGCCGTCGGCGTTCTGGCAGGGCATCGTGGAGCTCGGTTGGCTCGGCCTGCACATCGACGAAGAACACGGCGGCTCCGGTTACGGGCTGCCCGAACTCGTGGTCGTCATCGACGAACTCGGCCGCGCGGTGGCGCCGGGCCCGTTCGTGCCGACCGTCATCGCCTCAGCGGTGATCGCCAAAGACGGTAGTGCACAACAGAAGTCGCGGCTGCTCCCGGGATTGGTCGACGGGACGGTCGCCGCGGGCATCGGTCTCGGCGGGCAGGTCACGCTGAGCAATGGGGTCGCCGACGGAGATGCCGGGGTCGTGCTGGGCGCAGGCCTGAGTGGCCTGCTGCTGATCACGGCGGGCGACGACGTGCTGGTGCTGGAACGCGACCGCGACGGCGTATCCGTCGAGGTGCCGGAGAACCTGGACCCGACTCGGCGCTCCGGACGCGTCACGCTGCAGAACGTCAGCGTCGGTGACGGCGAAATCCTGCCGGGGGCACGCGAATCCCTGCTCGCCCGCGCCCGGACGCTACTGGCTGCCGAGGCGGTCGGTGGCTCCGCGGATTGCGTCGACTCCGCCGTCGAATACGCCAAGGTCCGCCAGCAGTTCGGCCGCACCATCGCCACCTTCCAGGCCATCAAGCACCACTGCGCGAACATGCTGGTCGCCACCGAAGCGGCGATCGCCTCGGTGTGGGACGCCTCGCGCGCGGCGTCCGAAGACGAGGAGCAGTTCCGGTTCGCGGCGGCTTGTGCTGCGGCGCTGGCATTTCCGGCGTACGCCCGGAACTCCGAGCTGAACATCCAGGTGCATGGTGGCATCGGCTTCACCTGGGAGCACGACGCCCACCTGCACCTGCGCCGGGCCTTGGTGACGACGGCGTTGTTCGGCGGCGACGCACCGGCCCGGGATCTGTTCGACCGCACCGCCGCGGGCGCTGCCCGGGAGAACAGCCTGGACCTGCCCCCGGAGGCCGAAGAGCTGCGGACCAGAATTCATGCCGACGCCGCCGAGATCGCGGCGCTGGACAAGCAGGCACAGCGGGACAAGCTGATCGAGACCGGGTACGTGATGCCGCACTGGCCCAAGCCGTGGGGCCGGGCCGCCGACGCGGTCGAGCAGTTGGTCATCGAGGAAGAGTTCCGCGCCGCCGGCATCAAGCGACCGGACTACGGGATTACCGGCTGGGTGATCCTGACCCTCATCCAGCACGGAACCGATTGGCAGATCGAACGATTCGTCGAGAAGGCGCTACGCAAAGACGAGATCTGGTGCCAGCTGTTCTCCGAACCCGACGCCGGCTCGGACGCGGCGTCGATCAAGACCAAGGCCACCCGGGTGGACGGCGGCTGGAAGATCAACGGGCAGAAGGTGTGGACCAGCGGGGCGCACTACTGCGCGCGCGGGCTGGCCACCGTGCGCACCGACCCGGAGGCGCGCAAGCACGCAGGCATCACCACGGTGATCGTCGACATGAAGGCTCCCGAGGTAGAGGTGCGGCCGCTGCGGCAGATCACCGGCGGCTCGGACTTCAACGAGGTGTTCTTCAACGACTTGTTCGTGCCCGACGAGGACGTGGTCGGGGAGCCCAACACCGGTTGGACGGTGGCCAGGGCGACGCTGGGCAACGAGCGCGTCAGCATCGGCGGCAGCGGTTCGTTCTACGAAGGTTTGGCCGACCAACTGGTGAAGCTGACCCTGGACCAGCCGGATCGGTTGGCGGGCGGGCGAATTCGCCTCGGCTCATATCTCGCCGAGGAGAACGCCCTGCGATTGCTGAACCTGCGCCGCGTCGCACGCAGCGTCGAGGGAGCGGGCCCCGGTCCAGAGGGCAACGTCACCAAGCTGAAACTGGCAGAGCACATGATCGAGGGTGCGGCGATCATGGCGGCACTGGTGGGGCCCGAGGTCGCACTGCTCGACGGACCCGGCGCGCTGTCGGGGCGCCTGGTGATGGGGGCCCGGGGTATGGCGATCGCCGGCGGCACCTCGGAGGTGACCCGCAATCAGATCGCCGAGCGGATCCTCGGCATGCCGCGCGATCCGCTGATCAACTAGCGGGCGGGTGCGAAGCGCGGGGCGCCGCCGGGGCCAGGCTCCGGCAGTGCCTCGACGCGCATGCCGCACGTCACCGAATCCGGTTCACAGTCAACGATGTTCGCGGCAATGCGCAGCCCGCTCTGCTCGGCGAGTTCGACGAGCGCGATCACGTACGGGGTGGGAATCTCCGGGTTGAACGCGTGATGGTTCACCGTGTAGGTGAAGACCGTGCCCCGGCCGGAGACCGGCCGTGCCACCAATGTGCCGCCGCAGTCCCGGCATTCGGCGGCAGCGGGATGAACCCAACGCCCACATTTGTCGCAGTGCGCAATGCGAAGTTGCGACGTCGTCTCGGTCGACACGGGCAATACAGTACACTCAATTCGCTCGAGTTGGTGAGCGGTGGGTTGGTCTAACGGACGGCGGCAATGAGCTACTTCGAAAAAGACGCGATCATTTCCGGCATCGGAATCTCCCGAATCGGCCGTCGCACCGGCATTCCCGGGCGCGAACTCACCCTGGAAGCGGTGCGGACCGCCATCGAGGACGCCGGCCTGGCCGCTGCCGATATCGACGGCGTCGCCACGCTGGGCGACACCCCCGCCGCCGAAGTCAATGCCGCGCTGCGGATCGAGGCCGCCGACTGCGGGTCGGGATTCGGCACCGGCGGTCTGCTCAACCCAGTGATCTCGGCGTGCCGGGCGGTGTCCGAGGGTCACGCGCGCCACGTGATCATCTACCGGACGATCCAGATGCTGGGCGGCACGGTCCCGGTGAAGCAGGACGAGAGCGCCGAACCTCCACCGCTGGCGCGGATGTTCGACACTCCTGAGGGCGAGACCCCGCCGGCGGTGGGCCCGATGGACGACGTCAACGATCTCGTTGCCGCGCAGGCGTATTCCGCGTCGAACTGGTTGGCGCTGAACTGCCGCCGCCACATGGAGCTGTACGGAACGACCAAAGAGCAGTTGGGTTGGCTGGCGATCAACAGCAGGCGCAACGCCGCGCTCAATCCCCTTGCGGTGTACCGGGAGCCGATGACGATGGACGACTACCTGGGCGCGCGCATGGTGTCGGAGCCGTTCGGGCTGCTGGACTGTGACGTCCCGATCGACGGGTCGATCGCAGTCGTGGTGTCGGCCGCCGACTACGCCAAGGACTGTCCGCACCGGGCGGTGAAAGTCGAGGCGGTCGGCGGCTCCGACGGCGCCGGCGGCTGGTTCCACCGCGCGGACTATCCGAAGATGGCATCAGCGGACGCCGCGGCGCAGATGTGGTCGCGGACGGACCTGACGCCCGCCGATCTTCAGCTGGCCGAGCTGTACGACGGCTTCACCTTCCTGGCCTTCGCCTGGCTGGAAGCGCTGGGCATCTGCGGCGACGGGGAAGCCGGGCCCTTCGTCGAAGGGGCCGAGCGGATCGCGCTGGACGGTGCGCTGCCGCTGAACACCTACGGTGGCCAACTTTCCGCGGGCCGCATGCACGGCTACTGGCTGCTGCACGAGACCTGCCTGCAATTGCGCGGTGAGGCGGGGGAGCGGCAGACACCGCGGCGACCCGAGGTGGCGGTGGCGGCCGTCGGCGGTGGCCCGATCGCCGGATGCATGTTGCTGACATGCTGAATCATTCGGTACGAGAACGTAATTGAGCCTCGCGGCGGCAAACCCGAGGCCGGATAAGCGAGCTTCGCAGATCGCCCGTCGCATCGAGGCCGACGTCATCCGGCGCGGCTGGCCGGTCGGGCAATCACTGGGCTCCGAGCAGGCGCTGCAGCAGCGCTACCGGGTCAGTAGGTCGGTGCTGCGGGAGGCCGTGCGACTCGTCGAGCATCATCAGGTGGCGCGGATGCGGCGCGGTCCGAACGGCGGACTGCTGGTCTGTGAGCCCGACGCCGCACCGGCCACCCACGCGATCATCATCTATCTGGAATACGTGGGCACCACGATCGGCGATCTGCTGGATGCGCGCCTGCTGTTGGAGCCGTTGGCCGCATCGCTTGCCGCGCAACGGATCGACGAGGTGGGCATCGACCGGTTGCGCGCGGTGCTGCGCGCCGAGGAAGGCCATCCGCCCGATCCGGCAAGACCGCACGACGATTTCCACGCGGCGCTGGCCGAGCAGTCGAAAAATCCGGTGCTGCAACTCTTTATCGACATACTCATGCGGTTGACCGTCCGGTACGCCGAGGATTCCCGACTGACCTCCGCGCGCGATGCTCTCGAAGCGATCGACCTGCGTCACCGCGACCATTCGGCGGTGGTGGACGCGGTCACCGCGGGCGACGCGGCACGCGCGATGACACTGAGCGAACGGCACGCAGAGTCGGTGACCGCGTGGCTGCAAGACCACCACCAGCCACGTGCGCGGCACGTGCCCGACCGCGACGCGCCACCCGGCAAGCTCGCCGAGGTGCTGGCCGCCGCCATCCGCGACGACATCGCCAGCAGCGGCTGGCAAGTGGGGGAGGTGTTCGGCACCGAAGTCGCGTTGCTGGAACGCTATCGGGTCAGCCGCTCGGTGCTGCGAGAAGCGGTGCGGCTGTTGGAATATCACGCCGTCGCCACGACGCGGCGCGGACCCGGCGGTGGATTGGTGGTGGCAGAACCCCAGGCGCAGGCCAGCATCGATACCATCGCGCTGTACCTGCAGTACCGAGAGCCCCGCCGCGAAGATCTCAGCATGATCCGCGACGCGATCGAGATCGACAACGTGGCAAAGGTGGTCAGGCGCCACGACACTGCGGAGGTGCGTGCCTTCCTCGATCGGCACCGAGCGCTGATCGAGGAGGCCGGCGACGATCCGCGCAAAGCGGGCGTCGAGGAGTTCCTGTTCCACACCGGGCTGGCGACGCTGGCCGGCAACGCCGTGTTGGAGCTGTTCCTGCGGATCCTCGTCGAGCTGTTCCGCCGGCACTGGGCCAGTACCGACCGGCCGGTCCCCAGCCACGGCGATTTGGTGGATGTGCGGCACGCACACCTGCGCATCATCGAGGCGATCGCGCACGGCGACGACAGCCTGGCCCGTCACCGCGTTCGGCGACACCTGGATGCCGCCGCGTCCTGGTGGCTGTGACCCGCATCAATTAAGTTGCGCGCGTCGCCGCTCGGCGTCTACCCTCGGCGACGTGCAACATCTTCTCGTAGTAGCCAGCACCCGCAGCGGGGTCTGATCCAGACCGACCCCCCGCTGTGGGTCGGAAGCTACTACCCGTCGGTCACTCCCTCAGACCAGAGAAGACCGGCACATGACCATCACCCTCGCCCCACCCGAACCCTCGGCACTGCTCTTCGACGGCGTCCCACTGCCGCGTGGGCTGCGCGAGGATGCCGACGCCATGTCGTGGAGCGCGTTCACCGCGATGTACGCACCGAGTGCCGGACCGCTGCGCCTGGGCCACTGGGAGTGCGCTGACGCAGCCAAAGGGCCGCAGCCACAGACGTTTCGGGCCACGCTGGCGCTGGGCGACCGCATCGCGATCGCGACCGCAACCGCGACCGGCCCGGTGGCCGCGCTGACCGCGATGCTCTACGACCACGGTGTCGCGGTCGAGATGCTGCGGTTCCACCAGTTGCAGTCGGACGGGAAAACGGCGACATTCGTCCAGGGCAGCGACGGTCGTCGCGCCGAGTGGGCGATGGGCTGCTCTGACGACCCCACCCAGTCCGCGCTGTCGGCGATCGTCGCCTGCGCCAACCGGCTGTACGCCGAGGGTCGTTAGAGGCGACGCAGCACGATCGGCATGCCGTCCATCGGGATCGGCATGCCACCGTAGTCCCACCGCGGCTTGTATCCCGGGCGGGGCAACTCGAGGCGGTAGCGGCGCAGCAGCCTGTGCAAAATTGTCTTGATCTCCAGCTGACCGAACGTCATGCCGATGCACTTGTGCGCGCCGCCACCGAACGGCGTAAACGCATAACGGTGCCGTTTGTGTTCGCTGCGCGGCTCGGTGAACCGGTCGGGGTCGAATTTCAGCGGATCGGTCCAGAGCTCGGGCAGGCGATGGTTCATGCCGGGGTACGCGATGACGTTTGTGCCCGCAGGCAAGTAGTAGCCCAGCAACTCGGTGTCGCGGACCGTCCGGCGCATCCCCCATTGCACCGGCGTCACCAGCCGGATCGCCTCGTTGATCACCAAATCGAGCGATTCCAGCTTCTCGAGCGACTCGATGTCCAGCGGACCGTCGCCGAGCCGATCGGATTCGTCGCGGCAGCGTTCCTGCCACTCGGCGTTGGCGGCCAAGTGGTAGGCCATTGTCGTCGCGGTCGATGTCGAGGTGTCATGCGCTGCCATCATGAGGAAGATCATGTGGTTGACGATGTCCTCGTCGGAGAAGCTGTTGCCATCCTCGTCGGCGGTGTGGCACAGCACAGTGAGCAGGTCGCTGCCGTCCTTGCCGCGGCGCTCCTTGACGCGCTCACGGAAGTAGTTCTCCAGCAGCTGACGGGCCTGGAGACCGCGCCACCAGGTGAACGGCGGCACGCTGGTGCGGATGACCGCGTTGCCGGCGCGGGTGGTGATGGTGAAGGCCTTGTTCACCTTGGTTACCAACTCGTGGTCGGTGCCGGGTTCGTGGCCCATGAACACCATCGAGGCGATGTCGAGGGTGAGCTCCTTCATGGCCGGGTAGAGCAGAAAACGCGCGTCGTTGACCACCCAGTCCTCAGCGACCACCTGCGAAACGACCTTGTCCATCTGCTCGACATAGCCGACCAATCGGGAGCGGACGAACGCTTCCTGCATGATCCGCCGATGGAACATGTGCTCCTCGAAATCGAGCAACATCAGGCCGCGGTTGAAGAAGGGCCCGATCACCGGCACCCAGCCCTGCTGCGAGTAGTCCTTATTGCGGTTGGAGTAGATGACCTGGGCTGCATCGGGACCCAGCGCCGCGACGCCCGGTAATACCGGTGAGTCACCGAAGATGACCGGACCCTTGGTTTCGTACAGAAATTGCAAGTACTCCGGTCCTCCCCGCATCATCTCGATGAGGTGGCCGACGACCGGCAGGCCACGATCGCCCATGACCGGTTTGAGTCCGCTGTCCGGCGGTGGGTCCGCGAGCTTCCGCGGGGTCCAGTTCGTGTTCAGCAGCCGACGTTCCACGGCGCCCATGCCGGGAAAGTTGTTGATCGACGGCGTCAGCCGGCGCTTCGCCTGATCGAGCAGGTAGTTCGGGGTGCTGATGGTGGCCTTCGACATGTTCTGACTGTCCTTCTGTCGGGCGTGCGCAGAGGGTGGATCGGCTGTGTGGCGGGCGTCACCTGGTGCCATCCTGAGTCGTGACTTGACGGCTGTCAAGTTTCCTTTTGCGCCGGGCGTGGTGCAAGGTCGTGTGGTGCGCATCGAGCAGGAGCCCGACCGTGCGGCCGATCACGCACCGGTCCCGCCGGTTCCGCGGCGACGGGGTGACCGGCAGCGGCAGGCCATCGTGCAGGCGGTCCGCGAACTGCTCGAGGAGAAGCCGTTCGCGCAGCTGTCGGTGAGCACCATCAGCGACCGTGCAGGGGTGGCCCGGTCCGGCTTCTACTTCTACTTCGACTCGAAATACGCGGTGCTGGCGCAGATCCTGACCGACGCGACCCATGAGCTCGAAGAGCTGACGGAGTATTTCGCGCCGCGCGCCCCGGATGAATCGCCGGCGGCGTTCGCCCGGCGGATGGTCGGCAGCGCGGCGGCGGTCTATGCGCACAACGATCCGGTGATGTCGGCGTGCAACGCCGCGCGCAACACCGACGCCGAGATCCGCGACCTCCTCGATCAACAGGTCGAAGGCGTGGTGCAGCAGATCATCGGCATCGTCGAAGAAGAACTGCGGGCCGGCACCGCGCACCCGATCAGCGACGACATTGCGACGTTGGTGCGGACGCTGTCGGTGACCACGGCGCAGATGCTCTCCGGCGACACCGCGTTCCTGGGCCCCGACGGCGACGTCCAGCGGGGTGTGCGGGTGCTCGAAGCGCTCTGGCTCAACGCGCTGTGGGGCGGCTCGCCGACGGCCTGATCCCGGTCGGGCTATCGTCACAGCCCATGGGGAAGAGGACGTTCGCGGGGAAGCGGTGTCTTGTCACCGGCGCAGCCAGCGGTATCGGGCGGGCGACCGCGCTGCGGCTGGCGGACCAGGGCGCCGAGTTGTACCTGACCGACCGCAACGCCGAGGGTCTGGAGCAGACGGTGCACGACGCTCGTGCGCTCGGTGCCGGCGTGCCCGAGTATCGAGCTCTGGACGTCGCCAACTATGACGAGGTCGCCGCGTTCGCCGACCAGATCCACGCCGGTCACCCCAGCATGGACGTCGTCATGAACATCGCCGGGGTCTCGGCGTGGGGAACCGTCGACCGGCTGAGCCACGAGCAGTGGGACAAGATGATCGCGATCAACCTGATGGGGCCAATCCACGTCATCGAGAACTTCGTGCCGCCGATGGTGGCGGCGCGACAGGGCGGCCATCTGGTCAACGTGTCCTCGGCGGCGGGGCTGATCGGATTGCCCTGGCATGCCGCCTACAGCGCCAGCAAGTTCGGTGTGCGCGGGCTGTCCGAGGTGTTGCGCTTCGACCTGGCCCGGTATCGCATCGGGGTCTCGGTGGTGGTGCCGGGTGCGGTGCGCACCCCGCTGGTCAATACGGTCGAGATCGCCGGCGTGGACCGCGAAGACCCGCAGGTGAGCCGCTGGGTGGCGCGCTTCAGCGGCCACGCGGTGTCCCCGGAGAGAGCCGCGGACAAGATCCTTCGGGGCGTCGCCAGGAATCGGTTCCTGATCTACACCTCGTCGGACATCCGGGCGCTGTATGCGTTCAAACGGGTTGCCTGGTGGCCGTACAGCGTGGCGATGCGCCAGGTGAACCATGTGTTCACCCGCGCCCTCAAGCCCGCTCCCGCCGTGCCGCGCTTGACATCTGGAGCTCCAGACGCACCCCCAGCAGCCGCACCGGACGGTCCAGTTCGAACAGATCCAGCACCCGCAACGCCGCCGCGACAATGACATCGGCGTCGGTGGTGGGCTCGTCGAGCTTGCGGAGCTTCGTGCGGGTGTAGAACGTCGCGGTGCGCACGGTGACGGCGACCCGGGTGACGATCCGCGAATCCGCCACCACCTCGCGCAGTGCGCGCTCGGCCAATTCGGTGACGGCCGAATCCATCTCCGCGCGATCGGTGAGATCCTGCGGGAAGGTGACGACGTGGCTGCGCGAGCGCGGCACCCACGGCTCGGAACTGACGGTGTCGTCGCCACCGCCGTTGGCCAGTAGCAGCAGCCACAGACCGGTTCGCGGACCGAACGTCGACTTCAGCAGCTCGGCGTCGGAGTGCGCCAGCTGCCAGACTGTCGTGATATCAAGGGCAGCAAGCTTTTTCGTTGTCTTGGGCCCGACGCCCCAGAGCGCGTCCACCGGCCGGTCGCCCATCACGCTCATCCAGTTCGACGCGGTCAGGGTGTAGATGCCGGCCGGTTTCGCAAAACCGGTGGCCACCTTGGCGCGCTGCTTGTTGTCGCTGATGCCCACCGAGCAGGACAACCCGGTCGCCGACGAGACGACGCTGCGGATCTGTTCGGCGAGTTCGACGGGATCCTCGATTTCGGCGCCGACATACGCCTCGTCCCAGCCCCACACCTCGACCGGATGACCCAGGTCGCGCAGCAATGCCATCACCTGCTCGGAGGCCGCGTCGTACGCCGCGGGATCCGATGGCAGGAAGGTGGCATCGGGGCAGCGCCGGGCCGCGGCGCGCAGCGGCATGCCGGCGTGCACGCCGAACTCGCGGGCCTCGTACGACGCGCAGGTGACCACCTTGCGTGCTTCGGTCGGATCGCCGTTGCCACCGACAATGACTGGCAGCCCGGCCAACTCGGGGTGACGGCCCAATTCCACCGAGGCGAGGAACTGATCCAGGTCGACGTGCAGGATCCAGCGCGGCTTCATCGTCCGCAAAGCTTGCGGGCCACGCTTTCCCACGTGTCGCCGAGTGTCTGCAAGGTCTGCCCGCGTTCGATCAGCTGGTACTCGACGTAGTCGGCCTCCAGCAGCGCCAGCAGGGCGTCGGTCTGGCCGTCGAGGTCGCCGGTGCTGTGGGCCGAGTTCAGCAGCATCCGCACGTGGGTGCGCTGCACCGCGGCCGCGGCGCCGTAGCGCGACGCCGGTTCGCGGCCGGCGGCCGACAGCAGTTCGTGGTGGGTGTGCACGAACCGCAGCCGGTCACGCCCGAACGCCAGCAGCCGGTCCAGTGGCGGCGCGTCGGGGCCCAGCGGTGGGGGGCCGAACATGAAGGCCTGCTGCATGATCCGCTCGTCTTCGTCGAGCAGCACCATCATCAGGCCGGCTCGGCTGCCGAACCGCCGGAAGACGGTGCCCTTGCCGACGCCGGCCGCCGCCGCGACGTCGTCCATGGTGATCGCGTCGGCGCCTCGTTCGGCGACCAGCCGACGTGCCGCATCCAGCAGCAAGGCGCGGTTGCGTGCCGCGTCGCCGCGCTCGTGCGGCGCGGAAACGGGCAGGTCCCGAACCGGGTCGGCGGCGTTCACAAAGCAACTGTAGCGTCATCGGAACAAAACGGACTGTAGTCCGGTTAGAACATGCGAGGATGTATAACAATCACCGAAGGGAACTCACGTCATGCCCGAGATCAAGGTCTTAGCGCTGGTAGGAAGCTTGCGCGCCGCGTCGATCAACCGCCAGATCGCCGAATTGGCCACTGAGGCCGCTCCGGACGGCGTCGTCGTCACCATCTTCGACGGGCTGAACGAGCTGCCGTTCTACAACGAGGACATCGACAACGACGCCGACGTGCCGGCCGTGGTGACCGCACTGCGGGCCTTAGCGGCTGAGGCCGATGCAGCTCTGGTGGTGACCCCGGAATACAACGGCAGCATCCCGGCGGTCATCAAGAACGCGATCGACTGGCTGTCCCGGCCGTTCGGCGACGGCGCGCTCAAGGGCAAGCCGCTGGCGGTGATCGGGGGCTCCTTCGGCCAGTACGGCGGGGTGTGGGCGCACGACGAGACCCGCAAGTCCTTCGGGATTGCCGGGCCGCGCGTGGTCGAGTCGATCACGCTGTCGGTTCCGTTCAAGACGCTGAATGGTCAGCACCCGCGCGAGCATGCCGAAGTGGCTGCCAACGTCCGCGATGCGGTAGGCAAGTTGGCCGCCGAAGTCAACTGATTATGCGACACGCCCCAGCGGTTTCCCGACCGCTGGGGCGCTTTGCTGTAAGGGGCCGGACGGCGGGATTTGTCGGTGCCGGGTGATAGACATTCCCGTATACCGCCGCGAGACCACTTTGTGATCTGCGACACGCCGAGAACGCACCGAAATCAGGGCTTACGACCAGGGAATTTCATGAATGTTTTTCAGAACATCTTGTATCTCTACTTATCGGCACCCACTAGGTGTAGTGTTCCCGACACCGACAGACCACAGGCTCACCGGGTCGGTCGGGACGCAGCAGCCGGCCTCGAAAACCAGCTGACGCGACCCGGCAAGATGGGAATTCTGAGGCGCGGCGGTTCGCTGAACAGAAGATCATATGCAGTACCCGAGTAGTTGCCAGTCAGTGTCTTTTTTCCCACCATCTACAGAGGGGTTGTACCGCCGATGAGCGTCACCGTTTACACCAAGCCGGCCTGCGTGCAGTGCAACGCCACCTACAAGGCGCTGGACAAGCAGGGCATCGCCTACGAGGTCGTCGACATCAGCCTCGACTCCGAGGCGCGCGACTATGTGATGGCCCTGGGTTATCTGCAGGCGCCCGTCGTGGTTGCCGGAAACGAGCACTGGTCGGGCTTCCGGCCGGACCGGATCAAGTCGCTCGCCGGTGCGGTCCTGAGCGCTTAGCCGACAACCACGCCGTAGGACAGGAGGGGATCGCCATGCCGTCCTGCAGCCTGGTGTACTTCTCCAGCGTCTCGGAGCACACCCACCGTTTCGTGCAGAAGCTGGGTATCCCGGCGACGCGGATACCGCTGCAAGGCCGTATCGAGGTCGACCAGCCGTACGTGCTGGTGTTGCCGACATACGGGGGCGGCCGGGTGGCTCCGAACGTCAGTGGCGGTGGCCATGTTCCCAAGCAGGTCATCGCCTTTTTGAACAATGAGAACAACCGGTCGTTGATCCGCGGCGTCATCGCTGCGGGCGACCACAACTTCGGTGTCGAATTCGCCGCCGCGGGCGACGTGGTGTCCCGCAAATGCGGCGTGCGCTACCTCTATCGCTTCGAACTGATGGGGACACCGGACGACGTGGATGCCGTCCGCGCCGGTCTCGCCGAATTCTGGAAGGAACAGACGTGTCACCAACCGTCACAGCTGCAGAGCCTGTAGCCGCCCCACACGCCCTCCCGGGCGAGACGGACTACCACGCGCTCAACGCGATGCTGAATCTGTATGACGCAGACGGCAAGATCCAATTCGACAAAGACCACGAAGCGGCTCATCAGTACTTCTTGCAGCACGTCAACCAGAACACGGTGTTCTTCCACAATCAGGACGAGAAGCTCGACTACCTGATCAAGGAGAACTACTACGAGCGCGAGGTGCTCGACCAGTACTCGCGCAACTTCGTCAAGACGCTGCTGGATCGCGCGTATGCCAAGAAGTTTCGGTTCCCGACCTTCCTGGGCGCGTTCAAGTACTACACCTCGTACACGCTGAAGACCTTCGACGGCCAACGGTATCTGGAGCGCTTCGAAGACCGCGTGGTGATGGTGTCGCTGACCCTGGCCGCCGGCGACACCGCGCTGGCCGAGAAGCTGGTCGACGAGATCATCGACGGCCGGTTCCAGCCGGCGACGCCGACCTTCCTCAACTCGGGCAAGAAGCAGCGCGGCGAGCCGGTCAGCTGCTTTCTGCTGCGCATCGAAGACAACATGGAATCGATCGGCCGCTCGATCAACTCCGCGCTGCAGTTGTCCAAGCGCGGCGGGGGAGTTGCGTTGCTGCTCAGCAACATTCGCGAGCACGGCGCGCCGATCAAGAACATCGAAAACCAGTCGTCCGGCGTTATCCCGATCATGAAGCTGCTGGAGGACTCGTTCTCCTACGCCAACCAACTGGGTGCGCGCCAGGGCGCCGGCGCGGTGTACCTGCACGCCCACCATCCCGACATCTACCGCTTCCTGGACACCAAGCGGGAGAACGCCGACGAGAAGATCCGAATCAAGACGCTGAGCCTGGGCGTGGTGATCCCCGACATCACCTTCGAGCTGGCCAAGAACAACGAGGACATGTACCTGTTCTCGCCCTACGACGTCGAACGCGTCTACGGTGTGCCGTTCGCCGACATCTCGGTCACCGAGAAGTACCACGAGATGGTCGACGACGCGCGGATCCGCAAGACCAAGATCAAGGCCCGCGAGTTCTTCCAGACGCTCGCCGAGCTGCAGTTCGAATCGGGTTACCCCTACATCATGTACGAGGACACGGTGAACCGGGCCAACCCGATCGACGGCAAGATCACCCACTCCAACCTGTGCTCGGAGATCCTGCAGGTGTCCACGCCGTCGTTGTTCAACGAGGACCTGTCGTATGCCAAAGTCGGCAAAGACATTTCGTGCAACCTCGGCTCGCTGAACATCGCCAAGACGATGGACTCGCCGGACTTCGCGCAGACCATCGAGGTGGCGATCCGTGCGCTGACCGCCGTGAGCGACCAGACCCACATCTGGTCGGTGCCCTCGATCGAGGCGGGCAACAACGACTCGCACGCGATCGGGCTCGGGCAGATGAACCTGCACGGCTACCTGGCCCGCGAGCGCATCTTCTACGGGTCCGACGAGGGCATCGACTTCACCAACATCTACTTCTACACGGTGCTCTATCATGCGCTGCGTGCCTCGAATCGCATTGCGATCGAACGTGGTTCGCACTTCAAGGGTTTCGAGAACTCCAAGTACGCCTCCGGTGAGTTCTTCGACAAGTACACCGAGCAACTCTGGGAGCCCAAGACCGACACTGTTCGCTCCCTCTTTTCCAAAGCCGGCATCCGCATCCCGAGTCAGGACGACTGGCAGCGGCTCAAGGAATCGGTGCAGGCCCACGGCATCTACAACCAGAATCTGCAGGCGGTGCCGCCGACCGGATCGATCTCCTACATCAACCACTCGACGTCGTCGATCCACCCGGTGGCGTCCAAGATCGAGATCCGCAAGGAAGGCAAGATCGGCCGGGCCTACTACCCGGCGCCGTACCTGACCAACGACAACCTGGAGTACTACCAGGACGCCTACGAAATCGGCTACGAGAAGATCATCGACACCTACGCCGCGGCCACCCAGCATGTGGACCAAGGGCTTTCGCTGACGCTGTTCTTCAAAGACACCGCGACCACCCGCGATGTGAACAAGGCGCAAATCTACGCCTGGCGCAAGGGCATCAAGACGCTGTACTACATCCGGCTGCGGCAGATGGCGCTGGAGGGCACCGAGGTCGAAGGCTGCGTGTCCTGCATGCTGTAGCGCTTCGGCCGTATCAGTGCCGGCGGACGGCAGCGTCTCTTGCTGGCCAGTCTGCCCAGGTCAGCGACCGCACCGGGGTATGGTGCTTGACGTGGTCAGAATTCCCCGGCCTCCCATTCCGCATCCTGGGCCCAAGCCCGCGGTGAAGGTCGACGCGCGCAGCGAGCGCTGGCGCGAACACCGCAAGAAGGTGCGCAGCGAGATCGTCGACGCGGCGTTTCGCGCGATCGACCGGCTGGGGCCCGATCTGAGCGTGCGCGAAGTCGCCGAAGAGGCCGGCACCGCCAAACCCAAGATCTACCGGCACTTCACCGACAAATCCGATCTGTTCCAGGCGATCGGCGAGCGGCTTCGCGACATGCTGTGGGCGGCGATCTTCCCGTCGATCGACTTGGCGACCGACTCGGCTCGCGAGGTCATCCGGCGCAGCGTCGAGGAATACGTCAGCCTGATCGACAAGCACCCCAACGTAGTGCGCGTCTTCATCCAGGACCGCTCGGCGGCGACGTCGCAGTCGACCGTCCGAACCCTCAACGAGGGTCGCGAGATCACATTGGCCATGGCCGACATGTTCGACAATGAGCTCCGCGACATGGAGTTGGACCATGCGGCGTTGGAGTTGGCCGCCCACGCCGCGTTCGGCTCGGCCGCTTCGGCAACCGGGTGGTGGCTGGGATCGGATATCAACAGTCCTCGCCGGATGCCGCGCGACAAATTCGTCGAGCAATTGACCACGATCATGATGGGCGTCATCAGCGGCACCGCCGAAATGCTCGGCATCAAGTTGGACCCTGATCAGCCTATTCACAACGCGGTTCCGAGCGACTCCGCGGCAAGCTAGCGACGCCGAGCGTTGCTACCCTCGGCAAGCGAAGCGAGGAACAGGAGCGGCGCACCGATGTCTATTGCCGAGTCGACAGCCCAACCCGCAGCCCAGGCTCCGCCGGTGCAGACCCGCGCGGTCATCATCGGGACGGGGTTCGCCGGGCTCGGGATGGCCATCGCGCTGCAGCAGCGAGGCGACGACTTCGTCATCCTGGAAAAAGCCGACGACGTCGGCGGCACCTGGCGCGACAACAGCTACCCCGGCTGCGCCTGCGACGTGCCGTCGCACCTGTATTCGTTCTCGTTCGAACCCAAGGCCACCTGGAGCAAGCTGTTCTCGCCGCAGCCGGAGATCCTGGACTACCTCAAGGGCGTCACCGAAAAGTACGGGCTGCGCCGCTACATCCGATTCGGCGCAAAGGTCAGCCGGGCACACTGGGACGACCGGGAATACCGCTGGCACGTCTTCACCGATTCCGGCGACGAGTACATCGCCCAGTTTCTGATCTCGGGCGCCGGGGCGCTGCACATCCCGCGGCTACCCGACATCGAGGGCATGGACGAATTCCGTGGGCCGGCCTTCCATTCCGCGCAGTGGGATCACAGCGTCGACCTGACCGGCAAGCGGGTCGCGATCATCGGCACCGGGGCCAGCGCGATTCAGATCGTGCCGGAGTTGGTGCGCCGCGACGCCGGCGTCGCCGAGGTGCAGCTGTATCAGCGCACTCCGCCGTGGGTGGTGCCACGGCCGAACAGTCTGTTGCCGGACGCGGTGCGCAACGCCTTCGCAACCGTGCCAGGTTTGCGGTTAGCGGTGCGATCGGGAATCTACTGGGGGCTCGAGGGTTTGGGCTACGCGATGACGCAACGACCCGGCCTGTTGCGCGCCGTCGAACTGGTCAGCAGGTGGAACATCCGGCGCAACGTTCGCGACAAGAATCTGCGCCGCAGGCTCACACCCGACTACCGGGCCGGCTGCAAGCGAATCCTGTACTCCGGCAACTACTACCAAGCCGTGGCCAACCCGAAGGCGACGCTGATCACCGACCGGATCCGCCGGATCACCGCTGACGGCATCGTCACCGACGACGGCGTCGAACACCGGGCCGATGTCATCGTGTACGCCACCGGATTCCACACCACCGACTCCTACACCTACGTCGACGTGAAGGGTCCGCGCGGCGAGGACCTGGTGGACCGCTGGAATCGCGAAGGCGTTGTGGCACACCGCGGTATCGCCGTCGCCGACATGCCCAACCTGTTCTTCCTGCTCGGGCCGAACACCGGGCTCGGTCACACCTCGGTGGTATTCATGATCGAGTCGCAGATCCACTACGTCACCGAGGCCATCGCCGCGGTCGACAAGGCGGGCGCGCAGGCGCTGGCACCGAGCCGCTCTGCCCAGGACCGCAACAACGCCGAGCTGCAGGCCAAGCTGGCCGGCTCGGTATGGAACACCGGCGGCTGCAGCAGCTGGTATCTCGACGAGCACGGCGTCAACCGCACCCTGTGGAGCGGGATGACCTGGCAGTACTGGCGCGATACCCGCTCGCTCAAACTCGCCGAATACAAGTTCTACGGCGTCGGCACGGGTTCACGCGCGGCCGCCCACGCCTAACGGCTGATTCCCGCCTGCGGCGAACCGCTTCAGGTTCAGCCGCACGACGCGGTCCAAGCCGCGGTCGGTGAGAAAACGGCTGACGCGCAGCAGGATCGCGGCGTCGCGTCCGATGGTGTAGCGGGTCCGGGGACGCGACGCGGTGACCGCCCTGGCGATCACCATAGCGGCGGCTTCCGCGGAGACACCGGTCTCGTTGAACGAACGTGCTTGTGCCATAACGGCATCCAGCACCTCGCTGTAGCGGGCGAGTTGATCGGCGGGCATGTCATTCATCAGCTCTTGCGAGGTCGCGATGCCACGCTCGGCGATCTCGGTCTTCACCGCGCCGGGTTCGACGACGACGACCTTGACGCCGAGGGCGCCGACCTCGCGACGCAGCGCGTCGCTGACCGCCTCCAGCGCGAACTTCGAACCGGCGTAAGCGCCGTAGGTCGGCATGACCACCTTGCCGCCGACGGAGCTGACGTTGACGATGGTGCCCGCACTGTTCAGCAGGGCGGGCAGCAGCGCCTGCGTGATCGCGATCTGGCCGAACAGATTGACGTCGAATTGCCGGCGCCACTGCGCCATCGGCAGCGTTTCGACGGGTGCGTTGATCGCGATCCCGGCGTTGTTGACCAACGCGCGAAGCGGGCGATGCCGCGGATCGTCCGCGACCCGGTCGGCGATCGCGACGATGTCCGATTCCGCGGTGATGTCCAAGATGCACGG
Source organism: Mycobacterium cookii (assembly GCF_010727945.1). Classification (NCBI taxonomy): domain Bacteria; kingdom Bacillati; phylum Actinomycetota; class Actinomycetes; order Mycobacteriales; family Mycobacteriaceae; genus Mycobacterium; species Mycobacterium cookii. The sequence continues at coordinate 5,183,911 of NZ_AP022569.1, forward strand.
TTCGATGCCCGGCCCGCGCAGCGCATCGGCGTCGACCTCGCGGCGAACACCGGCCAGCACGTGAAAACCCCTGTGCGCCAGTTCTTTCGCGGTTGCTGCGCCGATGCCCGTCGACGCCCCGGTCACGACGATCAGCTCATTACGAGCGGTGCTCATAGGGGTCTCCATGCGTTGAGTTGACGTTGTCCACTCAAGCTAGCACCTCAGGTGACGTTGTCAACTCAGGCGCGGGCTTATGCTCTGCGGGTGACGACGCGAGCCGAGAGTGCTGCGGCCACCCGTCGTGCGCTGATCGACGCGGCAGGCGCATTGCTCGACCTCGGTGGACCGGAGGCGGTGACACTGCGCGAGGTGGGAGCCCGCAGCGGCGTCTCGCGCTCGGCGGCGTATCGGCATTTCGCCGACAAGGAATCGCTGCTGATGGTGCTGGCCGTCAATGCGATGACGGACCTGGGCGATGCGCTGGAAGTGCTGGCCGCCAGCCAAGATTCGGCCGAGGACTGCCTGCGATCCGGCCTGCTCGCACTGATCGACATCGGCCGCACCCGGCCGCATCTGTATCGGCTGATGTTCACCACGCCGACGGGTGGTGATATCGCCGCGGCGGTTCATGCGGCCGAACGGACGCAGGGCCTGTTTCTCGACATCGTCGGTCGTATCACCGGTCCGCGGCGCGCGCCACGCTACGGTGCGCTGCTGCTGACTACCGCCCACGGCATCACCGGACTGGATCTGAGCGGCCACATGGATCTGGACAAGTGGCACACCACCGCCGAGGAACTTGTCGACACGGTCATCTCGGTACTGCCGAAGTCCAAGTAGCGCAACGCATGTCGTCAGCGGCGCAAGAGATCGACGAACACTTGCGCGGCAGCGTTCACGCCCTCGTCGTCGTTGGTGGCCACCAGATCGAGCAGCAGGCCGCGGACGACGGCCATCCCGAGCCGTGCCAACGCCCGGTCGACCGGTACGTCCGCGACGGCCTCGACCTCGTCGAGCCAGCCGTTCACCGCGCCGGGGACCATGCGGTCGAACGGCTTCTCGCCTTGCGACGCTCGGGCGTAGCACTCGAAGAAGAGTCGTTCGGCCTGCCGCAGTTCGGCGCGACTGAGATGGGCCCACATGGCCGCGAAGTTCTCGGCCGGATCGGTGGGCAGATCGGGAAGCAGGGTCATTTGGCGCCGCTCGACGTCCTCGACGATCGCGACGAGTAGGTCTTCTTTGGATCCGAAATGGTGCAACAACATTCGATGGCTGGTGCCGACTGCCTCGGCCACCTCGCGCAGCGATCGGTCGCCGACGCCGCCCGTCGCGTACTCGTCGACGAGCGCGTCGAGCAATTGGCGGCGTCGTTGCGGATCAGGCGTGCGAGCCACTGGCGCGGCCGAGTTGCTCGGACCGGGCCTTGAGTCCGTGGGCTTCTTGCTCGAGGAAACGCTTGGTCTTGTTGGCCATCAGCCGACCGACGAGGGCGCCGAGCAGGCCACCCTGGTCGAGTTGCTGACGTACCAGGGTGCGGCCGCCGGGCTGGGGGATGACCCAGTGGCGGGCGATCACCTGCACGCCGGGCGAACGCTGCACCCATGTCCACGACTTGCCCGGGTCGATCTCGGTGACCTTCCAGACGAGCTTGGACATCCCGGGTTGCTTGATGGCGAACCGCTTTCCGACTGCCAGTCCGGCGCCGTCCCGTGCGACCAGCGAGGTCACCGATGCGGTCCAGTCGGGCCAGTGCTCGACGTCGCTGAACACCTGCCACACCAACTCCGCCGGCGCCTCGATCTCGATGCTGTCCTCGGTAATCATGTACCAAATGGTACATCTTTGCGTGCGACACGCAAACACAACTTGTTGTGTTACCGCGGCATGTCGCCCCCCAGGGGTAGTGTCGGCAGCCTAGAGATGTTCGACTGTCCGTCCTGGTGAAACGGGGTTCTGGTGACCGAAAACGTGAAGCTGATCGACCGCGTCTCCGCGATCAACTGGAACCGTGTGCAAGACGAGAAGGACGCCGAGGTCTGGGAGCGGGTGACCGGAAATTTCTGGCTGCCCGAGAAGGTGCCGGTGTCCAATGACCTGCCATCCTGGGGAACGCTGACCGAAGTCGAGAAGCAGCTCACAATGCGGGTGTTCACCGGGCTGACGCTGCTGGACACCATCCAGAGCACGGTCGGCGCGATCAGCATGATTCCCGACGCGCTGACCCCACATGAGGAAGCGGTCCTGACCAATTTCGCGTTCATGGAATCCGTGCACGCCAAGAGCTACAGCTCGATCTTCTCCACGCTGTGCTCGACCGCCCAGATCGACGACGCATTCCGCTGGTCGGAGGAGAACGTCAACCTGCAGCGCAAAGCGCAGATACTGGTCGACTACTACCGGGGCGACGAACCGCTCAAGCGCAAGGTGACCTCCACGCTGCTGGAAAGTTTCTTGTTCTACTCCGGCTTCTACCTGCCGATGTACTGGTCGAGTCGGGCCAAGCTGACCAACACCGCCGACCTGATCCGGCTGATCATCCGCGACGAGGCGGTGCACGGCTACTACATCGGCTACAAATTCCAGCGCGGGCTGGCGCTGGCCACCGAGGCCGAGCGCGCCGACATCAAGGACTACACCTACGAGCTGCTGTTCGAGCTCTACGACAACGAGGTGGAGTACACCCAGGACCTTTACGACGAAGTCGGGCTGACCGAGGACGTCAAGAAGTTCATGCGCTACAACGCCAACAAGGCGTTGATGAACCTCGGGTACGAGGCGTTGTTCCCGCGCGACGAGACCGATGTCAACCCGGCGATCCTGTCCGCGTTGTCGCCCAACGCCGACGAGAACCACGACTTCTTCTCCGGCTCGGGGTCGTCGTACGTGATCGGCAAGGCCGTCAACACCGAAGACGAGGACTGGGACTTCTAGCCTCACGCAGTTCTCATGCGTCTCCGGCTGATCCTGCAACCCGCGTGGCTGCGATTCACGGTCTGGGCAGCGTTTCTCGCCGCATGGTGGGCGTTGTTCACCAGCCTGCAGGCCGGCAACGAGCTGGAAAGTACTGTCTTGTCTGCCATCGTCTTCGGCGGGGCGCTGGGCGCCTACCTGACGGTGGCGACCCAAGGCATGCACCGAGCAGCCCTGGTCGCGGTATCCGGGCTCAACCAGTCCGAACGGTCCGAGGCGATCAACGCGGTCCTGCGGGGACCGCCGCCCGCCGATCCCGACGTGCGGGCGTCGGCGGCGCGACTGGGCAGGGCCTACCTGCGCAACAAGTCGCCTATCCAGCTCAGGTGCACGCAGATTTGGTCCTGGATCACGATCGCTGCCCTGATCGCAGCGGGTATCGCCGGGGCGGTCGCGTTCAGCGACGATCGGCTGTCCTTCGTGGTGCTCGTCGTACTGGCCGCTGCCGTGCTGCCGCTGTCGCTGATCGATGCGCGGCGTGTGCAACGCAATGTCGAGCAGCTTGCTCGGGCGCAGGCCTGAACCCGCAGGTCAGCATCAGCGAAAGCCGCACGGCGGGCGTATGTTCCGTGAACGGCGCATGAATTGTGCAGATAGGCGGGCGCGAAAGTAGCGCGGCCGACCCCGCAGCCACGACACTTATCGGGTGGCGATAACACCAGCTTCTGCGGCCGCCTCGGCCGCCAATTTCTTCCGCTCGGTGATCCAGTGGCTGCAGGTCGGCTACCCCGACGGCGTTCCCGGGCCCGACCGGGTCGCGCTGCTGGCGCTGCTGCGCAGCACACCGCTCAGCGAGGACGAGATCACCGAGGTCGTCGACGCGATCGACGAGGAACGCGACCACGAGCCGATCGACCGCGACGTGATCGCCGATTTCATCTCCGACATGACGCACTACGACGCCGGTCCGGAGAACATCTCGCGGGTCGCCGCCAGGCTGGCGGCAGCTGGGTGGCCGTTGACGGGTATCACCCTTGGTGACGCCGAAACGACGGCGTCTCACTCGTCAAATGGTTGAGGTGTCGATCACGAAGCGGTAGCGCACATCGCTGGCCAGCACCCGCTCGTAAGCCTCGTTGACGTAATCCGCTGCAATCACTTCGATTTCGGGCGTCACGTCATGCTCGGCGCAGAAGTTCAGCATCTCCTGAGTTTCGGCGATGCCACCGATGTTCGAGCCGGACAGGCTGCGGCGCGCGAGCGCCAACGGGAATGCCGGCACCTCCATCGGGTGCTCGGGAATGCCGAGCTCGACCAGCGTGCCGTCTACGTCGAGCAGGTTCAGGTAGGCACCGAGATTCAGGTTCGCCGACACGGTGTTCAGGATCAGGTCGAAGCTGCTGCGCAGCTTCTTGAAGGTGTCGCGGTCGGCGGTCGCGTAGTAGTGCTTGGCGCCCAGTCGCAGACCGTCTTCCATCTTCTTCAGCGATTGCGACAGCACCGTCACGTCGGCGCCCATCGCTGCACCGAGCTTGACGCCCATGTGCCCGAGGCCGCCCAGGCCGATGATCGCCAGCCGGGTGTCGGCGCCGGCCTGCCAGTGCCGCAGCGGCGAGAACAGCGTGATCCCCGCGCACAGCAGCGGCGCCGCTTTGTCCAGCGGCAGCGAGTCGGGGATCTGCACGACGAAGTTCTCGTCGACCACGACCGCCTGGCTGTAGCCGCCCTGCGTGATAGTGCCGTCCTTATCGGTGGCGTTGTAAGTGAACGTCGCGCCGTTCTTGCAGTACTGCTCGAGTCCGGCCGTACAGCTGCTGCAGTGGCCGCAGGAGTTCACCATGCAGCCCACGCCGACGTGGTCGCCGACCTTGTGCTTGCTGACTTCCGCGCCGACGGCGGTCACCACGCCGGCGATTTCGTGTCCCGGCACCAAGGGGTAGTTGGGCGTACCCCACTCCGCTTTCACGGTATGGATGTCGGAGTGGCAGATCCCGACGAATTTGATGTCGATGGCGACATCGTGTGGGCCGGGTTCGCGGCGCTCGATGGTGGTCTTGGTCAGGTGCCCCGTCTTGTCGGAGGCGGCGTAAGCGGAGACAGTGCTCATCAGCAAATCCTCTTGAATGCGCTTCGTTGACTATCGAATTCTATTGAACGCAATCAACATTAGCATAGATAGACTATGTATTTTGGCGGGTGCGTGCGACGTCACACCGTCGTTCAGTTACTGTGCCGGTCAATTGATGGGCGCGTTGATCCAGCGCAGGTCGTCGATGATGCCGCGCGCGGCGATCAGGCCGCAGCCGGTCTGCCATATCTCGTTGTTGACCACGAAGACCCGGTTGTCGCGGACGGCCGACAACCGGCGCCACGGATCGCTGTCGAACAGCGACGAGGCGCGATCCTTGGCCGCCGCCGAATCGAACGACACATACACCAGATCGGCATCGGCCGCGGAGAAGTCGGCGTGCGCCAGGTCGGCATCGGAACTGGCCACCGCGATGTAGGGCTTGTCGGTAAACCGTTGCGCCGCAGGGCGATCCACGCCGACCGTGGCCAACACGCTGGCCGGGAAGTTGTCCGACCCGTACACCCGCACCGAGTTCTCGGTGAACTGCACGATGGAAGCCTGGTAGTGGGCGGCGTCGTGCGTAGCGCCGTCGTCGTGGGCTTTGGCGGTGAAACCGTCCACCAGGCCGCCCACCGCGTCGCCGCGCGCCGTCGCCTCGCCCACGCCGCGCAGGTTGTCCTGCCAGGCCGCGCCGGGCGCCCCGGTGAATACCGTCGGCGCGATCCCGGCCAGCGCCGAATACAACGTCGGCGTGAGGGCCTGCGAGCCGAGGATCAGGTCGGGTTTGGCCGCTTTGATCGCAGCCAGGTCCGGGCTGCGGCGGGTGCCCACACCAGGCAGCTTGTGCACGATCGTGCCCAGGTACGACGGCTGATCGGGAGAACCGTCCGGCAGTGCGGCCCCGACGATGCGCGACTGCAGGCCCAGCGCGCACAGCGCGTCGAGCTGGTCACCGGACAGCACGACGATGCGCTGGGGATCGTCGGGCACCTGCACGGTGTCCGGCTGGACGCCCGCCGCATTGTGGGCGACGTGGGGTCCGGCGTCCGGCGCGGCCGGTTCGGGCGCACACGACTCATCGGGCCGACGCTGGTTGCCCAGGACGCCCGCGCCGGCGATCTGAGTGGTGCTGGTGATCACCGACGCTGCGGTACCGTGCGGGGGTGATCCCGAGGTGCAACCGCTGCACAGGGCGGTCGCGAGCGCTGCCGCTGCGACGGCGGTGATCGCGGGTCGCGTACCCCTGAGCAGCACGGGTCCGACGGTAACATCTGACCAGCTGACGTAGCCTTCGGCGAGGAAACCAAGTCTTCACCGATTCATTACGACACTTTGTAGGACCTGTCCGTCGTGGGTGGAGCCCGGACGCGCTAGAGTCGGAAGTCACTGTTCCCGGACCGCCTTCCCCGATATTTGGAGGAGCTCTTGACTGCCGAAGCGCCCCCGCTGGGAGAACTTGAAGCCAGTCGGCCGTATCCGGCGCGGACCGGGCCGAAGGGCAACCTGATCTACCGGTTGATCACCACCACCGATCACAAGCTGATCGGCATCATGTATTGCGTCACCTGCTTCGTCTTCTTCTTCATCGGCGGCCTGTTGGCCCTGCTGATGCGAGCCGAGCTGGCCGCGCCCGGGCTGCAGTTCCTGTCCAACGAGCAGTACAACCAGCTGTTCACCATGCACGGCACGATCATGCTGCTGTTTTATGCGACGCCGATCGTGTTCGGGTTCGCCAACCTGGTGCTGCCGCTGCAGATCGGTGCACCCGACGTGGCGTTCCCGCGTCTCAATGCCTTCTCGTTCTGGCTGTTCCTGTTCGGCGCGATGATCGGTATGGCCGGATTCATCACGCCGGGTGGTGCCGCCGACTTCGGCTGGACCGCCTACACGCCGCTGACCGACGCCATCCACTCACCCGGCGCGGGCGGCGACTTGTGGATCGTGGGCCTGATCGTCGCCGGTCTGGGCACCATCCTGGGCGCTGTGAACATGATCACCACGGTGGTCTGTATGCGTGCCCCGGGCATGACGATGTTCCGGATGCCGATCTTCACCTGGAACATTCTGGTGACGTCGATCCTGGTATTGCTGGCCTTCCCGCTGCTGACCGCGGCGTTGTTCGGGCTGGCCGCCGACCGGCACCTCGGAGCGCACATCTATGACTCGGCCAACGGCGGAGTTCTGCTGTGGCAGCACGTGTTCTGGTTCTTCGGCCACCCCGAGGTCTACATCGTGGCGCTGCCGTTCTTCGGCATCGTCAGTGAGATCTTCCCGGTGTTCTCCCGCAAGCCGATCTTCGGTTACACCACGCTGGTGTACGCCACGCTGTCGATCGCGGCGCTGTCGGTCGCGGTGTGGGCGCACCACATGTTCGCCACCGGCGCGGTGCTGCTGCCGTTCTTCTCGTTCATGACCTATCTGATCGCGGTGCCGACCGGAATCAAGTTCTTCAACTGGGTGGGCACGATGTGGAAGGGGCAGTTGACCTTCGAGACGCCGATGCTGTTCTCCCTCGGCTTCATGGTCACCTTCCTGTTGGGTGGCCTGACCGGTGTGCTGCTGGCCAGCCCGCCGCTGGACTTCCACGTCACCGACAGCTATTTCGTGGTCGCGCACTTCCACTACGTGCTGTTCGGCACGATCGTGTTCGCCACCTTTGCCGGCACCTACTTCTGGTTCCCGAAGATGACCGGCCGCCTGCTCGACGAGCGGCTGGGCAAGCTGCACTTCTGGCTGACGTTCATCGGGTTCCACACCACGTTCCTGATCCAGCATTGGCTGGGCGACATCGGTATGCCGCGCCGCTACGCGGACTATCTGCCCACCGACGGATTCCAGCCGTACAACGTCGTCTCGACGATCGGCGCGTTCATCCTCGGCGTCTCGATGCTGCCGTTCGTGTGGAACGTGTTCAAGAGCTGGCGCTACGGCGAAGTGGTCACCGTCGACGACCCGTGGGGCTATGGCAACTCGCTGGAGTGGGCCACCAGCTGCCCGCCGCCGCGGCACAACTTCACCGAGCTGCCGCGCATCCGCTCCGAGCGCCCCGCATTCGAGTTGCACTACCCGCACATGGTGGAGCGGATACGCGCCGAGGCGCATGTAGGCCGGGCGCACGGCCCCACGGACGGAGACGTCACCCGGGCCGACGACGTCAACGTCCGTTCGTGATCGCCTCTCGCGGCGCACATCTGGGGTGAGCATGCCCCACAAGGTGTCGGCGTTGATCACCGTCACCGGTCACGACAAGCCAGGCGTGACATCGGCGCTCTTCGGGGTCCTCTCCGGCTACAAGGTCGAGTTGCTCAACGTCGAGCAGGTGGTGATCCGTGGTCGGCTGACGTTGGGTGTGCTGGTGTCGGCGCCCGCGGAAGTGGCTGGCGGCAAGGCATTTCACGACGACGTCGAGGCGGCGATCCACGGCGTCGGCCTCGACGTCACCATCGAACGCAGCGACGATCTGCCGATCATCCGTGAACCGTCGACACACACCATCATGGTGCTCGGCCTGCCGATCACGGCCGAGGCGTTCGGCGCCGTTGCCCGCGAGGTGGCCGCCCTCGGCGTCAACATCGACCTCATCCGCGGCGTCTCGGACTACCCCGTCACCGGACTGGAGTTGCGGGTCTCGGTGCCACCCGGAGTGGGCGGGCAGCTGCAGGAGGTGTTGACCCAGGTGGCCGCCGACGCGGGTGTCGACGTGGCGTTGGAGGACTACAGCATCGCGCGACGGGCCAAGCGGCTCATCGTGTTCGACGTCGACTCGACGCTGATCCAGCAGGAAGTCATCGAGATGCTCGCCGCCCGGGCCGGCGCCGAGGAGGCTGTCGCCGCGATCACCGAGGCCGCGATGCGCGGCGAGCTGGACTTCGCCGAATCGCTGCATCAGCGGGTCGGGACTCTGGCCGGACTGCCCGCCGAGGTGCTCGACGAGGTCGCCGAAGACGTGACGCTGACCCCCGGCGCGCGGACCACGCTGCGCACGCTGCGGCGGCTGGGCTATCACGTCGGTGTCGTCTCCGGCGGTTTCCGGCAGGTCATCGAACCGTTGGCGCATGAGCTGATGCTGGATTTCGTCGCCGCCAACGAGTTGGAGGTCGTCGACGGCAAGCTCACCGGCCGGGTCGTCGGGGCGGTCGTCGATCGCGCGGGTAAAGCCAAGGCGCTGAGGGACTTTGCGCATCAGGTCGGGGTGCCGATGGCGCAGACGGTCGCCGTCGGCGACGGCGCCAACGACATCGACATGCTGTCCGCGGCGGGCCTGGGTATCGCGTTCAACGCCAAACCCGCGCTGCGCGAAGTCGCCGACGCGTCGCTGAGCCACCCCTACCTGGACACCGTGCTGTTCCTGCTCGGCGTGACGCGCGGCGAGATCGAGGCTGCCGACGCGCTCGACGGCGTGGTGAGGCGCGTCGACATCGAGCCTGACTAAACGGCGGCGGTGGGGGTGCGGCACGATGGTCGAGTGGCCGATCAGACAAGCGAGGCAGTCGACCCCGACCTGCTGATCGACTTCACCGACGTGTCGTTGCGGCGCGACGGGCACACCCTGGTCGGGCCGGTGACCTGGTCGGTCGAGCTCGACGAGCGTTGGGTCATCATCGGGGCCAACGGCGCGGGCAAGACGTCGTTGCTGCGCATCGCCGCGGCCGCCGAGCACCCCTCGTCCGGGGTCGCCTACGTGTTGGGGGAGCGTCTCGGCCGGGTCGACATGTCCGAGCTGCGCTCCCGGGTGGGGTTGAGTTCCTCGGCGCTGGCGCAACGGATTCCCGGCAACGAGGTGGTGCGCGACCTGGTCGTCTCGGCCGGTTATGCGGTGCTGGGTCGCTGGCGGGAGCGCTACGAGGACGTCGATTACCACCGCGCGGTCGACATGCTGGAAAGTCTCGGGGCCGAGCACCTCGCGGACCGCACCTACGAAACCCTGTCCGAGGGCGAGCGCAAGCGAATCCTGATCGCCCGCGCATTGATGACCGACCCCGAGTTGCTGCTGCTCGACGAGCCGGCCGCCGGTCTGGACCTGGGTGGGCGCGAGGAGCTGGTGTCGCGGCTGGCCGACCTGGCCGCCGATCCCGATGCGCCCGCGCTGGTCCTGGTCACCCACCACGTCGAGGAGATCCCGCCGGGGTTCAGCCACTGCATGCTGTTGGCCGAGGGAGAGGTCGTCGCGGCGGGTTTGTTGTCCGATGTCCTCACCTCGGACAACCTGTCCGCGACGTTCGGCCAGTCGATCGTCGTGGACGTGATGGACGGGCGGTACTTCGCCCGGCGTACCCGCACCCGCGCGGCCCACCGGAGGCGCTGATGACTGACGAACCGCTTGTCCCGTTGCCGGTGCGGCCGGCCGCGACCGTGATGCTGGTGCGCGAGGACGCACAGGGTGCGGAAGGTCTAGAGGTGTTCTTGATGCGACGGCATGCCGGGATGGAATTCGCCGCCGGCACAGTGGTATTCCCCGGTGGCGGCGTCGACGACCGCGACCGCAACGCCGACATCGCCTGGGCCGGGCCGCCGCCGTCATGGTGGGCGGAGCGGTTCGGCACCGACGTCGAGCTGGCCGAGGCGCTGGTATGCGCTGCCGCTCGCGAGACATTCGAAGAATGTGGTGTGCTGTTCGCCGGCCCGGCCGACGACCCGAACGGCATTGTCAGTGACGCGTCGGTCTACCGCGAATCGCGACTGGCGCTGGCCGACCGGACGCTGTCGTTCGCCGACTTCCTGCGTCGGGAAAACCTGGTCCTGCGGGCCGATCTGCTACGGCCATGGGCGAATTGGGTGACGCCCGAAGCCGAGCGCACCCGCCGCTACGACACCTACTTCTTCGTCGGAGCGCTGCCGGAGGGCCAGCGTGCCGACGGGGACAACACCGAATCCGACCGGGCGCAGTGGGCGACGCCGCAGGCGGCCGTCGCGGAGTTCGAGGCCGGGCGTTGCTTCCTGCTGCCGCCGACCTGGACGCAGCTCGACTCGTTGAACGGCCGCACGGTTGCCGACGTGCTGGCCGTCGAGCGTCAGATCGTGACCGTGCAGCCGAATCTCGAAATCGACGGCGACAACTGGATTTTCGAGTTCTTCGACTCTGACCGCTATCACCGCGCCCGCAAAGCCGGCGGACTCGGGTGGCGGCATTGACCGAGTTCGTCAGCGTCCACCTCAGCGCAGACCGGCCCGGCATCGGCACGCTGGTGCTGTCGCGGCCGCCGACCAACGCGCTGACCCGCCAGGTCTACCGGGAAATCGCGCACGCCGCCGCCGAGGTCGGCGGCCGCGACGACATCGCGACCGTGATTCTGTTCGGCGGCCACGAGATTTTCTCCGCCGGCGACGACATGGCACAACTGCGCACGCTGGCCGCGCCGGAAGCCGAGAGTTGGCTGGCCGTGCACCGGGAGGCCGTCGACGCCGTCGCGGCCATCCCCAAGCCCACCGTCGCGGCAATCACCGGATACGCGCTGGGCGCCGGCCTGGGTTTGGCGCTGGCCGCCGACTGGCGGGTGAGCGGCGACAACGTGCGGTACGGCGCGACGGAGATTTTGGCCGGCTTGGTCGCCGACGGCGACGGCATTGCGCGACTGGCCCGCACGGTCGGGACCAGCAGGGCCAAGGAGTTGCTGTACAGCGGTCGATTCTTCGACGCCAAAGAGGCGCTGGCCTTGGGGCTGATCAACGAGATGGTGGCGCCGGACGACGTATACGACGCCGCGGCGGCCTGGGCGGGCCGCTTCGTCGACGGACCCCGTGACGCGCTGGCCGCCGCGAAGGCCGGCGTCGATGCCGCCTTCGAACTACCGGCCGCCGATACAACTTAGAGGAATCTGAGAAAACCTCGGATTCACGCAGGGGCGACTCATTACGATGGGCTGATCTTCGGCACAGGCCGCCGCAGGCGCGCAATCGGGATGGGTTCAGCCCTCGGGGCGTTCGTCGCCTTCGGGGGTGTTGCGATGCCGACCGCGCACGCCGACGACTTCGGTCTCGGCGACCTCGTGAGCAACCTCGTCGTCAGCGCAGCGTCGGCCGACCAAGCTGTCGCGGCGAGTGCCGAAACACTCTCCGCGACAGGGCTTTTCCAGCAGTACATCTACGACCCGTTGCACGCGAGCGTAGAGAGCTGGATCAACAGCACGTTCGGCGAGCAGGTCGACCATCTGCTCAACACCGCGTCCGGGCAATTCCTGATCGGCAACGGTGCCGATGGAACACAGGGCGATCCCACTGGCGGTGCCGGCGGCCTGTGGTTCGGAGACGGCGGCAACGGCTGGGACAGCGACCAGCCCGACGTCGGCGGCGGCAACGGCGGCGACGCGCTCGGTTTCTTCGGCAACGGCGGTGACGGGGGATCGGGCGGCGCGGGAGCGGCCGGCGGTGACGGCGGTGGCGGCGGTTCGCTGTTCGGCATCGGCGGTGACGGGGGCAATGCCGGCGGCGGCGCTTCGGAGTCCGGACTGCCCGCCCTGGGCGGGGCGGGCGGCGATGCCGGTGCATTCGGCGTACACGGCGCGGTGGGCGACTACGGCGTACTGCCTGCGAGCCCGACACCGGGCGGCCTGACCACCAGCGGCGACTGGCTGACCAACAGCGACGGCCAGGTGGTGATCCTGCACGGGCTCAACGAGGTGTACAAGGTGGCGCCCGGCGAGCCGTCGGCGGACGGGTTCAGCAACGACGACGCGGCGTTCCTGGCCGCCAACGGCTTCAACGCGGTGCGGGTCGGCGTCATCTGGTCAGACCTCGAGCCCCAGCCCGGCGTCTTCAACGCCGCCTACCTGAACTCGATCGAACAAACCGTCCAGACCTTGGGCAACCACGGGATCTACAGCATTATCGACTTTCACCAGGACGCCTACAGCAGCGCGTTCGGCGGTGAAGGTGCCCCGGACTGGGCGGTCCACACCGACGGCGGAGCCAACCCGTCGCTGCCCTTCCCGCTCAACGACTTCTTCAACCCCGCGGCGAATCAGGCCTGGGATTCGTTCTGGGGCAACGTGGACGCACCCAACGGGATCGGCCTGGAGAACAGCTACTCCCAGATGCTCGAGTATGTCGCCCACGCTCTCAACGGAAACTCCAACGTTGCCGGATTCGAGCTGATCAACGAACCGTCGCCGGGGACGCAGCTACTGCCGAGCCTGCTCGGCAGCGCGCACTTCGATGCACAAGAGCTGACGCCCTTCTACAACCAGGGCGCCGACGCGATCCGGGCGGTCGACCCCAGCACGCCGATCTTCTACGAGCCGAGTCTGGTCTTCGACGCCGGCGTCCCGACTCACCTCGGCACGGTGGACGCGACGGGCACAGTGTTCTCCTTCCACGACTACTGCGAGTTCAGCCTCGGCGCGCTGGGTTGCCTGCCCAGCGTCGGCGGGATCGTCGGCAACGCCGAGCATTACGCGCAGGCGCAGGGCATCCCGGCGTTCATGACCGAGTTCGGCGCCACCAGCGACCAGGCCCAGCTCGCGGGCCCGCTGCAAGGCGCAGACCAGCATCTGATCGGCTGGACGGAATGGGCCTACTCCGGACAAGGTGACATCACCACCAGTGCGAACCCGCCGAGTTCGGAATCGTTGGTGTACAACCCCGAGCTGCCCCCAACCGGCGCCAACGTCAACACCGCGAACCTGGACACCCTCGCCGAGCCGTACCCGCAGACAATCTCGGGCACCCCGGATTCCTATTCGTTCGCCAACGGCACCTTCCAATTCAGCTACTCCACCCAGGAGGCCGACGGCCTGGGCAGCTTCCCGGCCGGATCGCTGACCACCATCGCGGTGCCCGCCGTCGAATATCCGGACGGCTACCAGGTCAGCGTCACCGGCGGCGAGGTTGTCTCGGCCCCGAACGCGGCGGACCTGGTGATCAGCTCGAACGCCGGTGCCAGCGCAATCACGGTCACCGTGACCCCCGCCCAGTAACCGGGATGCCCGCGGACCCCGCCGGCCGATAGGCTGGGCCACCATGACCAGTACCGACCCGGCTCCGCAGCCGCACGCCACCGCCGAGCAGGTTGAGGCCGCCCGCCTTGACAGCAAACTGGCCCAGGTGCTCTACCACGACTGGGAAGCTGAGAGCTACGACGAGAAGTGGTCGATCTCCTACGACCAACGCTGCATCGACTACGCCCGGTCCTGCTTCGACGGCATCGTTCCCGACGACGAGTTCCAGCGCCTGCCCTACGACCGCGCTCTCGAATTAGGTTGCGGCAGTGGATTTTTCCTGCTCAACCTGATCCAGTCCGGGGTGGCGCGGCGCGGATCGGTCACCGACTTGTCACCGGGGATGGTGAAAGTCGCCACCCGCAACGGGCAGGCGCTCGGCCTGGATATCGACGGCCGCGTCGCCGACGCCGAGCACATCCCGTATGACGACGACACCTTCGACCTCGTGGTCGGACATGCTGTGCTGCACCACATTCCCGACGTCGAACTGTCGCTGCGCGAGGTGATGCGAGTGCTGCGACCCGGCGGACGGTTCGTCTTCGCCGGCGAGCCCACCACCGTCGGCAATCAATACGCCCGCAGGCTGGCGGACCTGACCTGGAATCTCACCATTCGCGCGGTAAAGCTTCCCGGTCTGGGTGGCTGGCGGCGCCCGCAGGCCGAAATCGACGAGAACTCGCGAGCTGCGGCCCTGGAGTGGATCGTCGACCTGCACACGTTCTCGCCGGCCGATCTGGAGAAGATGGCCACGCGGGCCGGCGCCGTCGACGTCGACACCGCCACCGTCGAGTTCACCGCGGCGATGCTCGGCTGGCCGGTGCGCACCTTCGAGTCGACCGTGCCGCCGGGCAAGCTCGGCTGGGGCTGGTCACGGTTCGCGTTCGGCAGTTGGAAGACGTTGAGCTGGGTGGACGCCAACATCTGGCGTCACGTGGTGCCGAAAGGCTGGTTCTACAACGTGATGATCACCGGGGTCAAGCCGTCCTGAAGTTCAGCCTCGAGGACGTTGCTTATCTGACGTCGGACGAGGGTTCGGTTGCACTGGCCGCCGTGGAGGCCCGTCCGCTGACCGACCGCGTCAGCGAGATCGCCTCGCTGCGAACACAATTCGGTGATCGCACGCCGGTGCTGGTCGAGACGGTGTTGCTGCGCCGCCGCGCTATCGCGAAGCTCACCGAACTGCCCGGTAGCGCCGGCTGGCTGTTGACCGACGACGCCCTGCAGCAGGCCAGTGCCGCAATGGTCGCCCTGCATCGGGCAAGACGACTGCAGGGCAACATGATTCACGATGTGACGTGCTCGATCGGCACCGAGCTGGCGGCGCTGCGGGCGGAGAGCGTGTCGGCGGTCGGCAGCGACATCGACCCGGTACGGCTGGCGATGGCGCGCCACAACCTGCGCGACAACACACTGCTGTGTCGCGCCGACGCGCTTCGGCCGGTCACGCGGGGTGCCGTGGTGCTGGCCGATCCGGCTCGCCGCAGCGGCGCGCGCCGGCGCTTCGACCCCCGCGCCTACCAGCCCGCGCTCGACGCGCTGATCGATGCCTACCGTGACCGGGAAATCGTCGTCAAATGTGCGCCGGGCATCGATTTCGATGCCGTGGCCCGGCTGGGATTCGACGGCGAAATCGAGGTGACCTCCTATCGCGGATCGGTGCGGGAAGCCTGCCTGTGGTCGGCGGGTTTGGCCGAGCCGGGGGTGCGCCGACGGGCCAGCATCCTGGACCGCGGCGAACACTTCACCGACGCGGAGCCCGATGACTGCCCGGTGCGGGCGCCCGGCCGATGGATCGTCGACCCGGACGGCGCGGTGGTGCGGGCCGGTCTGGTGCGTCACTTCGCCGCGCGGTATGGCCTGTGGCAGCTCGACCCGCACATTGCCTACCTGTCCGGCGACGAGTTGCCGTCCGGGCTACGCGGCTTCGAGGTCCTCGATCAGCTGGGCTTCGACGAGCGACGGCTGCGTCAGGCGCTGGGCGCGCTCGACTGCGGCTCGTTGGAAATCCTGGTCCGCGGCGTGGATGTCGATCCCGATGCGCTACGCCGCCGGCTGGGTCTGCGCGGTAGCCGGTCATTGGCGTTGGTGGTCACCCGGCTCGGATCGGGCACGGCGGCGCGGGGGACCGCGTTCGTGTGCCGTCCGTCGCGCTAGGGCTACGCAACCGCGAAAAATAGGGAATATGCCTCATGGTGTTCTAGACCGCACCCGGTCCAGCCGGAGGGCCCCCGTAGAAGCAGCGCGCGGGCTCGTCCGGATGTCCTGGGGCCGCCGGGCAAGGGCCGTTCGGCAGGCAAAGATAGGGCGATTGCCCCATGTGCTGAGACGGGTCAGCCCCGCAGACTTAGACGAGCGCGCCGGCGGGCCGGCTCGGCTACAGCGAAGCATTACCGGGACATGATGTAGCTGCTGTGGCTTGGCCGCCCCCGGTTGCGCGAACATCCCAATCCCCTCGGCAGTGGTTGACGGTTTTTCAGGACCTCCTGGCGGTTCGCGTTGAGAACACAGCGCGACACCGCCGGGATTCTCGGTTGGCTCACGAGTAAGACATCGCCAATTGCGCTGATCGCAACTGCCATTCGGCATTAGTTAAAGGGTGGCTTTCCTGCCGTTTCCGCACACGCTACTCGGCATTGGTGTGTGCGAGCCGCATCCGAAGGCGGCGTTCTCGGCAAAGGATCGCGACCCGCAGCAATTGGCTGCCAGACCGGGAAGTCGCGCCCTTCGCCTTGGGAGATACTCGATGCTTGTTTATCGGTCGCTACCGCTCCGATAATCCAGCTGAATAATCCGAGCAGCCGAACATAACCTAAGGCCAAACGCCTAGTTCTCTCAAGTTCAGGTTAAGGTTTTTTCAGCTTCAATCGCCAGCGCGGCCGTACTGTAGACCGGCCATATCCAAAAAAGCCCTACGTTGAGCCTTAGTTTCGAGCCTGACCAATACCGTCGGCATCTTTCTCGCATAAGTGGCCGTGTGCATTTTTTCCGGCTTATCAGACTTTGTTCGAACAAAATTGACGTAGTTGCATAAGCTGTCAGCACTCAGTGCGGTGGACGCTGACAGAACACGCACCTGCGGTGCGACGGGGGAAAGGCTTTTCGATGAAGAGGACTGTTGCGGTGGCCCGGTTGGGGCTAATTGCCTTGGGGTTGGGTATCGGCGGCGCGTTCGCCGCAATACCGGGGACGGCGTCGGCCGACTCATCGGACTGGCTCGCCGCCGTCGACGGTTTTCTGAGCGGTGTTGCCGTGCCGGCCGCCTCTGATGCGTCGTCGGGTTTGAACCTGGCCATCTCGTTCGACGGGGCAACGCTATACCAGGACGGCACGGCCTACGCCTATACCGGCGACAATGGCGACATCGCGATCGCCAACGGGGCCGGCGCGCACGCCTATGCCTTCGGCACGAACAACTACGCCAGCGTCGACGGCACCGACTCCACCGCCGTCGCCGGCGGCTATGACCAGGCGACAGCCGGCACCTCGGCCGACAACACTGCCTTCGCCTTCGGCAACAACGACACGGCGTTCGCCGGAACAACCGACGCCGCCAATCCCGGCAGCTTCAACTACTCGATCATCTTCGGCAATGGTGACGGTGCCTACTCGGGTGGCACCGAGGCGGGTGCCGGTAGCTACGACGGCGCCTACGTCGAGGGCAACAATCTCGCGACGGCCTACGCCCAGGGCGGGAACCATCTGCTCGACCTCGTGAAGTTCTACGGTGACGGCGCCGGGTCGGGCACCGCGGCGGCGACCGATCTGCTGGGCAGTGACCCGTCGGGCGCCTTGGCCGACGGCAACGCCTTCTGGACGGATCTGTTCTCCGGCGACACTGCGGGTGCGCTGACGGCCGGCCACGAATTCTGGGCGGACATGCTGACGGCATTCGACGGCGGAAGCCTGGCAGCGGACGCCGGCAACCTCTGGACCGACGTCGCGTCGCTGTTCTGACGCGCGCAGCCTGCCAGGTCGGCGGTCACCGTTAGGGAGGACGGTGGCTGCCGACCTGCTTGCGCGTTCACCCGCATCGAGCTACCGCAGTCGGTGGCGACGCGCTGCCATGGGGGGCGGGTAGGCTGGCCGGACGGCATTTCGGCCGTTCCCAGTCTGCGAGGACAAGTCACCGATGCGCATGATGATGTCGGCCGCGCTGATAGCGGCCGGAGCCCTGCTGGGCTGGTCCGGCGGAGCGGTCGCGGCGGCTGACTCGGCCTGCACCAGCTTGGGCGGCGAACTCCAGGACGAGCAGACGTGCCACGTACGCATCTCCACCGCCAGCTACACGCTGCAAATGATGTTTCCGACCGATTACCCCGACCAGGCGCTGACCGATTTTCTGAGCCAGAACCGCGACGGGTTCGTCAACGTCGCGCAGACCTCGCCGTCGCAGACATCCGGCGCCCGCGAGGTGCCCTACCAAATGGAAGTCACCTCTGAGCAGTACCACTCAGGCCAAGCCCCCGCGGGAACCCGCAGCGTCGTGCTGAAGGTGTTCGAGGATCTCGGCGGCCCCCGTCCGTCTACCTTCTACAAGAGCTTCAACTGGGACGTCGCCGGCCAGAAGTCGATCACCTTCGACACCTTGTTCGCGCCGAACACCAAGCCGCTGGACGCGATCTACCCGATCGTGCAGCGCGAGGTGGGCAAGCAGACCGGGATCGGCGCCGCCATCCTGCCCGGCTCCGGCCTCGACGCCTCGCACTATCAGAACTTCGCGATCACCGACGACGAGCTGATCTTCTACTTCGCGCCCGGTGAACTCCTGCCGTCACTGGCCGGGGCAAGCCAAGTCCACGTGCCGCGCACCGCCGTTCCGCCGCTGGCGGTCAAGACCTAGACCGGGCCGGCCAGCGATTCCATCGCCCCGGCGCCGAATGCCAACGCCACCTGGGCGATGCACCCGATCAGCGGGACCACCCACGCGACCCGCTTGCGGACCACCCGGAACAAGGTCAACGCCACGTCGGCCAGTAGAAGGACGCCGCCCGCCCAGGCGCCCAGGTGCATAGCCCGGTCGAGCCACGCCGGATCGCCACACTTCTGATAGCCGCACGAGTCGGTGCCCATCACCAGCAGTCCAAGCACTACGAAGGTGGCGCCGTACAACCCGAAGTGGACGATCACCAGCACCACGGTCGCCAGCACATCGCCGATCTGCCGTCGCGAGGCGCCATCGGACTGCTGAGCCGGCGACGACTGCGCGGCTGGGTCATTCGCCATGGCCACCATCCTTATCGAGCCGATGGGCTACGGGCAATCAGTTCGGCGCGAAGCTATAAACCTGGCCGTCGCTGGTGGCGGCGACCACTCGGCGATCCCGCCCGATCGAGACGCCGACGGGAAAGCCGGTCGCCTCGGGCAACCGGTAGCTGTTGAGCGTGTGGCCGCTGCCGGGCTCGAACGCCAGCAACGTCATGCCGCGCTCGCCCTGGCCAGGGCCCCCGGTCACGACCGCGTAGCCGACGCCCTGGCCGGCCAGGCTCGACGTCGACAGCGGGCTGACGTCGTTGCGGCGCCAGATCTCCTGGGCGTGGTTGCCGGCGTCCTTGAACGCGACCAGTCGGGTGTCCGGCCCGCCGCCCGAGACGATCAGCCCGCCGGGCGTCACCGATGGCGGTGTCTGCGCGAGGAACTTCAGCGGAACCGACCACTTCGCCTTGCCGTCGGCGGCATTGAGTGCCCACAGCCGCTGATCGCGTCCATTCACGTAGACCGTGGACCCGTCGCTGGACAACACCGGGCTGGCCAGCACGCCGTCACCGACCGCACTGCTGGTCCACTCTCTGGTCAGCAGCGGGGTTTGGCCCGGGTGGTACTTCAGGCCGACCAGCACTGCCGCTGGGGCCTCGGGCTCCCACAGGCTCAGCACGATCATCCCGGTGGCCGCCGAGAACGCCGGCGCCGCGGCGACCGGGCAGCCTGCCTGCGCTGTCGCGCAGTCGGAGAGCCCACGGGTGAAATCGCTCGGATCGACATCGTTCACCAGGTCGACCGAATTGCCGACGACGACTCCGCGATGGCCGTCGAAAACCTGAACCTGTCCCAGGTGGGTGGCCACCAGGAGTTGACCGTGGCCGAGAACCCTTGGCGTGGTGGGCATTCCCATCACCGGGCGACGCCAGCGGATCCACTGCGTGACCGGAAACGACAGGATCGCGCCGGGCTGACCGACATAGAGGTTGTCGAAGCCGTCGAACAACGGACCGCTGGTGCCGCCGCCCTGGTACAACCGGGTGCACCAGCGCTGTCTGCCGTTGTCGTCGTTCTCCCACTCCATCAGCGAGCAGCCGCCCGGGGTCTGCGCGTTCGCCGCGAGCCAGTTGCGTGAACTGAGCGAGACGGACGCCGCCAGCGAACCCTTGACCGAACGGGTCCAGCGCAGTGCCAGTCGGCCGCTGCCCGCTGTCGGGCTGTAGCTGCTGTTGGCCGCGTCGCCGTACTGCGCGGGCCAGCCCTGCGCCGGTACCGTATCGACCCACGAATCGGTGTTGCCGCAACTTGCCAGGGCGACGGTCAGGACGATCGCCGACACCAGGGATGACCAACGCCGCACGCTGCGAGGGTAACCCGCGGCGGCGTTGCCAAGGCTTATTGCCCGCTTCGCCGTGCCCGACGGGGCGGCGCTAGGCTTTCCGGCCATGACGAGCATGTGGGGTGCCCCGATCCATCGCCGCTGGCGGGGCTCCAACCTGCGCG
The DNA here is from genome assembly GCF_010727945.1 of Mycobacterium cookii. Classification (NCBI taxonomy): domain Bacteria; kingdom Bacillati; phylum Actinomycetota; class Actinomycetes; order Mycobacteriales; family Mycobacteriaceae; genus Mycobacterium; species Mycobacterium cookii. The sequence goes on from NZ_AP022569.1 coordinate 5,204,509, forward strand.
ACCCACGCCAGGCCAGGTTCCTCACGCTGGCCTCGCTGCGATGGGTGTTGCGCAACCGCGCGTACACGCCCTGGTACCTGGTGCGCTACTGGCGATTGCTGAAGTTCAAGCTGGCCAACCCGCACATCATCACCCGCGGCATGGTGTTCATCGGCAAGGGCGTCGAGATCCACGCGACACCTGAACTGGCGCAGCTGGAAATCGGTCGCTGGGTGCATATCGGCGACAAGAACACCATCCGCGCGCACGAGGGATCACTGCGCTTCGGTGACAAGGTGGTGCTGGGCCGCGACAACGTCATCAACTGCTATCTGGACATCGAACTCGGCGATTCGGTGCTGATGGCCGACTGGTGCTACATCTGCGATTTCGACCATCGGATGGACGACATCAACGTGCCGATCAAAGACCAGGGCATCGTGAAGTCGCCGGTGCGCATCGGCCCGGACACCTGGGTCGGTGTCAAGGCGACGGTGTTGCGCGGCACGATCATCGGCCGGGGCTGCGTGCTGGGCTCGCACGCCGTCGTCCGCGGCGACGTGCCGGACTTTTCGATCGCGGTCGGGGCACCGGCCAAGGTGGTCAAGAATCGCCAGCTCGCCTGGGAGACATCGGCCGCGCAGCGCGCCGAACTCGCCGCGGCGCTCGCCGACATCGAACGCAAAAAGGCCGCGCGCTAGTTCATGTCCTGGTAGCGGCGCAGCGCTTCGCTGCGTTCGGCGCCGTGATCGACGATCGGCTCGGGATACTCCGACGGCCGCGCACCTTTCGTCAGGCGGACATCGTCGACGTCGGTGAGCTCGTCCACCCAACGCCGAACGTAATCGCCTGCGGGATCGAACTTTTCGGCCTGCGTGGTCGGATTGAACACCCGGAAATACGGCGCCGCGTCGGTGCCGCAGCCAGCCGCCCACTGCCAGCCGTGCTGGTTGCTGGCCATGTCGCCGTCGACCAATTGATCCAGGAACCACCGCGCGCCCCACTGCCAGGGCAGGTGTAGGTCTTTGACCAAGAACGACGCGGCGATCATCCGCACCCGGTTGTGCATGAAGCCGCTGTCGCGCAACTGACGCATCCCGGCGTCGACGATCGGGAAACCGGTCTTGCCGGCCTTCCAGGCCTCGAAGCGCTGCTCGGCCTTCTTGCCGGTATCGATCTCGATGGCATCGAAGTCGCGGTTCCAGTTGCACCAGCTGCTGTCCGGCCAATCATGCAACACCGAGGCATAGAAATCACGAAATGCCAACTCGCGCAGGTACGCTCGCGGGCCTGCGCGACGCTGATCCAAGTCGGCGGCCATCGTGCGCGGGTGAATGGTGCCGAATTTCAGATGCGCCGACATCCGGCTGGTGCCGTCGTGGTCGGGCCGGTTGCGGTCGTCGCCGTAATCCTCCAGCGCCGTGTCGACGAACTTCTTCCACTGCCGCTTCGCGGCGGCCTCGCCGGCGGACAGGTCCAGCTCGACGCCCGGGTCGGGGATCTCCACCTGCATGGCGCGCTTGCCCAACTGTTTCGGATCGACCCACTGCGCCGCTTTCGGGCCGGATTTCGCCGCCGACCGCCAACCCATTTCCCGCCAACGGCCGAAGAACGGGGTGAACACCTTGTAGGGCTCGCCGTTGTCTTTGGTGACGCGCCCCGGCGACACCAGGTACGGCGAGCCGGTGGCCACCAGCGGCACGTCGCCCAATGCCGACCGCACCCGGTCGTCGCGGCGCCGGCCGTAGGGCGCGAAGTCCTCAGAGATATGCACCGACGGCGCCTCGATCTCCTTGGCTATGGCCGGAATGCGTTCCTCGGGCCGCCCCCGTGTCACGAGCAGCCGCCCGTCCAGGTCGTCGCGCAGGTGTCGCAGCGAGTCGCACAGGAACTGCATCCGACGGTCTCCCGACGACGCCTCCAAGCGCGGGTCGAGCACGAAACATGCGAGCACGTCGTCACTGTCGGCGGCGGCCCGCAGCAGCGGCGGAAGGTCGCGCAGTCGGAGATCGCGACGGAACCACAACAGCGCGGGCATCAGTCAAACATCAATCTCATCGGCGGTTGAGTACCCAGATATGGACCGACATTGCGGTGGCAAATGCGCACCAGAGTGGATACGGCAACAGTGCGGCGCCGGCACGCGGATCGGCTGCCGCCGTCCGCCGGGTCAGGTCGGCGCTACTGGCTGCCAGCACCACCGCACCCACCGCTGAAGCGCCGAGCTTGTTGTACTTGAAGAACACCCAGCTCCAGCCGGCGTTGAGGATCAGGTTGGCGGCCAGCGCGACGATGTACCTGCGCGCTTCGTCTCGGCGCCCGGTGGAGCGCAGCCGGTCGATCGCCGTCGCGGAGGTGATGGCGATGTCGGTGTACAGCGAGGTCCATGCGATGGGGAACACGCCGTTGGGCGGCACGTATGCGGGTTTACGCAAACGTGAATACCACTGGGTGATTCGGGGCTGGCTGGCCACACTCCCGAGTCCTGCGGTCGCCCCGACGGCGAGACTGGTGGCGGCGAGAGTCTGTTTGTTCACGAGAGTTCCCTTCGACGACGACAGAATTCTTTCAGTCATTTAAGTATTAATCAACTGAAGTAACGATGGAAAGCGGATAAACTGCACATTGTCATGGGCTCTGACGAGGCCGCCGGCGGCCGAGCCGCTCTCGAGTCGCAGATTTCGGCGGATCTGCGGGTGTTGACGGCCGAATCCGAACAGATCGGCCGAGTTTTCGCTGCCGCGCATGACGTACGGCCCACCGACTTTCGTGCTCTGCTTCATGTCATGGTCGCCGAAACGGCGGGCACTCCGATCACATCAGGCGAACTGCGTCAGCGCATGGGGTTGTCCGGAGCGGCCATCACGTATCTGGTGGACCGGATGATGGCGTCCGGCCACATCATCCGGGAATCCGACCCTGCGGACCGGCGGAAAGTCATTTTGCGCTACTCCGACGCCGGGTCGGCGACCGCAAAATCGTTCTTCGCTCCGCTGGGCGCGTACACCCACGATGCGATGGCAGACTTGCCGGACACGGACCTGGCGTCGGCAAGCCGGGTCTTCAGCGCGCTGATCGAGGCGATGCGCCGATACCAGGACCATCTTGTGTCGTCGAAATCGCCAGTGCAGCGCCCGAACTGACGTGAGAGGGGGTGAGGTGCCGTGTCAACTGATTCGAACGGGATGACAACCCGCAAGCGACGCCACATCGACGTATGTCTGGACGAGCGGGTCGCGTATTCCGGTGTCACGACCGGTCTCGAGCGATATCGGTTGCCGTACAACGCGCTGACGCAGACCAGCCTCGCCCACGTCGACCTGTCCGCTCGCTTTCTCGGTGTCGGCCTGCGGGCCCCGATCCTGATCGGCGCGATGACCGGCGGTGCCGAATTGTCCGGGACCATCAACAGGAACCTCGCCGCGGCTGCCCAGCGACTGGGACTGGGGATGATGCTGGGCTCGCAGCGCATCATGCTGGACAGCGCGCTCGGGGAGGAGGCGGCGAGCAGCTTCACCGTCCGTGACCTCGCGCCGGATGTGTTGTTGATCGGCAATATCGGACTGGCACAGCTGACGGTGGCTGCGATCGACGACATTTCGAATGCGTTGAAACGGGTCGGCGCCGATGCCCTTGCGGTACATACCAATCCGCTGCAGGAAGCCGTTCAGCACAACGGCGACGGAGACTTCTCCGGTTCGGTGGACCGGCTCCGCGAGGTCGCCGCTGCGCTGGAATACCCGGTGTTGCTCAAGGAAGTCGGGCACGGGATCGGCAAATCGGCGGTCACCGAGTTGATCGGGTCGTCCGGCGACGTGCCGGTGGCCGCGATCGACGTCGCCGGCGCCGGCGGGACGTCGTGGTCGCGCGTCGAACAACTCGTCCGCTACGGCGAGGTGCGCTACCCCGATCTCGCCGATTGGGGCATTCCGACCGCGCGGGCGATCGTCGAGGTGCGCGAGGCGCTGCCCACCATCCCGCTGGTCGCTTCCGGCGGCGTCCGCACCGGCATGGATGCCGCGAAAGCCCTCGCGCTCGGCGCCGACGTGGTCGCGATCGCGCGACCGCTGCTGGCCGCGGCGATCGAATCCACGGAGGCCGTGGCGGATTGGCTGCAGCGCTTCATCGACGAGCTACGCATCTGTCTGCACGGCGCAGGCGCCGCGGATCTGTTGGCGCTGCGCCATGTCGGCGTCACGCCGATCCCGTAACCGCGGCTGGTCGTCGGATATGGCAGTCATCCTGGCGTATGGCTCTCCGTCGCTCGGGCACCTGTTTCCGCTCGCTGCGCTGCTGAGCGAGCTGGTCGGGCGCGGACATCAGGTACATCTGCGGACGATGTTGTCCGGAGTCGGTAAAGCACGCGCCGCGGGCATCAACGCCGAGCCGGTCGACTCGCGGATCGAAGCCATCGTTGCTCCGGACTGGCTGGCGCGAAATGCGTTGGATGTGTTGAGGATGTCGATCGATGTCTTGTGCCGACGGGCGGAACTGGAGGTCGACGATCTGCGCGGCGCTATCGAGCAGGTGCAACCGGACGCCGTGATCGTCGACGCGAACTGTTGGGGCGCAATGTCGTTGGCCGACGCCGGCGATACACCCTGGCTGGTGTTCTCGCCGTTCACGCCCTATCTGCGGTCTCCGGGCGTGCCGCCGTTCGGCCCGGGCCTGCGGCCGCGGGCCGGCGTCGTCGGCCGCGTTCGGGATGCCGCTTTCCGGCCGTTCGTGACGCATCTGTTCGACCGGCGAATGTTGCCTCGGGTGAACGCTGTTCGGGTGACGGTCGGCGCGCCGACGGCCAGCTCGGTCGACGAGCTGATGCGGCGGGCGCCGTTGTTGCTTGCCGTCGGTGGTGAGCCGTTCGAATATCCGCATCCCGGATGGGGCGATGCGGTGCATCTGGTCGGCGCGTGCGTGTTCGAACCCGGTCCCGCCTCGCTGCCGGACTGGGTCGCGTCGATCGATCGGCCGATCGTGTTGGTCAACACGTCATCGATCAAACAGGCCGATACCGTGCTGGCCTGCACCGCGCTGCGGGCGTTGGCCGACGACCCGGTCCACGTCGTGGCGACCTTCCCGGCCGGAGTGCCGCACGGGCTGGCCGTCCCACCCAATGCCACCGTCCGCCAGTTCGTCCCGCACAGCGTGGTGCTCGATCGTGCCTGCTGCGCCATCACCCACGGCGGCATGGGCACAACGGTCAAAGCGCTGGACCGCGGTGTGCCGGTCTGCGTTGTCCCGTTTGCGCGAGACCAGGCCGAGGTCGCGCGACGGGTGGAGGTGGCGCGCTGCGGCGTCCGGTTGCCGGCCGACAAACTCGACGTGACTGCGTTGCGTGATGCCGTGCGCTCGGCGATGACGATGACCGACGGTGCCCGCCGGGTGGCCGCGGGCTTTGCCGCGACCGGCGGCGTGGGGCGGGGAGCGGACTTGATCGAAGCGCACCTGGTTGCGCCGGTTGTCAGCAGCGCAGGGGAGTAGCCGTTCGGAGGCTTACACGAAACGTGTTGAGGCTTAGTGTGTTTCCGCGGCAGCGGCGTGTTCGGTCCGGGCTTTCGGTGGTTGGGCAACGAGTTCGCTTTCGAACGTCGACATCGCGGCGATCATCGCGGTGAATACCCGATGGGCGGCAACCAAGTCTGGGTCGGGCAGGTCCGCGAGCGCGCCGCGTAGGTGGACGGCGAGCGGACTGAAGAACCCGTGCGCCAATTCCATGCCACTTGCCTCGTATCGGAGGAGGGCTTTACGGCGGTCGCCGGGATCTGCTTCGCGTCGGACGTGGCCGGCCTCGATCATCCGGTCGACGAGGTAGGTGATCGCGGCCGGCGAGACGTCCATCCGCTGCCGCAGCTGCGCCATCGTCAACGGCTTCCCGGCGGTTTCGGCAACCATGACGTGCAGCAGCGCATGAAAATCATTGCCACTGACGTCGTTCTGGCGCGCGAAATGCCGTCCAATCCGATCGGATTGTGCCGTCACCGCCCGCATATCGGCCGACATCAGCTTCTCGAGCTCTGGCCTGCTGGGAGGTGAACTTTCCGTGCCCCGCTTAGTCACCTGGCCGCATCCTTCTTAGAAAATCTTAAGTAGCGTATCGGAAAGCTACTGGATCAGCGACGATACATCAGTACGTGGCCGAAATTTCATCTTTGCGCAGTGACGCCGGCGTTGGCGATGTTGCCTCGCGTTGACCCGGTGCAGATCTGAGTTGCGTTGCCGCACAGTGATGTTGAAGTCTCAGCTCGGGTCTTTCGCCGCCGTCGGGCGTTCATCGCTTACGATCCGCTGAGCGATATGAATGATCTGTGTGTTGGATCCCTGCGACATCTGCCTGAGCATCTCGAAGGCTTCATCGGCATCGATGTCGAAGCGCTCCATCAGCCTGCCCTTGGCTTGGCCGATGATATCCCGGGAAATGATGGCGCTGCGGAACTGCTGGTCACGGCGCATCATGTTCCACACCAGCGCGGTGTGCGTGGCGAAAATGAGCCCTAGATCGACCGATCCGTCATCGAAGGCGTTGACCGGTTCGGCGTAAAAGTTGAGTGCGGCCGTCGTTCCGCCGTCCTTGAACATCCCGTACGAAAGGATAGATCGGATCGGTGTCTGTTTGAGCGCCTCCTCGCGGTAGAGCGGCCAACGCTCGTCGGTGTCGAGGTTGTCGATGAGGACGCTGTTTTGCAGAGCGGCGGCGGTCAGACACGGACCCTGCTGACAGCGACTCTGAATTTCGTCGAGCATAACGGGATAGCGATGAGTAGCGGCCGCGGTCTGACTGCGCCGCCGCTTCTGGGTCACGGTGATGCCGGCGTACTGAGCGCCCGGCACCGATTTGGCTGCGCCTTCGATCAGATCACGCAGCAACGCCGGTGTGTCGAACGATGCCCGCTGGTGGAGTTCGGCGACGAGATGCGTCGCCTTCAAGAACATCGCGGTTTGCGAATTCACCGGAAGTCGTTTCAGATCAATCTTTTTCGCGTCGCAACGCGTCGGGCTTGTGCACCGCATCAGCGCCGGTCTTCGCACTCTTGACCCGATACTGCGGCTCATCCTTGGAAGCCCGCACCTTGCGCCCTGCGGTGGTGGTGTCGTGGGTGATCTTGTCCTCGATCGTCCCGTCGACGGTCTTGCCGTGACTCTTCCACTGGACTTTGTCGCCCCTGCCGAAGTCGTTCTCAGCCATCGCATGACCTCCGGATGTCGCCTCTCAGCCCTGATCGGTGGCCGAACACCGACGAATCCGCGGACGGCCGCATTCGCCAGGACTTCTGATTTTGTACTATAAACTTAACTATTAAGCTTGTGAAGAAGATGTGACGTACTCTTCTGGATCGCCGAGGCCGCTATGAAAAGACGCCTTAACCAGGGCCGCGCGGGGTATACCGGCACTATCGCTATCTGAGCGGAGGAGTACGCAATGCGCTGCGTTGTCTTCGGTGCCACCGGTTATCTCGGTGCCCGGCTGGTCCCGGAATTACTGTCAGCGGGTCACGACGTACGGGTCATGGCTCGTACACCCGCAAAGCTCGACGACGTGCCGTGGCGCGCCGAGGTCGAGGTGGTCGAGGGCGACGTCACCAAGAGCGATCAGGTGCGCCGGGCGCTCGACGGCCAGCAGGTCCTCTACTACCTGGTGCACTCGATGCTGGGCGCGAACTTCGTCGACGTCGATGCCCGCGCCGCCTCGATCGTCGCGGACGCCGCCGCCCAGGCCGGGCTGTCCAGGATCGTCTATGTCGGCGGCATCATTCCCGACCAGCAACTGTCCGAGCATCTGGCGTCGCGTGAGGAAGTCGGTCGGTTGCTGCGCGAGTCGGGTGTTCCCACGGTCGAATTGCGGGCGGCGGTCATCATCGGCGCGGGCTCGGCCAGTTTCGAGATGCTGCGGTATCTCACTGAGCGGCTCCCGCTCATGGTGACACCGAAATGGCTGCGCACCCGGGTGCAACCGATCGCGGTGCGCGATGTGCTGTACTACCTGACGAAATCGGCGGAATTGCCCGCCGATGTGAGTCGGCCGTTCGATATCGGCGGACCCGACACCTTCACCTACACCGAGATGAGCCGTCGATACGCGGCGATTGCGGGCCTGCGCAAACGGATCGCGATCCCGGTCCCGGTGCTGACCCCGCGGCTCTCGTCGCACTGGGTGAACCTGATCACCCCGCTGCCACGGTCGTTGGCGTCGTCGTTGATGGACTCACTGGAAAACGATGTGGTGTGCACCGAACACGACATTGCCGAGCACATTCCCGACCCCGACGGCGGCCTGATGCGTTACGAAGACGCCGTACAGCTTGCCCTGGCCCGGGTGAGCGACGGGGAGTTGCACACTCGATGGTCGCGGCCGGGCAACGACGACGGGCCGTCACAGCCGCTGCCCACCGATCCGGCCTGGGCCGGCGGCTCGTTGCACGATCACGTGATCGAACGCCGAGTCAACGCCGATGCCGAAACACTGTGGGGCGTCTTCGAATCGATCGGCGCCAAACACGGCTGGTCGGCCGCACCCCCTTCCTGGGCGCTGCGTGGCTGGATCGGCCGGCTCACGGGCGCGGCCAAGGTCGGCCTCGGTTCGGCTGCGGCCCATCCCCTCCACGACGGTGACTCGCTGGACTGGTGGCGGGTGGAGCACATGGATCGCCCGCATCTGTTGCGGCTTCGCGCCGACGTCTCACTGCCGGGTCGGCTGTGGCTGGAGCTGTCGGTGCACGAGGACGGCGACGGCGGATCGTCTTACCGGCAGCGTGCAGTCTTCCAGCCGTACGGCCTTCCCGGTGAGGCGTTTTGGGCAGCGTCCGCGCCGTTTCGGGCTGCGGTATTCGGCGGCATTGCCCGCGACATCACCGCGCATGCCCGCGGCGCTGACGCTTCCGCGCGAGCATGATCCAAGAGACGCCGGCCGCGCAGAACGCCAATGCCTGCGCTGCGCCGGTCCGCTGTTCTGGATAGAACTTCCCGTCGACGTAGCGGTCGATGAAACCCGACTCGGGCAGCAGATCCATGCCGGCACGCATCCGCAGCCGCTGTTCCAGTTCGGTGAGCGGACAAGGCAATTCGAACACCACCACGCCGATGCCCCAGAGGACCACCGGAATGTGCAGGGCGATGCTGCGCGGCCAGCGCAGTGCCAGAAATCCGCCGCTGGGCAGGTAAGCCAGGTAGGCCAGGTGCGCACCGACGGTGAGACCGACAGTGGCCGAACGCATCAGGTGTTACCGGCGCGCAATTGGTAGCGGCGTTCGGCGTAGGCGAGGTCGTCTTTCCACAGCCGCGACGCGGCGACCCGCATCAGCCCGGTGATCAGCGGCGCGGCGTGGCGTGCCCGCTTGAAACCGGTCCGGTCGGAGTGGGCGACGACGGCTTCGATCACCGCGGTGCGCGGTCGGTTGTCCGGTCCCAAACCAATTGGGGTGGCGTGAGTTTCGACGACACTGCCGCTTCCCTCGCCGTCCAGGATGCGCATCACGATGGTGCGTGCTTCCGGGCTGGTGAACTCCGCGACCGTGGGTACGCCGACGCGACCGATCCGGAAGGTCACCGCGACCAGGAAGCGGTCGGCCTCGTCGGTGGGAGTGGTCAGCACTTCGAGGCGGGTGAACGAGTACGGGTGAAACCACGCGCCGTGCCACGGGTCGAGGCGGTTGGCGATGATGTCGGCGGGTTCGCAGGTGCCGACCAGGCGGGTGACGGCGTCCAGCGTGTCACCGGTCGGTCTGGCCGGGATCACCGGTTGATCCAGTGGAGTTTCGCCGCCGACGCCGTCGAGCCGTACCCAGGCGAGCACACCGTCGTCATGGCTGGGCACTGTGCGCCAACCGAATTCGTCGGTGTCGGCCTCGAGGCAGAGTCCGTGCCAGCGACAGATCAGGGCGCCGTCCTGCACGGCCGCGGTGGCGAGGTCGGCACCGAGGTGCGGGCAACTGCGCGGTCCGACGCGTAGCCGAGCGTCCCGATCGCGCCAGGCGACCAGTTCGACGCCGGCGACCCGGGTACCCGACGGTCGGTTCGACCGGATGTCGCGGCTCGCGGCGAACGCGTACCAGTTGCCGGTCGGCCTGCGTTGCGACCGGTCCAGCGCGGCGTCGATGATCGCCGGTGACGCCTCGCGGTATGTCGGGCGCTGCTCTGCCCACGCTACCGGTGGAATCGCTTGCAGCGGCCAGTCTTTCGGCCAGCGTCGCCGCACACTGTCGCCGATGCTCATCGTCGCGGACGCCTTTCTCGACCGGCAAGGAAGCGCAGCAGCGCTAACCGGCCCTGGGTCGGTACCGTATCCAGCGTATGTCCGGCGAGACCCCACTGCGCCAATATCTGGTTGGCGGCGGTCCATCCGGTGGTCGCCGCACGCTCCATCAGCGCGACCGGCAGGTCGATACGTACCCCGTCGCCGGCCAGCAGCAGGCCGGGCAGCGGTGTGGTCACGCCGGGGCGCTGCGCGTGCGTGCCCGGTGCAAACAGGGGACAGTCGCGGTGATACAGCATCTGCTCGTAGACCACCCGCGCCTCGACGGTTTCCGGGTACAGCTCATGCAGCCGGCTCAGCATCGCGGTCTGTGGCTGGGCGGATTGCACTGCGTAAGAATGTAATTCGACAACCGAACCGCCGTGTTGCGCCACCCAGTTGGCGGCCTGTCGTTCGTAGCGGTCCAGGATGCTGATGTTGTCGAGCGGTTCGTGGCCCGCGGTGCCGAGGAACGCGGCGCGATTGGCGGCGACCGGACGGTCCAACCACAGCCGATGCACCATGAACGGCGGGGCGGTGCGCAGTTTCTTGATGCGCGCGCGCCACATGTCGTCGCCCAACCCCGGCGAGGACGCCACGATCCGTTGCAGGCCGCCCACGTCGGTGGCCAGGACGACGGCATCGGTGTCCAGGCTTTCGTCGGCGTCAGTGTGCACGCGGAACTTGCCGGCATGGGCGATGCTGTTGACGGCGCTGCCCAGATGAAACCGGACCCCGCGCTCGGTCAGGTACTGTTGCAACGGCTGCCACAGCGCGGTATTGAAGTTGTCGTTGGCGACGTCGAAGATCAAGCCCTCGTTGGAGCCGAGGAAATAGATGTGGAACATGGTGGCCAACTCCGCCGCCGACAGGTCGGCGGGGCTGGCGAAGAAGCTGCGGGAGAAGACTTCGAACGCCAGATGACGTGCGGCCTCCGGAAAATTGATGCTCTTCAGGAACGTCTCGGCGTCGATGTGGTCCAGCCGGTGATAGATGTCCGGCAACGACACCGCGCCCAGCGGCGCGGCAGCGCGGGCATCGATCCGGGCCAGGTCGCTGAACCGGAAAGTGGGGCTGCGCAACGCGAATACCAACGCGTTCCACGGCGGGGTGTGCGGTAGCCCGCGGAAGCTGTCGCGTCGGCCCGCGCCGTCGATGAGCGGGTAGTCGTCCAGCGGTGTCAGCATCGACAGCGTGGGGTCGATGCGGCCCAGCAACGCCCGCAGGTTGTAGTACTGCCGGAAGAAGGCGTGGAAGCCGCGGTTCATGCCGACCTCGACGCCGCGGTATTCCTCAGTCCAGCCGCCGACCCGCCCGCCCAGGTAATTCTCGCGTTCGACGAGGTCGACGCCGACACCGCGTTCGGCCAGGCCGGTCGCGGCGGCCAGCCCGGCGATGCCGCCCCCGACGACGACGGCCCGCGGCTGCGACGACAGCGCCGCGGCGCTCGGCAGGCCGGGCGCCGCCGGAATCGTGTGGCGTTTGCGGTCGGTCATCGCGGCGCATCCCCGAGGAAGGTGTGCGCGATGTTGGTTTCCCAGCCCGGCATGGTCTCGCTGTGCACCCCGGCGAAACCGGCGTCACGCAGCCGCTGGCGGAATTGCTGTGCGCCGTCGAACGTCACCACGCTGCGCCACAGATGCCGGTACAGCGTCGCGTCGCCGGTCTGGCGCCGGCCGGAGGGAATGATGATGGCCCAGCACACCGCGTGCCACACCAAGGTGGCCAACCGGGAGTCGCGCACCGAATAGTCGTGCACCGCCAGCGTCGCGCCCGGAGCCAGCAGATCGCGCAGCGCTCGCAACTGAGTGTCCGGATCGGAGAGATTGCGGATCAGGTACGCCGCCAGGATTCCGTCGAACGGACCGACGACACCGTTCTCGGCGAGCCCCTCGACGGGGGAGTGCACGAACCGCACCGAAGGGGGCCAGGACTTGGCCCGCGCTTCGTCGAGCATCCCTGCGGAGGCGTCGACGGCGACTATCTCGGCATACGGGGCGACGCTCAGCAGCGCGGCCGTCGACGCGCCGGTGCCGCAGCCCGCATCCAGCAGGCGCAGGCCCCGTCCGCGGTCGGGCAGACGCAGTCGTTTTGCCGAAAGCCGAAGGTGCTCATGGTATCCCGGGCTCGCACCGACGAGCCGGTCGTAGGCCCGCGCGCCGACGTCGAACGCGGCCGGCACGTCAGCGCGGGGCAGACCGGTGTTACCGACGCTCACGCTGTCGCTCCCAGAGCAGCAGCACCGCGGTGACCAACGCGAAGCCGAACAGAAAGTCTTCGATCGGGATGTCGAACGGAAACCGGATGCCGGAGGTCTGACGGTTGTCGTAAATCACGATCGGGGCGCTGAGCTTGGTCAGCCAGCCGTCGGTCAGGATCTGGAACCCGACGACGATCAGCATCGACAGCCAGTAGGCCGGTCGCCGAAACAGACCGGTGCGCAAGGCCGTCAGCTCGAGCGCGCAGACAATCAGCACCGACACGACGGCCGGTGCGGTGTAGCCGAGGCCGGTCATATGCGCCGCTCCTCTGCATCGCTGCGCTCTGCCTCGTCGCCGGCGGTCATCTGCGCCGCTCCTCTGCATCGCTGCGCTCTGCCTCGTCGCCGGCGGTCATCTGCGCCGCTCCTCTGCATCGCTGCGCTCTGCCTCGTCGCCGGCGGTCATCTGCGCCGCTCCTCTGCATCGCTGCGCTCTGCCTCGTCGCCGGCGGTCATCTGCGCCGCTCCTCAGCATCGCTGCGCTCTGCCTCGTCGCCGGCGGTCATCTGCGCCGCTCCTCTGCATCGCTGCGCTCTGCCTCGTCGCCGGCGGTCATCTGCGCCGCTCCTCAGCATCGCTGCGCTCTGCCTCGTCGCCGGCGGTGTTGAGCCGTTCGAGGATAGCGCTGACCGCGTTGTAGGTCAGCAAGCCGCACAACGGAATCACCAGAAAAAACAGGACCTCCTCGATCGGCATCTGGAACGGGATGGTCACCCCGGTGATGTAGTCGGGGTTGTATCTCCAGATGTGTGCGGCGATCGCCACCTCGTCCCAGATCACGAATACCGCGGCGACAGGCAAAATTGCGCGCACAGCCCGCCATGCCTGACGGTAGACGCCGGGGCGAAAGATCTCCAGCGGCAACGTGATCGCCAGGCACGCGGCCAGCACGATCAGGTATTGCCAGCGATCCATTACGCCGCACCGGCCGGGTGGGTCAGCCGGGCCCGCCACGACCGGAGCAGGCCGGCGCCGGCCACTCGCAGCCGTCGCCCGTTGCCCACGGTCGCGCGCTGCGTGAACACCGCGAAGTCGCTGTCTTCGATGCAGTCGAGAATGTCGGAATACAGCGTCAGCGCCGTCGCCACACACGGCCGCGACCGCGGTGCCAAGAGATCGACTCCGCTTGCGGCGTACCGGTAAACCTGGCGGGCTACCTCGTGCTGCTCGGCGAGCGCGTCGCGCACCCGGCGATCGGTTCGCCGGTTGGTGTGGCACCACATCAGCAGATCCCGGTCGACGTGGTGGGCGGCCAGTTCATCGGCGGGAAGATAAACGCGTTGGCGGGCCAGGTCTTCGTCGACGTCGCGCAAGAAGTTGGTGAGCTGGAAGGCTCTGCCCAGCGCCGCCGCGTAGGGGGCGGCCTCGTCGGGCTCGCCGATCGTCCCAAGAATCGGAAGCAATTGCAGCCCAATGGCTTCCGCAGAGCCCTTCATGTACAGATTGAGCGCGTCGCGGTCGGGATAATCGGTGATCGTCAGATCCATCCGCATGGAAGCCAGGAAGTCGTCGAACAGTTCGTCGTGAATGCCATATCGCCGCGCGGTGTGCTCGACGGCGGCGAGCACCGGGTTGTCCGGATGCTCGTTGTGGGCGAAGAACTCATCGGACAGCCGCTGCAGCCGCGCCGCCCGGCTCGCGGCGTCCAGGTTGGGATCGAAGTCATCCAGGATGTCGTCCGCGTAACGGGCGAACCCGTACAGTGCGTGCACCGGCGGACGTTGGTCCGGTGCGAGCAATCTCGTTGCCAGGAAGAAGGTCCGGCCGTGCGCGGCGTTCAGGGTGCGGCAGCGTCGGTACGCGCCGCGCAGTTCCGGGTCGTCGATGCCTGCCGCGCTGAGTTCGGTGCGGATCATGACCGGCCGGCTTCCGCCACGACGGTGGGTGCCGATCGGTCGACCGCGCCGGTGATGCGGTCCGCGGCCAGCCGCCCGGAGATCATCGCGGTGGGCACGCCGACACCGGGTACCGTCGACGATCCCGCCAGCACCACGTTGTCCACGCCACGCGGCATGTTGCCCGGACGGAACGGCCCGGTCTGCGCGAACGTGTGGGCCAACGCGAATGGCGTGCCTGCGACCATTCCCTGGCGGGCCCAGTCCTGGGGGTTGACCACGTGCAGCACTTCGGCGCCGTCACGCAGGCCCGGAATCAGCCGTGCGGCAACCACATCCATCAGCTGTTCGGTGTAGCTGTCGCCGATCCGCGACCAGTCGACATTCCCGCGCTCGAGGTTGGGCGCCGGGGCGAGCACGTAGAACAGGTCGTGGTCGGGCGGGGCCAGGCTCGGGTCGCTGGCGGTGGGGTTGGTAATGAGCAGCGACGGGTCACGCATCAGCCGGCCATCGCGGATGATGTCGGTGAAGGTCTGGTCCCACTCGCCGCCGAACACGATGTTGTGGTGTGCCAGCGCAGGGTTCGCCGACGGGGATCGGCGCCGGCCGATGTGCGCGACGACGGCCGAAGGCGCGGGGCGCAGGCGCCCGACACGCCGTGGCTCGCGGCCCAGCAGGGTGTAGGTGGTGGGCAGTTCGGTGGTCAAAATGACTGCGTCACAAGCGATGCGCTGATCTTGATCGGTGTGCACAGCCACCACCCGGTCGCCGGCGCGTTCCAGACCGGTGACCGTCGAGTCGTAGACGAAGTGCACGCCGGCATCGGCCGCGGCGGCGGCCAGCGCGTCGGGCAGGGCGCGCATGCCGCCGCGGGGGAAGAACACTCCGGCAATGGTGTCCATGTAGGCGATCACCGCGTAGACCGCCAGGGCCTGCCGGGGGGCCACGCCGGCGTACAGCGACTGGAAGGTGAAGACCCGCTGCAGCCGCGGGTCGGTGATGTGGCGGTTGACCATGGTGTTCCACTTGCGGAATCCGCCGATCGCGGCTAAGCGGGCCAGCTGCGGATTCACCAGCGACAGTGGGGAATCGAAGTTCCTGGCGATGAAGCCGTCGAACTCGGTGCGATACAACCTGGTCAGCCAGTCGCGCAGGTTCCGGTAGCCGTCCGCCTGCTTGGCGCCGGCGAACTCTTCGATCGCATGTGCCATCTGGTCCGCGTCGCTGTGCACGGTGAGGCTGCTGCCGTCGGCGAACTGCGCCCGGTAGGCCGGATCGACGGTCATCAAATCCAGCCGTGCGGAGGTGGTTTCGCCGACAGCCGCGAAGGTGTCGTCGATGATGTCGGGCATCGTCAGCACCGTCGGCCCGGTGTCGATCCGATAGCCGCCGACGTCGACCCGGCCCGCCCGTCCGCCCGGCCAACTTTCCCGCTCGACCACGGTGACCTGGCGGCCTCGTCCGGCAAGGTGCAGCGCCGCGGACAGGCCGGCCAAGCCGGCGCCGACGATGACGACCCGACTGCTCGGTCCCTGAACTGTCCGCATCAGCGCACAACTCCTCGGCGCGACAGCATCATTCGACACGCTCCGTGCACACCGCGGCCATGTTCGTCAGTGCGGTTCGCACCGGTTCGTCGATCGCCAGCGCGTCGAGTTCCCGGAGCGCCGACGCGACCCGGTCGTTGATGGTGTCCTCGATCCACCGCACCGCACCCGTCGCGACGATGAGGTCTCGCCAACTGTCGATCGCGCCGCCGTCGAGGTCACCGCTGTTCATCAACCTCTCGAGTTGCGTGCGGACTGGCGGGTCGGCCAGATGGTGTGCGGCGATCACCACGCTGGTGGCTTTGCGCTCGATGAGATCCTGCCCGTCGGGTTTGCCGGTGACCGTCTCGGCGCCGAACACCCCCAGCACGTCGTCACGCAGCTGGAATGCCTCACCCACCGCTTCGCCGTAGCGTCCCAGCCCGGACACCGTGCGATCGCCGCAGCCACTCATCGCCGCACCGATCTCCAACGGCCGCCGCACGGTGTAGTTGCCCGACTTGCGTCGCGCGACCTCCAACACCTCGGCCATCGACGGCAGGTCGCGGACATCGTTTGCGAGATCGGCGAACTGGCCCATGGCCAGCTCGGCACGCATCGCGTCGTAGCGCGGCCATGCCCGTTGCAGACGCCCGTACTCGACGCCGCTTTCGCGCAGCATCTGCTCGGCCCAGATCAGGCAGAGATCGCCCAGCAGGATGGCCGCCGATTCGCCGAACCGGTCGGCCGAGCCCGACAGCTTGCGCTGGCGGTGCCAACGGCTGAACTGGATATGCGCGGCGGGGTGGCCGCGACGCGACGACGACGCATCCATCACATCGTCCTGCAGCAGCGCAAAGGCGTGCAGAAGTTCCAGGCTGGCGGACGCGAACAGCGCTTCGTCGCTGTCCGACGCCCCAGCGAGCCAGCCCAGGTACATGAACGTCGAGCGCAGGCATTTGCCGCCGGTGACGAAGTTGACCAGGATGTCGCCGGCGACCTCCATGCCCGAGGCGTCGAGTTCGGCGGAGCACCGGTCGGCGACGAATTCGGTGACGTGAGTCAGCACCTTGCGGCGCAACCCGATTCGCCACACATCGAAGTGCCCGGGAGCCGACCAGCTACCCTGATCCGGCTCATCCGGCTGCACGGACGGGGCCAGCGACAACGCACGAAGCTCGCTCACTGGGCTCCCTCTCGTCGGATCGGCCGGAGACCAACCTGTACGGCTCAGGCTCACGCGCGGGTACCTCCCTGATCACCAAGACAAACACGCTCAGCCCGGCCTCGCCAGGTTAAGTTCACAAGGTTAAAGTTTAACTTAATGAACTTCTAGCTCGCTCGCCATAGCAGCCGCCTCGCCTAGTGTGGGTCCCATGACCGCAGCCCAGCGCGAGCGAGCCGCACTCGTGCAGACCATGATCGCCGTGGGCCCGGATGCGCCCACCCTCTGCGAAGGCTGGACCACCAAGGATTTAGCCGCTCACCTGGTCATACGGGAGCGCCGGATGGATGCGACCCCGGGCATCATGGTGTCGCTGCTGGCCGGCTACACCGAAAAAGTTCAGGACAAGGTCGCCCGGTCGAAGAGCTGGGAGGACCTGCTCCGGCTGGTGTCGTCCGGCCCGCCGATCTATTCACCGTTCAAATTGCTGGACCCGGTGGCCAACCTTGGTGAGATGTTCATTCACCACGAGGACGTCCGTCGTGCGGTCGACGGATGGCAGCCGCGGGTGCTAGACCCGTCCACCTCGGGTCTGCTGCGGCGACAGCTCGGTCTCATGAGCCGGCTGATGCTGAACAAGATGCCCGCCCAAGTGGTTCTGCTGACCCCGGACGGCGAACAGATCGCTCGGGTTGGCCGCGGCGACACCGTCACGATCACCGGCGATCCGCAGGAACTGTTGCTGTTCGTCGCCGGTCGCGACGCGGTCCGCCTCGAGTTCGACGGCGACCCGCAGGCCGTTGCCGCTGTCCGGTCGGCGCCCCGCGGTCTCTAGCCGCGGCCCAGCAGGTGCCGCAGCGTCTGCTCCAGGTCCGGTGTGCGGAAGCGATGGTCGGACTGCTGCAGCCGCGCGGGCAGCACCCGTTGGTTGGCCAGCGCGAGTTCGCGGGCACCCTGCTCGCCGAGCAGAACCTTGGGCCCCAGCGGCGGTACCGGCAACAGCGCCGGCCGGTGCAGCACGTGAGCCAGGATGCGGGTGTAGTCGGCGTTGCGGACCGGGTCCGGGGCTACCGCGTTGACCGGCCCGGACAGGTCGGCGTCCCAGAGCGCGCGGTGATAGACGTCGATCAGGTCGTCGATTCCGATCCAGGAGAACCACTGCCGGCCGTCGCCGAGCCGACCGCCGAGTCCGGCGGCGAACAGCGGCCGTAGCAGGCGCAGCGTCCCGCCGGCGGGTGACTGCACGATCCCGGTCCGCACCTTGACCACGCGCGCACCGGATTCTTCGGCCGGCGCCGTCGCCCGCTCCCACTCGGCGACCACGTCGGCCAGAAACCCGTCGCCGCGTTGGCTGTCCTCGGTCAGCGTCTCGTCACCGCGGTCGTAGCCGTAGTAGCCGATCGCCGATGCGTTGATCAGCACTTTGGGCCCGTCGACGGACGTGGCGACCAGCTCCGCCAGCCGGCGCGTGGGGCCGATCCGGCTGTCCAGGATCGCGGCCCGGTGCTTGGCGGTGAACCGGCCCGCGATCGATTCGCCCGCCAGGTGAATGACAGCGTCCACACCGGCCAACAAGGCGGGATCGGGATCGTCTGGATTCCACTGCCGCTCACCGGAGTTGGTAGCCGGATGGCGGACCAGACGGATGACGTGATGGCCGCCGGTGGACAAGAACGCGGCCAGCTGTGCGCCGACGAGCCCGGAGGATCCGGTGATCGCGACCGTCAGCGGGGCCAGTCCGTGAGCGGCCGCCTGCCGGTGTGCGGCGATGTCGTCGGCGAGTTGGCGGTGCCGGTAGCGGAACATCGACCGCAACGCCCTCGCCGGGACGGGCGTGTCGACGCGGTCGACGACCCGCGTCCGGTCACCGTCCACTTCTTCGAAGTCGTGAGTGTGGCGCCACCGCAAAGCCAGTCCGAGCGGCAACGACGCCAGACCCTCGGTGCCGATCGAATCGACGAAACGGCGTGGCGGGTCGTAGCCATCCGGCTGATGGTCGGCCACCCAGCGCAGGCCGCCGGGCAGGCCGAGTTCGGCGCGTCCGTTTTCCAGTGAATCCGCTTCGGCCACGATGCGTCCCGGCTGCCACGGCGGCGAGAGCCGGGTGAACGCGCCGGGTCGGGTATGCCAGTCGAACACCTCGTAGATAGGTGCGTCGATCACGCTCGAGTACACAAGGCCCATGAGGCCGACGGTACCTGCGCGAGAAAGTCGTGCCCGCAGCTACCGGTCCGGCAGCGGGCGCTCGACGATCGGCAGCCGTGGCAGGGGCTGGCGTTCGCGGCGCTTGGCCGCCAGGTACACCTGCGCCGTCTCGTCGGCGACCGTGTGCCAGTCGAAATCCGAGGTCAGCCGTTCCCGCGCGGCTCTGGCGCGGCGCTGGGCGGCCACCGGGTCGTCGAGCACCGCGGTGACCGCCTTGGCCAGCCGGGTCACATCACGCGGCGGACACGACATCCCGGTCTCACCGTTGATGACGGCCTCGCCCAGGCCGCCGATATTCGACGTCACCAACGGGGTCCCCGCCGCGGCGGCTTCCAGCGCCGCGAGCCCGAACGGCTCGTAGTGGCTGGGCAGCACCGCGGCGTCGGCGCGGTGCAGCGCCGCCAGCAAGTCGTCGTGGCCGAGTCGGCCGACGAACTGAGTTGCCTTGAGCACCTTGTGTTTACGAGCCTGCTCGACGAGCCAGTCGTACTGGGTGCCTTCGCCGGCGATTGTCAACGTGGTGCCCGGGTGCGCCCGCCGGATCCGCGGCAGGGCGGCGATCGCCTCGTGCACGCCCTTCTCGTACTCCAGCCGGCCGACGAACAGCAGTTCCGGTGGCCCTGTGCGTGGCTTGCGGCGGGCGAACGGCCAGCGCGCGGCCTCGATGCCGTTGCGGATCACAGTGGTGTCGGCCAGGTCTGGCCCGAACAGATCGTCGATCTCCTCGCCCATCGACGCCGAACACGCGATCAGCGAATCGGACTCCCGCGCCAGCCACGACTCGACCGCGTGGACCTGCCTGCTCAGCGATCCGGAGACCCACCCGGAATGCCGGCCGGCTTCGGTCGCGTGGATCGTGGAAACCATTGGCACGTCGTAGAATTCGGCCAGCGCGATCGCGGGGTGGGCCACCAGCCAGTCGTGCGCGTGCACCACGTCGGGCCGCCACGGCTGGTCGCTGTGCCGGTCCTTGAGTGCCAGTCCGGCGCGCACCATCGCGTGGCCCATCGCCAGCGTCCAGGCCATCATGTCGGCGCCGAAGGTGAATTCGTGCGGGTCCTGCGCGGCGGCGACCACTCGCACGTCCTCGCTGATCTCGTCCGACGACGGATGCGTGCTGGGATCGGTGCCGGTCGGGCGGCGGGACAACACGACCACGTCGTGGCCGGCTGCGGCCAGCGCCGTCGACAGGTGATGGACGTGCCGGCCGAGCCCACCGATCACCACCGGTGGGTATTCCCACGACACCATCAGGACTTTCACCGCGGCAGCCTCCGTGCGTCCAGCGCACCGAACAGACCGTCGGCCCGATTCCAGCCTTCGGCCAGTCGCTGGGCCACCTCGCGTCGGCCCGACGCCAACGCCCCGGCGATCTCGCGGGTGGCGTGGGCGTGCAAATGCGCTCGGTAGCGAGCGTAGTCGGCCGCGGAGTCCTTGCTCACCATGAACGGCCAGTCGCTGGACACCGTGAGCAGGGTCTCGCGCAAGATCTGATCGGCGACGTGGTCGCGGGGGGTAGGTCCGTCCAGCGTGGCCGTCTGGGCCAGCGCCTTGTCGACGCACGCCAGCGCTGTCTCGACGACCTCGGAGTTGAGCTGCACCAGGTCGGCGACTTTCTCACCGGCCCACACCTGCCAGTCCTTGCCCGAACCCCAAGAGCTGGGCGGCAATTCGACCGACTCGCCGACGAGACCATCGTCGATGGCGTCGCTGAGCGTGCCGATCCGCACGCCGGCTTCCGGCAGCGCCCGCAGCACCCGCTCGAGCCAGACCGGACCCTCGTACCACCAGTGGCCGAACAACTCGGTGTCGAACGCCGCGACCACATGCGCCGGCCGCCCGATCCGCTCGGACTCGGCCTGTAGCCGGCCGCGCACCACGTCGACGAAATCCGCTACGTGCGTGTCGATTGCGCGGTCGGCGCGCTCGGGATCGTAGGGCGCCTTCTTCTCCGACGGCACGTTGCGCCCGGTCACGCGGGCCGGTTTGAGGCCGGTGCGATGGTCGTAGGTGTGGAAGTCACGGTAGGCGGCGTGCCCGGGATAGCCCGATTTCGGTGACCACACCCGGTAACTGACCTGGAGGTCACGCCCGAACGCGACGACGCTGGAATCGCCGACCGGTCGACCCAGCGCGGTGTCGCCGTGCAGCGACGGGCCGTCGACCATGAAGTGGCTGACTCCGGCGGCAGCATAGTCACGTTCCATGCCTGGCGCGTAAGCACATTCGGGCGCCCAGATCCCGGTCGGTGTGTGCGCCAACCGCTGTCGAGCATCGGCCAGTCCTTCGCGCAGCGCGAATTCGCGCAGTCGCGGCGTCAGCAGCGGTTGGAAGGGATGCGCGAGCGGGCCCCCCAGCAACTCGACCGTGCCCACGTCGATCAGGCTGCGCAGCAGCGGGCTCGCACCGTGCCGCCACTGCGTGGTGAAGTCCTCCAGCGCCTTGTCGGTTTCGAGGAACTCACGAACGCCGAACGCGCGTAACGGGTCTGACGTCGGAAAGCTGGCGGCCTCGGCGGCGCGCAGCTGCCAATTGGCCAACCAGTGGTGCATGCCGTCCAGGCAGTAGGGGTCGTCGAGCTGGGCGGTGACCACCGGTGTCACGCCCAGCGTGACCAATCGGTGCCGGCTCTCGTCGGCAAGGGTGCGCAGCACCCGCAGCAGCGGAAGGTATGACGCCGCCCACGACTGATAGAGCCATTCCTCGCCCACCGGCCAGCGACCGTGATGGGCCAGCCACGGCAGGTGGGTGTGCAGGACCAGGGTGAACATCCCGGGCACGGCGTTATCCGTCACGGGCGCACCGCGATCGCCACCAGGTCCAGGCTGTCGTCGATCTGGCGTGCGTCGTCCGTCGCGGCCTCGACGATGTCGAAGTCCGCGGCGCTGACCGCGGCGACGTCGGCCAGCAGCTCCGCAGGCCAGGGTGCGTCGGCGACGGCACGGGCGATCTGGGCGTCGATGATCGAGCCACCGTGCCGGGCGTCCATCTGCGCGAGCCGCGGCCCGTGGAAAACCCCGTACACCCCGTCCACCGCGAAACCGGCGTCGACCAACAACTCCGTGAGCTCGTCGGCGTTCAGCTCGCGGGTGTGAAAGGGGTTGATCGGGGTGTCGCTGCCCGGCGTGAACGTGATCCGGTTGGGGGTGGACACCATCAGCACCCCCGAGGGCCGCAGCACCCGGGCGCATTCGCCGACGAAGCGTGGCTGATCCCACAGGTGCTCGATGACCTGGAAGTTGACCACCACGTCGACCGAGCTGTCGGCCAGGGGGAGCTCGGTCAGGTTGGCGTGCATGACCTCAACCTGCGGGTAGCGCGCCCGGACATGCGCGACGGTGGCTTCGTCATAGTCCAGCGCGGTCACCCGGTTGGCGACGCGAGAGATCAGGTCGGCGCCGTAACCTTCGCCACATCCCGCCTCGAGCACCTCGCGTCCGGCGCAGCGCTGTGCCAGCTGCCGGTAGACGACTTCGTGGCGCCGAAACCAGTAATTCTCCACGTCGAGGCCCGGAATGGTGCGCTCACCGGTCAACGGCAGGGCGGCGTCGACCGGGGCGTGGGGAACGTCGGGGATGAATGCGCTCATTGCATAGGGAGGCTAACCCGTGAGTCGGGGTTCGCGAATGGTTCACCGCGGGTATCCCCGGCTACGGGTCGAGGGCTCAACCCGCTTGTGAAGGCACAGGGGACAGAACCTGCAGGACGACCCGCTATGGTGTGAATGCGAACCGCACAAAGTTACCAGCCAGTAACATGCGGGTGCGGGGCGCAAAAGACGTGACAGAGGTTCTGCGGCTGGCGGCTGCAGGACTCATTCGAGGAGGACGAGCCACTCTCATGACGAACATCGTGGTCCTGATCAAGCAGGTCCCGGACACCTGGTCAGAGCGCAAACTCACCGACGGCGATTGGACGCTGGACCGCGAGGCCGCCGACGCCGTACTGGACGAGATCAACGAGCGCGCCGTCGAAGAGGCGTTGCTGATCCGGGAGAAAGAGGCCGCCGACGGCACCGAGGGATCGGTGACCGTGCTGACCGCCGGCCCGGAGCGGGCCACCGAAGCGATCCGCAAGGCGCTGTCGATGGGCGCCGACAAGGCCGTCCATCTGCTCGATGACGGGCTGCACGGCTCCGACGTTATCCAGACCGGTTGGGCGCTGGCGCGCGCGCTGGGCACCATCGAGGGCACCGAGCTGGTGATCGCCGGTAACGAGGCCACCGACGGAACCGGCGGCGCGGTGCCGGCCGTCATCGCCGAGTACCTGGGCCTGCCGCAGCTGACCCACCTGCGCAAGCTGACGCTGGACAACGGCAAGCTCACCGGCGAGCGCGAGACCGACGACGGCGTGTTCATCGTCGAGGCGAATCTGCCCGCGGTGGTCAGCGTCAACGAGAAGATCAACGAGCCGCGCTTCCCGTCCTTCAAGGGCATCATGGCCGCCAAGAAGAAGGAAGTCACCAAGCTCACGCTGGCCGAGATCGGTGTCGAGGCCGACGAGGTCGGGCTGGCGAACGCCGGCTCCAAGGTGCTCAACTCCACCCCGAAGCCCCCCAAGACCGCCGGTGAGAAAGTCACCGACGAGGGCGAGGGCGGAAACGAGATCGCCAAGTACCTGGTCGGTCAAAAGATCATCTGAGACTGCTCACCGAAACCGAAATCCGTTAACTGAAAGACAGCGAATAACTCATGGCTGAAGTACTTGTGTTCGTCGAGCACGCTGACGGCGCTATCAAGAAAGTCACCTCCGAATTGATCACCGCCGCACGCGTTCTGGGTGAGCCCGCCGCGGTCGTGGTGGGCAAGCCCGGCACCGCCGAGCCGTTGATCGACGGGCTGAAGTCGGCCGGTGCCGCCAAGATCTACGTCGCCGAGTCCGACAACGCGGAGAACTACCTCATCACGCCCGCCGTCGACGTGCTCGCATCGCTGGCCGAATCCGCCACTCCGGCAGCCGTTGTGCTGGCCGCGAATGCCGACGGGAAAGAGATCGCGGGTCGGCTCGCCGCTCGCATCGGGTCGGGTCTGCTGGTCGATGTGGTCGAAGTGCAGCCCGACAACAAGGCGGTGTGGTCGATCTTCGGTGGCGCGTTCACCGTCGAGGGGCAGGCCAACGGCGACACCCCGGTGATCACCGTGCGTCCAGGCGCCATCGAGGCCGAGCCGTCTGACGGCGCGGGTGAGCAGGTCAAGGTCGAGGTCCCCGAGCCTGCCGAGAACGCCACCAAGATCACCGCCCGCGAGCCCGCGGTGCAGGGCGACCGTCCGGAGCTCACCGAGGCCACCATCGTGGTGTCCGGTGGTCGCGGTGTCGGTAGCGCCGACAAGTTCAGCGTGGTCGAGGAGCTCGCCGACTCGCTGGGCGCCGCGGTCGGTGCGTCACGCGCCGCGGTCGACTCGGGCTACTACCCGGGCCAGTTTCAGGTGGGCCAGACCGGCAAGACGGTCTCCCCTCAGCTGTACATCGCGCTGGGCATCTCCGGGGCGATCCAGCACCGCGCCGGCATGCAGACATCGAAGACCATCGTCGCCGTCAACAAGGACGAAGAGGCGCCGATCTTCGAGATCGCCGACTACGGCGTGGTCGGCGACCTGTTCAAGGTCGCGCCGCAGCTGACCGAGGCGGTCAAGACCCGTAAGGGCTGACGACGATGCGCCCGCGAGGCGGGCGAGGAGGAGTCGGCCAATTCTGCAAGGGCTGACGACGATGCGCGAAAGCCCCCGCACGCCAGGCGTGTCGGGGGCTTTCGCTTTCTCTAGCCTGGTGCTGTGAGCGATCCGCACCGCGAGCTGGCGGGTATGGCCGACAGCGGCGATCCGGCGGCCCGCACCGCCCTGGGCGGCGGGGCCACCGCAACCCGGTTGCGGGCTGCCATCCTCGCCCTCGCTCAGCGTCGCGGGCCGGATTCCAGCATCTGCCCGTCCGATGCGGCCCGGGCCGTCGGCGGCGAGGGTTGGCGAGAGCTGAATACCGAGAGCCGCGGTATCGCATTGAAATTGGCCCGTGACGGCAAGGTGGAGATCACCCAGCGCGGTGACATCGTCGACCCGGATGGCGAGTTGCGGGGGCCGATCCGTATCCGGGTGAAACCCTGATCGCCGCGTATAGGTTTGAAATCGCACGCAGCGGTGTACTAGTGGGTGCTACGTCGCTCAAGGAAAGGGCTCGATGATGAAGGCAACGGCGCCTGTCGCGATTGCGATCGCCGCGTTGATGTTCAGCGGATGCTCAGCGTCCCAGATCATCAACACCGGTGGGGACACCAAGTGCAAGGACTTCGTCTCGCAGGACGAGAAGAAGCAGAATGAAGAAGTCAGCAAGATGCTCAAGGACAAGAGCGGTGCCGACCCGGCGACTTTGCAGGTTACCGCGACCCGGCTGTCGGCCGCGACGTACTGCCAGACGCTCGGCAAACCGGACAGCAAGATCTCCGAGGCACCGCACGGCTGACCCGGAATCGGTTGCGCCGACGGCTCACTCGCCGTCGGCTTGCAACACCACCATCGCGCGCGCGGCCACCATGACCGCATTACCGGCCGGAATTGATCCCTGTTGCTCTGAATCCTCCGGTACGGCGGACGTGTCGATGACAGACGTCCACGCTGTCCCGAAAGCCTCTGGCGGCAGGGTGAACTCGATGGGCTCGTGATGGGCGTTGAAGCACAGGAAGAACGAGTCGTCGGTCACCCGCTGCCCGCGGGTGTCGAGGTCGGGGATGCCCAGGCCGTTCAGGTAGACAGCGACGGATTTGCCGAAACCCGAACCCCAGTCTTCGTCGTCCATTTCGGAGCCGTCGGGCCGGAACCATGAGATGTCGGGTAGTCCTTCGACGCCTCGCCGGCGGACTGGCACCCCTTTGAAGAATCGACGACGCCGAAACACCGGATGCGCCGCGCGCAGCGCCGACACCGACCGGGTGAACTCCAACAACTCCTCATCCGCCTTGTCCCAGTGCACCCAGGTGATCTCGTTGTCCTGGCAGAATCCGTTGTTGTTGCCGCCCTGCGTGCGGCCGAGCTCGTCGCCGTGTGAGATCATCGGAACCCCTTGCGACAGCAGCGTTGTCGCAAGAAAATTGCGCTGCTGGTGGGCGCGCAGCGCATTGATCTCGGGATCGTCGGTCGGCCCCTCGACTCCGCAATTCCAGGATCGGTTGTGGCTCTCGCCGTCGTTATTGTCTTCGCCGTTGGCGTCGTTGTGTTTCTCGTTGTAGGACACCAGGTCCCGCAGCGTGAAGCCGTCGTGCGCGGTGACGAAGTTGATCGATGCGACCGGGCGCCGCGCCGTCGACTCGTAGAGATCGGCCGAGCCGGTCAGCCGGGAGGCGAACTCGCCGAGCGTCGCCGCCTCGCCCCGCCAGTAATCGCGAACCGTGTCGCGGAACTTGCCGTTCCACTCCGTCCACTGCGGCGGGAAGTTGCCGACTTGGTAACCACCCGGGCCGACATCCCACGGCTCGGCGATCAGCTTGACCTGGCTGACCACCGGATCCTGTTGCACCAGTTCGAAAAACGCGCTCAGCCGGTCGACCTCGTAGAACTCGCGGGCCAGTGTGGAAGCCAGGTCGAAGCGGAAGCCGTCGACGTGCATCTCGGTTACCCAGTACCGCAACGAATCCATGATGAGCTGCAGCGTGTGCGGATGGCCGACGTTGAGGCTGTTGCCGGTTCCGGTGTAGTCCATGTAGTACCGCTGATCGTCGTCGACCAACCGGTAATACCCCGCGTTGTCCACGCCGCGCATCGACAGCGTGGGACCCAGGTGATTACCCTCGGCGGTGTGGTTGTACACCACGTCGAGGATGACCTCGATGCCTTCTTCGTGCAGGGCGCGGACCATGGTCTTGAATTCCTGCACCTGGCCACCCGGCGTCGTGCTGGAGGCGTACTTGGAGTCGGGAGCCAGGAAGCCGATTGTGTTGTAGCCCCAGTAGTTTGACAGTCCCTTGTCGATCAGCGTGGAGTCGTTGGCGAAGTGGTGCACCGGCATCAGCTCGATGGCGGTGACGCCCAGGCCCTTCAGGTGCTCGATGATCACCGGATGGGCGATGCCGGCGTAGGTGCCGCGCATCCGTTCGGGAATGTCGGGGTGCAGCTGGGTCAGTCCCTTGACGTGTGCCTCGTAGACGACGGTGTCGGCGTACTCGTGGCCGGGCGGGCGGTCGTTGCCCCAGTCGTAGTACGGGTTGATCACCACCGACTTCGGCATGTGCGGCGCGGAGTCGTCGTCGTTGCGGCTGTCGGGCTCGCCGAAGTTGTAGCTGAACAGCGCCTGGTGCCACACGAAATTGCCGTCGATCGCTTTCGCATACGGGTCGATCAGCAACTTGTTCGGGTTGCAGCGTTGCCCGGCGGCCGGGTCGTAGGGCCCGTGCACCCGGTAGCCGTAGCGCTGACCCGGCTCGACGGCGGGCAGGAAGCCGTGCCAGACGAAGCCGTCCACCTCGTTGAGGGTCACCCTGGATTCGGTGCCGTCGGCGTCGAACAGGCAGAGCTCCACCTGCTCGGCGACCTCGCTGAACAGCGCGAAGTTGGTGCCCGACCCGTCGTAGGTGGCGCCGAGCGGGTAGGCCTTCCCGGGCCACTGCTCGATGCGCACCGATCGGGTCGATTCCGCGGTTTCCGTCACAGCGCCCTCATTCCTCGGAGGGCCGCGAAGCCGCGACCCGACGCTGGAGATTACCCGCCAGGCGGCGAGTCACACATTGTGTGAACCGGGGCACAATGACATGGTGAATCGCTGGCCGAAGCCTGACGTCGCCGGTCCTGGACAGGAGTCGGTATGGGACTATCCGCGCCCGCCGCGGCTGGAGGAGTTCACCGGCTCGATCACGGTCGAGTTGGGTGGCCGCACGATCGCCTCGACGTCGCGCGGCTGGCGGGTGCTGGAGACCAGCCACCCGCCGACCTACTACCTACCCTCCTCGGCGTTCGCCGACGGGGTGCTGCGCCGCGCCGACGGCAGCTCCTGGTGCGAATGGAAAGGCCAGGCAACGTATTACGACTTGGTCAGCGAACGGCGGGTGGCGCCGCAGGCGGCGTGGACCTACTTGCGGCCCAGCAACGGCTTCGAGGCCATCGCCGGGGCGCTGGCTGTCATGGCCGCCGCGGTGG
This sequence comes from Mycobacterium cookii, assembly GCF_010727945.1. NCBI lineage: Bacteria > Bacillati > Actinomycetota > Actinomycetes > Mycobacteriales > Mycobacteriaceae > Mycobacterium > Mycobacterium cookii. The sequence goes on from NZ_AP022569.1 coordinate 5,232,820, forward strand.
ACCGCTGTACGGTCAACGGCGAAGAGGTGACGCCGCAGCCAGGCGGTTTCTACGGCGGCTGGATCAACAGTTGGATTGTCGGGCCGTTCAAGGGAATTCCGGGTTCGATGGGCTGGTAGAGGCCGGTTACCTTTCACGTGCCATTACGTCGATGCGACGCAACGCGATCGCGCACACGGTCAAATAGGCTCCAGCCCACCATGGCACGGCGATGCTCACCCGTGCGCCGTCGCCGACCGGCTCGACCCGGTGCTGGGTTGCCGGGATACCGGCCACCTGCCACGCCCAGTGCCGGCCCGCCTCGAAGTCGGTGACGACGAACGGCACGCTGAATCCCAGCGATGTTTGCACGGTTCCCGTTGCGCGCAAAGCCAACTCGGTGTGCGGCGGGTCAAGCCTGGCGCCGCGAACCGTTGGGCCCCACACCGGCCATGCGTCGAGGTCTACCAGGACATCCCATGCCGCCGCGGGCGGCGCAGCGATCAATCTGTCGACGGCGAGCATCAGGGCGCGTGACCGCCGAGGCGGCGTTGTTGTTCGACGACGTCGTCAAGGTCCTTGAGCCTTCGCATCCCGGCCAGCGGCTGGTTCATCCGTCGATTGTTCGCAAGGGGTTTGGCGTTGCGGTCCAGGAACCACCAATAGCCGCCGGTGAACGGGCACGCATGGTCGCCCACCCGTTCGGTGGGGCGGTACCGGCACTGGCCGCAGTAGTCGCTCATCCGGTTGATGTAGGCGCCGCCGGAGGTGTAGGGCTTGGTTGCCATCAAGCCGCCGTCGGCGTGCTGCGACATGCCGACCACGTTGGCGACCATCACCCATTCGTAGCCGTCGACGAAGCAGCGGTGGAACCAGTCGGTGACGGCCGCGGGATTCCAGCCGCGCTGCAGCGCATAGTTGGACAACACCATCAGCCGCGGAATGTGGTGCACCCAACCGTGATCGCGCACCTGTGCCAGTACGTCCTTCAGGCAGTACGCGTCGAGCGCGTCGGCGTCCAATTCGGCGAACCATTTCGGGATGCGGGCGTGGGCGTCCAGCGCGTTGCGGCGGCGGTAACCCCTGCCGAAATGCCAGTAGACGTGCCAGATGTAATCCCGCCAGCCGATCAGCTGCCGGATGTAGCCTTCGACGCTACCGATCGGCGCCTTGCCACTGCGGTAGGCGTGCTCGGCGGCGTACGCGCAGTCCAACGGATCGAGCAGACCGAGGTTCATCGGTGCCGACAGCAGACTGTGCGCCATGAAACGATCGCCGCTGAGCATCGCGTCTTCGTGAGGGCCAAAGTGCGGCAATCGATCTCGGATGAACACCTGGAGAGCAGCCTGCGCTTCGGAGGCGGTCACGGCAAATTCCCGCGGGCCGTCGCGGCCGACGAAGGCAACCTCGCCGTCGCGTTCCCAGCGGTCCAGATCTTCGCGAACCTGCTCGTCGATCTCGTCCTCGTCGGGCCGCCACGGGGGCTTGACGCCCAGGTCGTCGGCTTTCGCCGGCGCAGGCTCGCGGTTGTCGGCGTCGAAGTTCCACCGCCCCTCGGCGGGACGGTTGCCGTCCATCAGCAGGTCGAACCGGCGGCGCGCGTCGCGGTAGAAGTTCTCCAGCTTCAACGTCTGATGCCCCTGGGCCCATTTTCCGAAGGCTTCCCGGTCGGTGCAGAACCCGCGGGCGGGCAACACGTCGACGTGTGAAATCGAGCGCACGAACCGGTCGGCGGCCCACGATGTCGGCTGGCACACGCTGATCGGGTCGCCGACCTGGTCCAGGGCCTCGCGGTAGGTGCGGGTTTGCAGGAACGTGGCCTGGTCACCGAGTTCGGCCGCGCGGTGGCGCAACGCCGACAACACCAGGTGCGCTTTGCGGCGGTGAAAGCGGCGGCGGGTGAACGCCGCCTGCGATTCGACCAGCAGCACCGGCTGGTCGGGTTCGTCGAGGAAGTGCGGCCCGAGCTGGTCGGCGAAACACCAGCGCCGGGTGTGGGTACCCATCTGGCTGCCATACCCTCACAGGCAGGATCTGAACCAAGGAGCGTGATGACAGACGCGGTGTCGGCGCTGGCCGCCGAGAAATTCGTATCGTTGACGACGTTCAAGAAGGACGGCAGCGCCGTTGCGGCGCCGATGTGGATCGGCAAAGACGACGATCACCTGTTCTTCTGGACGCCGGCCGACAGCTGGAAAGCCAAGCGGGCCAGGAACAATCCGCAGGTGATCATGGCGCCGAGCAGCCGTTCCGGCAAAGTTCGCCAGGGCGCTGTTCAGGTGCATGGCGAAGCCGAGGTCATCACCGATGCCGCGACCGTCGAGCGGTTGGCCGGCCTGATCCGTCGCAAATACGGGTTTGAGTTCACCATCGTGACGTTCCTCGAGCGCCTGCTCGCGCGTAGCCGCAAGCCACGGGTGATCCTGCGGGTCGCGCTGGCTGATTGACCGTTAGGGCTCAGGTGATTCCTGGCTGCATTCGGCTTGTTGGGAGCGTCGCCGTCGTGTGGCGGCAGTGTCCCGATCCGAACCGGAGCGCTTGCTGTTCCGCACCCGCAGCACTTGGCGCGTCCGCGCTGTAAGGGTGGGTCTTGACTGGCGACAATCGCACGCTAGGATTCAATCAACTGATCGATTAATTCTGTTCGGTTCGGCACCGCGAGAGTTGCCAGAACTTCATGAGAGGAATATCGATGTCCGACACCGACTGTTTTCAATCGTGACCAAAGCCCCCACGGTGGCGGCGGTGACAGTTCAGCTCGGTCGACCGGTCGGGTCCAACGGACCAGAGACGCGGCGGCGGATCATCACCGCGGCCATGCGCTGTGTTGCCGAAAAGGGCTACTCGCAAGCCTCAATTCGCGAGATCGCCCGCGAGGCCCAAATGACCAGCGGCAGCCTTTATCACTACTTTAAGAACAAGTCCGAATTGCTGAAAGCCACCGTCGAGGAGATCGAAGCCATTGCGCTGCCTCGGCTGCGCGCAGCCGGTCAGCGCGGTGCCGACGTCATAGAGCGTCTCGAGTCCGTACTCGACGAGTCGGATCGGCTGATGCACGAATACCCCTATCTGGCAACCTTTGAGCGGGCGCTCCGCGCTGAAAGCGCCGCCTATCTGCGGCGAGGTGATCCCGACCGGGTGGGCTTTCAAGCGTTGCGCGACATCATCGTCGGCATTGTCGACGACGCGTCGGAGCGTGGCGAGCTAGCCGCTGACAGCGATCCCGCCGGAACCGTCGATGCGATCTACGCGCTCACCCGAGGCCTGACTGAGCAGGCCACGAACCTACCCCCAGATGCCTATCACGCCGCATTGCGGTCAGCCAAACAACTAATCCGCGGCGCATTGTTCAGCCCGCAACTCAAACCTATTCGCAGACAACGAAACTGAGGAGTCTTTCATGTCTTGCCCGAATCTGTCAGCCGGATTCGATTTCACCGACCCCGACATTTATGCCGAGCGGCTACCGGTCGACGAACTCGCCGAGCTGCGGCGGACCGCGCCCATTTGGTGGAACGACCAAGCGATCGGGAAGGGCGGCTTCAACGACGGCGGATTCTGGGTGGTGACCAGGCACAAGGATGTCAAGGAGGTGTCGCTGCGCAACGATGTCTTCTCGACCTATCAGAACACCGCGATCCCGCGATTCCCCGATGATGTAAATCGGGACAACATCGACGCGGCGCGTGCGTCCCTACTCAACATGGATGCGCCGCACCACACGCGCCTGCGCAAGATTATCTCGCGCGGGTTCACACCGCGGGCCGTCGAGCGATTGCGCACCGAGCTCAATGAGCGCGCGCAAAGCATCGCGAAAAACGCAGCAGCCCATGGCTTCGGAGACTTCGTCGAGCATGTGTCTTGCCAGTTGCCATTGCAGGCAATCGCCGGGCTGCTCGACGTGCCGCTGCAGGACCGCGACAAGCTCTTCGCTTGGTGCAACGAAATGACCGGCAGCGAAGACCCCGAATACGCGGACATTGACGGTCAAGCTTCGTCGGTGCAGGTGCTCACTTACGCCATGCAGCTGGCCGACATCAGGGCGAAGAGTCCCGGCGATGACATCGTCACTACGTTGCTCAACTCCGACATCGATGGCGAGAGGCTCTCCGACGACGAATTCGGCTTTTTCGTTTTGACTCTCGCCGTAGCCGGAAACGACACGACGCGTCACTCCATCACCCAGGGAATGATGGCGTTCGATGAGTTTCCCGAACAGTGGGAAATCTACAAGCGGTTGCGTCCGCAGACCGCTGCCGACGAAATCGTGCGATGGGCCACTCCGATCACCGCCTTTCAGCGCACCGCGCTGGAAGACACCTCGCTGTCCGGCGTGCAATTCAAGAAGGGCCAGCGAGTGGTGATGTTTTACCGCTCAGCCAATTTCGATGAAGCGGTCTTCCAGGACCCGCACAATTTCAACATTCTGCGGGACCCCAACCCGCATGTCGGGTTCGGCGGCACGGGTGCGCACTACTGCATCGGGGCGAACCTGGCCCGGATGACCATCAACCTGATCTTCAACGCCATCGCCGATCACATGCCGAATCTCACATCGATGTCAGAGCCCGAGCGACTACGGTCGGGGTGGCTGAATGGCATCAAGCATTGGCAAGTCGACTACGGAACTACGAACAGCCCGAATGGGATTGAATGATCCACATCCTCACACGCTTTGCTAAGCGGCTCCGTGACGAATTCTGGGCAATGCGGCAGGTGGCACGTGCCGGCGGTTTGACACCGATTCCGTTAAGCCGTCTTCGCGCGATCGCACGTGCGATGCGTGCCTACGGCCCAGTCGGAGCGGCGGTCAGCATGGCGGCGTTCCGTTACCGTGACCGAGTCGCGCTGATCGACGACCGCGGCGCGCTGACTTTTGCCGACCTCGAAGCACGCTCGAACGCAGTGGCCAACGCCTGGCGCCGCCAGGGCCTTCGGGCCGGAGACGGTGTCGGCATTCTCGCCCGCAATCATCGGGGATTCTGGGATGCGCTGTTTGGCGCGGCCAAGAGTGGCGCGCGAATTGTGCTGCTCAATAGTGATTTTGGTGGCGCTCAGCTCGCCGACGTCGTCCGCCGCGAAGGCATAGACCTGCTTGTGCATGACGCGGAATACGCTGAGCAGGTCTCTAGTATCGCGGCTCGCCCTCGAACAACAACGGCTTGGAGCGACAAGCCGGTGCCGGGCTGCCTCGAAATGCTTATCGCCAAGGGTGATTGCTCTCCGCCACCCAGGCCTGGTGTTGAGTCCAAACTGGTTATCTTGACCAGCGGTACGACTGGGAGTCCCAAAGGGGCGCTTCGCGCTCAACCGCGCTCGCTCATGCCGGCCGGTGCATTGCTCAGCAGAGTCCCGTTCCGTGCGCGGGAAGTCACCGAATGTGCTGTGCCACTCTTTCACGCGCTCGGATTTGGTCACCTCATGCTTGCCATGCTCTTCGGCTCAACGCTGTTGGTACACCGTAGGTTTGATGCCGAGCAGACAATAGGCAGCCTTTCCGGGCGCCGCGCGACCGCGATCATCGCGGTACCGATCATGCTGCGGCGCATCATCGACCTCGGCCCGCAGACATGGAAGGAGTATGACCTCTCCGCGCTGCGCGTGATCTTCGTTGCCGGATCACAGTTGGGGGGCAGCCTGTGCCGCGAGGCAATGGATGTCTTCGGCCCAGTCGTCTACAACATGTACGGCTCAACGGAAGTCGCCTACGCCACCATTGCCACCCCTGAAGACCTTGACGCCGAGCCGAACTGCGTCGGGCAGGTGATGCCCGGCGCCATCGTGAGATTGTTTGACGAGTACGGGCAGGGGGTGCCGGCGGGCACACGTGGGCGGGTATTTGTCGGTAATGGAATTCAGTTCGACGGCTACACCGGCGGAGGCGGCAAGAAATCGATTGACGGCCTGCTCGCCACCGGCGACATCGGCCACTTTGACGGATCGGGCCGACTGTTCATCGACGGCCGAGCCGACGACATGATCGTCTCGGGAGGCGAAAACGTGTTCCCTGCCGAGGTCGAGGAGGCACTTGCCGGCCATCCGGACATCATGGAGGCAGCGGTGATCGGCGTGCCCGACGGCGAATACGGGCAACGTCTACGCAGTTTCATCGTCCCGCGGCCGGGCGCAACGCTCAGCGAAAGTGACGTCAGGGCGTATGTCCGCCGTCGATTGGCACGCTTCAAAGTTCCGCGCGACGTCCGCTTCGTCGACGCGCTGCCCCGCAACCCGGCCGGCAAGGTCACCAAAAACCTGCTCGACAGGGGTCATGAGCAGGCCGACCGATGAGGGCACGCACTTGCGACAATTGCGGCGTTCCGGCGGTCGGCATCCGTGCGATCAGGCCAAAACCTGGCCCGCCTCGAAATCGGCGACCAGCGAGTCGATGGTGATTTCGGCAACGAGGTTCATGTCGGCGTCGAAAATTTCATAGAGCAACCCAGTGGGGGAGTCGGGCCTCGCACCGAAATAGACCAAACCGCCGTCCTTTCCGCCGCGCTCCAGATGCGGCTTGAGGTCGTTACCGGTCAGCGCGTAATCACCGGCCCGGCGGAATCGATGGTTGCCGGTCGAACCGTCTTGTTCGACGTCCCATAGATGTTGCTCACCGGCGAGGACGATGACGCTGGTAGTCGCCGCATGCCGGTGAATTGGACAGTGCCCGCCATCACCTTGCCAGCGCACCACCATGTCGAGCGAGCAGGCGTCGCGGTCGTAGCCCAGTATCGTGTAGTCGTGGTGAATTTTGTACCGCGAGCCGGGACGTCCGGTGACTTCCTTCCATCGGAAGCGGGACGCGTCGAATGTGCCATCAATCATGAGCGATCTCCCGAATATTGATCAGTGTGCGTCACCTGCCGGACGGCGAACCCCTCGAAGCTGCCCGCGGACCGCCAGGCGTCCAGGATGTCGGCGTATTCGGTTGGGCTGCCGAAGAAGAAACTGTCCTGGTTGAGTCGTGCGTCGGCGCGGCCTTCGCGGTTGTAGTAACCCGGGGTGCAGGATTCCCGCCGGCCGGCGATCACGCTCGAGCGTTGGACGACGGTGTCCACCCAGGCGGCTTCGGCGTCCGAGGTGGCTTCCAGCTCCGCGATACCGTTCTTCAACGCGTTGGCGATCACCCAGGCGATATGCCGCGACTGGGTGTCGATCAGATACGGGAAGTTCACCGTAAAACCGGATTGGGCGATGCTTTCGATGAAGCAGTTCGGGAAGCCACTGACGTGCACGCCGTGCAACGAGCGCACGCCGTCGGCCCATTTGTCGGTGAGGGTCAACCCGTCGCGACCGATGATCTCGAAGCCGGTGCGCTGCGAGTAACTGGTGCCGACTTCGAACCCGGTAGCGAAAATCAAACAGTCCAAAGGGTATTCGACGCCGTCCACCGTGACGCCGTTCGCGGTGATCTGCTCGACTCCCCGGCCATGGGTATCGACCAGGCTGACGTTGTCGCGGTTGAAGGCCTGCAGATATTCGTCGTGGAAGCACGGCCGTTTGCAGTAGTACCCGTACCACGGCTTGAGCGCCTCCGCGGTGGCGGCGTCGGTGACGACGGCTTGCACGCGCGCCCGGATCTCCTCCATCTTGGCGAAGTCGGCCATCTCGGCGGCGTTCGGCCCGCCCTCGTTGACGATCGGCATCTTCTTGGTGAGGCTGGTCCAGGCATCGTCGACCAGGTCTTCATCGGATGTTCCTCCGGCAGTGAGGATTTGGAAATTCTCGATCCGTCGCTGCTGCCAGCCGGGTTCCAGCGACGCCGCCCACTCCGGCTCGGTCGGCCGGTTGGCTCGCACGTCGACCGTCGACGGGGTGCGCTGAAAGACGAACAGTTCCCGCACCGCCTCGGCCAGACGTGGCACGCACTGGATAGCCGTCGCGCCCGTCCCGATGATCCCGACCCGCTTGTCCGACAGCCCGCTCAGATCGGTACCGGTGTAGGTGTAATCCCATCGGCTGGTATGGAAGGCGTGGCCTTTGAAATCTGTAATACCTTTGATGCCAGGTAGTTTGGGCTTCTGCAGATAGCCGTTGGCCATCGCGACGAAGCGGGCGCGAATCTCGTCACCCCGGTCTGTGGTGATCAGCCAGCGCGAACTGTCCTGCTGCCAACGGATTTCCCGCACCTCGGTCTGCAGGCACGCATTTCGGTACAGGTCATAGTGTTCTGCGATGCGGCGGCAATGAGCGAAGATCTCGGCGCCCTTGGCATACTTCTCGGTCGGGATGTAGCCGAGTTCTTCAAGTAGTGGCATGTAGACGTAGGACTCGACGTCGCAGGCGATTCCGGGATAGCGGTTCCAGTACCAGGTCCCGCCGACGTCGGCGGCTTTGTCGATCATCCGCACGTTGTCGACGCCGAGTTGTTTGCAGCGTGCCCCGATCAGCAGCCCGCCGAAGCCCGCGCCGACGACCGCGACGTCGACCGAGTCGGCGATCGGCTCGCGCTCGAAACCCGGATCCGCCCACGGGTCGTCACCGAACCGGCTGAAGGCTCCGGAGATTTCCACGTATTGGGAGATGCCGTCGGAGCGCAGCCGACGCCGGCGTTCCTCGGCGTATTTGGTGCGCAGCGCGTCGGGGTCGAACGGTCCTGCGCTGCTGCTAGACGTCACGGCTGAATAGTGAACCAATTTTTTCACCCGGGCAACGCCGAAATGCAGCTAACTGTTCGAATTGCCGCTGCGACATCGTCATCTAGCGTGCACGGACACGTTACGGCTCCGATGCCAGTTAGCTGATCAACAACGCAACAGTGGCGCGCATGAGCATGGATACGGTACTCATACCCTCGCACCGGCCGGAGAAACCGGCCGATCCGCGCTACTCGTTGTTGCTGTCCACCGACCCCGTGCAGATCGAGGCCGCCCAGCGGCTTCGTTACGACGTGTTCAGCAGCGAGCCCGGATTCGGGCTGACCGGCCAGGACGGCGGGCTCGACGTCGACCTCTTCGACGAGCACTGCGACCACTTGCTGGTGCGCGAGGACAACTCCGGCGAGCTGGTCGGCTGCTACCGGATGCTCTCACCGTACGGTGCCGCCGCAGCCGGCGGCCTTTACACCGCAACGGAATTCGACATCACAGCACTGGATGCACTGCGGCCGTCGCTGGTGGAGATGGGGCGCGCGGTGGTGCACAACGACCATCGCAACGGCGCTGTGGTCCTGCTGATGTGGGCCGGCATCCTGGCCTATCTGGATCGCTGCGACTTCGACTACGTCACCGGCTGCGTGTCGGTGCCGGTGGCGAACGCCGGCGAACCACCGGGCACCCAGATCCGCGGGGTCCGGGACTTCGTGCTGCGTCGCCATCCGGCTCCCGACGATTACCGGGTGCACCCGCACCGGCCGGTGATCATCGACGGGCGCCCACTCGACGAGATCCCGCCGCCCGCGCGGCCGGCGATACCGCCGCTGATGCGCGGTTATCTGCGACTGGGCGCCCGGATATGCGGCGAACCGGCCCACGATGCCGCGTTCGGTGTCGGTGATTTCCCCGCGCTGCTGGACAAGCGCCTGGCCGACACCCGCTACCTGCGACGACTCCGGTCGATCTCGGCGGCCACCGAGGCAGCAAGCAAGGTCGCGTGATGAACAGTCCGGGGATGCGCGCCCACGCCTGGCTGCCGCGGGCGACCTGCGACGCCCACTGCCTGGATGCCGGTGCATCCGCCACGTCGCAACGGGTGATCGTGGCGCTGCGGGTGGCGCGCCGTATCGGCCTGCTGCTGCTGTTCGCGCCGGCGCTGCCGCTGCTCGCGGTGGTGCTGCCGGGCTGGTCCAAAGCCAGGCAGCTGTACTGCCGGCTGTTGCTGTGGTGCCTGGGGGTCCGGATCACGTTGTCCGGCGGTCCGATTCGGAATCTTCCCGGCGTGCTGGTGGTCAGCGATCACATGTCCTGGCTGGATGTGCTGACGATCGGCGCGACGCTGCCGTCAGCCCGGTGGCGTGCATCGCCGGTGTCGTTCGTCGCCCGCGCCGACGTGGCGGGCAACGTCGCGGTGCGGATGATGGCGCGCATCGTGCGGGTGATCCCGATCGAGCGGACCAGCCTGCGGCAACTGCCCGAGGTAGTCGCCACCGTCGCCGCCCGCCTGTACGCGGGTCACACCGTGGTGGCGTTTCCGGAGGGCACCACCTGGTGCGGCCTCCCCGGGCCATCGCATCCGTCCGGCGACGATGCGGGCCGTGCAGCGGCCCGAGGAGGAGCTGGGCCATCGCATCAGGGCTCCGGGCCGTTCTATCCGGCCATGTTCCAGGCCGCCGTCGACACCGGCCGACCGGTCCAGCCGCTGCGGCTGCGCTACCACCACCGAGACGGCCGAACGTCGACCGTCCCGGCCTTCATCGGCGACGACACGTTGCTGCGGTCGATCGGCCGGCTGATGGTGGCGCGCCGCACAGTGGCCCGCATCTACGTCGAATCGCTGCAGCTGCCGGGCGCCGACCGCCGGGAGCTGGCCCGTCGCTGCCAGGCGGCGATCCGCGTCCCCGCGGCGCCGAACACCGATCACGGGCAGCGGTCGTCCGTGCTGGCGTCCTGACCTTTGTAGGTCGCTATCCTGGGCAGGTCATGGTCTACCTGGATCACGCCGCGACCTCCCCGATGCACCCCGCTGCCGTCGAGGCGGTGACGGCTGTGCTGAGCACCGTCGGCAACGCCTCGTCGCTGCACACCACCGGTCGCGCCGCCCGGCGCCGCATGGAGGAATCCCGCGAGCTGATCGCCGCGAAGCTCGGCGCGCGCCCGTCCGAGGTGATCTTCACCGCCGGCGGCACCGAGAGCGACAACCTCGCCGTCAAGGGCATCTACTGGGCGCGCCGCGACGCCGAACCACGGCACCGCCGCATCATCACCACCGAGGTGGAACACCACGCTGTGCTCGACGCGGTGACCTGGCTGGCCGAACACGAGGGCGCCGAGGTGACCTGGTTGCCCACCGCCGCCGACGGTTCGGTCTCCTTGGCCGCGCTGCGCGATGCGTTGCAGCGCTACGACGACGTCGCACTGGTCTCGGTGATGTGGGCCAACAACGAGGTCGGCACCATCATGCCGATCGACGAACTTGCCGCCGTCGCCGCCGAATTCGAGGTGCCGATGCACAGCGATGCCGTGCAGGCAGTGGGGCAGTTGCCGGTCGCTTTCGCTGCCAGCCAGCTGTCCGCGATGAGCGTGGCTGCCCACAAGTTCGGCGGACCTCCCGGTGCCGGAGCCCTGCTGCTTCGCCGAGACGTCGGGTGCATGCCGTTGTCGCACGGCGGTGGACAGGAGCGTGACATCCGTTCCGGCACACCCGATGTCGCGGGTGCAGTCGGCATGGCCACCGCAGTGCAGTACGCGGTGGACGGCCTGGAGGCCAACGCCGCGCGGCTGCGCCGGCTGCGCGACCGGCTGATCGACGGCGTGCTGTCCAGCGTCGAGGACACCTATCTCAACGGCGCTACCGGCGCCCGACGGCTGCCGGGCAACGCACACTTCACCTTCGACGGCTGCGAAGGCGACGCATTATTGATGTTGTTGGACGCCAACGGAATCGAATGCTCGACGGGATCGGCGTGCACGGCCGGGGTGGCGCAGCCGTCGCATGTGTTGCTCGCCATGGGCGCCGACGCCGCCAGCGCCCGTGGATCGCTGCGACTGTCATTGGGGCACACCAGTGTCGAAGCGGACGTCGACGCGGCGTTGCAGGTGCTGCCCGGTGCCGTTGCTCGCGCGCGACAGGCCGCACTCGCCGCCGCCGGGGTGTCCCGATGAAGGTTCTCGCCGCGATGAGCGGTGGTGTCGACTCGTCGGTCGCCGCCGCCCGGATGGTCGATGCCGGCCACGATGTGGTCGGCGTGCACCTGGCGCTGTCGCAGACTCCCGGCACGCTGCGCACCGGCTCGCGAGGGTGCTGCTCCAAAGAAGATGCCGGCGACGCTCGCCGTGTCGCTGACGTGCTCAGAATCCCGTTCTACGTCTGGGATTTCGCGGACAAGTTCAACGAAGACGTGATCGACGATTTCGTGTCGTCCTACGCTCGCGGCGAAACCCCGAACCCGTGTGTGCGGTGCAACGAGCGGATCAAGTTCTCCGCGCTGGCGGCACGCGCTCTGGCGCTGGGCTTCGACGCGGTCGTCACCGGCCACTACGCCCGGCTGTCCGACGGACGGCTGCGTCGCGCCGTCGACAAGGACAAGGACCAGTCCTACGTGCTGGCCGTGCTGACTGCCGGCCAACTGCGCCACGCCGCGTTTCCGATCGGCGACACCCCGAAGTCGCAGATCCGCGCCGAGGCCGCACGGCGCGGGCTGGCGGTCGCGGACAAGCCGGACAGCCACGACATCTGCTTCATCCCGTCCGGCGACACCCGGGCCTTTCTGGGCGCTCGCATCGGCGTGCGCCGCGGCTCGGTCGTCGACCAGGGCGGCGCCGTGCTGGCCAGCCACGACGGCGTGCACGGATTCACCATCGGCCAGCGCAAGGGACTGGGCATCGCCGGTCCGGGCCCCGACGGCCAGCCGCGCTACGTCACCGCGATCGACGCCGCGAGCGGCACCGTCCAGGTCGGCTCGGCCGCTGACCTGGAGGTCTGGCGGCTAACCGGCCACCAACCGGTGTTCACCGCCGGCGTCGCACCCACCGGGCCCGTCGAATGCGCGGTCCAGGTGCGGGCGCACGGCGAGGTCGTCGACGCGGTCGCGGAGTTGACGGGCGACGAGCTTGCGGTGCGGCTGCGCACGCCGCTGCGGGGCGTGGCGCCGGGGCAGACGCTGGTGCTGTACCGGCCGGACCCGGCCGGCGACGAGGTGCTGGGCAGCGCGACCATCGCCTCGGCGGCCTGACAGGCTCAGCCCGGCGACGATGCGGACCGGCGGGTCCGCTGAGGAGCTGGGCAATCAGGCTCAGCCCGGCACGTTGGCAGCGATGTTGGTGATCACCATCGCGGGCACCGACTCCGGGAAGCCGCAGAACGTCACCTCCACCAGCACCACGGCCTTGAGCAGGTAATTGCGCCCGCAGTCGCCGGGCCGGGTCTCCAGCGAGCGCTCGTCGGCGTTCCAGGAGCCGACGTATCCCGGTCCGGCGGAGCTGTCCGCGCAGCGGCGGACGGTGGCCACCAGCGCGTCGAACGCGTGATGCGCGGTGCCGATATCCCGGTATGCGGCGGCGCCCTCCGAGATCAGCCCGCCGCGGGGCGGGTACTGGAACGTCGTCTTGTGAAACGTCTCGATGTCGGGACCGAAGGTCGCGGTGTCGGCGTAGACGAACCGGCATTCCGGGGGTGCGACCTTGGCGAGCGTGTCGATATCGACCGGCGCCGAGCCATCCATCGACGGGATGATCGTGAGATGCTCGTCGGCGCCCGCGATCGCCTGCATCCGGGATTGATCCAGCAGCACCCGATCGACGCTGACACCGGACGTGTTCGGGCCGCCGCCCGACGCCGGCAGCGCGGTGCCGTCAACCGTGCGGGAGCACGCTGCAGCCAGCAGCGCCGCAGCACACAACATCACTCGACGGGCAATCATCCTGATCAGAGCGTAATCGCGCTGACCTGCCCTGGCAGGGCTCATGCGAACCGCGATCGAATACGGTTGGCCGGTGAGTGTTTTCGCAACCGCGAGCGGCACCGGGTCGTGGCCGGGCAGCGCGGCCCGAGAAGCGGCCGAAGTCGTCGTCGGCGAGCTCGGCGCCGCGCTGGCGCACCTGGTCGAGCTACCGGCCAGGGGAGTGGGCGCCGACATCGTCGGCCGTGCCGGTGCGCTGCTGATCGACGTGGCCATCGACACGGTGCCGCGTGGATACCGGGTGGCCTCGCGGCCCGGTGCGGTGATGCGGCGGGCGGTCAGCCTGCTCGACGAGGACGTCGATGCGCTCGAAGAGGCTTGGGAGATTGCGGGTTTGCGGGGCAGCGGGCGACCGGTCAAGGTCCAGGCGCCGGGGCCGATCACGTTGGCCGCGGAGTTGGAGCTGTCCAACGGGCACCGGGCGATCACCGATTCGGGTGCATTCAAAGACATCACCGCCTCGTTGGCCGAAGGAGTCGCCGCGCACCGGGCTTCGGTGTCACGTCGACTCGCCACACCGGTGGTGGTGCAGTTCGACGAACCGCTGCTGCCCGCAGCGGTGGCCGGCCATCTGGCCGGGGTGACCACGCTGAGCCCGGTGGCCGCCATCGAAGAGACGGTGGCCACATCGATGCTCGACATCTGCGCGGCGGTGGCGGGTGCGGAGGTGTCGGTGCATTGCTGCGGTACAGCGTTGCCGTGGAAAGTGTTGCAGCAGAGCAATATCGACGCTGTTTCAGTGGACGCCGGGACACTTCAGGCCGCCGATTTGGAGGCCCTCGCGGAATTCGTCGACTCTGGCCGGACGGTCGTGCTCGGTGTCGTCTCGTCGAGCACGCCGACGCGGCGGCCTGCGGTCGAAGAGATCGCCGGCGCGGTCGTGGCAGTCACCGATCGGCTCGGCTTCGTGCGCTCGGCGCTGCGGGATCGCATCGGTGTCACGCCGGCCTGCGGGTTGGCCGCTGCGACCCCGCAGTGGGCGCGTACCGCCATCGAACTGGCCAGGAAAGCGGCCGAGGTGTTCGGCGAGGACCCTGACGCCATCTGAGCGGCAACGTGTTTGAGCGCAGAACTGCGTCCCGCCGTGTTCCCGTACGCTGGGCGATGACCGAAAGTGGGGGTTCAGATGAGCGCAGCGACGAATCGCCGGCGGGCAATCCTGGCGGCCGGGCTGACAAGTTTGGCACTGGCCGCAACGGTGTTCCTCGTGCGATCGCCGGTGATGCCGTCCGCGAGCGGCACGATGGCCAGCGCCATTCCGGCGCCGACCCTCGACGAACCGACAGCGGGGCGCCCGAAGACCGAGACCGCAGTGCTGGCCGGTGGCTGCTTCTGGGGTGTGCAGGGCGTCTACCAGCACGTCAAAGGCGTGCAATCCGCTCAATCGGGATACGCCGGCGGCGACGCCGCGACGGCTAACTACGACGCGGTCACCACCGAAACCACTGGCCATGCCGAGTCGGTACGCATCACCTACGACCCGACTCAGGTGACCTACGGCCAGCTGTTGCAGGTCTTTTTCGCCGTCGTGCAAGATCCGACCGAACTCAACCGCCAGGGACCCGACGTGGGCCCTTCGTACCGTTCGGTGATCTTCACTCAGAACGACACCCAGCAGAAGATTGCGAACGCCTATATCGCGCAATTGAACGCGGCCGGCGCGTTCCCCGCGCCGATCGTCACCACGGTGTCGACTGGCGAGTTCTTCCCGGCGGAGGCCTACCACCAGGACTTCCTGAGCTTGCACCCGAACAACCCGTACATCGTCGAGAACGACCTGCCGAAGCTGAACGCCCTCAGGTCCACGTTTCCGGAGCTCTACCGCGATTAAAGAAGCTGTCGGCGCCCTCCGATAGCCTGCCCAGGTGAGTTCGCCAGAGGCTGATCCTGTCCCGCACGAGGTCCGGCGCACTTGGCGGGAACTGGCCGACGAGGTGCGGGAACACCAGTTCCGCTACTACGTGCGCGACTCGCCGATCATCTCCGACGAGGACTTCGACACCCTGCTGCGCCGCCTTGCCGCGCTGGAGGATGAGCATCCCGAGTTGCGCACGCCCGATTCGCCGACGCAGCTGGTCGGCGGCGCCGGCTTTGCCACTGACTTCACCTCCGCCGAGCACCTCGAGCGGATGCTGTCGCTCGACAACGTGTTCAGCACCGAGGAATTCGACGTGTGGGCCGGCCGGATCCACGCTGAAGTCGGCGCCGAGGTGCCCTTCTTGTGCGAGCTGAAGATCGACGGCGTCGCCCTGGCGTTGGTGTACCGCGACGGTCGACTGGTCCGCGCGGCCACCCGCGGCGACGGTCGCACCGGTGAGGACGTCACGAACAATGCCCGCACCATCGACGACGTGCCCGAGCGGTTGACGCCCAACGACGAGCATCCGATACCCGACGTCTTGGAGGTGCGCGGCGAGGTGTTCTTCCGACTCGCTGATTTCGAGGCGCTCAACGCCGCGCTCGTCGAGGACGGCAAGCCGCCGTTCGCGAACCCGCGCAACAGTGCCGCGGGGTCGCTGCGGCAGAAGGATCCCGCCGTCACCGCCCGCCGCAGGCTCCGGATGATCTGCCACGGGCTGGGGCATATCGAGGGCTATCGACCGGCCTCACTGCACGACGGGTATCTGGCGCTGGCCGCCTGGGGCCTGCCGGTCTCCGATCACACCAGCCGGGTGGACAACGTCGCCGGCGCAGTCGAGCGGATCGCCTATTGGGGCGAGCACCGCCACGACGTCGACCACGAAATCGACGGCGTCGTCGTGAAAGTCGACGATGTCGCGCTGCAGCGCAGGCTCGGTTCGACGTCGCGGGCGCCGCGGTGGGCGATCGCCTACAAGTACCCGCCGCAGGAAGTGCAGACCAAGCTGCTCGACATCCGGGTCAACGTCGGCCGAACCGGGCGGGTGACGCCGTTCGCGTTCATGACGCCGGTCACCGTTTCGGGGTCGACGGTCGGGCTGGCCACCTTGCACAACGCCGCCGAAGTCAAACGCAAGGGCGTGCTGATCGGCGACACCGTGGTGATTCGCAAAGCCGGCGACGTGATCCCCGAGGTGCTCGGTCCCGTCGTCGACCTTCGCGACGGCTCCGAACACGAATTCGTCATGCCCACAACGTGTCCCGAGTGCGGGACGACGCTGGCACCGGCGAAGGAAGGCGACGCCGACATCCGCTGTCCCAATTCCCGATCCTGCCCGGCGCAGTTGCGGGAGAGGGTTTTTCACGTCGCCGGCCGCGGCGCGTTCGACATCGAGGGCCTCGGCTATGAGGCGGCGGTCGCCCTGTTGAAAGCCGAGGTGATCGACGACGAGGGCGACCTGTTCACGCTGACCGAGGACGCCTTGCTGCGCACCGACCTGTTCACCACCAAGGGCGGCACCTTGTCGGCGAATGGCAAACGCCTGCTGGCGAACCTGGACAAGGCCAAAAAGCAGCCGCTGTGGCGGGTGCTGGTGGCGTTGTCGATCCGGCACGTCGGCCCGACGGCCGCGCGGGCGTTGGCCACCGAGTTCGGCAGCCTGGAGGCAATCACGTCGGCGTCGACGGAGCAGTTAGCAGCGGTCGAGGGCGTCGGTCCGACCATCGCCGCCGCGGTGACCGAGTGGTTCACCGTCGACTGGCATCGCGAGATCGTCGACAAGTGGCGGTCGGCCGGCGTGCGAATGGCCGACGAGCGCGACTCCAGCGTGCCGCGCACGCTGGAGGGCCTTACGATCGTGGTCACCGGTTCGCTGCCCGGCTTCTCCCGCGACGAGGCTAAAGAGGCCATCGTGATTCGCGGCGGCAAGGCCGCCGGATCGGTGTCGAAGAAGACCGACTACGTCGTTGCCGGCGATTCGCCGGGATCGAAATACGACAAGGCCGTCGAACTCGGCGTGACGATTCTCGATGAAGACGGGTTCCGAAAATTGTTATCCGAGGGACAATCCAGCAGTTCAGGTGAAGAGTGACGTCCTGAGGGGTACTTCCGTGGGCAACAGATCCGGGCGACTTTAGACGGGAAAGTGCGGATGACTGATCTCGAGGTCCACCACGATGGGTATCCGACCTATCGCCGTAAAACTCGCTTCGACTGGTCGAAGACCCCCTTGCACTGGGTGCCCGACGACCCGTTCTCCACCCACACGATGAACGTGCTCCATCTGGTGCTGCCGGCCGGTGAGCGGTGGTTCATCCAGGTCGTCACCGAGGCGGAACCGCTCGTCGACGACCCGGAGCTGAAAGCCGCCATCAAGCCGTTCATCCAGCAGGAGGCCTGGCACGCTTGGGCGCACCAGATGGTGCTTCAGCACCTGGCGGAGCAGCGCCTCGATACCAAGCCCTACACCGACAGCCTGCAAAACTGGCTGTCGAAGATCGGCGCCGCACGTCCCGAATGGGTACCTTTCCTGCGGCGGTGGTGGCTGTACGGGCGCCTCGCAGTTGCCGCGGCGCTGGAACCGTTCAACGCTGTGCTGGGTCAATGGGTGATCGAGAACCGCGGTCTCGAGAGCGCCGGGGCCGACGAGACCATGCTCGACCTGCTGCGCTGGCACGGCGCCGAGGAGATCGAGCACCGGTCCCTGGTGTTCGACATCTATCAGCACGTGTGCGGCAACTACATCCTGAGGGCGTTGGTCATGCTGATGACTGCACCGGTTTTCTCGCTGTGGTTGATCAGGGGAGTGCGATTCTTGATGGCGCAAGATGCCACCGTCAGCGCGAAGCCGCGCTGGCGCGACTGGTTACGGGCATCACGGCAAAACCGGGTGCCGGGCCCACGGCTGGTCTTGGTGTCGGTGGCCAGCCGCTTCGTCCGGCCCAGCTATCACCCCAGCACAGACTGCTCGACGCAGCTGGCGATGGACTATCTGGAAAAGTCGCCCGCAGCCCGCGCCGCCCGCGAACGGGCCGAAGCCCTCATGGCTCAAACCAAGGAACCGCCCGCTCTTTAAGGACGCGCGCTCAAAGCCGGTCCCGCATTCACGGCAGCAGCGGCAACCGCCACAGCGGCGTCTTCGGCTCGAGCAGCCACATCCGCACCACGGTGAACCGGATCAGTCGCAGCGCGCCGGTGATGAGGATGGCGGCCAGCGGAAGATCGCCCAGCGCGGCGGTCAGGATCGCGATCCGAAAGTCGTTGGCGCCGGCCGTCATCAGGTCGAACCACGCATCGCAGATCAACAGCACGCCGGTCGCGAACGCGGTCAGCAGCATCACCTGCCGGCGCAGCATGCCGAACACGACGGTCGCCGCCATCAGGCCGAGCAGCAGCAGGTCGAAACCGACCCAGGTCGCCGTCCAGTCGTGAACCAGGTAGTCATCGGGCAAGGCGAACGCGAGGTAGACGATCCAGGGGATCAGCACCAGCGTTCCGCCGGTCATGATTCCGAGCCAGCTCCAGCGGATCCGGTGAACCTGGTCGAGCGGAACGAGTTCGGACAGTGGCCGCTCCAGGCGTTTGATGAGTTGACGCCGCTCGGCGGCTGACAAGGCGGCGATCTGGGCGTCGGTGAGCACGTTCACCCCTGATGAATACCCCGTTTGCCGCGCTCAGTGCAGCAGGGTCGCAACGATGCCGGACAGGTAGCCCAGCCGGGCCACCTCCGAGGGCCGGAACGCGGGACCACCCGGCCTGCCGAGCATGATCGCGGTGTCCGAGCCGCCGAGCGGGGCCGCCACCAGTGTCGTGTCGAGGTCGCGCCACACCTGCGGCACCCACTCGCCCGCAGCATCCAGCGCGGTCGCATGCCCGATCGGCATCCAAGGCACGTCGCTCAGGATGGTTTCCGGCGCGCCGGGACTGCCTGCGACGGGCTGGATCCCGTCACCGGAATTGCGTAACACCAGGCACCAGCTCACCCGCAGCACCTGCGGTGCCTCGTCGACCAGGACCTTCAGCTTGGCTGCGACGTCGCCCGCCGCTGCGACGTGGTCGATCAGCGCCAACTCCCGGTGGGTGTCCAGCAACCCGGTGTGCGGCCGCAAGCTGTCGACCCGCACCCCGTTGAGTGCTTCGGCCGCCGTGATCAGCGTGTCCGGCATCGCCCGCGGCGGCAACTCGACGACCAGGTCGTCGATCGCGTAGTCGGGCCCGCGCTCCACGACGTCCAGCGACAAGATGTCGGCCCCCACTGAGCCGAGGGCAACGGCCAGCGAGCCGAGGCTGCCCGGTCGGTCAGCCAGCTGAACTCGCAGCAGATAGGAGGACACGCGGACACTGTTTCACAGCAGCGCGCCCTCGGCATGTCGGCGGTTCAGCCGAGTGTGCACCCAGTCGCACACTCGCGACAGACCATTCTGACGCCCGGTTCCTCCTCCCGCCGCTCCGCGGCGCGCATCGTCACCCGGCTAGGCTTTTCGGTCGTGCCCCAGATCTCCCGCGACGAGGTAGCCCATCTGGCCAAGCTGGCCCGGCTGGCGTTGACCGACGACGAGCTGAACAGCTACGCCGGTCAACTCGACGCCATCCTCACCCACGTCAGCCAGATCCAGGCGGTCGACGTCACCGGCGTCGAGGCGACCGACAACCCGCTCAAGGACGTCAACGTCACCCGCCCGGACCAGATCGCACCGTGCCTCACCCAGCAGGAAGCACTCGCCGAGGCGCCCGAAGCGGTCGACGGCCGCTTCGCGGTCCCGCAGATCCTCGGGGAACCGGAATGACCGACATCATCCGGTTGGACGCCGCAACACTGGCGGCAAAGATCGCCGCCAAGGAACTGTCGTCGACCGAGGTCACCCGGGCCTACCTGGACCAGATCGCAGCGACCGATCAGCAATACGGTGCGTTCCTGCACGTCGCCGCCGATGCGGCCCTGGCTGCCGCGAGCGCCGTCGATGAGTCGCTGGCCGCCGGCGAGCAGCCGTCGTCGCCGCTGGCCGGAGTGCCGCTCGCCCTCAAGGATGTCTTCACCAGCGTCGACATGCCCACGACGTGCGGCTCGAAGATCCTGGAGGGCTGGCGTTCCCCGTACGACGCCACGGTGACCGCGCGACTGCGCGCGGCCGGGATCCCGATCCTCGGCAAAACCAACATGGACGAGTTCGCGATGGGCTCGTCGACGGAGAACTCCGCCTACGGCCCGACCCGCAACCCGTGGAACACCGACCGGGTGCCGGGCGGCTCCGGCGGCGGCAGCGCCGCCGCGCTGGCGGCGTTCCAGGCGCCGCTGGCCATCGGCACCGACACGGGTGGCTCGATCCGCCAGCCCGCCGCGCTGACCGCGACCGTCGGAGTCAAACCCACTTACGGCACGGTGTCCCGCTATGGCCTGGTCGCCTGCGCGTCGTCGCTGGACCAGGGCGGACCGTGTGCCCGCACTGTCGTCGACACCGCGCTGCTGCATCAGGTGATCGCCGGACACGATCCACGCGACTCCACGTCCGTCGACGCCGAGGTGCCCGACGTCGTCGGCGCCGCAAAGGCCGGAGCCGCAGGCGATCTCAAAGGCGTGCGCGTCGGCGTGGTCAAGCAGCTGCGCGGCGAAGGCTATCAACCCGGGGTGCTGGCGTCGTTCAACAACGCTGTCGAGCAGTTGACTGCGATCGGTGCCGAAGTCTCCGAAGTCGACTGTCCCCATTTCGATCACGCGCTGCCCGCCTACTACCTGATTCTGCCGTCGGAGGTGTCCAGCAACCTCGCGCGCTTCGATGCGATGCGCTACGGGTTGCGCGTCGGCGATGACGGCACGCACAGCGCCGAAGAAGTGATGGCGCTGACCCGCGCCGCGGGTTTCGGTCCGGAAGTCAAGCGGCGCATCATGATTGGCACCTATGCGCTGTCGGCCGGATACTACGACGCCTACTACAACCAGGCGCAGAAGGTGCGCACCTTGATCGCGCGCGACCTGGATGCGGCGTATCAATCCGTGGACGTGCTGATCTCGCCGACGACGCCGACGACGGCATTTCGGTTGGGGGAGAAGGTCGACGACCCGCTGGCGATGTATCTGTTCGACCTGTGCACGCTGCCGCTGAACCTGGCCGGGCACTGCGGGATGTCGGTCCCGTCCGGGCTGTCCGACGACGACAACCTGCCGGTCGGGCTGCAGATCATGGCGCCCGCGCTCGCCGACGACCGGATCTACCGGGTGGGCGCCGCCTACGAGGCCGCCCGCGGGCCGCTGCCCTCGGCCATCTGATCGGCTGCCCCGCGGGCGGTGACGGGGCAAGATGATGGCATGCGGATCGGAATTCTCACCGGTGGTGGTGACTGTCCGGGCCTGAACGCCGTCATCCGGGCCGTCGTGCGGACCTGCGACGCGCGCTACGGGTCATCGGTGGTGGGGTTCCAGGACGGCTGGCGCGGGTTGCTGGAGAACCGGCGCATGCAGCTCAAGAACGACGACCGCAATGACCGCCTGCTCGCCAAGGGCGGAACCATGCTGGGCACCGCCCGGGTGCACCCGGACAAGCTGAAGGCCGGCCTGGACCAGATCAAGCAGACGCTGGACGACAACGGCATCGACGTGCTCATCCCGATCGGCGGCGAGGGCACCCTGACCGCGGCGCACTGGCTGTCCGAAGAGAACGTTCCGGTGGTCGGCGTTCCGAAGACCATCGACAACGACATCGATTGCACCGACGTGACTTTCGGCCACGACACGGCGTTGATGGTGGCCACCGACGCCATCGACCGGCTGCACAGCACCGCCGAGTCCCACCAGCGGGTGATGCTGGTCGAGGTGATGGGACGGCACGCCGGGTGGATCGCGCTGAACGCCGGGCTGGCATCCGGCGCCCATATGACGCTGATCCCCGAGCAGCCCTTCGACATCGACGAAGTCTGCCGGCTGGTCAAACAGCGCTTCCAGCGCGGTGATTCGCATTTCATCTGCGTGGTCGCCGAGGGCGCCAAGCCGGCCAGCGGCTCGATGGCGTTGCGCGAGGGCGGCCTTGACGAGTTCGGTCACGAGCGGTTCACCGGCGTGGCCGACCAGCTGGCGTACGAGGTGGAGAAGCGCATCAGCAAGGAAGTCCGAGTGACGGTGCTCGGTCACGTCCAGCGCGGCGGCACGCCGACCGCCTACGATCGCGTGCTGGCCACGAGATTCGGCGTCAACGCGGCCGACGCCGCACACGCCGGCGAATACGGGCAGATGGTGTCGCTGCGCGGCCAGGACATCGGCCGCGTACCGCTGGCCGACGCGGTGCGCCAGCTGAAGCTTGTCCCGCAGAGCCGTTACGACGACGCTTCCGCCTTTTTCGGCTGATCGGCTTTCAAGCGCACGTTCGGGCTGCCCACCCGTAACGGGTAGCTGTAACGTGACGGCTATGCGGATGAGCTGTGACGTGTGCGGCTCTGGTTTCCACGCCCGATCTGATGCTCGGTACTGTTCGCCGGCCTGTCGGCAGAAAGCGCACCGAGCGCGCGTAGCGGAGCGACTCGCCGGGCTACGCCGGCAACCGCGACCGACGTCACGGCGCGGGCTTGCCAAGCCGGATACCGCGCGCACGATCGAGCAATCGCGCCACGAGCAACGTCGATCGGCCGCATTGCGCCGGACTTCGGCGGACCTGCTCCGCGCAAATGCCGAGTCGCGCCACCAACTGGAAGCCTCCGTATCGTTGGCCCGCGCGAGCGCCGCTGCGTCTCAGCCCCAGCGATCTCCCACCAGCCGATTCGGCGGAAATCTGGGCAATGTCGTTCGAGGATGACCAGATCACGGCCAAGGTCGCCGAGATCACCGAGCATCGCGCTGTGATCGAGCAGGCCAAGGGCATGCTGATGCTGATTTACGGCCTGGATGCGGTTAGCGCTTTCGACCTGCTGAAGTGGCGGTCGCAGAAGAGCAACATCAAGCTGCGACGGCTTGCCCAGGAGCTCGTGGAGGAGTTCCGCGACGTCCGCGACCAAGCGATCAGCAATCGGTCGCCGTTCGATGATGTATTGCTCACCGCTCGTGCCGATGGCGACGAGGCAATGCCGTCGACCGCCAATTAGGATCGATCGCATGACTTCTGCTGCGAGCGCGATGATGGCGTCCGGGGCGGAGCTGCTCGACTACGACGACGTGATCGCGCGCTACAAGCCGGTACTCGGCTTGGAAGTGCACGTCGAGCTGTCCACCGCCACCAAGATGTTCTGCGGCTGCGCCAACGAGTTCGGTGCCGAGCCCAACACCCAGGTGTGCCCGGTCTGCCTCGGCCTGCCCGGCTCGCTGCCGGTGCTCAACGAGGCCGCCGTCGAGTCGGCGATCCGCATCGGGCTGGCGCTCAACTGCGAGATCGCGCCGTGGGGCCGGTTTGCGCGGAAGAACTACTTCTACCCCGACCAGCCGAAGAACTACCAGATCTCGCAGTACGACGAGCCGATCGCGATCGACGGCTACCTCGACGTCCCGCTGGATGACGGCAGCACATGGCGGGTGGCGATCGAGCGCGCGCACATGGAGGAAGACACCGGCAAGCTGACTCACCTAGGCAGTGACACCGGCCGGATCGCGGGTGCGACCACCTCGCTGGCCGACTACAACCGTGCCGGCGTGCCGCTCATCGAGATCGTCACCAAGCCCATCGAGCACACCGGCGAGCGGGCGCCGGAGATCGCCCGCGCCTACGTCACCGCGCTGCGCGATCTACTGCGCGCGCTGGACGTCTCCGATGTGCGAATGGACCAAGGCTCCATGCGTTGCGACGCCAACGTGTCACTGAAACCCAAGGGCGCCGGCGAATTCGGCATCCGCACCGAGACCAAGAACGTCAACTCGCTCAAGAGCGTCGAGGTCGCCGTCCGCTACGAGATGCGCCGGCAGGGCGCCGTTCTGGAGTCCGGTGGCCGAGTCATCCAGGAAACCAGGCACTTTCACGAAGACGGATACACGAGCGCGGGCCGCACCAAGGAGACCGCGGAAGACTACCGCTACTTTCCGGAGCCGGACCTGGAACCGGTCGCACCCAGCCGAGAACTGGTGGACCGATTGCGCACGACGATCCCTGAACTACCGTGGTTGCGCCGCAAGCGGATTCAGCAAGAATGGGGCATCTCCGACGAGGTGATGCGCGACCTGGTCAACGCCGGTGCCGTCGACCTGGTCATCGCGACCGTGGACCAAGGCGCACCGAGCGAACAGGCCCGGGCGTGGTGGGGCAACTTCCTGGTGCAAAAAGCCAACGAGGCCGGCCTGGAGCTTGAAGCATTACCCATCACGCCAGCCCAGGTCGCTGCGGTGGTGGGTCTCGTGGACAGCGGCAAGCTCACCACCAAGATGGCCCGCCAGGTCGTCGAGGGTGTGCTGGCCGGTGAGGGTGAGCCCGAACAGGTGATGACCGCACGCGGACTGGTCGTGGTGCGTGACGACTCGCTGATCCAAGCCGCCGTCGACGAGGCCTTGGCCGCCAATCCCGATGTGGCAGAAAAGATTCGTGGCGGCAAGGTGCAGGCCGCCGGCGCGATCGTCGGCGCCGTGATGAAGGCGACCAAGGGGCAGGCCGACGCGGCCCGGGTGCGCGAGCTGGTGTTGGCGGCCTGCAGCTAGAACAGCGTCGTCAATGCGCTGAACAGGTGGGAAACCTGCGCAGAGGCTAGCTGCGGATCGCTTGTGTTGAGAACTACGGTGATCAACCATGACCGGCATCGAAGACCAGCTTCGTGAGCAAGCAGTGGACACTGCGCTGGGGCGAATTCGCTTGCAAATCGGGGGAGCTGGTTCGCCAATCGTCTTCTGGCCCAGCCTGTTGATGACCGGAGACATGTGGCACGGGGTGGCCGGCCATCTCATGGTTCGGCGACAGGTGATCTTGGTGGACCCACCGGGGCAGGGTGGCAGCCAGCCCCTGACGCACCCGTTCAGCTTCGACGACTGCGCGCGCTGCGTCGCCGACATCCTCGACGGCCTCGGCA
Organism: Mycobacterium cookii; assembly: GCF_010727945.1. Taxonomy (NCBI): domain Bacteria; kingdom Bacillati; phylum Actinomycetota; class Actinomycetes; order Mycobacteriales; family Mycobacteriaceae; genus Mycobacterium; species Mycobacterium cookii. The sequence continues at coordinate 5,258,172 of NZ_AP022569.1, forward strand.
TCCAACGGGCCGACTTCGTCGGCAACTCGTGGGGCGGCATGATCGGCGGGACCTTCGCCGCCACCTTTCCGGATCGAGTCGGCCGCGCGGTTCTGATGAACTGCACAGCCGGTAAAGCCAGTCTGCGACAACGGATCGAGTTCGCCATCCTGCTTCAGATGGCGCATTGGCAGGGCCGTATCGGGCCGTCACTGATCCGGCCGGTACTCAAGGCGTTCCTGGGGCCGACCTCGATGCGGGAACGTCCCGACGTGGTAGCCCACGTACGGGCCACGGTGCACGACGTCAACATCGCCTCCGCGTCGTGGGCGGTGAAAAGTGTGGTTCCGCGACGGCCCGACCAACGAGAGTTGTTGTCCCGCATCCGGACACCGGTGCTCGTCGTCGGCGGCGCCGAAGATAAGACGTTCCCGCCGCGGGACGCAGTCGCGATGGCCGACGCCATCCCCGGCGCATCGGTGCGGGTGCTCGACGGAGTGGCTCACCTGTCCGGTCTGGAGGACCCTGCTCTGGTCAGCAGGCTCATCGAGGAGTTTCTCGACGACGGCGAAAGTGGCCCTACCGCAACAGGCTGACTAGGTCTTGTCCTCGTTGGCCCGCGGGAAACCGCCGCCCTGCGGGAAGAGCGGGAACACCACGTCGTCGAGTCTCATGGCATCACCGTCGGTCTTGTTGACCGTCGCGCCCCACACGTTGCCGTCCGGCGACATCCGCAACGCCCACGCGTGTCCGTGCGTGTCCTGACGAACCACGTCGGGCTGTCCGGTCACCGCGCCGGTGCCCTGGGCCAGGTGCACGGCCACGGTCTGCTTGGTGTTGACGAGGTTGACCAGCACGGTGCCGTCCAAGGCTGAGCAGCCCCCCACCCCGGGCCGATCTGGCCACGTCCACACGGTGGAGACCTTCGAGTCCTTGGTGATGCGCTGCAACCGGTCGGCGGTCGGCGAACGGTCGAGAACATACAGTGAGCCGTCGACAGGGTCGGTGCACAGGCCGCCGCCGGAGCCGATACCGGTCAACGCCGTGGTCGGCGGTGCCGGATGCAGCGTGGTCGGCTGCTCCAGGCGGATGACCTTGCCGGCCAGCGACGCCGGGTCGTTGGCCATCGCCGGGTTGCCCGCGTCGCCGGTGAGGACGACCAGCGTGGTTGGGCTGGTGAACTGCAGCGCGCCCCTGTTGCCGATGGCGCCCTTGGGAATTCCGGTCAGGATGTCTTTGGGGATATCACCATCAGCGACACGGATGACCCGGTTGTCGGACGGGGTGCTGATGTAGGCGTACATCAGCCGGTCCTGCGAGTAGGTCGGGGAGAGCACGATGTCCATCAGCCCTCCGTCGCCGGCCGGGTCGACCGGAATGACGGTTTTGACCTTCGGCTCGGCGCTGACCGCCACCTCTTTGACAGCGCCGGTGGTCCGCTCGGCGACGAGCGCCGACTTGCTGTCCGGCTGCATGAGGAGGCCGCTGGTGCTCTCCAGGCAGCCCTGCATCACTCCGGGCGCCGGGCATGCCTTCGGAAACGGCTTGTCAGGCAGCGGCGGCGGCGGGGGAGGCGAAGAGCTCGGCGGAGCGTGGCGTTCGGGCTCGGTGGTGAACGGCTGTGAAGCGGCGTCGTTGAACTGCGCGCAACCAGCCACAACGACCATCGCCGAGCAGAGCACGGCAGCGTTGCGCGACTTCGACCACCTCAACTGCATAGCTGCCAGATTACGGATATGTCGGCTGCGATGCCCGTGACGGGTGCCGCGCGCCTTTCGTCTCGGCCCGCAAACAGTCGCCCACGCCGGGCGGCGCGCGAATCACGACCGCAAAAGGGCCGCTCAAATCCCCGATTCGCAGAAATTTGCCTTTACCCTGGCACGAGTGAGCAGTCAATCGCATGACGCACCTTGGCAGCGACCGGACCAATCCGCGGTGCCGACGGCGGAGCGACCAACCTCAGCGAACTTGGTCGACCCCGAAGACGATCTACCGTCGGACAGCTATGCCGGCGATTTCGAGACCACCCTGATCCCGCACTACGACTCCGCCCATTCCGGCAGCGTCCGCTCGTCGAGCTCGGGATACGGCGTGATGGGCAGCCACGAGCCGCTGCCCTACCAGCCCCAGTCCACCGGCACGCATTCGGTGTTCGCGCCCGGGGGCATCGACGAACACGAGCATCACCTCGACGACGAGCGGGTTCGCACCGCCAGCCGTCGCGGCACCCAGCATCTGGGTTTGCTGATCTTGCGGGTCGGCCTGGGTGGGGTGCTCATCGCGCACGGGCTGCAGAAGCTGTTCGGCTGGTGGGGCGGCGAAGGCCTGACGGGCTTCAAGAATTCGCTCTCTGACATCGGCTACCAGCACGCCGACATCCTCACTTACTGCGCGGCCGGCGGCGAGATCGCCGCGGGAGTGCTCCTGGTGCTGGGCTTGTTCACCCCGATCGCCGCCGCGGGTGCGCTGGCTTACCTGATCAACGGTGTGCTCGCCGGCATGTCGGCCCAGCACGGCAAGTCGTTTCCTTACTTCTTGCCGAACGGCCACGAATACGAGCTCACGCTGATCGTCATGGCCACCGCCGTCATCCTGGTCGGCCCCGGACGCTACGGCTTCGACGCCGGTCGCGGCTGGGCGCGACGGCCGTTCATCGGGTCGTTTGCCGCGCTGGTGGTCGGGATCGGCGTCGGTGTCGGGCTATGGATGCTGCTCAACGGCTCCAACCCGGTGCGCTAATCCGCGTACGGGTTGGGCACCCGGCCGTCGCTGGCCTGGGTCAACTGCGGCAGCGTGGCAAAGGTCACTGCGGGTAACCGCAGGTCGCGGCCATTTTTGAGCTGCGCGCGCGCCCAGGCGCCGCGGCGGAAGCGCAGCCCCTCGATGTCCTCCCACCGGACCGATCGGCTGCCGACCAGCGTGCGTACCGTCACGCCGTCGCGGTCGGCCTGCGTGCGCAGCCGAACGATCAACGCCGACAACAACACCGGAATGATCAGCAAGGGTGCGGTCACCGGCCAGGTCAGCACTGGGATCAGCAGGCCGAGGGCGAAGAAGCCCACCGCGAAATGCGCCATCGGTGAAATGTTGATCACCACCGGCAGCGTGGGTGCTGTTTCCTGCGGTGAATCGCCAGCCATGTATGCATCATGGCATCGAGGTCCGACGTGGCTGCCCGCCAGCGTCCGGCGCAGGCGGGATTTGACGTTTGACCAGTACGGCGCCTACCCTCGGGAACCGTGATCACTCCTGGAATGCTCGTAGTAGGTCGGCGCGTTGGTGCCTGACTGATTTCCAGCACACCAACGCGCAACCCTCGTGCAGCAGCTGAGCTGACGGGGGTTTTTTGTTGCCACCGACTTTCCAGAATTGACAAGCACCAAGAGGACAAGAGGACCCCGTGAGCGCACCCACCAGATCGCACTCCGATCCGCAGGCAGCGTCTTCCAAGCCTGCGTCGCAGGATGTGGCCCGTATCGCCTCCGATGCGGCCAAGCCCGCCGACAAGCCGCCGACCGTACGGCCGAAACATGTTGCGCCTGAGCAACTTACCGGAGCGCAGTCGGTCATCCGGTCGCTGGAGGAGCTTGACGTCGAGGTCATCTTCGGAATCCCCGGCGGAGCCGTGTTGCCGGTCTACGACCCGCTGTTCGACTCGAAGAAGCTGCGCCATGTGCTGGTTCGCCACGAGCAGGGCGCCGGCCATGCGGCGAGCGGCTACGCCCACGCCACCGGCAAGGTCGGCGTGATGATGGCGACCTCGGGCCCCGGTGCCACCAACCTGGTGACGCCGCTGGCCGACGCGCAGATGGACTCCATCCCGGTCGTCGCGGTCACCGGGCAGGTCGGTCGCTCGCTGATCGGGACCGACGCCTTCCAGGAGGCGGACATCTCGGGCATCACGATGCCGATCACCAAGCACAACTTCCTGGTTCGCGACGGCGACGAGATCCCGCGGGTGTTGGCCGAGGCGTTCCACATCGCGGCCAGCGGACGGCCGGGCGCGGTGCTCGTCGACATCCCCAAGGACGTGCTGCAAGGGCAGTGCACGTTCAGTTGGCCGCCGCGGATGGACCTGCCCGGCTACAAGCCCAACACCAAGCCGCACAACCGTCAGATTCACGAGGCCGCCAAGCTGATCGCCGCGGCGCACAAGCCGGTGCTCTACGTCGGCGGCGGCGTCATCCGCGGCGAGGCCACCGAGCAGCTGCGGGAACTGGCCGAGCTGACCGGAATCCCGGTCGTCACCACGCTGATGGCCCGCGGCGCGTTCCCGGACAGCCACCGGCAGCACCTGGGCATGCCCGGTATGCACGGCACGGTCGCGGCGGTGGCGGGGCTGCAGCGCAGCGACCTGCTGATCGCGCTGGGCACCCGCTTCGACGACCGCGTCACCGGACAGCTGGATTCGTTTGCGCCCGAGGCGAAAGTCATCCACGCCGACATCGACCCGGCCGAGATCGGCAAGAACCGGCACGCCGATGTGCCGATCGTCGGCGACGTCAAGGCCGTGATCACCGCGCTGATAGCGGCGCTGGAGCACGAAGGGACACCCGGCAATCTCGATATTGCCGACTGGTGGAGCTATCTCGACGACGTCAAGGCCACCTACCCGCTGAGCTACGGGCCGCAGAGTGACGGCAGCCTGAGCCCGGAGTACGTCATCGAGAAGCTGGGGGAGATCGCCGGACCGGATGCGGTGTACGTCGCCGGTGTCGGACAGCACCAGATGTGGGCCGCGCAGTTCGTCTCCTACGAGAAGCCGCGAACCTGGCTCAACTCAGGCGGTTTGGGCACCATGGGCTTCGCCGTCCCGGCGGCCATGGGCGCCAAGATGGCCCGCCCCGAGGCCGAAGTGTGGGCTATCGACGGCGACGGCTGCTTCCAGATGACCAACCAGGAACTGGCCACCTGCGCCATCGAAGGTGCGCCGATCAAGGTCGCATTGATCAACAACGGCAACCTGGGCATGGTGCGGCAGTGGCAGACCTTGTTCTACGGGGAGCGTTACTCGCAGACCGACCTGGCCACTCACTCGCACCGGATCCCGGACTTCGTCAAACTCGCCGAGGCGCTGGGCTGCGTCGGATTGCGTTGCGAGCGTGAGGAAGACGTCGTCGACGTGATCAACCAGGCCCGGGCGATCAACGATCGTCCGGTGGTGATCGACTTCATCGTCGGCGCCGACGCGCAGGTGTGGCCGATGGTCGCGGCCGGAACCTCGAACGACGAGATCCAGGCGGCCCGCGGCATCCGCCCGCTGTTCGACGACGAGACCGAAGGGCACGCGTGATGCGCGGCGGCGACGATTCAGAGCGCAGCGATGAGAAGGAGCGGCGCATATGACCGCAGGATCGACGACCAGGACGCATACCTTGTCGGTGCTGGTCGAAGACAAGCCCGGTGTGCTGGCCCGCGTGGCGGCACTGTTCTCCCGGCGCGGGTTCAACATCGAATCGCTGGCCGTGGGCGCCACCGAGCAGAAGGACATGTCGCGGATGACGATCGTGGTCTCCGCGGAAAGCACTCCGCTCGAGCAGATCACCAAACAGCTCAACAAGCTCATCAACGTCATCAAGATCATCGAGCAGAACGACGACAACTCGGTGTCCCGTGAGTTGGCGCTGATCAAAGTCCGCGCCGACGCCGGTACCCGCAGCCAGGTGATCGAAGCGGTTAACCTGTTCCGCGGCAAGGTGATCGACGTATCGCCGGAATCGCTGACCATCGAGGCCACCGGCGACCGCGGCAAACTCGAAGCGTTGCTGAAGGTGCTCGAACCGTTCGGCATCCGCGAAATAGCGCAATCGGGTGTGGTGTCGCTCGCGCGGGGTCCGCGCGGTATCGGTACCGCCAAATAATCAATCCAGATCGAAAAGCCAAGACAGAAGGAGACATTCACGTGGCTTTGGAGATGTTTTACGACGATGATGCCGACCTGTCGATCATCCAGGGCCGCAAAGTCGGCGTCATCGGATACGGCAGCCAGGGGCACGCGCACTCGCTGAGCCTGCGCGACTCCGGAGTTGAGGTCCGCGTCGGACTGAAGGAAGGCTCGAAGTCGCGGGCCAAAGTCGAGGAGCAGGGCCTGACCGTCGACACCCCGGCCGAGGTCGCCAAGTGGGCCGACGTGATCATGCTGCTGGCGCCCGACACCGCGCAGGCCGACATCTTCAAGAACGACATCGAGCCCAACCTGAAGGACGGCGACGCGCTGTTCTTCGGTCACGGCCTCAACATTCACTTCGACCTGATCAAGCCGCCCGGCAACGTCACCATCGCCATGGTCGCCCCGAAGGGGCCCGGCCACCTGGTGCGTCGTCAATTCGTCGACGGCAAGGGCGTGCCCTGCCTGATCGCCGTCGACCAGGACCCGACCGGTAACGGCGAGGCGCTCGCGCTGTCGTATGCCAAGGCCATCGGCGGCACCCGCGCGGGCGTCATCAAGACCACCTTCAAGGACGAGACCGAGACCGACCTGTTCGGTGAGCAGGCCGTGTTGTGTGGCGGCACAGAGGAATTGGTGAAGACCGGTTTCGACGTGATGGTCGAGGCAGGCTACCCGCCGGAGATGGCCTACTTCGAGGTGCTGCACGAGCTCAAGCTGATCGTCGACCTGATGTACGAGGGCGGCATCGCGCGGATGAATTACTCGGTGTCCGACACCGCCGAGTTCGGCGGTTACCTGTCGGGCCCGCGCGTCATCGACGCCGACACCAAGGAGCGGATGCGCGGCATCCTGCGCGACATCCAGAGCGGCGAGTTCACCAAGAAGCTCGTCGCCAACGTCGAGGGCGGCAACAAGCAGCTCGAGCAGCTGCGCAAGGAGAACGCCGAGCACCCCATCGAGGTCACCGGAAAGAAGTTGCGCGACCTGATGAGCTGGGTCGACCGCCCGATCACCGAGACCGCCTGACGCCCTGGCTTCGTCGAGATCGACGCTAGCGCGACAAGTTTCGGCGTGTTGTCGCGCTAGCGTCGATTTGGCGTGTCCGGCGGGTCGACGCGGACCCCGAACACCGGCTGAGGCACCCCATCGTTACTGAATTCCGCGCACCACGGCCGGTGCCCCTGCTCGTCCGGCCAGACCACCTGGAGGGCCCGCAGATCGGGCCCGTAGATCGAGAACGCGAATTTCAAGTGGGCGATCGGGTGCTGTACCTGGACGAAATCGAGCAGGAGTTCACCGCCGATCAACATCCGCTCGCCCGGTACCGGCCTTCCACCGTCCACGAGATATCCGGCGACGGTGTTGAGCACGAGTCTCGCACGCTGCGGCGGCATCCCCGTGACCAACAGTTCGGGCAGGCCTCGCTCATGCAAACCGATTGTGTACGCGAAAGGCGTGCGTCCGGTGACGTATTGCACAATCCAGCCATTTTCTTGTACGGCTGCGTAGATGAGCTCCAGCCACTCCTGCATGGTGGAATCCGGGTGATCGCATTTCCAGCACATAGGGTATTTCTCCTGTCGTAGCACTTGCGGACAGGATCCGCCCGGGTACCGACACTCATAGGCTCTGCGATCCGGCACAACCGCGACCATTAGGCTGGCCGGGTGAGCCTGCCTGTTGTTTTGATCGCTGACAAACTTGCCCAATCCACTGTCGAGGCCCTGGGTGACCAGGTCGAGGTGCGCTGGGTCGACGGCCCCGACCGCGAGAAGCTGCTGGCCGCTGTGCCCGAGGCCGACGCGCTGCTGGTTCGTTCGGCCACGACCGTCGACGCCGAGGTGCTGAGTGCCGCACCCAAGCTCAAGATCGTCGCCCGCGCCGGCGTCGGGCTGGACAACGTCGACGTGGACGCCGCCACCGAGCGCGGCGTGCTGGTGGTCAACGCGCCGACGTCGAACATCCACAGCGCCGCCGAACACGCCGTGGCGCTGCTGCTGTCGGCTGCCCGCCAGATTCCTGCCGCCGACGCCACCCTGCGCGAACATGCCTGGAAGCGGTCGTCGTTCTCCGGCACCGAGATCTTCGGCAAGACGGTCGGAGTGGTCGGCCTGGGCCGGATCGGGCAGCTGGTTGCCCAGCGGCTGGCCGCATTCGAGGCACACATCGTCGCCTACGACCCGTACGTGTCGGCCGCGCGGGCCGCGCAGTTGGGCATCGAGTTGCTGACTCTCGACGAGCTGTTGGGACGGGCTGATTTCATCTCGGTGCACCTGCCCAAGACGCCCGAGACCGCAGGCCTGATCGACAAAGAGGCGCTGGCCAAGACCAAGCCGGGCGTGATCATCGTCAACGCCGCACGCGGCGGACTGATCGACGAGGCTGCACTGGCCGACGCCATCTCCAGCGGACATGTGCGTGCCGCCGGCGTCGACGTCTACTCCAAGGAGCCGTGCACGGACAGCCCGCTGTTCGAGCTGTCGCAGGTGGTGGCGACCCCGCACCTGGGGGCGTCGACCGAAGAGGCACAGGACCGCGCCGGCACCGACGTCGCAGCCAGTGTGAAGCTGGCGCTGGCAGGCGAATTCGTTCCCGACGCGGTCAATGTCGGAGGCGGGGCGGTCAGCGAAGAGGTGGCGCCGTGGCTGGATCTGGCCCGCAAACTCGGTGTGCTGGCCGGTGCGCTCAGCGAGGAACTGCCGACGTCGCTGTCGGTGCAAGTCCGCGGCGAGCTGGCCTCCGAAGATGTTGAGGTGCTGCGGCTTTCGGCGCTGCGGGGTCTGTTCTCGGCGGTGATCGAGGACCAGGTGACGTTCGTCAACGCGCCGGCGATCGCCGAGGAGCGCGGCGTGGCTGCCGATATCAGCACCGCCACCGAAAGCCCTAACCACCGCAGCGTCGTCGACGTGCGCGCCGTCGCCGCCGACGGTTCGGTGGTGAATGTGGCCGGAGCGTTGTCCGGTCCGCAGCAGGTGGAGAAGATCGTGCAGATCAACGGTCGCAACTTCGACCTGCGCGCGCAAGGCATCTACCTCGTCATCAATTACGCCGATCAGCCTGGGGCACTGGGCAAGATCGGCACGCTGCTCGGTACCGCCGGGGTGAACATTCAGGCCGCGCAACTCTCCGAGGACGCCGAGGGCCCGGGTGCGACGATCCTGCTTCGTGTGGACCGCGACATCCCCGCCGATGTTCGCGACGAGATCAGAACGTCGGTGTCGGCCAACAAACTCGAAGTGGTTGACCTGTCGTGAAACTCGCAGTGATTCCGGGCGACGGGATCGGGCCCGAGGTCATCGCCGAAGCGGTCAAGGTTCTCGATGCGGTGCTGCCCGGGGTTGAGAAGACCGAATACGACTTGGGCGCCAAGCGATTTCACGCCACCGGAGAGGTATTGCCGGAGTCGGTGGTTCCCGAACTGCGGACGCACGACGCAATCCTTTTGGGTGCTATTGGTGATCCGTCAGTGCCCAGTGGCGTGCTCGAGCGAGGTCTGCTGCTGCGTCTGCGTTTCGAGCTGGACCACCACGTCAACCTGCGACCGGGTCGGCTCTATCCGGGTGTGAGCAGTCCTTTGGCGGGTAACCCGGAGATCGACTTCGTCGTGGTCCGCGAGGGCACCGAGGGTCCTTACACCGGGACCGGCGGCGCGATCCGCGTCGGCACCCCCCACGAGGTGGCCACCGAGGTCAGCATTAACACCGCTTTCGGCGTTCGACGAGTTGTCGCAGACGCTTTCGAGCGCGCACAACACCGTCGCAAACACCTGACGCTGGTGCACAAGACCAACGTGCTGACGTTTGCCGGATCACTGTGGTCGCGAACCGTGCAAGAGGTCGGTGAGAAATATCCCGACGTCGAGGTCGCCTATCAGCACGTCGACGCCGCGACGATCCACTTGGTGACCGATCCGGGTCGCTTCGATGTGATCGTCACCGACAACCTGTTCGGCGACATCATCACCGATCTGGCCGCTGCTGTCTGCGGCGGTATCGGGTTGGCGGCCAGCGGAAATATCGACGCCACTCGCACCAACCCGTCGATGTTCGAGCCGGTGCACGGCAGCGCGCCCGATATCGCCGGGCAGGGGATCGCCGATCCGACCGCCGCGGTTATGTCGGTGGCGCTGTTGCTTTCCCACGTCGGCGAAGACGCTGCCGCCGCGCGAGTGGACCGGGCCGTGGCGTCCCATCTGGCCAGTCGCCCGACTGCAAAGCTATCCACCGCCGAAATCGGCGAACGGATTGCGTCCGGGCTCTAGTTTCCAGGCCGGGCGGCAGCGTCTTGGTCGGTACGATCGGCGCGGCCAGCAGCGGGAAGAGCCCACAGATGGCGAATGCCAAGGGATATCCCGATCCGGCGATCAGGTTGCCGAGCACCGGCGGCGCTCCGGCTGCCATCAGTCGTTGATAGGTGTTCTGCAGGCCCAGCGACCGCCCGCTCCAGAACGGTCCGGCGTATTCGGTGATCGCGGTGGATTCCAACCCATTGTCGAGCACGGCGACCACGGCCGCCGCGACCATCAGCGGCACGGCGATCAACAAGTGCAGATGGTCGGCCACTGCCAACATGACGAGGATCAGCACGGCCGCGACGGCCATCATGCGCACCGGGCGTAGCCGCGACCCGACCCGGTCTGACCATCGGCCGACCAAGATCCGGCCTACGGCCCCGAGCACCTGCGACACCGTGACAACACATCCCGCAGCCACGATCGAACACCGGTAGTTCGCGATCAGCCAGATCAACATGAATGTGACGGTCAGCGTCTGCGGAATCGTCAGCAGCGCGGAGACCATGTGGATTCGGCGCAGCACCATCGATCCGCGGTATGGGTTGGCCAACTCTTGTTCGGTGGCGTGGGCCCGTTCCTTGCGGGGCGGATCTTTGATGGCAACGGCGCTGAGCACCGCAGCTGCCGCGCACAGCACAGCCGGGAAGATCATCCCCCAGGTCGCCGACCGAGCGTGGTCGGCGATGATCGGAATAGCCAACGCACCCAACGCAATTCCGAGTGGCTGGGCGGTCTGGCGGACGCCCATGGCCAGCCCGCGTTGTTCCGGCGGGAACCATCCCGAGACCAGCCTGCCGCCCGCCGAATTGCAATTGGCCGCGGCCATGCCGCCGAGGACCAGCCATGCCGCGAAGGCGACGACGGAGTGCACGGCGGTCGCCCCGAATGCCGCTACCGCCGTCAGTGCTGAGCCGATCGTCAGCACGACGCGCTCGCCCACCCGGTCGAGCAGCCAACCCCACAGAATCAGCGTCGCCACCATGCCGAAGCTCGGCATCGACGACAACAGCCCCGCCTCGGCCAGCGGCGTGCCCAGGTCCTCTTCGAGTGCGGGGATCAGGAAGGCGACGCCGTTGATGAACACGAAGGCACTCGCCGTCACCAGCAAAGAGATGATGACGATCGACCAGCGTCGGCCTGTGCTGAGTCCGACCGTGCCGGTCGGCTGGGTTTGATTGCCGGATTCCTCTGCGGCCCGTGGCCGGGCCGCATCGTCGTCCGGCTGGGTCGGCATCGATCCATGCTCGCATAGCGATGTGAGTGCTGGGACCAAAGCGACGACGGCCCGCGGCGCCCGGCTTTGCGACCGCTATTAGGCTCAGACAAATGCGCCTTGGCCGAATTGCAAGTCCCGAAGGTGTCGCGTTCGTCAGCATCGAGGGCGAGCCCGACGAGCCAATCGCCCGCGAAATCGCCGAGCATCCGTTCGGCACGCCGACATTCACCGGTCGCGCCTGGCCGGTGGCTGACGTGCGCTTACTGTCGCCGATCCTGGCCAGCAAGGTGGTCTGCGTCGGCAAGAACTACGCCGATCACATCGCCGAGATGGGCGGCACGACCGGCCCGGTGCCGGCCGATCCGGTGATCTTCCTCAAACCCAACACCGCGATCATCGGGCCCAACGTGCCGATTCGGTTGCCGGCCAACGCATCGCCGGTGCATTTCGAGGGTGAACTGGCCGCGGTCATCGGCCGGCCCTGCAAGGACGTCACAGCTGACCGTGCCGCCGAGAGCATCCTCGGCTATACCATCGCCAACGACGTGTCGGCCCGCGATCAGCAGCAGGCCGACGGACAGTGGACGCGGGCGAAGGGCCACGACACCTTCTGCCCGGTCGGGCCGTGGATCTCCACCGACGTCGACCCGTCCGACCTGGAACTGCGCACCGAGGTCAACGGCGAGGTCAAACAGGACAGTCGCACCTCGCTGATGATCCACGACGTCGGCGCGATCGTGGAGTGGATCTCGGCAGTAATGACGCTGCTGCCCGGCGACCTCATCTTGACCGGTACGCCCGCCGGCGTCGGACCGATCGAGGACGGCGACACGGTCAACATCACCATTTCCGGCATCGGAACGCTGTCAAATCCCGTTGTGCGGAAATAGGACTCACGCACCGAACGGCAGGCCCGTCGGGCGGGTCGGGCGCAGGTGAGACGCGAGCTGTTTGTTTGGTAGTCTGCTCGACGGCCCATTACGACTGGCAGCAGCGCCGCGACACCGCAGATCGTCCGTGGAAAGCATTCTGACCAGCAGTTTTAGGCAGCCAATGGGGTATGGTGTAATTGGCAACACAGCTGATTCTGGTTCAGCCATTCTAGGTTCGAGTCCTGGTACCCCAGCAAAGTTCGCCCTTCTCAAGCGATTAGGTGGGCACTCGCGAGTGAGCTATGCTGGCTCCTCGGATCGGTTCCGGCCCCGTCGTCTAGCGGCCTAGGACGCCGCCCTCTCACGGCGGTAGCGTGGGTTCGAATCCCATCGGGGCTACTCATCCTTCAAGCGTGATATCGCCTATTAACCTGCGGCAGGCGCCGTGGTACCGCCCACCGGCATGTGCGGCATTCCGAGCTTGCGGTGATCCCACGAGCGAGTGCGATTGCTGACGATGCGCACCGCCACCCGCTTGTTCATCATCATGTCGACGGCCGGTTTCATCTCGTCGGTGTAGGGCCCGGTGTAGCGCTCCCACACGCTGACGCCCACGCGGAAGATCGCATCCGGGTCCTCGACGATCTCCGCGACGCCTTCGAACGACACACCCCGCAACGTGTCGTAGGTCGCGCCGTCTTCGAGCAGGAAACTGACTCGCGGGTCGCGTTTGAGATTGACCGCTTTCTGCGACTTCGCTTTGGTCTCCAGCCAGATCTCGCCGTCGACCACGCCGTACCACATCGCGGTCAAATGCGGCTGCCCGTCCGGCCCGATGGTGGCCAGTGTGCCGGTGCGGCTGCTGTTTACGAAGTCGGTGATCTCCGCCTCGGACATGACGATCTGCGCGCGCTGGTTCGTTCCCATGGCGACAGTGTGTCAGGTCACGTTGCGGCGCCCGGCAATGCGGTGCGAATCACAGCCGTCGCGTGAGCGCGTCCGCGGCGGCGAGCAGATCCGCCGCCCAGCGTGCGCCCGGGCGGCGGCCCATCCGGTCGATGGGTCCCGACACCGAGATCGCAGCGATCACCGCACCATTCGCGTCGCGCACCGGCGCCGAGACGCTGGCTACTCCCGGCTCGCGTTCGGCGGCGCTCTGCGCCCAGCCGCGGCGACGCACCTCGGTCAACGTGCGGTCGCTGAACTTCGCGACGGGCAGGACGGCTGCCTGGGTGGCGTCGTCGCTGTAGGCCAGCAAGACCTTGGCGCCAGAACCGGCCGTCATCGGCAGTCGCGTGCCCACCGGGACGGTATCGCGAAGGCCCGCAGGCGGTTCCAGCGCGGCGATGCATATCCGGGAACTGCCTTCGCGCCGATACAACTGCACGCTCTCACCGGTGATCTCGCGCAGTCGCGGCAGGACGATGGCGCTGGCCGCCAGTAGCGGGTCGTTCACCTGTGCGGCGAGTTCGCTGATCGCGGGACCCAGATGCCAGCGGCCCTCGCCGTCGCGGGCCAGCAGTCGATGGACCTCCAGGCCGGCCGCCAGGCGATGGGCGGTGGCCCTGGGCAGGCCAGTGCGATCGCACAATTCGGCCAATCCGCATGGCGATTCCGCGATCGTGTGCAGAACCCCCACGGCTTTGTCGAGCACGCCGATGCCGCTATCCTGTCTCACAGAGAGATACTAACGTCTCGCATAGTGAGATCGACGAATTGGGATGACCTCGTGACAGAAACTTCAGCCGACAACAGCGCTGGGCGTCCGCGCACGCTGGCGGAGAAGGTGTGGGAGGACCACGTGGTGGCCTCCGGCGGTGGCACCGAACCTGACCTGATCTACATCGATCTGCATCTGGTGCACGAGGTCACCAGTCCGCAAGCCTTCGACGGTCTGCGCTTGGCCGGCCGGCCGGTACGCCGCCCCGACCTGACGATCGCGACCGAAGACCACAACGTGCCAACGATCGACATCGACAAGCCGATCGCTGATCCGGTGTCGCGCAAACAAGTCGAGACTCTGCGGAGCAACTGCGCCGAATTCGGTGTCCGTCTCTATCCGATGGGCGATATCGAACAGGGCATCGTGCATGTGGTCGGTCCGCAGTTGGGTCTGACCCAGCCGGGGATGACGGTCGTCTGCGGCGACAGCCACACCTCGACGCACGGCGCATTCGGCGCGTTGGCGATGGGCATCGGGACGTCGGAGGTCGAGCATGTGCTCGCCACGCAGACACTTCCACTGCGGCCGTTCAAGACCATGGCCGTCAATGTCGACGGCGAGTTGCCGCCCGGGGTGACGGCCAAGGACATCATTCTTGCGGTCATCGCCAAGATCGGGACCGGCGGCGGGCAGGGTCACGTCATCGAATACCGCGGCAGCGCCATCGAGTCGCTGTCGATGGAGGCCCGGATGACGGTCTGCAACATGAGCATCGAGGCCGGCGCGAGGGCGGGAATGGTGGCGCCCGACGCCACCACCTACGAATTCCTGCGCGGCCGTCCGCACGCGCCGACCGGCGCGCAGTGGGATGCGGCGCAGGCGTACTGGGATCAGCTGCGCACCGACGACGGCGCCGAGTTCGACACCGAAGTCCATCTGGACGCCGCCTCGTTGACCCCGTTCGTGACGTGGGGCACCAATCCGGGCCAGGGCGTGCCGCTGGGCGCGGTGGTACCGGACCCCGAGCTGATGTCCGACGACAACGAGCGGCAGTCGGCCGAGAAAGCGCTGGCGTACATGGATCTTCGGCCGGGAACGCCGATGCGCGACATCGCCGTGGACACGGTGTTCGTCGGCTCGTGCACCAACGGGCGCATCGAGGATCTGCGCGCGGTGGCCGACATTCTGCGGGGACGGAAGGTGGCCGACGGCGTACGGATGCTGGTTGTGCCCGGATCGATGCGGGTGCGCGCGGTGGCCGAAAGTGAAGGGCTGGGCGAGATCTTCACCGCCGCAGGCGCCGAATGGCGGCAGGCCGGCTGCTCGATGTGCTTGGGGATGAATCCCGATCAACTCGCACCGGGGGAGCGCTGCGCGGCAACGTCGAACCGCAACTTCGAAGGACGTCAGGGCAAGGGCGGCCGTACGCATTTGGTGTCGCCGGCCGTCGCCGCGGCCACCGCAGTGCGCGGAAAACTCTCCGCCCCGGCCGACTTGAACTGAGAAGAGGAAGAACTCGAATGGACGCTTTCCACACCCACACCGGCATCGGCGTACCGCTGCGGCGGTCGAATGTCGACACCGATCAGATCATTCCTGCGGTCTATTTGAAGCGTGTGACCCGAACAGGTTTCGAGGACGGATTGTTCGCATCCTGGCGAACCGAACCGTCTTTCGTGCTCAATCTCAGTCCATTCGACAGGGGCTCGGTACTGGTTGCCGGACCCGATTTCGGCACCGGATCCTCACGCGAGCATGCGGTGTGGGCGCTCATGGACTACGGCTTCCGAGTGGTGATCTCGTCGCGGTTCGGCGACATTTTCCGCGGCAATGCGGGGAAGGCCGGGCTGCTGGCGGCCGAAGTTGCTCAAGATGATGTCGAACTTTTATGGAAGCTCATCGAGGGCAGCCCGGGGCTGGAAATCACTGTCAATCTTCAAGATCGGAATGTCACGGCGGGAACGGTGGTGGTGCCGTTCAAGATTGACGATTACACCGCGTGGCGTCTGCAAGAGGGACTCGACGATATAGCCCTTACGCTGCGTAAACGGGACGAGATCGAAATCTTCGAGGGGTCCAGGCCGGACTGGAAACCGACGACGCTGCCCACTTCTTAGCGGCTCGGGCGAGCCCGAATTTCGGGCCACACAGGGCCGTATTTGGCGGCGCCGCCACCTCCCAAGCGCGGCAACCGGATTCCTAAAAAGTTCGCCAGGAACCATTGAAATTGCGCGTGGCTCTTGGAAATCAGGCACTTGAGGGTTTACCGTGTCTGCTAGTCGGTCCAAACGAGGACCACTAGCTTCGGAGGATTTGCATGAACAAAGCAGAGCTCATTGATGCACTGACAGATAAATTGGGCTCGGACCGTCGGTCGGCAACCGCCGCCGTCGAGAATGTTGTCGACACGATTGTGCGGGCAGTGCACAAGGGCGAGAGCGTCACCATTACCGGGTTCGGCGTTTTCGAACAGCGGCGTCGCGCGGCCCGAGTAGCCCGTAACCCGCGCACTGGCGAGACGGTGAAGGTTAAGCCAACCTCCGTGCCGGCCTTCCGGCCTGGCGCACAATTCAAAGCGGTTGTCGCTGGCGCGCAGCGTCTCCCGGCGGAAGGACCAGCAGTGAAGCGTGGTGTTGTCGCAAGCGGTGGTGCCAAGAAGGCGGCCAAGAAGGCGCCCGCGAAGAAGACCGCCGCCAAGAAGACCGCTGTGAAGAAGGCTCCGGCCAAGAAGGCAGCCGTCAAGAAGGTCGTCAAGAAGGCGCCCGTCAAGAAGGCCGCGGTGAAGAAGGCTCCGGCCAAGAAGACCACGACCAAGCGGGTTACCAAGGCGGCCGTGAAGAAGGCTCCGGCGAAGAAGGCCGCAACCAAGCGGGCTCCGGCCAAGAAGGCTCCGGCCAAGAAGGCCACCGCCCGTCGCGGCCGCCGGTAGGCGTTCGACACATCGCAAGCTGAATTCGCCGCGGGGCCGGCTCTCACGAGCCCCCCGCGGCGAATTTGCGTGCTATGTCGCTACGTTGGCGGCCAGAGCGCTGCCGATGTGATCGGCCGCGATGAGGTGGCCGTCGACTAGCGACAGCACCCAGGTGCTGCCTTTTCGGTTACGTGACTTGTCCGGGCGCACCCCGTCGCGTTCGCACCACCAGGCGATGAGGTCCGGAATCACCTTGCCCTGCGTACAGATCACCGGCGTTCGATGTGACTCGGCAATCTGCAGTACCCGCCGTCGAGCGCGTTTCGGGTTGTCGGCGTAGGCCTCTTCGGTCAACGACGGCTCGTTGCCGATGAGCGCGCCCAGTTCTTCGGCCAGTGGCTCCACGGTCTGGTGGCATCGCAAGCGATCGGCGGCGTACACATCGGTGGGACCGAAGGTCGTCAGTTGGGTGACGAGCGCCTCGGCCTGGGCCCTGCCCTTCTTGTCCAGCGGTCGAATCTTGTCGTCGCCGGAGAATCGCGACTTGCTGCCGGCTGTGCCGTGCCGGACTATCAGAACCGACTGGGTGTCGGCCGGATGCTTGGCCCAGCGTCGCAAGATCTTTCGGTCATAGGCGTAAGACACCTTCTTGAGCGCGGCGGGCACCGCCAGCCAGACGAGGTCGTCGACCTCATTGTTGGGAGCGAAACTGCCGCCGATGCTACGTGCCGACCAGTACTGCACCTTCTTCGTACGTGGCTCGATCGGATAGCTCACCGTCGCTATTCGGCGTCCGAGTTGTACGTGATGCCCGGTCTCTTCAAGTACCTCGCGCACTGCTGTCACCGGCTCGGTCTCGCCGGGATCGACTTTGCCCTTGGGCAGCGACCAGTCGTCGTAGCGCGGGCGATGGATGACCGCGACCTCCGCGGCGGATTCGCGGTGCCCGGGCCGCCACAGCACAGCACCCGCCGCGTAGACGATCTTGCTTGCCGCGGACTGTGTCGACACCTGAACTCCTGCAGGTCAATTCGGGACCCGTAGGCCGATCAGCCAGCAGGTCGGGGCTAAGCCTGTCAGGAACTGCGGTGCTGGTCCATCAACGACACCTGGTGGTCGCGAACCGTATGACCGGCCTTCGGCAACGCCGTCCATTGCCCGTCCGACCCCAGTTCCCAGCAACGTGTGGCGGGATCCAACGCCGAATCGAGGATGTCGTTCATTTGCGCAGTCAGTCGAGGGTCCTTGACCTGAACCAATACCTCGACGCGCCGATCGAGATTGCGGTGCATCATGTCGGCACTGCCGATCCAGAATTCGTTGATCGCGCGGAAATTGAAGATCCGCGAGTGCTCCAGATACTGTCCGAGAATTGATCGCACGGTGATGTTTTCGGAGAAGCCCTCGACCCCGGGCCGCAGTGCACAGATTCCGCGCACCACGACCTCGATGCGAACGCCGGCTTGCGACGCACGGTAGAGCGCGTCGATGACCTGCTCGTCGACCAGGGAGTTCATCTTCAGCCGGATATGCCCGTTGCCACGTTCCTGATGCGCGGCGATCTCCCGGTTGACGCGTTCGACGATGCCGACACGAATCCCGTGCGGTGCCACCAAGAGGTTGCGGTAGGAGACCTTGCGCGAATATCCCGTCAACGTGTTGAACAGATCGGTGAGATCGGCGCCGATGTCGGGGTCGGCGGTCAGCAGGCCGAGGTCTTCATACAGCCGAGCGGTCTTGCTGTTGTAGTTACCGGTCCCGATGTGGCAGTAACGCCGGATCGTCGACCCTTCGCGTCGTACCACCAGACATGTCTTGCAGTGCGTTTTCAGGCCGACCAGTCCGTAGGCCACGTGCACGCCGGCTTGCTCGAGTGCTCGTGCCCACTTGATGTTGGCTTGTTCGTCGAACCGGGCCTTGATTTCGACCAGCGCGACGACTTGCTTTCCCGCTGCGGCGGCTTCGATCAGCGCCCGCACGATCGGTGAATCACCGGAGGTGCGGTACAGCGTCTGCTTGATCGCCAGCACGTTGGGGTCGGCGGCGGCCAACTCGATGAAGCGTTGCGTGCTCGTCGAGAACGAGTCGTAGGGATGGTGCACCAGAACGTCACCCTCGCGCAACGTCGCGAAAATGCTCTTCGGCGACTCGCGGTCGGCGAATGCGGGGCTGGTCGCGGGAACGAAAGCAGGATCTTTCAATCCCGGTCGATCGACGCCGTAGATCTGCCACAGCGACGAAAGATCAAGCAGCCCAGGCACTTGGATGACGTCGCCAGGGTGCACGTCGAGTTCCCGCAGCAGCAGCTCGAGCATGTGCTCGGTCATGTCGTCGGCCACCTCGAGGCGCACCGGCGACCCGAACCTGCGCCGGGCCAGCTCGCGCTCCAGCGCCTGCAGCAGGTCCTCGTCGCGATCTTCGTCGACCTCGAAATCAGCGTTGCGAGTGATGCGGAAGGCGTGGTGCTCAACGATTTCCATGCCCGGGAACAGCGCCGTGAGGAAGGCCGCGATGAGCTCCTCCATCGGCAGGAAGCGGACCTCGGGCTTGCCGCCCGAGCCGTCCGCCCCGTCTCGGGTGTCCAACTCGACGAAACGATCGACGTTGTCGGGCACCTTGACCCGGGCGAAATGCTGACCGCCGTCGTCGGGCTGCCGGACGGTGACCGCGAGGTTCAGGCTCAGGCCGCTGACGAACGGGAACGGGTGAGCGGGATCTACCGCCAGCGGCGTGAGGACGGGGAAGACCTGCTCGGTGAAATACGTCGACAGCCGGTCACGCTCGGCCTGGTCCAGATCGGCCCACGTGACGATGTGAATGTTTTCTTCGGCCAGACCCGGCTCCACAGAATTGAGAAAGACCTCCGCATGCCGAGTGGCGATCTTCTGCGTCTGCTCGCCGATGCGGCGTAATTGTTCGCGCGGCGTCAGGCCGTCCGCGGAACGCACCGACAAACCCATCTCGTCCCGCCGCTTCAAGCCGGCGACGCGGACCATATAGAACTCGTCGAGGTTGGAGGCGAAGATCGCCAGGAACTTCGCCCGCTCCAGCAGCGGCAGCGAGGCGTCCTCGGCTAAGGCCAGGACGCGGGAGTTGAAGTCCAGCCAACTCAGCTCTCGATTGAGATAGCGGTCCTCGGGAAGCGGGTTGTCGACCGCGGTCGCTGTGGTGGCGGGCGGCGCTCCCGGAGCTGAATCGGCGGACTGCCACGAGCGCGTCTCGTCGGCGATCGCCGCGTCCGGCGCTTCAATATCGGTCACCCTTGCGATCATTCCTCATCGGTGGGGTGTGCTGCTACCGACTGGCACGCATCCATTTGCCGTTGTGAAGCTGTTTACCCCTCGTTACCGCGGCCGGGAGGCCAGCGCTGCGACCGCGCGACTGGTCGCCGGTCCCATCCCGAGGGCTTGCGCGACAGCCAAGTCGTCGGGTGTGTCGATGTCGCAGCGCAATCCGGGCCATGCGCCGGTGAGTTCGATTGCACCCGAAAGTCTGTGTTGCGCCGAGGAATTTGGCCCGAATCGCGGATCCAGTGCGGTTCCGAACGCACACAGAAGCGCGGTGCCCGTGCCGATGCGGTCCGCGACGAAGCTCCGCTTGTTCTGGCGCGCCGCGGCGATCGCCTCGTCGAGCTGGTGCGTCTGAACCGCGGGCAGATCACCTTGCAACACAACGATATTCGCGACCGACTCGGACACCGCCCGCTCAGCGGCATTGATCGCGTTGTTCAGTGGGTCGGGATCGCCGTCGGGCGTCGGATCGGGAAATACCTCGGCGCCGAGTTCGAGCGCTGCCGCGGCCGCGACGTCGTCGGGCGTGACGACGGTGATGCGGCGAACCGCGCTCACCCTCGCTGCCGCCGTGAGAGTGTCGACCAGCATCGCCAGCACCACACTTTCCCGCATCGGCGCGGAGAACAGCGGCGCCAGCCGAGTCTTGGCGGCCGCCAACCGCTTGACCGCGACGATCACGCCGACATCTGCATGCCCGTCGGCTCTACTGCCGCTCATGAGCCCATCCTGCCAGTGCCGATCAGTGGGGTTCGATTTGATCGCTGGGCTTGAGTTAGTTGCCCGGCTCCGAAGCACATCGCTGCGTGATGTGCCTCGTCGCTGGGCTAGTTTGGTTGCCGAGCACACAGCGCACATCCACCGGACGGAGGCCCAGCCAGCCATGTCGAGCGCGATAGCAGTGATGGGGGCCGGCGCATGGGGTTCGGCGCTGGCCAAGCTGCTCGCCGATGCCGGCGGCGAGGTGAGGCTGTGGGCGCGACGACCCGAGCTCGCCACGGAGATCAACACCACTCGACACAACCCGGACTACCTGCCGGGCGCGGCGCTGCCCGCAGGCATCACGGCGACCCCCGATCCACAGGAAGCGCTGAGCGGGGTCACAACGGTCCTGCTGGCTGTGCCCGCGCAGACGATGCGGAGCAACCTCGAGCAGTGGAACGGTCTGTTCGCCGCCGGAGCAACGTTGGTCAGCGCCGCCAAAGGCATCGAACTTGGCACGCTGATGCGGATGAGCCAGGTCATCGTCGACGTGACGGGTGTCGATTCGTCGCAGGTCGCGGTGATCTCCGGGCCGAACCTCGCCAGCGAGATCACCGCCGGGCAACCCGCTGCCACCGTCATCGCCTGCAGCGATTCGGGCCGCGCAGTTGCGGTCCAGCGCATGCTGAACGCCGGATACTTCCGGCCCTACACCAACGCCGACGTCATCGGTACGGAGATCGGCGGTGCGTGTAAGAACGTCATCGCGTTGGCCTGCGGGATGGCAGCCGGGGTGGGCCTGGGGGAGAACACCGCGGCGGCGATCATCACCCGCGGTTTGGCCGAGATCATGCGGCTCGGCATGGCGCTCGGCGCAAAGGGCGCGACGCTGGCCGGACTTGCCGGGGTCGGCGATCTGGTGGCCACCTGCACCTCGCCCCGGTCGCGTAACCGCACCTTCGGTGAATCTCTGGGCCGGGGCGCGACGCTGGAGTCCGCGATGCGCGCACGCGACGGCCACGTCGTCGAAGGGGTGACGTCGTGCGAGTCGGTGCTGGCGTTGGCATCGAGTTACGACGTCGAGATGCCGCTGACCGAGGCGGTGCACCGGGTTTGCCACAAGGGGCTGTCCGTGGATCAAGCGATGGCTCTGCTCCTGGGACGCAGCACCAAGCCGGAATGAGCTTGTAACCAGCACCGCTGCGCCAGCCGGTAGCCTCTCTAGGTTGTGAACGCCCGCCCGCCCTCCGACGCGCCCGATCAGCGGTGTGTGCGGGTCGCTGTCGTCTTCGGTGGACGCAGCAACGAGCACGCCATTTCGTGCGTCTCGGCGGGCAGCATCCTGCGCAACCTGGATCCCGCGCGGTTCGAGGTGGTCGCGGTCGGCATCACCCCGGACGGTTCGTGGGTGCTCACCGACGGTGACCCCGACGCACTGGCGATTGCCAATCGGCAGCTGCCGAGCGTGACCCTCGCGTCAGGCACGGAGTTGGCGTTGACCGCTGATCCGCGTCGGGCCGGCCAACTGGTGTCACTGTCGCCCGGCGGAGCCGAGGTGCTGACGTCGGTCGACGTGGTCTTCCCGGTTCTGCACGGGCCGTACGGCGAAGACGGCACGATCCAGGGTCTGCTCGAGCTTGCCGGCGTGCCCTACGTCGGCGCGGGCGTGTTGGCCAGCGCGGCCGGAATGGACAAAGAATTCACCAAGAAGCTGCTGGTAGCCGAGGGGTTGCCGATCGGCGAATATGCGGTGCTGCGGGCGTCGGAGTCGGATCTCGGCGCCGATCAGCGTGCCCGGCTTGGTCTTCCGGTATTCGTCAAACCCGCGCGTGGGGGGTCGTCGATCGGAGTCAGCCGGGTGGCCGACTGGCACGAGCTGCCCGCCGCCATCGAGTACGCCCGTCGGCACGACCCGAAAGTGATCGTCGAGGCGGCGATCGTGGGCCGCGAGTTGGAATGTGGCGTCCTCGAATTCCCGGACGGCACAGTGCAAGCCAGCACCATCGGTGAGATCCGGGTGGCCGGGATCCGTGGTCGCGAGGACGCCTTCTACGATTTTGCGACCAAGTACCTTGATGACGCCGCCGAACTCGACGTGCCCGCCAAGATCGACGACGATGTCAGCGATGCGTTGCGCGACTTGGCAATTCAATCATTCAGAGCGATCGACGGCCGGGGTCTGGCGCGGGTGGACTTCTTCCTCACCGAAGATGGTCCGCTGATCAACGAGGTGAATACGATGCCCGGTTTCACCACCATCTCGATGTACCCGCGGATGTGGGCGGCGAGCGGGGTCGACTACCAGACCCTGCTGTCGACCATGGTCGACACGGCGATCGCACGCGGGACGGGTCTGCGTTAGTTGCGTAGCGGGTCCGGCGGCTGTGCCCGCATGATCCGGTCGATTATCTCGGAGAGTTGCTGGATCGGTGTCGGTCCCGAACCCCGCGGCAAGGTGAGCGCGACGTAGACCGGCCGGTCGACCGCGTACCAGGTGGATCGCTGATCCTGGCTGACCTCGAACCACTGCACCCGGTCGACCATCTGTGTCGCGGACCCGACGACGAAGTCGGCCGGACGTTCCAGGCCACACCGCAACACCACGGGGTCTGCGGCACCTGCGGGCCGCCAGGCCGCGGCGCCGACGGGCGCAGGTTGCACCAATGCGGCCCGGGTGTAGTCACCGAGTCGCTGCGGCAACGCTTCCACCAGCGCCCCGCACGCGGGATCCTGCGCATGAGGCGCCGGGACCGCTGCGACGACAACCGGATTCGCGTGGTGACGGGTTGTCGCGATCGCCAACACGACGCCGAGGGCACCGATCGCCACCACCAGCGCTGTGATCAGTACCGCCCGTGGCGGACCGTCGGAGTCGGTCATTACCTCACCCTCTGCTCGAACTCGGCGCACTAGAACCTACCGTTGACCGAAGACCGGCGATCGGCAAGGAGGTGGCGTGGACAGCGGCGAATCCGATCGCACGCTCGCTGAGGTCGGCGAGTTCGGGATGATCGGCCGTATCACGCGGGCTCGGCCCGAGTCCGCCGGTGTCGCTGTCGGACCCGGTGACGACGCCGCCGTGGTGTGGGCCGCAGACGGCCGGGTGGCGGTGTCGACGGACATGCTCGTCGAGGGCAGGCATTTTCGTCTCGACTGGTCGACACCGCATGATGTCGGCCGTAAGGCGGTGGCGCAGAACGCCGCCGACATCGAAGCGATGGGTGCGACCGCGACGGCGTTCGTCGTCGGGTTCGGTGCGCCGGCCGACACACCGGCCGCACAGGTCGACGCGCTGGCTGACGGGATGTGGTCGGAGGCCGCAAGATTCGGCGCCGCGATCGTCGGGGGCGACCTGGTCGCCAGTCCGCACTGGGTGGTGTCGGTGACGGTGCTCGGCGATCTGGCCGGCCGGGCGCCGGTGCTCAGGTCCGGGGCGCAGCCGGGTTCGCGGATCGCCGTGACCGGACAACTCGGCTACTCGGCAGCGGGATATGCGTTGTGGCACAGCGGTATTGATCGGTTCAGTGAATTCCGGCAGCGTCACCTGGTGCCTCAGCCGCCCTACGGCCAGGGCCGCGCGGCGGCCGAAGCCGGTGCCCAGGCGATGATCGACGTGTCGGATGGACTGGTGGCCGACCTGCGGCACGTCGCCGAGGCGTCCGGGGTCGGCATCGATGTGAGCACCGAGGCGCTGGATGCCGATTGCCGGTTGTTGCTCGGCGCCGCCCAGGCTGTGGGCGTCGATGCGTTGACGTGGGTGCTCGGCGGGGGAGAGGACCATGCCCTGGTCGCCGCGTTCCCCGGTCCGCTGCCCGCGGGCTGGCGCGAAATCGGGCACGTGGTCGACGGTCCGGGCAGGGTGCTCGTCGACGGCGCGGAGTGGCGCGGTTACGCGGGATGGCAGTCGTTCGGGACGCCCGGTGACGGATCGCTAGGGTAGCCGGGTGATGAAGGATACGGCGTGACCGCGCGGCCGCTACGCGAGCTCATCGACGACGGCTGGGCGACCGCGTTACAGCCCGTCGAGGAGCAGGTCGCCGCCATGGGCCAATTCCTGCGTGCCGAGCTCGGCTCCGGCCGCGGCTACGTGCCGGCTGGTGAAAACGTGTTGCGCGCCTTCACGTTTCCCTTCGATCAGGTGCGTGTGCTGATCGTCGGCCAGGACCCGTACCCGACGCCTGGCCACGCCGTCGGCCTGAGCTTCTCAGTGGCCGCCGATGTGCGTCCGCTGCCGCGCAGCCTGGAGAACATCTTCGCCGAATACGCCAGCGACCTGGGCTACCCGAAGCCGGCGTGCGGCGACCTCACGCCCTGGGCCCAGCGCGGCGTGCTCCTGCTGAACCGGGTGCTGACCGTTCGGCCCGGCAACCCGGCATCCCATCGCGGTAAGGGCTGGGAGGCGGTGACGGAGTGCGCAATTCGCGCTCTGGTGGGCCGCGGGCAGCCGATGGTCGCCATCCTGTGGGGCCGCGACGCGTCGACGCTCAAGCCGATGCTGACCGGAAGTCACTGCGTGTCAATCGAATCCCCCCATCCCTCGCCGCTGTCGGCGTCGCGGGGATTCTTCGGATCGCGCCCGTTCGGCCGTGCCAACGAACTGCTGGCTCAGATGAATGCCGAACCGATCGACTGGCGACTGCCGTAGCGGCTCAGAAGGTCCAACTTCCGGACGACTGCAGGACGAGGCCGTGGTCGCCGTCGATGCACGCGGTCAGGCCGTCGACCCCGACAACGCACGTGACATTCACGGCTGTGAGTTTCTGGCCACCGTTGAGCGTCGCGAGTGAACTGCTGAACGGCGGACAGGCACCGCCATGTTTGGTGATCGGCGCATCCGACTTGGCCGACGCGCAGCCGCTGCTGCCGCCGTCGGGGGCGGAATCCGGAATTCCCATGATGTTGCCGTTGCATTCGACGGGGCCGTGCGCATTCGGGTCCGAGCTGTAGGCCCAGGTGCAGGACACGCCGCGCGCGGTGACGAATCCGATGAACGTGCTGTCGGGTTTGCTGATGGTGTAGAGCTTCGAGTCGACCGGGGTGAAGGTGTTCACGTCCGGAAACCCTGGCGGGGCGGCGGCCGCTGTCGGTGATCCCGCCGGGCCGGTCGTCGCCGTTACGGCGGCGGCAACCACCGCGGCGGTGACGATGAACGATTTCGATGACATCGGCGACATCGCTGGACCTCCGCTCGTACTGAACGCTGAATGTACTGCCAGACGTCGTCAGCGTGATCGGTGATCTCCGGAAATAGCAGCCTGCGGCATGGCGGCGCCCCAAAGCGCGGCGACAGCGGGAATGTGCGTGCGGAGCTAGCCGCGGGCGACCTTGCCGGCCTTGATGCACGACGTGCACGCGTTGACGCGGTGCTTGTTGCCGCCGGGACGGTCGGCGACGCGCACGCTCTGGATGTTCGGGTCCCAGCGGCGGCTGGTCCGACGGTGGGAGTGTGACACCGACTTGCCGAAGCCGGGGCCCTTGCCGCAGATATCGCAGACGGCAGCCATACGTGAAACTCCTCAAAGCTCTGGGGCCAACGACCGGGTCGCGGGTGGCCCGGCGACCTGGTAAGGATAGCCGTCACAGGCCGGAACTGCCAAAACGATCAACACTCGCGAGCCGCCTCGTGAGCTGTGCCGTCACCCCCAGTGGATAGGCTGGCGCCCATCGCTGGCGGCGCCGCGAGGTGCCTCAACAGGTGGGAGTGGGCCAGGTGGGGTCGGGGCTGGTTGAACCGGGTCGTCTGCTGGATGGCTCGGCCTTGCGCGACTGGGCGCACACCGCCGTCGGTGACCTGATCACCCACATCGACGAGATCAACCGTCTCAACGTGTTCCCGGTGGCCGACTCCGACACCGGCGTCAACATGCTGTTCACCATGCGATCGGCGCTGGCCGAGGCCAACGCCCAAGCCAAGTCCTCCGACGTCGTCAAGGTCGCATCGGCCCTGTCAGCGGGCGCGCTGCACGGCGCGCGGGGCAACTCCGGGGTGATTCTGTCCCAGATCCTGCGGGGCATCGCTGACGTCACGGCTCATGCCGCCGACGACTCCGGCGGCGGGCTGGAAGACATCGGCGCAGGGCTGCTCGGCACGGCGCTGCATCGCGGTGTCGACCTCGTGGTGGCCTCGATGGGCGGCGAGGAGGTGCGCGGCACCATCGTCTCGGTGCTCAAAGCCGCCGGTGACGCGGTCGAGCAGGCCGTCGGCGCCGGCGCGACGCTGCCCGAGGCGGTCATCGCTGCCGGTGATGCGGCCGTGGTCGCCCTGGAAAAGACCCCCGAGCAGCTGGACGTGCTGGGAGAGGCCGGTGTTGTCGACGCCGGCGGCCGCGGTCTGCTGGTGCTGCTCGACGCGCTGCGCTCGACGGTCACCGGGCAGGCGCCCAGCCGCAAGGTGTACGAGCCGGCCCCCCGACAACCGTCGACCGCCGCACCTGTCGCCTACCCGCCGGGCCCACAGTTCGAGGTGATGTACCTGTTGGGCGGGTGCGACGCCGAGGGCGCCGAGTCGCTACGGGAGCGCCTCGACGAGCTCGGTGAATCGGTGGCCATCGCGACGTCCGGGGTGGTCGGGGGTTACTCGGTGCACGTGCACACCGACGACGCCGGGGCCGCGGTCGAGGCGGGCCTGGAGATCGGTCATCCGCGGCGCATCCAGATCTCCGCGCTGACCAGCGGCACCGGTGGGCTGCCGCCGGGGAGCTGGACCCGGGAGCGCGCCGTACTCGCCGTCGTTGACGGCGACGGCGCCGCCGAGTTATTCGGTGAGGAGGGCGCCTGCGTGCTGCGGCCCGAGTCGTTCGACGACGACCCGGCGACCGTGATCACCGCTCAGCAGTTGCTGCGCGCCGTCGTCGACACCGGCGCGGCGCAGGTCATGGTGTTGCCCAACGGTTTCGTCGCCGCCGAGGAGCTGGTGGCCGGCTGCACCGCGGCCATCGGTTGGGGCATCGACGTGGTGCCCTTGCCGGCGGGCTCGATGGTCCAGGGCCTGGCCGCGCTCGCGGTCCACGAACCGGGCCGACAGGCCGTCGACGACGGGTACACCATGGCGCAGGCGGCGGGCAGCGCTCGGCATGGTTCGGTGCGTGTTGCGGCCGAGACGGCGCTGACCTGGGCGGGTACCTGCGAACCGGGCGACGGGCTGGGTATCGCCGGCGACGAGATACTGATCGTGGCACCCGACGTCGCGACGGCGGCCACCGGTCTGATCGACCTGTTCCTGGTCGCCGGCGGCGAGCTTGTGACGGTGCTCGTTGGTGCGCGTGTCGACGCGGACTTCGTCGAGTCGCGGCTGCACGCCCATGTGCATGACCAACATCCGGGCACCGAGCTGATCACCTATCGCACCGGGCATCGCGGCGACGCCCTGCTGATCGGGGTCGAGTAGCGATGGTGGCGCTGAGCGACCGCCTCGATCACGTCATCGGCGCCAAGTCGGCCGGCCCGCTCGACGAGTTCTTCGGCATCCGCACCGTCGACGACCTGCTGCGGCACTATCCCCGCAGCTACGTCGAAGGCGCCACAGTGCGCGGCCTCGACGACGAGCGTCCGCCCGACGGCGAGCACGTCACGCTCGTCGACGAGATCACCGACACGGCACTGCTGTCGATCAAAAACCGGCCGAAGGACAAGCTGTTTCGCGTGACGCTCGGCTCCGGGCGGGGCAAGGTCACCGCGACCTTCTTTCATCCCAAGAAGTGGATCACCGACCAGTTGAGCAAGGGCACCCGCGTCATGTTGTCCGGCGAAGTTGGCTACTTCCGCGGCGCCATGCAACTGACCCACCCCGACTTCCTGGTGCTCGACGGCCCGGCCGGGCGAAACCGCGGCAGCCGGTCGCTGAAGATGATCGCCGACGCCTCACAGGCGGTGAGCGGCGAAGTGCTGCAGGAGGCGTTCGAGCGCAGCTTCTACCCGATCTACCCGGCCAGCGCGAAAGTGCAGAGCTGGGACATCTTCGCCTGCGTGCGTCAGGTGATCGAGATGCTCGACCCGGTGGCTGATCCATTGCCCGAAACACTATGCGCCAAGCACAATCTGGTCTCCGAAGACAAGGCGTTGCGCGCCATCCATCTGGCTGAAGACGGCGCCGAGCGGCGTCGCGCGCGTGAGCGGCTGACGTTCGACGAGGCCGTCGGTTTGCAGTGGGCGCTGGTGAGTCGACGCCACGGCGAGCTCTCGCAATCCGGGCCGGCGGCGCCGGCGACTTCCGATGGTCTGCAGCACGAGCTGCTGGGCCGCCTGCCCTTCGAGCTGACGGCGGGCCAGCGCGAGGTGCTGAACGTGCTGTCCACGGAGATCGGCGCGAGCAGGCCGATGAACCGGCTCCTGCAAGGCGAAGTGGGATCGGGCAAGACGATCCTCGCGGTGCTGGCGATGCTGCAGATGGTCGACGCCGGTTACCAATGCGCCATGCTCGCGCCGACGGAAGTGCTTGCTGCACAGCATCTTCGATCGATCAACGACGTGCTCGGGCCGCTTGCGATGGGCGGGCAGCTCGGCGGGGCCGAGCGCGCCACCCGGGTCGCGCTGCTGACCGGGTCGATGTCGCCGGCCCAGAAGAAACACGTCCGCGCCGAAATCACCGGTGGCGAAGTGGGCATCGTCGTCGGGACCCACGCGCTGCTGCAGGATGCGGTCGAGTTCGACCGACTCGGCATGGTGGTGGTCGACGAGCAGCATCGGTTCGGGGTTGAGCAGCGAGACCAGTTGCGCGCCAAGGCACCTGCCGGGGTCACGCCGCACCTGCTGGTGATGACGGCCACGCCGATACCGCGGACTGTGGCATTGACGGTCTACGGGGATCTGGAGACGTCGACGCTGCGCGAACTTCCCCGCGGGCGTCAGCCGATCACCACCACCGCTGTCTTCGTCAAGGACAAACCGGCGTGGTTGGACCGGGCGTGGCATCGGATCATCGAAGAAGTCGGCGAAGGCCGCCAGGCCTATGTGGTCGCGCCGAGGATCGACGACAGCGACAGCACCGGTTCGACCGACAAGGATGAAAGACCCTCGGCGACAGTCGAAGAGCTCTACGCGCGGCTGAGCCGTGACCAGTTGGCCGGTCTCCGCTTGGGCCTGATGCACGGGCGGCTCACCGCCGAGGAGAAAGACACCGTGATGGCTGCCTTTCGCGCCCGCGAGATCCACGTGCTGGTGTGCACCACCGTCATCGAAGTCGGCGTTGACGTCCCGAACGCCACCGTGATGCTGGTGATGGATGCCGACCGGTTCGGCATCAGCCAGCTACACCAGCTGCGTGGCCGCATCGGCCGCGGCGAACACGCGAGCATCTGTCTGCTGGCCAGTTCGGTGGCGCCGCAGTCGCGGGCGGGGCAGCGACTGAGTGCCGTCGCCGGAACCCTGGACGGGTTCGAGCTGGCCGACCTGGATCTGCAGGAGCGCCGTGAAGGAGATGTCCTGGGACGCAGCCAATCCGGGCGCGCGATCACGCTACAACTGCTGTCGTTGATCGACCATCGCGAAGTCATCGAAGCGGCCCGGGAGTTTTGCGAACAGGCCTATGAGCAACAGGCCATGCACGCCGGATTGGCGCTGTTGGCAGCGCAATTCACCGGTAACGAGCGCATCGACTTTCTGGACAAGTCATGACCCGCCGAACACTGCTGTGGCTCTCGGCGCTGGCCGTGCTCGCCGTGCTGGTTGCCTACCAGGTCGTGGTCACCTCCGCGGGCGAGCGCGACCGCGAGTTCGAGGCGCGGGCCGACGTCCCGACGCTGCAGCCCGGGGCCGACCCGCTGGCCGGAATCGCCGTGGTGCCGCTGCGGATCCACCGCTACGACTACCGGCGCGCGGCGTTCGGCGACGCCTGGACCGACGACACCGATGCGCCCGGCGGGCACAACGGCTGCGATACCCGCGACGACATCCTCAACCGCGACCTGACCGACAAGACCTACGTGTTCACCAAACATTGCCCCGATGCGGTCGAGACCGGAACCCTGCACGACCCCTACACCAGCGCCGTCATCGAGTTTCACCGTGGCGCGAAGGTCGGCGAGGCGGTCCAGATCGACCACATCGTGCCGCTGGCGCTGGCCTGGGACCTGGGAGCCTACGACTGGCCGGTTGCCGAGCGGATCCGGTTCGCCAACGACCCGGCCAACCTGCTGGCGGTGTCGGGGCAGGCCAACGAGGACAAGAGCGACTCGCAACCGGGCCTATGGATGCCGCCCAACACCGCGTTTCACTGCCAGTACGCCATGCAGTTCATCGCGGTGACCCGCGGCTACCAACTTCCCGTCGACGTGGTGTCGAGCAACGTGCTGCGCCAAGCCGCGGCAACATGCCCGGCGGGCTAGCGGGTCAGACCCCGGTGTAGGTCAGCGGATCCTCGCGCACCCGGGTGCCGTCGTTGAGCTCGTTGAGCGCTTCCATGTGCTCGGCGGCCAATTCAAAATCAAGGACGTTGAAGTTGTCGGCGATGCGCTCGGGGTTGGCCGATCGCGGGATCACCACGTTGCCCAGCTGGGTGCTCCACCGGATCAGCACCTGCGCGGGCGTGCGGTCGTACTCGCCGGCGATCGACGTCACGGTCGGATTGTCCAGCAGCCGACCCACTGCCAGCGGGCTGTAGGCCTCGGTGACAATGTTGTGCTCGGCGTTGACCGCGCGCAGCTCGGCCTGGTTGAGCAGCGGATGCAGCTCGATCTGGTTGACCGCAGGGGTGACGAAGGTCAGGTCGATGACGTTGGAGATGTGCTCCTCGGTGAAGTTGCACACCCCGATCGAGCGGGCGAAGCCGTTGTGACGCAGCTGAATCAGCGCCCCGAAAGCATCGACGTACTTGCCCAGCGCCGCCGCCGGCCAGTGCACGAGGTAGAGGTCCACGTAGTCCAGGCCCAGCTTTTCCAGACTGACCTTGCAGGCGTCCTGCGAGGTTTGGAAGCCCTGGTCGGCGTTTGCCACCTTGGTGGTGACGAACAGCTCGGCGCGGGGAATGCCGGAGGCGGCGATCGCGCGGCCGACGGCGGCCTCGTTGCCGTAGACCGAGGCGGTATCGATCAGCCGATAGCCGATCTCCAACGCTGCGGATACCGCGCGCTCGGTTTCGTCGTCCGACAGTTCGGCGACACCGAGCCCGATGACCGGCATCGTGTTCTCGTCGTTGAGCGCGATGGAGGGGACCGAAAGGTTGGAGCCGCCCGTCATCTTCTACCTGCCTGTGAATTCGAAGGTTCGTGGATCTGGCCCGAGCCGGTTTCCGTCGTCGAGCGACGAGATCGACGCCATGTCGACATCGCTGAGTTCGAAATCGAACACATCGAAGTTGCTCGCGATCCGCTGAGGGTTTACCGACTTAGGGATGACGATATTACCGAGTTGGATATGCCACCGGATCAGCACCTGTGCTGGGGTTCGGCCGACGCGGTCGGCGACGGCGGTAACGGCGGGATCGCTGAGCAGTGATCCCTGACCCAGCGGACCCCACGCCTCCGTCGCGATGCCCAGCCGGGCGTGCATCTCGCGCAGCTTGGTTTGCGCCAGTCGCGGGTGCAGCTCGACCTGGTTGACGGCAGGAACGATGCCGGTGGCGTCGATGAGCGTCTCGAGGTGCTCGGGTTCGAAGTTGCTGACCCCGATGGACCGGATCCGACCCTGGTCGCGCAGGTGGGCGAACGCCTTGAAGGTGTCGACGAATTTATTCAGCGAGGGCACCGGCCAGTGCACGAGATAAAGGTCCAGATAATCGATGCCCAACCGGTCCATGCTGGCGTCGAAGGCACGCAGCGTGCTGTCGTAGCCCTGGTCGGCATTCCACAGTTTGGTCACCAAGTAGAGTTCGTCGCGGGGCAGGCCGGATTCGGAGACCGCGCGACCGGTTTCGCGTTCGTTGCCGTACATCGCCGCGGTGTCGATATGGCGGTAACCGGCCTGCAACGCAGTGCTCACCGCCTGCTCGGTGTCCGCGGGCGGAATCTTGAATACGCCGAATCCGACCGCGGGGATGGAATTACCGTCGTTCAGTGGGACCGAGGGACTCAAGGAACTAGCCATGACACGAAGTCTGCCAGGCCTACCGGATCAGCAGCTCAAGGCCGGTCGCCTGTCCGAACGCCTGCAGAGCCTCGCCACCAGCGTCGGTCTCAAGGTGATTCCCTGGGTGCCGACCGGGGCCAAACGGCTGCTGTCGGGCGGCCGGTCGGTGATCATCGACGGCAACACGCTGGACCCCACCTTGCAGCTGGCGCTGTCCGGGTTGCGCGCGTTCGGTCTCAACGGCCTGGTGCTGGACGGGGATGTCGCCGTCTCGCGAGCCAGCTTGCGCGAGATGACCAATGGGTTCGCCGGGCCGCAGATTCACGTCGGTGTGAACGAGGTGTCGATACCGGGGCCCGCCGGACCGATCCGGACCCGGCACTATCACCCGGCGACGTCGGCTCCGGCGCCGTTGGTCGTCTTCTACCACGGCGGCGGATGGGTCATCGGCGATCTGGACACCCACGACCCGCTGTGCCGGCTGACCTGCCGCGACGCCGACGTTCACGTGCTGTCGATCGATTACCGGCTGGCTCCCGAGCATGCGGCGCCGGCCGCAGCCGACGACGCCTATGCGGCGTTCCAATGGGCATACGAGCACGCCGCCGACCTCGGCGCGATCCCGGGCAAAGTCGCCGTCGGCGGTGACAGTGCCGGCGGGAACCTGGCCGCCGTGGTGTCGCAGCGGGCGCGCGACGAAGGCGGCCCGGCGCCGGTGTTGCAGTGGCTGATCTATCCGCGCACCGACTTCACCGCCAAGACCAGATCGCTGAGCCTGTTCGCCGACGGCTTCCTGCTCACCAAGGCAGACATCGACTTTTTCACCGAGCAGTATCTGGGTGGCTCCGGTGTCGACCCCGCCGATCCGCGGGTGTCGCCGCTGCTGGCCGGCTCGCTGTCGGGCTTGCCGCCCGCGCTGGTCGCGACGGCAGGCTTCGACCCGCTGCGCGACGAGGGCAATCTCTACGCGGCGGCGCTGCGCGAGGCCGGAACCCCGGTTGACTTGCGCACGTTCGGTGCGCTGACGCACGGGTTCGCCAGCCTGTTCCCGCTCGGTGGCGGCAGCGCGGTGGCCACCACCGAGCTGATTTCGGCGCTGCGCGCTCACCTCAGCCGCGTCTGAGCAGCGGGCAACGACGCCGGTAGGCTTAGGCGCTATCGCCGACTGCTCCGCGGTCGGACAGCCAAACCGTCTATCGCATAACGGAGTGTGAGTGAGCCCATGGGCGACAAAGCCGCCAAATCAAAACGCCCGGCCTACGACCTGAACGCCGCCGGGCGCCGACGCGACCTGTTGGTCCGAATCGGCCTGACCTCCGTCGTGGTGATCTTCGCCGTCGTCCTCGTCGGCTACATCGTGATCTCGCACGACAAGAAGACGTCGAGCACCGCGCAGCGCGCGATCCGGGTGACGACGAGCAAACTCGTCACCAAAGACGGCAGCAAGGATCCCAAGGCCGTCGTGTCGTTCTACGAAGACTTCCTCTGCCCGGCGTGCGGGAATTTCGAGCGCGGGTTCGGGCCGACGGTGTCGAAGATGATCGACAGCGGCGCCATCGCCGCCGACTACTACATGACGGCGTTGCTCAGCCGCCCGTCCAATGATGAGTACTCGGCGCGGGCCGGCAACGCCGCCTACTGCGTGGCCGACGAGTCGATCGACGCGTTCCGGCGTTTCCACACCGCGCTCTACACCGCGGACATTCAGCCGTCCGAGACCGGCACGACGTTCCCGGACAACGCGAAGCTGACCGAACTCGCCCGCGAGGCCGGCGTGGTGGGCAAGGTCCCGCAGTGCATCAAGGACGGCAAGTACATGCCGATGGTCAACGGTTTGGCGACCGCCGCCGGTATCCACGCCACCCCGACAGTCCGCATCAACGGCCAGGACTACCAGTGGTCGACGCCGGATGCGTTCGTGGCCAAGATCAAAGAGATCGTCGGGGACGTGCCCGGGCTCGAGTCGGCTGCGACCCCCGCGGCGTCGTGACCACAACGACAGCCAAACCTGATGAACCGGTAGAGGATTCGATACCGCGGTCGGAAGGCCCGCGGGTATCGCCGGCCAGCGCGTGGTGGGTGTTGATCGCCGGGGTCGTCGGGTTGGTTGCCTCGGGCACCCTGACCGTCGAGAAGATCCAGCTTCTGCTCAATCCGTACTACGTGCCGTCGTGCAACCTGAACCCGATCCTGTCGTGCGGCTCTGTGATGAAAACGCCGCAGGCATCGGTACTGGGATTCCCCAACCCGCTGATCGGCATCGCCGCGTTCAGCGTCGTGACTGTCACAGGCTTACTGGCAGTGACGAAAGTCCGCCTGCCGCAGTGGTATTGGGTCGGCATGACGCTGGGGACGCTGGCCGGCGCCGGGTTCGTGCACTGGCTGATCTTCCAGAGCCTCTACCGCATCGGGGCGTTGTGCCCCTATTGCATGGTGGTGTGGGTGGTGACCGTGTCGTTGCTGGTGGTGGTGGCCTCGATCGCGTTCGGGCCGACCGATGCGACGCGCGGTAACGTCGTCGCGCGCGAGATCCACCATTGGCGGTGGTCGATTGCGACGCTGTGGTTTACCGCTGTCTTTTTGATGATTGTGGCCCGGTTCTGGGACTACTGGTCGACGCTGATCTGAACAATCTGCCCATCCCACGAGCCGAAGAGGGACGTACGTGATCTCCAAAGTGCTGGTTGCCAATCGCGGCGAGATTGCTGTTCGGGCGTTTCGGGCCGCTTACGAACTCGGCGTCGGCACGGTCGCTGTCTACCCCTACGAAGACCGAAATTCGTTGCACCGCTTGAAGGCCGACGAGTCTTACCAGATTGGCGAGATCGGCCACCCGGTGCGGGCGTATCTGTCGGTCAGCGAGATCGTCGACACCGCTCGGCGTGCGGGTGCCGACGCGGTGTATCCCGGCTACGGGTTCTTGTCGGAGAACCCGCAGCTGGCCTCCGAGTGTGCGAAGAAGGGCATCACGTTCGTCGGCCCCAAAGCCGAAGTGCTTGCGCTGACCGGTAACAAGTCGCGTGCCGTGGCCGCGGCGCGCGAGGCCGGTCTGCCGGTTTTGACGTCATCGGCACCGTCGTCCTCCGTCGACGAACTGGTATCCGCCTCGGCCGACATGGATTTCCCGTTGTTCGTCAAGGCGGTCGCCGGCGGTGGGGGCCGCGGTATGCGGCGGGTCACCGACGCCGAGGCGTTGCCCGAAGCCATCGAGGCGGCCAGCCGGGAAGCCGAGTCGGCGTTCGGCGATCCGACGGTCTACCTCGAGCAGGCCGTGCTCAACCCGCGTCACATCGAAGTCCAGATCTTGGCCGACACGCACGGCAACGTGATCCATCTCTACGAACGCGACTGCAGTGTGCAGCGCCGCCACCAGAAGGTCGTCGAGCTGGCACCCGCCCCGAACCTGCCCGAGGAGTTGCGGGACAAGATCTGCGCCGACGCCGTGGCCTTCGCCCGCCACATCGGCTACACCTGCGCGGGCACCGTGGAATTCCTGCTCGACGAGCGTGGTCATCACGTCTTCATCGAGATGAATCCCCGGATCCAGGTCGAGCACACCGTCACCGAGGAGATCACCGACGTCGACCTGGTGTCCAGCCAGCTGCGCATCGCGGGCGGAGAAACCCTCGACGATCTAGGTCTGCGGCAGGAGGCCATCCGCCCGCACGGCGCCGCGCTGCAGTGCCGGATCACCACCGAAGACCCGGCCAACGGTTTCCGGCCGGACACCGGACGGATCACCACCTACCGCAGCCCGGGCGGGGCGGGCATTCGGCTGGACGGCGGAACCAATCTCGGCGCCGAGGTCAGCGCCCACTTCGACTCGATGCTGGTGAAGCTGACCTGCCGGGGCCGCGACTTCACCACCGCCGTCAACCGGGCCCGGCGCGCGATCGCGGAGTTCCGCATCCGCGGTGTGTCGACGAATATCCCGTTCCTGCAAGCGGTCCTGGACGATCCGGATTTTCAGGCCGGCCACGTCACCACGTCGTTCATCGAAGAGCGGCCGGCGCTTCTCACCTCGCGATCCTCGGCCGACCGCGGCACCAAGATCCTCAATTACCTGGCCGACGTGACCGTCAACAAGCCGCACGGTTCGCGACCGTCGACGGTTTACCCGCAAGACAAGCTGCCCGACATCGATCTGACGAAAGCGCCGCCGGCCGGGTCCAAGCAGCTGCTCGTCGAGTTGGGCCCCGAGGGTTTCGCGCGCTGGCTGCGGGACTCGGCCGGAGTTCGCCTCACCGACACGACCTTTCGGGACGCCCACCAGTCGCTGTTGGCGACCCGGGTTCGCACCAGCGGGCTGGGACTGGTGGCGCCCTACATCGCCCGGACCACGCCTCAGTTGCTGTCCGTGGAGTGCTGGGGCGGTGCCACCTACGACGTGGCGCTGCGATTCCTCAAGGAAGACCCGTGGGAGCGGCTGGCCGAGCTACGCGAATTGATGCCGAACATCTGTCTGCAGATGCTGCTGCGGGGCCGCAATACCGTTGGCTACACGCCGTACCCGGAGCTGGTCACCTCGGCCTTCGTCGAGGAGGCCACCGCGACCGGGATCGACATCTTCCGCATCTTCGATGCGCTGAACAACCTCGATTCGATGCGCCCGGCGATCGATGCGGTCCGCGAAACGGGTTCTGCGATAGCCGAAGTCGCGATGTGCTACACCGGCGACCTGTCCGATCCGGGCGAGAACCTCTACACGCTGGACTATTACCTGAAGCTGGCTGAGGCAATCGTGGATGCCGGGGCGCATGTGCTGGCGATCAAGGACATGGCCGGGCTGCTGCGCCCGCAGGCCGCGCGACAACTGGTCGGCGCGCTGCGCAGTCGCTTCGACCTGCCCGTGCACGTGCATACCCATGACACGCCGGGGGGTCAGCTGGCCAGCTACATCGCTGCCTGGCAGTCCGGTGCCGACGCGGTCGACGGCGCTTCGGCGCCGATGGCGGGAACCACCAGCCAGCCCGCGTTGAGCTCGATCGTCGCGGCCGCTGCGCACACCGACTACGACACCGGGTTGTCGCTGCCGGCGGTGTGCGCGCTGGAGCCGTACTGGGAGGCACTGCGAAAGGTCTACGCGCCCTTCGAGTCCGGGCTGCCCGGCCCGACGGGACGGGTGTATCACCACGAAATCCCCGGCGGTCAGCTGTCGAATCTTCGCCAACAGGCCATCGCGCTGGGGCTGGGGGACCGGTTCGAGGAAATCGAAGAGGCCTACGCCGGCGCAGACCGGGTCTTGGGCAGGCTGATCAAGGTCACGCCGTCGTCCAAGGTGGTCGGTGATCTTGCGCTGGCACTCGTCGGCGCGGGCCTGAGCGCCGATGAGTTCGCCGCCAATCCAGAACAATTCGACATCCCGGAGTCGGTGCTCGGCTTTTTGCGCGGGGATCTCGGCGACCCGGCAGGCGGCTGGCCGGAGCCTTTGCGCTCGAAAGCCTTGGCCGGCCGCGGCGAGCCCAAGCCCGTCGAGCAGTTGACCCCCGAAGACGAAAAGGCACTGGGGTTGCCGGGGCACAAACGCCAGGCCACCCTGAACCGACTGTTATTTCCAGGCCCGACAAAGGAATACGAGTCGCACGCGGAGACCTACGGCGATACGTCGCGGCTGTCGGCCAATCAGTTCTTCTACGGCCTGCGCCAGAACGAGGAGCACCGGGTACAGCTGGAGCCCGGTGTGGAGCTGCTGATCGGGTTGGAGGCGATCTCGGAACCCGACGAGCGTGGGATGCGGACGGTGATGTTCATCATCAACGGCCAGCTGCGGCCGGTGGAGGTCCGGGATCGCGGGATTGCCAGCGAGATTCCGGCTGCGGAGAAAGCCGACCGTGCCAACCCGAATCACGTCGCGGCCCCCTTCGCCGGTGTCGTCACCGTCGGGGTGTCCGCCGGCGACAAGGTGAGCGCCGGCCAGACCATCGCGACCATCGAGGCCATGAAGATGGAAGCCCCGATCACGGCGCCCACCGACGCCACCGTGGAGCGGGTCGCGGTGTCGGCCACCGCCCAGGTGGAGGGTGGGGATCTGCTGGTGGTGCTCGGCTGACGCGCATCATCGGGGGTGTCGCCGGAGGACGGCGCATCGCGGTCCCGCCGCGGGGGACCCGGCCGACGACGGATCGGGTTCGCGAGTCGTTGTTCAACATCGTGACCGCGCGGCTGGATCTGACCGGTCTGGCCGTGCTGGATCTGTACGCCGGCTCGGGTGCGCTGGGTCTGGAAGCGCTGTCACGCGGAGCGGCCTCGGCGCTGTTCGTGGAATCCGATCGCCGGGCGGCGACGGTGCTCGAACGCAATATCGCGACGCTCGGCCTGCCCGGTGCGACGGTGCGCCGCGGTCTGGTCGCGACCGTGCTGACCGGGGGAGCGGCGGCCCCGGTCGATCTGGTGCTCGCCGACCCGCCGTACGAGGTGGACGCCGCCGAGGTCCAGGCCGTCATCGGCGCCCTGACGGTGCACGGCTGGGTGCACGACGGGACGCTGGCGATCGTCGAGCGCGCGGCGGCCGGTGCGCCGCTCGGCTGGCCGCCGGACTGGGAGCCCAAGCAGCCCCGCATTTACGGCGACACCCGCCTAGAGCTGGCCGAACGGCGCTGAGCCAGCGTGTACCGTCATCCACCATGAGTGCCGCTCCTCCTCAGCGCTTCGCTCTGCATCGTCGGCGGCACGCACCATGAGTGCCGCTCCTCCTCAGCGCTTCGCTCTGCATCGTCGGCGGCACGGACCATGAGCGGCGCCGTATGCCCCGGATCTTTCGATCCCGTGACGCTGGGCCACATCGACGTTTTTGAACGGGCCGCTGCGCAATTCGACGAAGTGGTGGTGGCGATCCTGGTCAACCCCGCCAAAAGAGGCATGTTCGACATCGACGAGCGGATCGCGATGATCGAGGAGTCGACGACGCACCTGCCGAATCTGCGGGTGGCGTCGGGGCAGGGGCTGGTGGTCGACTTCGTCAGGTCATGCGGGATGACGGCGATCGTCAAAGGTCTGCGCACCGGCACCGACTTCGAATACGAACTGCAGATGGCGCAGATGAACAAGCACGTCGCGGGCGTCGACACGTTCTTCGTGGCAACCACACCGCGGTATTCGTTTGTTTCGTCGTCGTTGGCCAAAGAGGTCGCGACGCTGGGCGGCGACGTGTCCGAGCTGCTGCCCGATCCGGT
Organism: Mycobacterium cookii; assembly: GCF_010727945.1. NCBI lineage: Bacteria > Bacillati > Actinomycetota > Actinomycetes > Mycobacteriales > Mycobacteriaceae > Mycobacterium > Mycobacterium cookii. The sequence continues at coordinate 5,298,161 of NZ_AP022569.1, forward strand.
CAATCGCCGACTGGCCGAGAAACTGCACGCACGCTGAAACCGTCAACGCGGCCGGGCGAAAGCCGCGGCCGCGCTGGCGGTTTGGCTAGGTGTACTGACCTGAGAGGTTAGGTACGCGGGTGGCGGGTGGTTGGCCGCCGAGTGCGGTGTGGCCGCGGTGGAAATTGTAGGTGTGCAGCCAGGTGGTGAATTCCTGGCAGCGTTCGGCGTCGCTGCGGTAGAGCCGGGCGTAGGCCCATTCGTCGGCCAGGGTGCGGTGAAACCGCTCTACTTTGCCGTTGGTCTGGGGTCGATAGGGTCGGGTCCGGCGATGTTCGATGTGACCCAGGGCGTCAGCAAAGGCGTGCGAGCGGTAGCAGGAGCCGTTGTCGGTCAACACTTTCCGTACGGTGATGCCGGATTCGGCGAACCATGCGTTAGCGCGCAGCCAAAACCCTGCTGCGGTGTCTTTTCGCTCGTCGGCCAGCAGCTCGCTGTAGGCCAGTCGAGAGTGTGCATCCAGGGCGGTATGTAGGAAGTGATAGCCGCGCACAGGATTGCGGTACCCGTTGCGTTTCCCGCTGGACTTATCGGCCTGGGAGTGACGTTGGCCTACCGAGCGGCCCAACATGCGCCAACCACCGCCGGCGGGAATCTTGCCCAGCTTTTTGACGTCGACATGAACCAGATCCCCACAGTGCTCGGAGTGCATGCGGCGCACGACGCGCCCGGTCGGGCGATCCAGCCAGCGTAATTTGGCCAGCCGATATCGGGTCAGGACCCGATGCACCGTCGAGGGATGAATTCCGAGCAGGTAACCGATACGTGCTGGTCCCCAGCGTCGAGTAACACGCACCCCGATGATGCGCCGCTCGGTGCGCGTCGGGGTCCGGTTGGGGCTGTGATGCGGGCGCGAGGACCGATCGGCCATGCCGGCCTCACCGAACGCGCGATACCGGCTTGCCCAGCGCGCCGCGGTGCTCACCGCAACCTGGAAGCGCTCTGCGGCCCGCCGCAGCGGCCAACCATCCTCGACAACACAACGCGCTAAACGCAGACGGCCCAGCTCCGACAAAGGGGCATTACGGTGAGACACGAAGACCTCCGGTGTGTGAGTGCTTTCCTAGACAGCTCGCACTTCACTCGGAGGTCTTCGCTTTGTCACCACACCACGCCGTCACCAACGTCCGTGGTCAGTACAGCTAGGTCAGCTCTCGGCGAGCGCGCCGTGCAGCGACTGCTTGGCTTCGGTGATCGCCGTCAGTACCTTGGTTCGCGCTTCGGCGAGCTTCGCCTTCTGCGCGTCGGTGCCCGACCAGTGGATCGTGCGAGCCAGACCGGCGAGTTCGAACAGGCCCCAGCGGATCTTGGCGACGTCGCCGAATTTCCCGGCCTGAGCAAGCCGCGCGTGAATGCTCTCGCTGCTGATGCCTTTCCACTGCAACACATTACGGCCCAACTCGGTCAGAGTGGCCACCCCGTCGTCGACGCTGACGAAGCCCCGGCCGGCGAGCTTGCCGATCGCTAGCTCGACGATCTCCTGCGGCGGCGTGAACGCACCGTCGGTGGCGTCGTGAACGCGCTGGACGAGCTGTTCGGCGTTGGCGGGCCCATCGAGCAGCAGGGCGGCGGTACCGACCACCGCACGCCGGCGGCGTCCACCCCAGCCGTGCCCGCCTCGGCCATGTCCGCCCTGGCCGGGCCCACCCCAGCCGGGGCCGCCCCAGCCGGGGCCGCCGAAGCCTGGTCCGCCATAACCCGGGCCACCGAAACCTGGTCCGCCAAATCCCGGGCCACCGAAGCCCGGTCCGCCAAAGAATCCGTTACCGGACATTGTTGTCTCCTTCAATCGAGTGGCGACTGGTCGGCCGACACAGCCGCTTACTGTTAGATCTACTTAGTTGATACGCGCGGGCTGCTACCGTGTCAAGTAACTTGATACTGGCGCATGTCGTGCGACACGCGATCACCGATCGCGTGTCAGCATTAGGCGATGGCCGAATCCGAGGATCAACCGCTGGGCTTTCTGGTGCGAAGGTTGATGGCGCGTCTGCGGCCCCAGGCCACCATGGCGCTGCGACCGCTCGGGCTGGGCTTACCCGAGTTCGTCTGCCTGCGCATCCTCGACGACGACCCCGGACGCACCAGCGCCGAACTGGCTCGGCACACCCACGTCACCGCTCAGGCGATGAACCAGGTTCTGCAGGGGCTGCAAGACATGGGCCTGGTCACCCGCCCTGCGACCGCGCCGTCGGGCCGCGCCCTGCCCGCTCAGCTCACCCGGAAGGGCAGTGCGCTACTCAAACGTGCCGAAGCCGCGGTCGGCGAAGCCGACGACCAGTTGCTGGCCCATCTGAGCCACGCGGACCGGCGCGAGCTCAAACGCCTGCTCTTTCAAGCAGGTAACCCACCCGCTGACGACGCCGCGGCGTGCCCGCCCCGTGGAGCGGTCGCTCGCGGTCACTAGTGACAGTGCTGTCCGTGCTGTTCGTCGTCGGGGGAGCCGTTCATCATCCGCAACATCGGGATGCCGCCCGTCGTCACAAAGCGGACGACCAGCAGCGCCGCCAAGGCCAGAAACGCGACGTTGAGCCAGGTGGTGTAGTTCCATGAAATGCCGGCTTCCATCACCATCGCGTTGCGGTGCGACGGGATCAAACCCGTTGCGCCGAACAGTAATTCGACCAGATATCCGGCCACCACCATCGCGCCGTAGAAGGTGCCCAGTAGTGCGAACATCATCGCCGTGCCGTAGTACTTCCGATAGATGTTCAGGATCGGCAGGATCAGCAGGTCGGCGAAAATGAACGAGACGACGCCGCCGAAGCTGATGCCGCCGTTCCACAACACCGCCGCCAGGGGCACGTTGCCGATCGAGCAGACGAACGAGAAGATCGCGACGACGGGGCCCACTACCGGCCCCCACAACGCCGATAGCACCGGGTGATCGGCGAAAAAGAAGTGCTGCCAGAAGGATTCGGGCACCCAGGCTGCGATCGCGCCGGCGATCAACAGTCCGACCACCAAATCGCGCAGGATCGCGGCCCACTCCATGACGAACACATGAGAAACCGAGGTGAAGCCCTCTCGCGACAACAGTCGCCGCCAGAACGATCCTTCGCCCTGTACCGACATGTCCATGGCCGCATGGCCTTCCATCGAACCGGCCAACCCGCGATCGGCCTGCTCACGGGCCGCGTCGATCAGGCGCGAGCGCACGAACAGCCGGAACAACACCGCGAGCACCACGATCATCAACGGACCGCCGATGAACTCCGCTGCGGTGAACTGCCAGCCCATCAGCAGCGCCAGGATGATGCCCAATTCGACCACCAGATTGGTCGAGCCGATCTCGAAGGCCATCGCCGCGGTGAAATTGGCGCCTTTGCGGAACAGCGAACGGGCCAACGCCACCGCGGCATACGAGCAGGACGAGGACGCGGCACCCAGTCCCGCCGCGACGGCCAGGGTGCGGGGCCGGTCGTCACCCAGCAGGGCGACAATGGTCGATCGGCGTACGACGGCCTGCACCACCGCCGACAGGGTGAAGCCCAGGATCAGGGCCCACAGGATCTCCCACGTCATGGATCCGGTCAGCGCCAGCGCATGTCCCACCGCGTGTGCCATAGCACCTCCCAACGTGATACCCCTAGGGGGTATTCCGCATACTACGACCGTCGCGTCGCCACCGCGTTCCGGGCGGGTCCGGCGTTGCCGCCGATGCGCCGGAACCGACATAATTGCGTCAAGTGTGCAGGTAATCGAGGCGATTCCGGCCCTAATCCCGACACACCGGGCCTGGAAACGCAGTCACAGAAGCAACACCAGGCACACTGGTAACAACAAACAAGCCGGGAGGGTGTTGCCGTGTACCGAGTTTTTGAGGCGCTCGACGAGCTGGGCGGAATTGTCGAAGAAGCTCGTGGCGTGCCGATGACCGCGGGCTGCGTCGTGCCCCGGGGCGATGTCCTCGAGCTGATCGACGACATCAAGGACGCGATCCCGGGCGAGCTCGACGACGCCCAAGACGTGCTCGACGCCCGCGACGCGCTGTTGCACGAGGCCAAGACGCACGCGGACTCCGTCATGTCCGCGGCGAACACCGAGTCGGATTCGCTGCTCAACCACGCCCGATCGGAAGCCGACCGCATCCTTGCCGACGCCAAGGCGCAGGCCGACCGGATGGTCGGCGAGGCGCGCCAGCACAGCGAGCGGATGGTCGGCGAGGCCCGCGAGGAAGCGGCCCGGATCGGCGCCTCGGCCAAGCGCGAATACGAGGCCACCACCGGTCGTGCCAAGACCGAAGCGGACCGGCTCGTCGAGAACGGCAACATCTCCTACGAGAAGGCCGTGCAGGAAGGCATCAGGGAACAGCAGCGCCTGGTGTCGCAAACGGAGGTCGTGCAGTCGGCCAACGCCGAATCCGCCCGGCTGATCGATGCGGCGCACGCCGAGGCCGACCGGTTGCGCGGCGAATGCGACGTCTACGTCGACAGCAAGCTCGCCGAGTTCGAGGAGCACCTCAACACCACGCTGCGCTCGGTCAACCGCGGCCGCCACCAACTCCGAACGGCGGCGGGCGTGCACGACTACGCCCAGCGGTAGCCCTCCTACCAGCGACGCGGGGCGGTCCGTGGCCGCCCGTAGAATTGCCGCCATGGCCCGGCAGCAGCGAAACACCGCGCATTCGCACCGACGCTCGCCGCTATCCGTCGACATCGCGCGGCTGGGGCGACGCCGGGTGCGATGTTCCCGCTGAACAATACGGTGAGCAGCCCGTCGCATATCGGACTGGACCTCATCGGAATTCAGCCGGGCGCGCCGCTGGACCTCGACCTTCGCATCGAGTCGGTGTCCGAGGGTGTCTTGGTCAGCGGGACCGTGTCGGCGCCGATCACCGGCGAATGTTCGCGCTGCCTCACACCATTCAGCGAGCACATCGAGGTCGCCCTGACCGAGCTGTTCGCCTATCCGGACAGCATCACCGAGGCCACCACCGAGGACGGCGAGGTCGGTCGGGTCGTCGACGACATGGTCCACCTGGAACAGCCGATCATCGACGCCATCGGCCTCGAATTGCCGTTCGCGCCCGTGTGCCGAGCGGACTGCCCGGGCCTCTGCCCCAAGTGCGGCGTCGCACTGGCGAGCGCCGAACCCGGCCATCACCACGACGAGGTCGACCCGCGCTGGGCCAAGCTGGCGAACTTGCTACCGCCCGAGGGAGATGGGCCGGGGCAATGAGTGATCTATTCGCCGCGCTCGGCGTGGAGCTGGACGACGAGTTGTTGACGCTGGCGTTGACCCACCGCAGCTACGCCTACGAGCACGGCGGACTGAAACCAACGAACGCCTGGAATTTCTCGGCGACGCCGTACTGGGCCTGACCGTCACGCAGCACCTCTACCACCGACACCCCGAACGCCCGGAAAGCGATCTGGCCAAGATGCGCGCCGGCGTGGTCAACACCCAGGCGCTGGCCAGAGTCGCGCGCGGACTGACCGACAAGGGGCTGGGCGCGCACTTGTTGCTGGGACGCGGCGAGCTCAAATCCGGCGGGGCGGATAAATCCAGCATTCTCGCCGACAGCCTCGAGGCCTTGCTGGGCGCGATCTACCTGCAGCACGGCATGGATGTGGTGCAAGACGTGATCCTGCGGTTGTTCACCGAGCTGCTGGACGAGGGTGGGCTGCTGGACTGGAAGACCAGCCTGCAGGAACTGGCCGCGGCCCGCGGCCTCGGTCCGGTGTCGTACGAGGTCAGCTCCACTGGGCCCGATCACCTGCGGGAATTCACCGCCGTCGTCCTCGTGATGGACACCCCCTATGGATCCGGCATCGGCCGGACCAAGAAAGAAGCCGAACAAAAGGCGGCCGAGAAGGCCGTCGAGGCTTTGGCGCAACTCGACAGCGCCCTACCCGGAGAATCGTCCGAGTAGATGCCCGAGCTGCCTGAAGTCGAGGTGGTGCGGCGCGGATTGCAGGCCCACGTGGTCGGTAAGACAATCACCGCCGTCCGCGTGCATCACCCTCGTGCTGTCCGCCGCCATGAAGCAGGCCCCGCCGATCTCACCGCGCGGTTGCTCGACGCCCGGATCACCGGCAGCGACCGACGCGGGAAATATCTGTGGCTCACCCTCGACGGGCCCAGCGGCGACGACCAGGCACTGGTCGTTCACCTCGGCATGAGTGGGCAGATGCTGCTCGGCGAAATCCCCAATGCCGGTCACCTTCGCATCGCCGCGATCCTTGACGACGGCACCACGCTGAGCTTCGTCGACCAGCGGACGTTCGGCGGTTGGCAATTGGCCGACCTGGTGACGGTGGACGGCAGCGTGGTCCCGACCCCCGTCGCGCACCTGGCGCGCGACCCGCTGGACCCGCGCTTCGACATCGACGCGGTCGTCAAGGTGTTGCGGCGCAAGCATTCCGAGATCAAGCGCCAGTTGCTCGACCAGACCGTGGTGTCAGGTATCGGCAACATCTACGCAGACGAGGCGTTGTGGCGGGCCAAGATCAACGGCGCCCGCCTGGCTGAAAAGCTGACCCGCCGTCAGCTCATCGCGCTGTTGGAGGCCGCCGCCGAGGTGATGCGCGATGCGCTGTCGCAGGGCGGTACATCGTTCGACTCGCTGTACGTCAATGTCAACGGCCAGTCTGGCTACTTCGATCGGTCGCTGAATGTCTATGGCCGCGAAGGCAAACCCTGCCGGCGCTGCGGCGCGGTGATCCGCCGGGAGAAGTTCATGAACCGCTCGTCGTTCTACTGCCCGCGTGATCAGCCGCGGCCGCGGGGCTGAGGTTGTCTCGTCGAAATCGACGCTGCCGCGACGCGCTCTCGAACTTTGCCGCGCTGGCGTCGATCTCGGCGGCACCGGCCGAAGCGGTAGAAAGAACCCATGACAGATCTGTGGGTGGAGCGCACCGGGGTGCGCCGCTACACCGGCCATAGCTCGCGCGGTGCCGAAGTTCTCGTCGGCTCCGAAGACGTTGACGGTGTCTTCACGCCGGGGGAGCTGATGAAGATTGCGCTCGCCGCGTGCAGTGGGATGTCCAGCGACTCGCCGCTGGCGCGACGGCTCGGCGACGACTATCCGGCGACGGTGCGGGTGTCCGGCGCGGCCGACCGTGACCAAGAGGTCTATCCACTGCTCGAGGAGAAGCTCGAGATCGACCTGTCGGGTTTGGACCACGAGGAGAAGACGCGGCTCCTCACCGTGGTCCGGCGCGCCGTAGACCAGGTGTGCACGGTCGGGCGAACGCTGAAAGCGGGAACGACGGTCGACTTCCGGGTCGTCGATGTCGGAGCATGACGGCGTCCGCCTGACCGCGTGGGTGCACGGCCACGTCCAGGGCGTTGGCTTTCGCTGGTGGACCCGGTCACGAGCCCTGGAGCTCGGTCTGACCGGCTACGCCGCCAACCGCCCGGACGGCCGGGTGCAGGTCGTGGCGCAAGGCTCACGTGGCGCCTGTGAACAGCTGTTGCTCCTGTTACAAAGTGGGAAAACGCCAGGCCACGTCGACACCGTTGTCGTCGACTGGTCGCCGCGCGGCGAAGCCATCAGCGGCTTCACTGAGCGATAGCCCGGTTCCTCCTCGGGACGCGCGGCGTCCCGCATCGTCACCGGCCGGAAAGGTAGTCTGGCACGCCGTGTACCTCAAGAGTCTGACGCTGAAGGGCTTCAAGTCCTTCGCCTCGCCGACGACTCTGCGATTCGAGCCAGGCATCACCGCGGTGGTCGGGCCCAACGGGTCGGGCAAATCCAACGTGGTCGACGCGCTGGCCTGGGTGATGGGGGAGCAGGGCGCCAAGACGCTGCGTGGCGGCAAGATGGAAGACGTCATCTTCGCCGGTACGTCGTCGCGGGCGCCGCTGGGCCGCGCCGAGGTCACCGTGACGATCGACAACTCCGACAATGCACTGCCGATCGAGTACTCCGAGGTGTCGATCACCCGCCGGATGTTTCGCGACGGCGCCAGCGAATACGAAATCAACGGCAGCACATGCCGTTTGATGGACGTGCAGGAGTTGCTGAGCGACTCCGGAATCGGCCGGGAGATGCACGTCATCGTCGGGCAGGGCAAGCTCAACGAGATACTGGAATCCCGACCGGAGGACCGTCGGGCATTCATCGAGGAAGCCGCCGGTGTGCTCAAGCACCGCAAGCGCAAGGAAAAGGCGGTCCGCAAGCTCGAGGCGATGTCGGCGAACCTGGCCCGGCTGACCGACCTGACCACCGAATTGCGCCGCCAGCTCAAACCGTTGGGTCGTCAGGCCGAAGTGGCGCGGCGGGCCCAGACCATTCAGGCCGACTTGCGCGACGCCCGGCTCCGGTTGGCCGCCGACGATGTGGTCACCAGGCAGTCCGAGCTCAACAACACGAACGAGGCCGAGGCGGCGCTGCGTCGCGAGCACGACGAGGCCTCGGCCCGGATGGCAGTGGCGTCCGAAGAACTGGCCGGGCACGAAACCCGGCTGACGGCCCTGTCCGAGCGTGCCGAGTCGGCGCAGCAGACCTGGTTTCGGTTGTCCGCGTTGGCCGAACGGGTCAGTGCGACGGTGCGGATCGCCAGTGAGCGCGCCCAGCACCTCGACGTGGAGACCGTCTCGACCGGTGGCCCCGATCCCGACGAGTTGGAGGCCGAGGCCCAGCAGGTCGCCGCTGCCGAGCAGCAACTGCTCGGCGAACTGGCCGCCACCCGCAGCCGGCTCGACGCCGCCCGCGCCGAGTTGGCTGAAAAGGAGCGCCGCGCTGCCGAAGCCGAGCAGGCGCACGTGGCTGCCGTACAGGCCGAAGCCGACCGCCGCGAGGGCCTGGCCCGGCTGGCCGGCCAAGTCGAAACGATGCGAGCTCGGGTCGAATCGATCGACGACGGCGTGGCCAAGCTCTCCGAGCGCATCGAAGAGGCCGCCGCGCGCGCAACAAGCCAAGGCCGAATTCGAGACCGTGCAGGGCCGAGTCGGTGAACTCGACCAGGGCGAGGTAGGCCTGGACGAGCACCACGACCGAACGGTGACGGCGCTGCGACTGGCCGACGAGCGGGTCGCTGAACTGCAAGCCGCCGAGCGCGGTGCCGAGCGCCAGGTGGCGTCCCTGCATGCCAGGATCGACGCATTGTCAGTCGGGCTCGAGCGCAAGGACGGCGCGGCGTGGCTCGCCCAAAACCGGGGCAGCGCAGGTCTTTTCGGGTCGGTCGCCAAGCTGGTCAAAGTGCAGTCGGGTTACGAGGCTGCACTGGCGGCCGTGCTGGGCGCCGCCGCCGATGCGCTGGCCGCCGAGAGCGTCAGCGCCGCCGCCGATGCGGTGACCGCGCTGAAGCACGCCGACGGCGGCCGCGCGGCCATCGTGCTGAGTGACTGGCCGCTGAACGAGTCGGCGCCGTCGGGCGCGCTGCCCGAGGGCGCGCGGTGGGCTCTCGACCTGGTCGAGGTTCCGGGGCGGTTGCGCGGCGCGTTGGTCGCCATGCTGTCCGGGGTCGCCGTCGTCGGCAGCCTGAGCGAAGCGGTGAACCTCGTCGCCGACCGTCCGCAGTTGCGCGCGGTGACCCGTGACGGCGATCTGGTGGGCGCCGGCCGGGTCATCGGCGGATCGGACCGCAAACCCTCGACGCTTGAGCTCACCTCCGAAATCGCCAAGGCGCGAGCGGAACTCGAGGCTGCTGAGTCGAATGCCGGCCAACTCGGTGCGGCGTTGTCCGGAGCGAAGACCGAGCAAGCCGCCCGCCAGGATTCCGCCGAGCAGGCGCTGGCCGCGCTCAATGAATCCGACGCCGCCATCTCGGCGATCTATGACCAGCTCGGCCGGTTGGGCCAAGATGCCCGCGCCGCCGACGAGGAGTGGCGCAGGCTGGTGCGCCAGCGTGAGGAACTGGAGACCGGCCGCGCCGACACCCTCGGCGAGCTCGGTGAGCTCGAGGCCCGGCTGCGCAATGTCGAGGAGACCCAACACGTCGTCGCCGAGCCAGTCGATCGTCAGCAGATCGCCGCGGCCGCCGAGTCGGCCCGCAGCGTCGAGGTGGAAGCCCGGCTCGCGGTGCGCACCGCCGAAGAACGAGCCAATGCCGTTCGCGGAAAAGCGGATTCGCTGCGACGGGCTGCCGCTGCCGAACGAGAGGCGAGGGTGCGTGCGCAGCAGGCCCGCGCGGCGCGCGAGCACGCGGCTGCGGTGGCCGCCGCGGTCGCCGACGCCGGCCGGCGGCTCGCCGGACGGCTGACGCAGGTCGTTGCGGCGGCGTCACGCGACCGTGACGTGCTCGCCGCCGAACGTCAGCAGCGCTCGGCGGCGATGGCCGCAGTCCGCGACGAGGTGAACACACTGAACGCCCGGATCGGCACGCTCACCGAGTCGCTGCATCGCGACGAGGTCGCCAAGGCGCAGGCGGCGTTGCGCATCGAACAGCTCGAGCAGATGGTGCTCGAGCAGTTCGGTATGACGCCGGAAGTGCTTGTCGCCGAATATGGTCCGCAGACCTCGCTGCCGCCGACGGAACTGGAGATGGCGGAATACGAGCAGGCCCGCGAACGCGGCGAGCAGGTGACTGCGCCGGCTCCGATGCCTTTCGACCGGCCCACTCAGGAGCGCCGCGCCAAGCGGGCCGAGCGTGAGCTGGCCGAGCTCGGCCGGGTCAACCCGCTGGCACTCGAAGAGTTCGCCGCGCTGGAGGAGCGCTACAACTTCCTGTCCACCCAACTCGAGGACGTCAAGGCCGCCCGCAAAGACCTGCTCGACGTCGTCGCCGACGTCGACGCGCGCATCCTGCAGGTGTTCGCCGAGGCCTACGCCGACGTCGAACGCGAATTCCAGGGCGTGTTCGCCGCGCTGTTCCCCGGCGGCGAAGGCCGGCTGAAACTCACCGACCCCGACGACATGCTGACCACCGGCATCGAGGTGGAGGCTCGTCCGCCCGGCAAGAAGGTCAAGCGGCTCTCGCTGCTGTCCGGTGGTGAGAAGTCGCTGACCGCGGTCGCCATGCTGGTGGCCATCTTCCGGGCCCGCCCGTCGCCGTTCTACATCATGGACGAGGTGGAAGCGGCGCTCGACGACACCAACCTGCGCCGGCTGATCGGACTGTTCGAACTGCTGCGCGCCAAGTCGCAGCTGATCGTCATCACGCACCAGAAACCGACCATGGAGGTCGCCGACTCGTTGTACGGCGTGACGATGCGTGACGACGGCATCACCGCGGTCATCTCTCAGCGAATGCGCGGCCAGCAGGTCAACCAGCTGGTCACGACTACTTAAGCGAGGAAATACGTTGCCGCAAGGCCTTTGGATCGCGCTCGCGGTCGCCGCCGCACTGATCGTCATCGCTGTCCTGGTGCTGGGGTTGGTCCGCTACCGCCGCCGCCAGATCAGTTTGTCGACCCGCGAGCAAACTCCGACCCTGGACCGGTCGGGTGGCTACACCGCGTCGTCGGGCATCACGTTCAGCCGCACGGAGACCGCCGAGCCCGCTGAGACCATCGACGCCACCCGAGTGCCAGCCGTCGATGACGACGCGACCATTGCGCCTGAAGTGCTGGAGCGTCCGGTCTCCGATATCGAAGTGCCCGAACAGGATACGGCCGCACTTCCAGCGGAAACGGCACCCGGGGTTGAGGACATCGCGCCGCCCGAGGGGCGATTGGAGCGACTCCGGGGTCGACTCGCCAGATCGCAGAATGCGTTGGGCCGCAGCCTGTTGGGGCTGATCGGTGGAGGTGATCTCGACGAGGAGTCCTGGGAGCAGGTGGAAGATACTCTGCTGATCGCCGACCTCGGCCCGACCGTCACCAATTCGGTTGTCGCGCAACTGCGCAGCCGGCTGGCCAGAAGCGACGTGCACAGCGAGGCCGACGCCCGGGCGGTGCTGCGGGAGGTGTTGATCGCCGAGCTGCAACCCGGCCTGGACCGCTCGGTGCGCGCCCTGCCGCACGACGACCATCCGTCGGTCCTGCTGGTCGTCGGCGTCAACGGCACCGGCAAAACCACCACCGTCGGCAAACTCGCGCGGGTGTTGGTCGCCGACGGCCGACGGGTGGTGCTCGGCGCGGCCGACACCTTCCGCGCGGCCGCCGCGGACCAGCTGCAGACCTGGGGGTCACGAGTGGGCGCCGACGTGGTGCGCGGGCCGGAGGGCGCCGACCCGGCGTCAGTTGCGTTCGACGCCGTCGACAAGGGCATCGAGGCGGGGGCCGACGTCGTCGTGATCGACACCGCGGGCCGGCTGCACACCAAGACCGGCCTGATGGACGAGCTTGGCAAGGTCAAGCGGGTGGTGACGCGCCGCGCCGCCGTGGACGAGGTGCTGCTGGTGCTCGACGCGACCATCGGGCAGAACGGGCTGGCCCAGGCGCGGGTGTTCGCCGACGTCGTCGACATCACCGGTGCAGTCCTGACCAAGCTCGACGGCACCGCCAAGGGCGGGATCGTCTTCCGGGTCCAGCAGGAGCTCGGGGTGCCGGTGAAGCTGGTCGGACTGGGCGAGGGACCAGACGACCTGGCACCCTTCGAGCCCGCCGCCTTCGTCGACGCGCTGCTGGGCTGAGCTTCCCCGCAACCCGCCGCACCCGTTTGGTCGCGGCTGAGCACGCCAATATGACAAATGAGAATGATGTAACACCGACGAAACCTGCCAGCGTCGCTTTTGGAAACAACCACTTTGCAAGGTTCTGGTTCAGGCCACAGGCACTTGTCTGGCGGCTGTTCATGGCCGAGATGAGGTGATAGCGAGTGAGTTTCCCGACAATGGGCCAGCCCGATACCGGCGACACCGCTTGGATGCTGGCAAGTTCCGCGCTGGTCCTGTTGATGACCCCGGGACTTGCGTTTTTCTACGGCGGCATGGTCCGCGCCCGCAGCGTGCTCAACATGATCATGATGAGCATCAGCGCGATGGGCGTGGTGACGGTGCTGTGGGTGCTCTACGGCTACTCGGTCGCGTTCGGCAACGACAAGGACGACTTCTTCGGCGACCCGCTGGAATATTTCGGACTGAAAGGCCTGATCGGGGGCAACTCCGCAGCTGCGGCGGCGGGTAAAGCCGCCACCGACATCCCGTTGGCCGGGACGCTGCCGATGAACGTCTTCGTGGCGTTCCAGCTGATGTTCGCGATCATCACCGTCGCGTTGATCTCCGGCGCGGTCTCAGACCGGCTGAAGTTCAGCTCTTGGCTGGTGTTCGCCGGACTCTGGGCGACGCTCGTCTACTTCCCGGTGGCGCACTGGGTGTTCTCGTTCGACGGCGTCACCGCCGAGCACGGCGGTTGGATCGCCAACAAGCTGAAAGCGATCGACTTCGCCGGTGGAACCGCGGTCCACATCAACTCCGGTACGGCCGGTTTGGTGTTGGCCCTGGTGTTGGGCAAGCGCAAAGGTTGGCCAACGACGCTGTTCCGTCCGCACAATGTCCCGTTCGTGATGCTCGGCGCCGGCCTGCTGTGGTTCGGCTGGTACGGGTTCAACGCCGGTTCGGCCACCAGCTCCAACGGTGTCGCCGCCTCGACCTTCATCACCACCACCATCGCCACCGCCGCCGCGATGCTTTCCTGGCTGCTCACCGAACGGATCCGCGACGGGCACGCGACGACGCTGGGCGCAGCCTCGGGCATCGTGGCCGGGCTGGTCGCCATCACACCGTCGTGTTCGTCGGTCAACGTGGTCGGCGCGTTGGTCATCGGTGCGGTCGGCGGCTCCCTGTGCGCCCTGGCGGTCGGGCTGAAGTTCAAGCTGGGCTTCGACGATTCGCTCGACGTGGTCGGTGTGCACCTGGTCGGTGGTCTGGCCGGCACGTTGCTGGTCGGCCTGGTTGCCGCGCCTGAGGCCCCTGCCGCCGTCAAGGGATTGTTCTACGGCGGGGGTTGGGATCAGCTGTGGCGGCAGGCGGTCGGTGCCTTCAGCGTCCTTTTCTACTCCGCTATCGTCACCCTCATCCTGGCCCTGATACTCAAGTACACGATCGGGCTGCGCCTGACTCCTGAGGCGGAAGCGGCTGGTGTCGACGAGTCTCAGCACGCGGAGAGCGGTTACGATTTCGCGACGGCTACAGGTGGCTCTGTTCTTCCGCATGCGAGCTTGCCTGAGGGCACGTTCGACCACGATCACCGCGCGGGCGACAAAGTAGAGGCGGAATAGGAAATGAAGCTGATCACCGCGATCGTCAAGCCGTTCACGCTCGAGGACATCAAGGCCAGCTTGGAGCAGGTCGGCATCCTGGGCATGACGGTCAGTGAAGTCCAGGGTTACGGGCGCCAGAAGGGCCACACCGAGGTCTACCGCGGTGCTGAGTATTCGGTCGACTTCGTGCCGAAGGTGCGAGTAGAGGTGTTGGTCGAAGACTTCGACGCCGACAAGGTGCTGGACAGCATCGTACGGTCCGCTCGCACCGGCAAGATCGGCGACGGCAAAGTGTGGGTCAGCCCGGTGGAAACCGTGGTTCGGGTCCGCACCGGCGAGCGCGGAGCCGACGCGATCTGACGCCGGCCGTGTGATGATTCCTTCGGAATGAAGCAACGCGAGCCGGATACCTCCGATCCGTCGCACGGCGCGGCGGTGAAACCAAGGCAGCGGCCAGCGATCTGGCCGGTGCCCGGGAGAAGCTGCTCGCCCGCGGGCCCAGTGAACTGGATTCCGCTGCCCTGCGAGAAGCCTGGGGTGAGCTGCACGAATTCTGGCTCACCACAAAGGCATCCGAGATCGGCATCACGCCGGGCAGCGGCTTCGCGATCGTCGCGACCGGCTCGCTGGGCCGTCGTGAACTGGTGCCCTACTCCGACCTGGACCTGCTGCTGCTGCACGACGACAAACCCTCCGATCGGGTAAGGGAGGTCGCCGACTCGCTGTGGTATCCGTTATGGGACGCCAACATTCGTCTCGACCACAGCGTTCGGACCGTGCCGCAGACCCTGAAGGTCGCCGGTGCCGACGTGTCGGCGTGTCTGGCCATGCTCGATACCCGGCACATCGCGGGCGACCAGGAGCTCTCGGATCGGCTCATCGACGGAATCCGTCGCCAGTGGCGGGCCGGAATCCAGTCGCTGTTCGGCGAACTCGTCGAAGAGACTCATGCCCGGTGGCGCCGCGGCGGCGAGATCGCGCACCGCGCCGAACCGGATCTCAAGATGGGCCGCGGCGGATTGCGCGACGTTCAGCTGCTCGACGCGCTGGCCATCGCCCACCTCACCGACCGGCTGGCCGTGGGCGAAGCCGACGACCCGTTGGGTTCGCTGACCGGCGCCCACCTGACGCTGCTCAACGTCCGCACCGAACTCCACCGCGTCTCCGGCCGCGGGCACGATCTGGTGCTGGCCCAGTTCGCCGACGAGATCAGCGCGGCGTTGCACATCGGAGACCGCTTCGACTTGTCGCGCACGCTGTCCGACGTGGGCCGCACCATCAGCTACCGCGTCGACGCCGGGCTGCGCACCGCCGCCAACGCGCTTCCGCGGCGCGGGATTTCGGCGATCCGGCGGCGTCCGCGCCGTCCCCTGGACGAGGGAGTGGTCGAATACGCCGGCGAAATCGTACTTGCCCGCGATGCCCGACCGCAGAGCGACCCGGCGCTGCTGCTGCGCGTCGCGGCGGCCTCGGCGGTCACCGGGTTGCCGATCGCGGTGTCGACGCTGAGTCGACTGGCCGATACCGCACCGGAATTGCCGACGCCGTGGCCGCGGGACGCATTGGACAACCTGCTGGTGCTGTTGGCCGCGGGGCCAGACACCATCGCGGTGATCGAGACACTGGACCGCACCGGGTTGTGGGGCCGGCTCTTCCCGGAGTGGGGCGCGGTCCGCGACCTGCCGCCGCGCGACGTCGTCCACATCTGGACGGTCGACCGTCACCTGGCCGAAACAGTTTCGCGGGCAAGGATTTTCACGACCCGGGTGGCTCGCTCCGACCTGCTGTTGCTGTCGGCGCTGCTGCACGACATCGGCAAAGGGCGCGGTGTCGACCACAGTGTGCTCGGCGCACAGCTGGCCACCCAGATCGGCACCCGGCTGGGGATGTGGCCCACCGATGTCGAGATGCTGTCCAAGCTGGTCTTCCACCATCTGCTGTTGTCGAAAGTCGCGATCCGCCAAGACCTCAACGACCCGAACACGATTGCCACCGTCTGCGAGGCGTTGGACGGCGACCCGGTGCTGCTGGACGTGCTGCACGCGCTGAGCGAAGCCGACTCACTGGCCACCGGGCCCGGGGTGTGGAGTGACTGGAAGGCGTCGCTGGTCGGCGACCTGGTGCGCCGTAGCCGTATGGCGATGAACGGCGAGGCGCTGCCGGAGGCCGACCCGCTCGATCCCGAGTACATCGCGTTGGCCGCCGACCGTAAGGTGCACGTCCAGCTACGGCCAGGCGGCCAGCGGCTGTATCACGCGGTGGTCATCGCCCCGGATCAGCGCGGGCTGCTGTCCAAGGCCGCCGGTGTGCTGACGCTGAATTCGCTTCGCGTGCACTCGGCGTCGGTCAACATCCAGGACGGCGTCGCGATCAGCGAATTCGTCGTGTCACCGCATTTCGGGAGCCCGCCGGCGGCCGGCGCTGCGCCAGCAACTGATCCGCGCGCTCGGCGGGCAGGTCGACGTGCTCGGCACGCTGGAGGAGCGGGCGAGCGCGGCGCACCCCAAGCCCGTCGGCGAGGTGCCGACCGCCGTTCCCGTTCACAACCCGAGCGCGCCGCCGCGGATCCTGTGGTTCGACGGGACACCCGGCCGGTTGATCATCGAAATCCGCGCGAGCGACCGTCCCGGTCTGCTCGCACTACTCACCGGCGCCCTGGAACGGGCCGGGGTGAGCATCGACTGGGCGAAGGTCACCACCCGGGGATCGATGGTCGACGACGTGTTCTGCATCGTGTTGCCGCAGCGCAGCGCCGCGGCCAAAGCGGCAGGCGAGCCCGGCTCGAGCACCCGGTCGGCGATCGAGCATCACCTGCTGGCCGTGCTGGAACCTCCGCAGGACGGCCAGGGCGCCGCCTAGCTCAGATCCCGGGTCGACAGCCACGCGTCGATGCGTTCGGCGACGGCAGGCCATCCCGGTTCCAGCATCATGTTGTGGCCCATGCCGACAAAGAATTCCGCATCTGTCCGGTACGCCCGCGCCGTCGCGCGCACTTCGGCGGTGGTGACCATGCCGTCCTCCGCGGCGCCCAGGACCAGCATCGGCGCGCGGACCCGGCTGCACCGCACCCGGCGGATCATCGGGTCGACCAGGGAAGCGCGCACCGCCTCGGACTGTACTGCGGCCGCACTCGACGCCACGATGTCGGCCGGGGTATCCGCGCTGAACAGGTGCTCGCGAACCAGCGACGGGGTGCCGATGAACCCGGTCAGGTTGCCGACCGGAAGCGAGCGCATCGAGATCCAGGGATGGCGGCTCCAGATGCGCGTCGCCAGGCCCAGCACGCCACGCGGTGGCACGGATGCCACCAGAACTGCCGCCGGGGCGTCGTGGTTCTCCAGGTATCGCTGCACGACGAAGCCGCCCAGCGAGTGCGCGATCAGCACCGGGCGACCGCCGAGGCTGTCCGCGACGGTGCGGACGTCGTCGGCGTAGTCGGCGATCGAGCACGCGTGGAAACGCTTCGCGGTGGGGCTGCCGCCGTGTCCGCGCAGGCTCAGCGCCACCGCGCGGTAGCCGGCGTCGGCGAAGAAGTCCACGAAGTTGGCCCAGCACGAGGCTGAATGCCAGCCACCGTGCACGAACAACAGCGGCACCGGATGCACTCGGCTGACGGCGCCCTTGTCGATCACCTCGAGCATGGGCCGATCATCCGTCAAAACGCCGCCGAAAATGCGGCCAGCCGCGTTTTCGACGGCGAGGCCGCGGCTAGCCGCGTTTTCGCCATACTTCAGGCCGACTCCGCGAGGCTCGCGATCGCGATTAGGCTGGGCTGCGTGTTTGAATCGCTGTCCGATCGGCTCACCGGGGCCCTGCAGGGACTCCGCAGCAGGCCGGCTGACCGACGCCGACATCGACGCCACCACCCGCGAGATTCGGTTGGCACTGCTGGAGGCCGACGTTTCGCTGCCGGTGGTGCGGGCGTTCGTCGGCCGCATCAAAGACCGGGCCAAGGGCGCCGAGGTGTCCGGAGCGCTCAACCCGGCCCAGCAGGTCGTCAAGATCGTCAACGAGGAACTGGTCGGCATCCTCGGCGGGCAGACCCGCCAGCTGGCGTTCGCGAAGACGCCGCCGACCGTGGTGATGCTCGCCGGTCTGCAGGGTTCCGGTAAGACCACGCTGGCCGGCAAGCTCGCGCTGTGGCTGCGCAATCAGGGGCACACCCCGCTGCTGGTGGCCTGCGACCTGCAGCGGCCCGGCGCCGTCGACCAGTTGCGCATCACCGGCGAGCGGGCCGGTGTCGCGGTGTTCGCGCCGCATCCCGGTGCATCGCACGAGGCGGACCAGCAGGCCGGTGAGGGCGACCCCGTCGCCGTCGCAGCCGCCGGGCTCGCCGAAGCCCGCGCCAAGCACTACGACGTGGTGATCGTCGACACCGCCGGACGGCTGGGTATCGACGAGGAGATGATGGCCCAGGCCGCCGCCATCCGCGACGCCGTCAACCCCGACGAGACGCTGTTCGTCCTGGACGCCATGGTCGGTCAGGACGCCGTGGCCACCGCGCAGGCGTTCGGCGAGGGCGTCGGCTTCACCGGTGTGGTGCTGACCAAGCTGGACGGTGACGCCCGAGGTGGCGCGGCGCTGTCCGTCCGCGAAATAGCAGGCGTGCCAATACTTTTCGCGTCAGCCGGTGAGAAGCTCGAGGATTTCGACGTTTTCCATCCGGACCGGATGGCCGGCCGCATCCTGGGCATGGGCGATGTACTCAGCCTGATCGAGCAGGCCGAGCAGGTGTTCGACGCGCAGCAGGCCCAAGATGCCGCGGCCAAGATCGGGTCCGGCGAGTTGACGCTCGAGGACTTCCTCGAGCAGATGCTGGCGATCCGCAAAATGGGTCCGATCGGCAACCTGCTGGGCATGCTGCCCGGTGCAGGCCAGATGAAAGAAGCGCTGGCTGCCGTCGACGACAGCCAACTCGACCGGCTGCAGGCCATCATCCGCGGCATGACGCCGCAGGAGCGGGCCGACCCGAAGATCATCAACGCCTCACGGCGGCTGCGTATCGCCAACGGTTCCGGGGTCACGGTGTCCGAGGTCAATCAACTGGTCGACCGGTTCTTCGAAGCCCGCAAGATGATGTCGGCGATGGTCGGCGGGATGGGCATTCCGGCTGGGCCGCAAGTCGGCGACCCGGAAGAACGCGAAAGGCAAAGGCGGCAAAGGGAAGAAGGGCAAGAAGTTCGGGCCTACTCCGCCGAAGGTGCGCGGGCCGCTCGGCGCAGGCATGCCCGCCGGATTCCCCGACCTGTCGAACATGCCGCAGGGTCTGGACGAACTGCCGCCCGGGTTGGCCGATTTCGACTTGTCCAAGCTGAAGTTCCCGGGCAACAAGTAAGTGCCGCAGCACGTTCGAGGAGTCGGGCTGCCCGACGAGGAACCCATCGAACTGTGGATCGTCGACGGCCGGATCAGCCGTGAACCGGTCGGCGGCGCCGACACGATCTTCGACGGCGGCTGGATTCTGCCGGGCCTGGTCGATGCGCACTGCCACGTCGGGTGGGGCCGGGCGGCGCCGTGGAACTCGACGAGGCGATCGCCCAGGCCGAGACCGAACGCGATGTTGGCGCGCTGCTGTTGCGGGACTGTGGATCACCGGTCGACACGCGCAGTCTCGACGATCGCGACGACCTGCCCTCGCATCATCCGCGCCGGCCGCCATCTGGCCCGCCCGAAGCGCTACATGCCCGGGCTGCCGATCGACATCGAAGACGAATCTCAACTACCCGACGCGGTGGCGCTGCAGGCGCGACGCGGCGACGGCTGGTCAAGCTGGTCGGTGACTGGATCGACCGCATAGGCGATTTGGCGCCGCTGTGGTCCGACGACGTGCTGAAGGCTGCGATCGACGCGGCCCACGACCACGGCGCGCGGGTTGCGCACGTCTTCGGCGAGGACGCGCTGCCGGGCCTGATCCGGTCCGGGATCGACTGCATCGAGCACGGCACCGGGCTCACCGACGACATCATCGAGTTGATGGTCGAACACGGAACCGCGCTGGTTCCCACCCTGATCAACGTCGAGAACTTTCCCGGATCGCCGACGCCGCAGCGAAATACCCTGTCTACGCCGCCCACATGCGCGATCTGTACGCGAACTGCTATCCGCGGCTGAGCGCGGCCGCGAGGCCGGCATACCGATCTACGCCGGCACCGATGCGGGCGGCATGATCGCCCACGGACGCATCGGCGACGAGGTGGCGGCGCTGACGCGGATCGGAATGACTCCACCGAGGCGCTCGGTGCGGCGTGCTGGGACGCCCGTGAGTGGCTCGACCGTCCGGCGGACG